>NZ_JBNHGO010000002.1:0-637695 GCF_059091365.1 Arthrobacter sp. MDT2-34-1
CAGCCACCGTCACCTGGCAGTGGCTGCGCGACGGCAAGGCCATCGACGGGGCGACCAAGGCGACCTACACCCTGGTCGGCGACGACGCCGGAAAGAACATCACCGTCACCGCCACCTACCAGGCCACCGGTTACACCGCCATCGCCAAGACCTCGGCCGAACGGACCATCAACAAACCGTTCGCCGATGTGGCTACCCCGACGATCAGCGGCTCCAAGACTCTGGGTGCCACACTGACGGTCAACGCTGGAAGTGCGTCACCGCAGGCGTCGAAGGTCACCTACCAGTGGCTCCGAGCCGGCAAGGTGATTACCGGTGCGACGGGCACTACCTACCAGCTGGTCCAAGCTGACGCCGGCACGAAGATCAGTGTCACGGCAACCCATGCCTTGACCGGCTATACGACGACGTCGAAAACCTCGGTCGCCGTCGCAACTGCCTTCGCCTTCGAGACTGCACCGACACCGACGATCAGCGGATCCAAGTCTCTTGGGGCCGTGTTGACCGCCACGGTCGGTGCCAGCAAGCCCGCCGCGTCATCTACCACCTACCAGTGGCTGCGTGATGGGAAGGCCATCGACAAGGCAACATCGTCGACGTACAAGCTGACGACGGCAGACGCGGCTGGGAAGATCAGCGTCACGGTGACAAGGGCTGCCAGCGGCTACGCAACTACGGCGAAGACCTCGTCTTCCGTTACCACCGCCTTCGCGTTTACTTCCGCCCCGGAGCCCACCATTTCTGGAACCAAGAAGGTCGGCTCTACGTTGACGGCGAATGCCTCGGCCAGCAAGCCGGTGGCGACGAAGGTGGCGTACCAGTGGCTGCGCGACGGGAAAGCAATCAGCAAGGCAACATCGTCAAAGTACAAGCTGACCGCAGCTGATGCCGGCAAGAAGATCAGCGTCAAGGTGACCCGTTCCGCAACGGGCTACGTAAACCAGGCGTCTACCTCTTCGACGGCGACTGTGGCCAAGGTGGCTTCCAAGGCGAGCGTTGCGGCGTCGTCGACGAAGGCGAAGACCGCCGTTTTGACCATCAAGGTCACGGCCAGTGGCTTCAAGAACCTGACTGGCACCGTAAGCGTCAAGGACGGCAGCAAGACCGTGGCAAAGAATGCCAAGGTCACGAACGGCCAGGTCAGCCTCACGCTGAAGAACCAGAAGAAGGGCAAGCACAAGTACACGGTTACCTACGGCGGAACATCCCAGGTCGCCGGAAGCACAACCACCAGGACGGTCACCGTGAAGTAGCCCTGCGGTCCCCGTACACCGAAAAGGCAGCGGGCGTTCCGATCTCCACCGGCCAGGTGGAGATCGGGCGCCCGCTGCTCCCTTTGTAGGACCCCTACAAAGAACCGCCCTCTCACACGCAGAAACGGCATGGTTCATGAGCGAATCCCGCAAAAGCAGGCTAGGCTCCTCAAGGATAGAAGGAGCTTTGAATGACCCAGCGCATCACCAAGGTACTGATCGCCAACCGTGGTGAAATTGCCGTTCGCATAGTCCGCGCCGCACGGGACGAAGGCATTGCCTCGGTCGCCGTCTACGCCGACCCGGACCGGGATGCCCTGCACGTCCGTCTGGCGGACGAAGCCTACGCACTCGGCGGGAGCACCGCCGCCGAGTCGTACCTGATGATGGACAAGCTCCTGCAGGTGGCCGAGGCCGCCGGTGCCGACGCCGTCCACCCCGGCTACGGTTTCCTGTCCGAGAACGCAGAGTTCGCGCAACGGGTCGTCGACGCCGGGCTGACCTGGATCGGCCCCTCCCCCGACGCCATCTCCCAACTGGGCGACAAGGTCCAGGCCCGGCACATCGCCGAACGGGTCGGCGCCCCCTTGGTGCCCGGCACGCCCGATCCGGTGGGCAGCGTGCAGGAAGTCCTGGACTTCGCCGACGCGCACGGCCTGCCGCTGGCCATCAAGGCGGCCTACGGCGGCGGCGGCCGCGGCATCAAGGTGGTCCGTGACCGCGAGGCCATCGCCGAGTCCTACGAGTCGGCGGTGCGCGAGGCCACGGCGGCGTTCGGGCGGGGCGAATGCTTCGTGGAGCGTTTCCTGGACTCGCCGCGGCACGTGGAAACCCAGTGCCTGGCCGACGCGCACGGCAACGTGGTGGTCATTTCGACCCGCGATTGTTCGCTGCAGCGCCGCAACCAGAAACTCGTGGAGGAGGCCCCGGCCCCGTTCCTGTCCCCCGAGCAGAACGAGCGCCTGTACACGGCTTCCAAGGCGATCATGCGCGAAGCCAGGTACCAGGGCGCCGGAACCTGCGAGTTCCTCGTCGGCCAGGACGGCACCATTTCCTTCCTCGAGGTCAACACCCGCCTGCAGGTGGAGCATCCCGTGTCCGAGGAAGTCACCGGCATTGACCTGGTCCGCGAACAGTTCCGCCTCGCCCGCGGCGAAGAGCTCGGTTATGACGACCCCGACGTGCGCGGGCACTCGTTCGAGTTCCGCATCAACGGCGAGGATGCCGGCCGCAACTTCATGCCGGCGCCCGGGACCGTGGAGAGCCTGCGCCTGCCCACCGGTCCGGGTGTCCGCGTGGATTCGGGCATCGAAGCCGGCGAAGTCATCGGCGGCAACTTCGACTCCATGTTGGCCAAGCTGATTGTCACCGGCAGCACGCGCACCCAGGCATTGGAGCGCGCCCGCCGCGCGTTGGACGAGATGGAAATCGGCGGCATGCCCACCGTGCTGCCGTTCCACCGCGCCGTGGTGGCCGACCCGGCCTTCGCCCCCGTGGAAGGGCCGTTCAGCATCCATACCCGCTGGATCGAAACCGAGTTCGTCAACGATATCCCGGCGTTCCAGTCCGTCCCGGCCGCGGGATCCGACGACGACGGCGAACGCCAGCGGGTGACCGTCGAGGTCGGGGGCAAGCGGCTGGAGGTCGTGCTCCCGGCCGGCCTGGGCGGCGGTACCGGCACGCCCGCCAAGTCCAACGGCAAGCCCAAGCGCGCCGGACGGGGCCGTTCCGGTTCCGCAGCCGGCGCCGCGACCGGCGGCGACGGGCTGGCCTCCCCGATGCAGGGGACCATCGTGAAGGTCGCCGTCGCCGAAGGCGACACGGTTGCGGAAGGCGATCTCGTCGTCGTACTGGAGGCGATGAAGATGGAGCAGCCGCTCACCGCGCACAAGTCCGGGACCATCCTGGGGCTGGCCGCCAAGCCCGGGGACACCGTTTCAGCCGGCGCCGTGCTGGCTACCATTGCGGATTAAGGCGCACACTTTTAAGGCCGGACTGTATCACTGGTTGTAGTCATGTCACGTTTTAGGTACCAAGTGGGCGCGGGAACTTACTAAGCACGCTGTCCATGCGGTAGCGTGATGCCTACCAAGGAGCAGAACCCGGCCTGACCGGGAGAATTGACGTAGCACCTAACAAAGGAGATGCACCTCATGAACTTCCTAGCATTCCTCTTACTTGGACTTATTGCAGGCGCCATTGCCAAGCTGATCCTTCCCGGACGGCAGGGCGGTGGCTGGATTGCGACGCTCGTCCTCGGTGTCATCGGTGCCCTCCTGGGCGGATGGATCGGCGGTGCTGTGATGGGCGCCGATATGAACGAATTCTTTAGCCTCGAATCGTGGATCTGGGCCATTATTGGCGCCCTGATCGTGCTGGTGATCTGGGGCTTCATCACGAAGAGGAGGAGCACAACCGCTTAATCTTGGCCGATTAAACTGCTCCTTTTAGTGGCATCTGGCCCGCCGCCCCTCCGGGGAGGGCGGGCCTTTTGCTTGCCCTGCAACCTTTTGCTTGCCCTGCAACGCGGCGGCACGCCAAGCCAAGCCATCAAAAAGACCCGCGGCCACTGCCGCGGGTCTTTCTGATCGTCCGGCTGGAAGGTCAGCTCGACTGGTTCTCGTAGTCCATGTCCTTGGTTTCCTTGGTCAGCAGCAGGGCGACCAGCGTCAGGACGGCGGCGCCACTGAGGTAGAGGCCCACCAGGACCGTGCTGCCCCCGGCGGCCTGCCACAGCGCGACGGCGATGAACGGAGCCACCGAAGCACCCAGGATCGAGGAGAAGTTGTAGGCCACGGCCGAGCCGGTGTAGCGCACGTTCGTCGGGAACAGCTCGGGCAGGATTGCACCCATCGGCCCGAAGGTCAGGCCCATCAGCGTGAAGCCGATGATCAGGTGCGCCATGGTGCCGGCGAAGCCGCCGGCGAAGAGCGGCACCCAGAGGAAGCCGAATGCCATGATGCCCAGGGATACCGCAATCAGCGTCTTCTTGCGGCCGTACTTTTCTGCCAGGGGGCCGGACACCAGGGTGAAGATGCCGAAGAACACCACGCCGATGATCAGCATCAGCAGGAAGTCGTTGCGGGCATAGCCCAGCCCGGCGGCAAAGGTGTCCGGATCGAACGGCTTTCCGGCGGCCTCGGCCGCGGCGGCGGCGTCCTCGGCGTTCGTTGCCGCCGTGCCGTAGGACAGCGTGAAGGTGGTCATCAGGTAGAACAGCACGTAGGTGGCCAGCATGATGAACGTACCCAGGATCAGCTGGCGCCAGCTGGTCTTGAAGACCCGGCCCAGCGGCAGCTTGGTGACCTCGCCCTTGTCCACGACCTTCTGGAAGGCGGGGGTTTCCACCAGCTTCAGGCGCACCCACAGGCCGATGATCACCATCACGGCGCTGGCCAGGAACGGAATGCGCCAGCCCCAGGCCATGAACTCTTCGTTGGCGAGGTTGATGCTCAGCACCAGGAACAGCGAATTGGCGATGATGAAGCCGATCGGGGCGCCCAACTGCGGGAAGGTGCCGTAGATGGCCCGCTTATTCGCCGGCGCATTCTCGGTGGCCAGGAGGGCGGCGCCGCTCCATTCGCCGCCGAGGGCCAAGCCCTGGGCGAAGCGCATGACCACCAGCAGGGCGGGTGCCCAGAAGGACCAGCCGTCAACCTGGGCGGTGGGCAGGCAGCCGATCAGGAAGGTGGCGATGCCCATGGTGAGCAAGGAGGCCACCAGCGTTCCCTTGCGGCCGAACTTGTCGCCGAAGTGTCCGAAAATAATGGACCCCAACGGGCGGGCGATGAAGGCCACGCCGAACACCGCGAACGAACTCAGCAGAGCGACGGCTCCGCTGGCATTCGGGAAGAACAGCGCCGGAAAGACAAGCACGGCGGCCGTGGCGTAGACGTAGAAGTCATAAAACTCGATGGACGTGCCAACAAGGCTGGCAACGATGACGCGGCCGCGGGAGTTCACCGGCGCGGCAGGCGCCCCCGCGGTAACTGATGCTGGTTTGGACATTGAAGTGTTGGCTTTCGCTCGAATGAATAACTTATGAATTCTAGTCAGATGTGTCCGCGATCCGGACAATTGTTTCAACATGTGGACAGCTGTGTTATGCGCACCGCCCTGCTCTTGCTGTTTCCCGGTGCGGACCACCGTGCTCGCCGCGGTCGCCATGCCGCCGTAGGCTGGGCGGACGGAAACACGCGGCGCTGCGAGGGAGGGCCCCGATGGAGGCCGATGAACGGCACGGGATGCTGGCGCGCCCCGATGCGACACTCGCCGTCTATACCTACGGCCCGCCGCACGGGCCCGGGAGGCCGGCCGTCCTGCTGATCCACGGCTACCCGGATGACCACTCGGTCTTCGACTCCGTCGCCGCCCACCTGAGCGCCGACAGCCACGTCATCTCCTATGACACCCGCAATGCCGGGGCGTCCCGAACCCCCATCGCCCGTCCCGGCGCCTACCGCCTGCCCGTCCTGGTGGACGATCTTTTTGCGGTGATCGATGCCTCCGGGGCAGAGGGCGTGCACCTCGTGGGACACGACTGGGGATCGATCCAAGGCTGGGCGGCGGCCCAGGATGCTCGTGCCGAGGGCCGGATTCTCAGCTTCACCAGCATTTCGGGACCGGACCTGGGCCATCTTCACCGCTGGTTCGGGCGCAGGCTGCGCAGGCCCGCGCTCTGGCCGCAGGCGGCAGGACAGGCCGTGCGCAGCCTGTACGTCGCCGGGTTCCAGTTGCCGGTACTGCCGGAACTTGCGTGGCGGACGCTCCTGACCCGTCCGTACGAGCGCTTCTCCGGCCGCAGGATCGGCGACAACGGTGTTCGCGGCCTCGCCCTGTACCGGGCAAACTGGTTCCGGCCCCAAACCCTGTCGGCCCGCTGCCGGGTTCCCGTGCAGGTGATAGTCCCGCGGCGGGACCCGTTCCTCTCGCCCCATCTGGTGGAGGGGCTGGAGGACTGGGTGCCGCGGCTGAGAATTGTTGAAGTGGATGCAGGCCATTGGTGGCCCGCGGAGGCCGGAGAAACAGCCGCACGGATGGTGAGGAACTGGATTGCGGACCTGCCGGGGGTTTGAGGTTCCGCCCGAAGCCGGTCCGCCTATCCCCTATCCCCGGGGGCGCGACCGGCGCGACACCGCGTAGGACGGCGCGCGCAGCTTCTCGATCCAACGGTAGGTATCCGCGTTTGGAAGCCGGTGCACGATCGGATCGAAACGCAGGCCTGTGTCTCCCCCGCCCTGCGCAAGCCGCAGCGTGAGGGTACCAAACCGGCGCCACGGGCCCCACGGCTGCGCGTGGGACAGCGAGAGCACCCAGTCCTCGCTGCCCAGCGCCCGTCGGAATCCCGCCGGATCAGCCGGAAGCGGCACGTTCGGCCGGATTGTGCGGGCTGCGAGCTGGACCGGGCCGTGTGCCCCTCGGTAGGGCATCACCGTGGTCAGCGCCGCAGCACGAACGTCCCGTCGAGGCTGGAGCAGGTACCTGCCGGCCCGGGAGGTACCGCTGGAAGCCAGCAGGATGTCGGCCTGTCCGTCCTCCGCGGTGACCCGCAGCGCGAGCCCGATAATGTCGGGGAGCCGCGACGGCAGGCCCGCTGACCTCGACAGCCGGGCCTCGACGTCGTTGTTCCCCGCTTCGTCCAGCCAGGAAATGCCACTGGCGAGGGAGTTCCCCGATCTCTCCAGCCGCCCTTCCAGATGGAGCCCGATCGGATGGATGGGCCGGGCCGGCCGCAGCCTCTTGAGCGCCGAGAAAACAAAGGCCAGACCACGACCGGCCGCCGTGCCAACATCCCGCATGCCCGCCGACTCCTCCCCCGTGAGGCCGCCCCGCTGCGCACCGCTTCCGGCATCTCTGTCAGTCAGCCGGCAAGCCATCCGAGCTTCGACCCCGCCATAGACAGCATACTGAGCATCAGCCTACTCTGATTGGCATCGGGCACAGTGCGGACTGCGCCAAACCGGGTCCGCCGCCCCTAGCGGGAGGAATTTATGATGAGCAGCGGCAACGAATATTCCGATTCCGGGGAAGAGGAAGCAACAGCTCCCGCAGATCCCGGGGCGGGCAACGAAAACAGCACGGAATCCGAGAAGCCGATGGAAACGTCCGGCCCCGATTCCAAGGATGTGCAGGGGGAAGCCGCAGCCGAAAATGCCAAGGAATCGGGCGGCTACGGCTACTGAAGCCGCCGGCGACCCCGGATCGAGACAGTTGCCGCCCGTACCGTCCGGGCCGGATGGCAGGCTTTCCGCATGAACAAAGTAGACGTCTTGACCGCCCGCAGGTACGCCCGGGATCGCGGCGAACCCGGCCCCCGCGCCGAAGGCCGCCCGCCCGGGGCCACTCGTGAGCCCTACGGCCGCGAACCGTATGTCCGCGTGCGCCATGAGGGGAAGACGTTCGACGCCAAGGCCATCTCCTGGGACCGGACCAGCGTGCAGGTGAAGTGGATGGATGCGCACGGATCCGCCCGTACCGCCTGGGTTCCCGGCAGCGAGGTCCGGCGCATTCACCGTGACGAGTCCAGCTGGCGCGACCCCTATGATGACTACGCCTTTTACTATCCCGGCGCCTAGGCCAAGCCTCGAATACGGCACAATGGATCGGTGACCGAATCATCCGCGCCTGCCCCGCCCGCCTCCGTTGCAAACCTGCCGCCTCTCGACCCGGCCGCGCTCAGTGCCCGGATCCATGCCCAGCTCGCCCGGGAGCTCGGCGTCCAAGCCTGGCAGGTCAAGGCCGCGGTGGAAATGCTCGACGGCGGTGCCACCGTCCCGTTCATCGCCCGGTACCGTAAAGAGGCCACCGGCACGCTTGATGACGCGCAGCTGCGTGATCTCGAGGAGCGGCTGCGCTACCTGCGGGAACTGGAAGACCGCCGTCGTGCCGTGCTGGAGGCCATCGCCGCGCAGGGCAAACTGACCGTCGAGCTGGAAGCGGCAGTCAACGGAGCCGAGACGAAGGCGCGGCTGGAGGACATCTACCTTCCGTACAAGTCCAAGCGGCGGAAGGCGCAGATCGCCCGGGAAGCAGGCCTGGAGCCGCTCGCCGATGGCCTCCTGGCCGACCCGTCCCAGGATCCGCTGGCAGCGGCGCGAGGGTTCCTCAATGCCGGGCACGCCATCAACGAGCCATCCGACGCCCTGGCCGGCGCCCGGGCGATTCTGGTGGAGCGGGTCAGCCAGGACGCCGACCTGGTCTCCGAGCTGCGCGAACGGCTGTGGCAGCAGGGCCTGGTGCGGGCCGAGGTCCGCGAGGGCCAGTCGGAAGCCGGCCAGAAGTTCGCCGACTACTTCGACTTCGCCCAGGACCCTGCCGGCCTGCCCTCGCACCGGGTGCTGGCACTGCTGCGGGGCGAGAAGGAAGGCGTGCTGAACCTTGATATCAGCGAAGGCAATCCGGCTGATCCGGAGGACTTCGCCGAGGCGCGCGGCCGGTTTGAGAACGCCGTGGCATCACGGATGGGCGTGGCCGACCGCGGGCGGCCGGCCGACCGCTGGCTCTTGCAAACGGCGCAGCTGGGCTGGCGGCGGATCCTGGTCAAGCTGGCCATCGACCTCCGCGTCCGCCTGTTCACGGCAGCCGAAGACGAAGCAGTACGGGTCTTCGCCGCCAATCTGCGGGACGTGCTGCTGGCCGCACCGGCCGGCAACCGGGCCACGTTGGGGCTGGACCCTGGGCTGCGCACGGGAGTGAAGGTCGCGGTCGTCGACGGAACCGGCAAGGTGGTGGCCACCGATACCATCTATCCGCATGCTCCGGCCAGGAAGTGGGACGACTCGCTCGCAGCCTTGGCCAGGCTCTCGGATCAGCACGCCGTCGAACTCGTAGCCATCGGCAACGGGACCGCTTCGCGGGAAACCGACAAGCTGGCCACCGAGCTGATCAAACTGATGGAGCCCGCCCGCAAACTGCAGAAGCTGGTGGTTTCGGAGGCAGGGGCGTCGGTCTACTCGGCCTCGGCGTTGGCCTCGGCGGAGCTGCCCGAACTGGATGTCTCGCTGCGCGGCGCGCTCTCGATCGCCCGCCGGCTGCAGGACCCGCTGGCCGAGCTGGTCAAGATCGACCCGAAGTCCATCGGGGTGGGGCAATACCAACACGACGTCACGGCCAGCAAGCTGGAGCGGTCCCTGGACGCGGTGGTCGAAGACTGTGTCAACGCGGTCGGGGTGGACCTGAACACCGCCTCCCCGTCGCTCCTCTCCCGCGTGGCCGGCCTCGGTACGCAGCTGAGCGAGAATATCGTGGCCTACCGCAATGCCAACGGCCCCTTCGCCAAGCGCTCCGAGCTGAAGAAGGTCCCGAGGCTGGGCGGGAAGGCATTCGAACAGTGCGCCGGATTCCTTCGCATTACCGGTGGTGCCGAGCCGCTCGATGCCTCCAGCGTGCACCCGGAGGCGTACGGCGTGGCCCGGAAAATCCTTGCCGCCGCCGGCACAACCGCCACGGCGGCGGGGCGGGGCGCCCAATCCCTGGCGGTGCTGGACCCGCAGCAGTTCGTCGACGAGCACTTTGGCCTTCCGACGGTAGTGGACATCATCACTGAACTGGAGAAACCGGGGCGCGACCCGCGCCCGAGCTTCACCACCGCCTCCTTCACCGAGGGCGTGGAAAAAATTTCCGACCTGATGCCGGGCATGGTGCTGGAAGGCACCGTAACCAACGTCGCCGCGTTCGGAGCCTTCGTCGACGTCGGCGTCCATCAGGACGGGCTGGTCCACATCTCCGCCATGTCGAACAAGTACGTCTCCGATCCCCATGACGTGGTCAAGTCCGGCCAGGTCGTGAAGGTCAAGGTGCTCGAAGCCGATCCCGAGCGCAAGCGCATCTCCCTGACGCTGCGGCTCGACGACGAGGCTCCCGTCGGCGAGCGGCGCCAGCCCGGGTCCGGCCACCAGGGCCCCGCGAGCGAAACCCGCAGCGGAAAGGGCGGGTCTCGTCCCGATGCCCGCGGTGGCACAACGGGGCGCGGCGACGGAGGGAAGCCCGGGCGGGGCGCCGGCCGGAGGCCGGGGCGCGGCGACGGCGGCAAGCCCGCACGCAGTGACGGCCGCACTCCGGGCCCGGGCGGCTCCGCCGACACGGCGATGGCCGAGGCGCTTCGGCGGGCGGGCCTGGGCAGCTAGCACAGCACAGAAACAGCCCCAGCACCTCCCTCGGGTCCGGAGCACTCCCTCCGGACGGACAAGGGCAGGGTACTGGGGCTGTTCCCACCGGATGGTGGACTAATGGAGCCTGTGCCTCCGGCCCCGGGCACGGGGCTTGAAACCACAGACAACACTGTGACCGATGCCGCTTAAGGGCGCGGAGGCTTTCGCTGAAGATTTGCTCAGCTTTGGCCTAAGGGGACCGCCAAGTCCGCGCGGAGGCTCTGCCCGATACCGGCGGCGCCGTGCACGTCACCTGTTCGGACCGCCCGGTGCGCCCCTCAATCGAGATTGGTGCTCAAGAGTTACCCAAGGTTGCGCCTGCACGCCTCGGCGGGCCCCAGCAGTCGCTTACGATGTAAGTAGTTCGAAGTCGCAACAAGTTTGAAAGGGGCGCCGCCCGATGCTACTTTCCGGGCAGTCCTCCGCATCCGGTCCCCAGGCGTTCTCGTGACGGCCATTTCGCCGGAAATTCCTCTGGTCTTAACGGCAGTACTGGAAAAACTGGCAACCGACCTCGACGACCACGACGGCAGCATGCGCCGCCGCTTCATCGGCAATTACGTGGGGCTGTGGGAACACCGCTTTGGAAGGGTCTCGAGCGCCATTCTCGCCCGGGACGCCGAAGACGCCATGGACGCGATCCTCAGTTTGAAGATCTCCAGCAGCATGGTGGGGGCCGGACGCCTTGGCCAGATGGCGGAACATCTCGAAGACCTGGTCAACGGGCGGCTCTTTGACGCCGCGACGGCTCTCTTGGACGAGCTGCGCACCTGCGGGATGACGACGACGTCACAGCTGCGCAGCCTGCATCTGCAGTAGCCCGCCCGTCAGGCGGGAAATGCGGGCCCGCGCGGCGTCACCGCTTCGGTGCCAGGCTGTAGCCAACCCCGCGCACTGTCTTGATCCAGCGCGGGGACTTGGTGTCATCCCCGAGCTTGCGGCGAAGGTTGGCCATGTGCACTTCGATCGTGCGTTCGTCGGAGTCCGAAATGTAGCCGCCGGTGTTGTAGGGCTCGTTGCGAAGCCGGCGGACCAGATCCGCCTTGGTCCGCACCACCCGGCCGCTTTCCATCAGGGCGTACAGCAGGTCGAATTCGCTGCGGGTCAGTTCCAGCTCGCGCCCGGACCGGATCACCGTGCGGGCACGGTGGTCCACCACGATGCCGTTGTGCTCCAGCACGCCGTCGCCGGCCGGGCTCGCCGCCCCGGCCGCGGCAGCCGCTGCCCCGGCGCCGGTCTCGGCTGCGAAGGCCGGTGCCCCGCCGCCTCCTGCGAGCGCCGCTGCCGAAACGGCACCGGACGTCGACAGCGACAGGCCGGGATGCCCTCCGGCACCCACCCCCGCTCCCTGCAGGACGGGTTCGGGCACCTGAGTTGCCGCAGCTGCGCCGGCCAGGGCCGGCCCCGTCGGGGCACCCCCGCGGGCCCCGACGTCCTCCGGCAGACCGCCGTCGTTGCCCTTTGTAGTACGCGGGCGACGCAGCATCGCGGTGATCCTGGCGCGCAGTTCCCGGGGGCGGAACGGCTTGGTGAGGTAGTCATCCGCGCCGGTCTCCAAGCCCAGCAGCGTGTCCAGTTCTTCGGCGCGCGCGGTGAGCATGATGATGTACGTGTCGCTGAAGCGGCGCACCTGGCGCGCGACCTCGAAGCCATCGATGTCCGGCAGGCCAAGGTCGAGGGTGACGACATCGGGGTTGTGGCGCTTGATGGCGGCAACGCCTTCCATCCCGGAGGAGGCGGTGTGCACCGTAAACCCGGAACTGGACAGGACCGTCGAGATCAACTCCCGGATGTCCAGGTCATCCTCCACAATGACGGCAGTGCGCTGCTCGCTCATCCTTATTCCCCCAACTGACTAACTTCGGTTCATCGTTTCATTACATGGCTATTCGATGATCATAGTCCCAGAAACTGACAATGTGGCGAAATAATCAGCGGGGAAATGACGGCAGAACGTGCCGCCCTAGAGATGCACGTGCAGCCGCCTCGCCGCCTCGGAAATGGAACCGGTCAGCGACGGGTACACCGTGAACGTGTTGGCGAGATCGTCCACGTGGAGTTTCTGGCTCACCGCCAGCGCGATGGGGAAGATCAGTTCGGAAGCCCGCGGGGCCACCACCACTCCCCCGATGACCGTGCCGGAACCGCGCCGGGCAATGATTTTCACGAAGCCGTCGGAGACGTTCATCATCTTGGCCCGCGCGTTGGTATTGAGCGAGAGTTTGATGATGTCGCCCTGGTACTTTCCGGCGGCGACTTCCTCCTCGGTCACCCCCACGGTGGCGATCTCCGGGCTGGTGAAGATATTGGACGCCACCTGCTTGAGCTTCAGCGGCTTGACGTAATCGCCCAGCAGGTGGGCCACGGCGATGCGGCCTTGCATCGCGGCCACCGAGGCCAAAGCCAGCACGCCGGTGCAGTCGCCGGCAGCATAGATGTTCGACGCGGTGGTGCGCGAGACGCCGTCCACCTTGATGTGCCCGCCCTCGGTCAGGGCCACCCCGGCCTCTTCGAGCCCGATGCCGGCGGTGTTGGGAACGCCGCCCACGGCCAGCAGGCAGTGCGAGCCCTCGACCACCCGGCCGTCGGCCAAGGTGACCAGCACGCCGTCGTCCGTTCGTTCCACGCTGGCGGCGCGGGACTTGGACAGCACGGTCATGCCGCTGCGGGCGAAAACGTCTTCGAGCACCTCGGCGGCGTCGGCGTCTTCGCCCGGCAGCACGCGGTCCCGCGAGGAGACCAGGGTGACCTTGGTGCCAAGCATGCGGTAGGCAGAGGCGAACTCGGCTCCCGTCACGCCCGAACCGACCACGATCAGGTGCTCCGGGATCTCGGTGAGGTTGTAAACCTGCGTCCAGTTGAAGATGCGTTCACCGTCCGGCTTGGCCGTGGACAGTTCGCGGGGCGTGGCGCCGGTGGCCACCAGGATGGCATCCGCTGCAATCGTCTCGGTCCCCGTCTCCGTCGACACCGAGATGGTGTTCGGGCCGGAGAGCTTGCCTTCGCCCAGGATGACGCGCACTCCGGCACGCTCCAACCCGCGGTGGATGTCCGCCGACTGGCTCTCGGCCAGCTTCAGCAGGCGGTCGTTGACCGTGCGCAGATCGGCGTAGGCGGCGTTGGAGTCCTCATCGAAGCGGACCCCGAGGTCGTGGGCACTCGCGACCCGCCGCATGGCATCGGCGGTCGCAATCAGGGTCTTGGACGGCACCACATCGGTCAGCACGGCGGAACCGCCGAGGCCCTTGCGTTCGATGATGGTCACCTTGGCGCCGAGCGAGTTGGCCACCATGGCCGCCTCATACCCGCCGGGGCCCCCGCCCAGGATCGCCAGACGCGGGGCACTGAAATCTATTTGGCTAGTCACGGACTTCATTCTGTCGCATGCCCCGCAACGCCTCAACCTGCCGGCAGGCGTGGAGCAGGCGCCCGCTGCCCGCGCACCGGCTGCCGCCGGTACCCGCGCGGAGATCCCCAATGCCAGGAACGACGACGACGCAGCCCGCCCGACGCTTTCAGCAGCAGTTCGGCAGCGGGTAGGTTAGGTGCTGTGACTACAGACCCCTTTGAACTGGCCGCCGAGGCAGCCGCTTCCCTCGCCCGCCAGACCGGTGTCCCCAACCATGACGTCGCGCTGGTACTCGGCTCCGGCTGGGGCGAGGCCGCCGACCTCATCGGAGAGACGACCCACTCGATCCCGGCCACGGACATTCCCGGGTTCTCCGCCCCGGCAGTCGAAGGCCACGTCGGCACCATCCGCTCCGTCCGGACGCCCGACGGCAAGCGCGTGCTGGTGCTGGGCGCCCGCACCCACTACTACGAGGGCAAGGGCGTACGCTCGGTCGTCCACGGCGTCCGGACTGCGGCGGCGGCCGGGTGCAGGACGCTGGTGCTGACCAACGGCTGCGGCGGACTGAACCCGGCCTGGGCGCCGGGCACGCCGGTGCTGATCAGCGACCACATCAACCTCACCGCCGCCTCCCCGCTGGAAGGCGCAACCTTCGTTGACCTGACCGACCTCTATTCGGGACGACTGCGCACCCTGGCCCGGGAGGTGGATCCCAGCCTGGACGAAGGCGTATACGCACAATTCCCCGGCCCCCACTACGAGACTCCGGCCGAGGTGCAGTACGCCAAGCGGATCGGCGCCGACCTGGTCGGCATGTCCACGGCGTTGGAGGCCATCGCCGCGCGCCACGCCGGCATGGAGGTTTTCGGAATCTCGCTGGTGACCAACCTTGCGGCCGGCATCAGCAACGTTCCGCTCAGCCACGCCGAGGTCATCGAGGCGGGGCGGGCCGCGGGGCCGCGGATCTCGCGGCTGCTGGCCGGAATTGTCGCCAAGCTGTGAACGGGAGCGACATGGCCGCAACGCCCGAGGAGCTGAAGGCCGCGGCCGAGGCCTGGCTGGAGGCCGATCCGGACGAGCAGACGCGCCGGGAATTGCAAGACCTGCTGGCAGCGGCCGAGGGCGGCGCGCCGGAAGCCGCCGCGGCACGGGCCGAACTTGCGGACAGGTTTTCCGAAACCTTGGCCTTCGGTACCGCCGGGTTGCGGGCCTCGCTCGGCGCCGGGCCCTTCCGGATGAACCGCGTCGTGGTGCGCCGGACGGCCGCCGGCCTGGCCCGCTTCCTGCTGGACACCGCCGCCGGCGCCTATGCGCCGCGCGCGGTGATCGGCTACGACGCACGCCGGAACTCGGATGTCTTCGCCGCCGAGTCCGCGGCCGTCTTCACTGCCGCCGGCATCGAGACGTTCCTGATGCCTTCCGCCCTGCCAACGCCGGTGCTGGCGTACGCCGTTCGGGCGCTGGGATGCGAAGCGGGCGTGATGGTCACCGCCAGCCACAATCCCGCGCAAGACAACGGGTACAAGGTCTACCTGGGCGGACGTGCCGTGGACGAAGGCGGCCGCGGAGCGCAGATTGTGGCACCCTACGACGCCGATATCGCCGCCCGCATTGACTACGCCCCGCCGCTGGACTCCATCCCGCTGGCCGAGGAAGGCTGGAACGTCCTCCCGGAGGGCATCGCCAAAGACTACGTCGCTGCGGTCACCGCGCTGACCGACCCGCGGCTGTTCCCGCAGCGGGACCTGAGGATCGTGCTCACGCCGATGCACGGCGTCGGCGGAGCGACCATGCGGGCGGTCTTTGAGCAGGCCGGGTTCACCGACGTGACGCTGGTGGCCGTCCAGGCGGAGCCGGATCCCGACTTCCCG
The DNA here is from genome assembly GCF_059091365.1 of Arthrobacter sp. MDT2-34-1. Lineage (NCBI taxonomy): Bacteria > Bacillati > Actinomycetota > Actinomycetes > Micrococcales > Micrococcaceae > Arthrobacter > Arthrobacter sp. MDT2-34-1. Next base: position 15,623 of record NZ_JBNHGO010000002.1, read on the forward strand.
ACCGTGGCCTTCCCCAACCCGGAGGAAGCCGGAGCGATCGACCTGGCCCTGGAGACGGCAGCGGAAATCGACGCGGACCTGGTCATTGCCAATGATCCCGACGCCGACCGCGCGGCGCTGGCTGCCAAGGACCCGTTGACCGGCGTGTGGAGGATGCTCCGCGGCGACGAGGCCGGTGCGCTGCTCGGCGCGCACATGGCGGCTCGTTTCGAAGGCCAGGACCGGCTGCGCGCGGACCAGGACGCCTCACCCGATCCGATCGATGCAGGTGCGGGCGAGAGCCCGGCTGCGTCCCGGGTCTTCGCCAACTCGATCGTCTCTTCCCGGCTGCTGGGCAAGATCGCGGCCGACGCAGGGGTAGCCCACGTGGAGACACTGACCGGCTTCAAGTGGATTTCCCGCGTCTCCGGCCTGGCCTACGGGTATGAGGAGGCCTTGGGGTATTGCGTGGCACCGCACCTGGTCCGAGACAAGGACGGGATGTCCGCCGCCCTGCTGCTCGCCGAGCTCGCCGCCGACGTCAAAGCCGCCGGCCGGACAATCTTCGACGTCCTCGATGACCTCGCGCTGAAGTACGGGCTCCACGCTACGGACCAGCTGAGCATCAGGGTGGACAACCTCGCCCTGATGGGAACGATGATGTACCGGCTCCGGGAGCGGCCGCCGTCGTCGCTGGCCGGATCCCCGGTGGTGACGAGCACGGACTTGTCCCTCGGCAGCGAAGCGTTGCCGCCGACCGACGGGCTGCTGTTTCTGGGCCAGGACGATACCCGCGTCATCGTGCGGCCGAGCGGCACGGAGCCCAAGCTCAAGTGCTACCTGGAGGTCATCCGGCCGGTTGCCGGCGTGGACCGGCTGGCGGAGGAACGCGCGGAAGCGGCCCGGCTGCTGGAGGCCATCAAAACCGACCTCCGCACCAGCCTCGGGATTCCCGGATAACCGGAGCAGATCACCGCCGCCCGAAAACCACTGGAACTTCATCCGTGTGGACTGGGCGCAGCTCAGCCGGCCTCACGAATTCCGGGGCAGGATCGTCGAGGCCATGGCACGCGCCGCCAGCAGAACCTCCGCCCTGAAACATCGCCCCACGGCCGCCTGGCGGGACACGCTCCCCACCGCCGCCCGGAATTGTTCGGCGGGCGAGGCACAGCAGAGCGGAGCTTAAACCCGGCGGGCGCGGGCCGAACAAACCCGCTGGCCGAGGCGCCGGCCGGCCCGGGCGCCCTCCGCGGGAAGGGCCGGGCCGGAGGGGGCACAACCTCCGCTGATTGATCACCTTCCGCACCTTTTCGACGCCGGAGCCATGTGGGACGATGCAGCCATGGGCATCGAAGAACAGCTGCCCCGTTCCGCAGGGGCGAGGCATCAAAGCCCTGACGAAGAGCCGGCGCACAAGGCCTCGGAGGAGCACATTCCGGCCGACGACCCCCGGGCCATCGCGCGCCGCCGGCAGGAGGCCGAGGAGAAGCTTGAGGAGCACCGCCGTGCGGCCGAGGAAGAGGGCCACTCCACTGGCGGCCCGCACTGACTCCTGCCCGGTCCGGCAACGCTCCCGGCGGCCGTGCTGGCCGGTGCGCCGGTCCTGTGGCCGCCTGACCGGTATGCAAGGATAGAAGTTCCTTCGAACCCCAGCAGATGAAAGGGATGGCCATGTCTGAAGACATCACATCCGGATCCGCTCCGAGCGCGACCTATCACGATCCGACGTCGATCGCTTCGGTCATCGACCACACGCTGCTGAAGCCGGAAGCTTCCCGCGAAGACATCCTCAAGGTCTGCCGGGAGGCGGTCGAGTACCGCTTTGCCGCCGTGTGTGCGAATCCTGTCTGGACGGCGTTGGTCCACAGCACGCTAAAGGGCTCCGGGGTCAAGACCTGCGCGGTCGTCGGTTTCCCGTTCGGCGCCACTCCCACCGATGTGAAGGTACACGAGGCCCGCGGCGCCACCCTGGACGGCGCCGACGAAATCGACATGGTGATCAATATCGCCGCGGCCCGGGCCAAGGACCGCGCCGCGATCATCGATGACATCGCGGCGGTGGCCGAAGCCGTCCACGCCGGCGGAGCCATCCTCAAAGTCATCCTGGAAACCCATTTCCTGACCGACGAGCAAAAGCGGATGGTCTGCGAAGCCGCCGCCGAGGCCGGGGCGGACTTCGTCAAGACTTCCACCGGCTTCAGCGGTGGCGGCGCCACCGTCGAGGACATCGCCCTGATGCGGGACGCCGTCGGGGCGCGCCTGGGCGTGAAGGCCTCGGGCGGCGTGCGATCCCTCGACGACGCGCGCGCCATGCTCCGCGCCGGCGCAACACGAATTGGCGCCAGCTCATCAGTGGCTATTGTTAAAGGCGAGCAAGCCGCCGGCGGCTACTGACGCCGCATCGCACTATTGAGGAGAAACACCCCATGGCCCACCCCAAGCAGCGCACCCATTCGGGCGAGGGACACCTGGTCGGCAATCTGGTCACCTTCGCGGTCATCATGCTGATGTTCTTCGGTTCCCTGTACGCCTTCAGCCTGGAGCCGGTCATCGGCCCCATCCCGGCCTTCGCCATCGGGCTCGGCCTGTTCACGCTGGCGTTCTTCATTCCCAAGCAGTTCCTGGGCCGTTCCGACACGCACCACAACGCCTGACGTTTTTCGCGGGCTATCGCGGGCGCTCAGCCAGGAGGCAGGCAGGTCCTGTTTCCCATGGCGGGGCGCCCTGCGCAGTTAAGGGCAAACCCGCCCCGGGCCCGAACGGAACCGGCGCGCAGCGGACTAATCCGCCAACCCGTCTGCGCCACACCCAACCCGCACCGCTGCGACTTGCGTCACAGACCGCATAGTTCCACGGCGCGGGCCAACACGCGTGCCATACTGAACCAGTCATGGCCAGCCCGGCTCCGCAACGCAACCGACAACGAGGGCTGCCCGGAGTAAGGGGACCTTCGATCATGTCTGCCGCACCAAGCCCGTTGTCGTCCTGGCTGACCGGACGCCGTCAGTTCCATGAGCTGCCCCTGCGCGCACGCGTTTTCCTCAGCCACCTGCCGCTCTGCATTTCGGTGACGCTGACGGCGGTGATCGCCGCCGCATTCTTCCCCCAACTGCTGGGCAACGCGCAATTCACCGGCGGACTCATCGGCATTGCCGTGTTGTGGATCCTCGGCGCCGCCATCCCGTGGGACCGGCTGCCCTATCCGTCGTACTGGGTGATCCCGCTGCTGGATTTCGTCGCCATCGGGGCCCTTCACCAGGGCGCCGGGACAGAACTGGCCGGCGTGGCCCTGTTGGCGGTTTTCCCGGTGTTCTGGATGGCCTGGTCGGAGATCGCCCCCGCCGCCGCGCGCATCGTCAGCTTCGCCGCGCCGCTGCTTATCGTCTGGATTCCGGTGTTCACCGGCCCGGAGCCGGTAACTCCGGAAACCCTGTTTGGCCCGATCCTGATCCCCATCGTGACCCTGGGGGTCTCCATCACCGCGTCCGTTTTCTCCTTGAGCATGACGGCGCAGCAGCAAGCCCTGGCCGGCAAAGACCGCGAACTGCGGGCCTTGCTGGACGAAAGCAAGGTCCATGTGCGGCGGCTGGACACCGTCCTGAACGCCGTCGCGGTGGGGGTGCTCGTCACCGATGCAGACGGCCGTGACATCCTGAGCAACGTGCAACAGGATCGGGACCGTTTGCTGGCCATGCCCCAAGGCATCGACAATCCGGACGAGGCCGATTTGCTGGTCTTCGAACCGGACCGGGTGACCCCGGTGGTCCCCGAAGACCGCCCCATTCGCCGTGCCATTCAGGGAGAGTCTTTTTCCGACCGGCTGGTGTGGATCGGCGACGGAGACAGGCAACGCGCCATGTTGTGCACGGCACGCCCGATGCAGAATGACCTCGGCCAGTTCGACGGCACCGTGATGGCCTTCAGCGACGTCACCGACCTGGTCAATGCATTGACGGTGAAGGAAGAGTTCGTCGCCGGCGTCTCCCACGAGCTCCGCACTCCCCTGACGTCCATCATGGGCTACCTGGACCTCGCGCTCGAGGACGCCGACCAACTGCCGCAACACGTAGCCGCTTCCCTCGGCATCGCCATGCGCAATTCCGAACGCCTCCTGCAACTGGTGGAAGACCTGCTCGTCACCGCCTCCGGCACGCTGAGCATCGAGCCCCGCCGCACGGCGCTGGCCGACCTCGTCGCCACCAGCGTTGCGTCGGCCATGCCGCGGGCAGAACATGCGGGCGTGGAGTTGGCCGTCGACGCCGCCGACGGGCTGGAGGCAGAGATCGATCCCAACCGGATGTGTCAGGTACTGGACAACTTGCTGTCCAATGCCATCAAGTATTCGCCCGACGGCGGCCGGGTCACGGTACGGACGCTGGCCGCCGACGGCGCCGTCCTCCTGGAGGTCAGCGACACCGGGATGGGTATGTCGGAAGCGGATCAGGCGGACATCTTCACCAAGTTCTTCCGCACCAGTTCCGTCCGTCAGGCGGCCATTCCCGGGCTGGGGTTGGGGCTGGCCATCAGCAAGTCGATCGTGGAAGCACACGGCGGCACGCTGACCTTCACGAGCGTCCTGGGAGCGGGCACGACCTTCAGCGTGTCAATCCCGCAGCGCAGCGAAGAGGGAGGCCGTCCGGAGACGGCCTCCCTGGGCCAGCTGCTGCCTTAGGAGTCAGCGCCGGTCCGGTGGGTTAGCGAATGGCGTGCGGCCCCTTGAACGGCATCTTGGTGCTGCCCGTTCCCTTGCCCTTGGCCGTGCCGTTGACCGCTGAGGTCGTTTCGGCGAAGGTCAGCGTGGCATGCGCAATCGCATCAGCCATCTGGTCGAGTACCACAAGGTCCACATTGGCAAGCGTGTCGCAGGCCTCGTGGTAGCAGGGATCGTAGGCCACGCCCGCGGTGCCGCCGTAGATTGCCGCCTGCTCTTCGGTCTTGATTTCCTCGGCACCGGTGAACAGGCCGCCGGCGGGAATGCCGTTGTTGATGAAGCCGAAGTAGTCCGAGCGCCCGTCGAACGCCGTCGGTTCCGTGGCGAGTCCCTGCGAAGCGAAGTAGTCCTCGAAGACGCGCTCGATGGTATCCGAACCCTTCGGCCCGGTCAGCCCAAACGCGTCGCCGTTGCCGTCGTAAACAAAGCGAACGGCATTGGGCGAACCGACCATGTCGAAATTCAGGTTGAGCGCATGCTGCTTGATCTCGCGCTTGCTCAACTGGGACACGTAGTAGTCGGAGCCGAGCAGCCCATCCTCTTCACCGCCCCAGAATGCGAACCGCACCCGGTTTTCCGGGGCGTCACCCGATGCCGCAATCTGAAGCGCCGTTTCCAGGATCGCCGCGCTGCCGGAACCGTTGTCGTTGATGCCCGGACCCTCCGATACCGAATCCAGGTGCGCACCGACGACGACGGTGCGGTCCTCGCGCCCGGCCGTGTCGGCGAGGATGTTAAACGTCTCCGTTACGACGATCTCGGCGTCCACCGCGATCCGCAGTTCCAGGCCGGCGGTCCCGGCGAGCTCGGCCCCCAGGTCGAAGCTGGTGCTGACGGCCGGGATGGCTTGCGGCGTCCCCAACGTGCCGCCGAACAGGTCCGTCCGGTCCGGTGTTCCTCCGTTGCCCTGGTTGAAGATGACCACGCCGGCGGCGCCTGCTGCCGCGGCATTCGAGACCTTCGTGGCGAAATCGCACGTACCGCGCTGGATCAGGGCGATGTTGCCGGCGGGGAAGCTTGCGAAGTCGGTCGCCTCGCAGCCGCTGGTGGATGCCCTGTCGCCGGCGAGGTTGATATCCACCGCGGTCACGGGTGCCGTGACGTCGCCGGAGGCAGAGTAGTCCATGGCCAGGAACTCCTCCCCTGCCGCGTACGCCGTCGGCGTCGGGGCGACCTGCTCGAACTCTGCGCCGTGGAGCACGAACCGTTCGTAGGAGAACGCCTGCCGAATGGGCGTATAGCCGGCGGCCGACAATTGGGCCTCGATGTATTGGGCCGATGCCTCGTAGCCCGCCGTGCCCGCAGCGCGGTTGCCGCCGTTGGCATTGGCCGCGTCCTGCAGGGCCTGCAAGTGGCTGACGATGTTCTCGACGGTGACCGCGTCCCGCAGGGTGCTGGTGTCTGTCCCGATAGCGGCTTGGGCGGGCAACCCGGTTCCGAACGCCAATGCGGTGGCGGCAGCGATGGCCGCACCCCGCCTGAAACTGTGGGTCTGCATGCTGGTTCCTCCATGAGGTGTGGATGAAAGAATCCCGCTGTCCCCGCAGCAGGATCCTGCCCGGAAGCTACCCCATGGCACCGGAAAGCGACAGAGCCAGCTCGTGATATCTCTCACAAACACCTGAAAGAACCATTTCAACCTTGCAATTGCCGGTCTCCGGGTCGCTGAGGGACCCGGGGACCGGCCCGCAACGCCCGTGCCGGAGCCGCTACGCGCCCGAGCTTGGTGGCGCACCGGTACCATGGGCCTTCGGCCGCCTGCGCATCGGCGCGCGGCCGCCCACACCGGAGAGGAAGATCAATGCGGCTTCGCACGTCCCGGGAGCGGGCCCGCCTGCTGCATTTTTGGCTGTTGGCCGGCTACGCCCTCCTGGTCGCCGTTGCCGTGTTGTGGCCTACCCCGGTGGATGCCGGCGCCAACAGCACCATCCAGGCAGTTCTCGCGGCTCTGCATGAAGCAGGCGCGCCGCACTGGATTGACTACAACCTGGTCGAATCCGGGGCCAACGTGTTGATGTTCGTGCCGTTGGGCCTGCTGGCCGCTCTTCTGCTGCCGACCGGGTGGCGCTGGTTGACACCGGCCGGAGCCTTCCTGCTCGCCGGAGCCGTGGAGTGGGCGCAACAGACATTCCTTCCGGGCCGTTACGCCTCGCTGCAGGATGTTTGGACAAACACCCTGGGCGCGGCCCTCGGCACCGTCCTGGCCTACGCGTGGCTGGAATACCGGCAAAACCGGCATCGGTAACGCGCGACAGCCGACAAAAGCGGCACCGGTAACGCGCTAAAGTCAGAAGTAATCGCTACTCAAGGCACGTGCAAAGGACCACTATGCGAATTTCCGTCATCGGCTGCGGCTACTTGGGGGCCGTGCATGCCGCGGCCATGGCCAAGCTTGGGCATGACGTGGTCGGTATCGACGTGGACGAACGCAAGGTCGCCGAACTGCAGGCCGGCCGCGCCCCGTTCTTCGAGCCCGGCCTTCCCGACCTGCTCGCCGAGGTCCAGCAGACCGGCCGGCTGACGTTCAGCACCGAGATGGCCGAGGCCGCCGGGGCCGCCGTGCACTTCGTGTGCGTGGGCACCCCGCAGCGCAAGGGCGAGAACGCCGCCGACCTGCGCTATGTCGATGCCGCCTTCACGTCTCTCGCCATGCACCTTCGCCCGGGCGACGTGGTGGTCGGCAAGTCCACCGTGCCGGTGGGAACGGCGTCACGGCTGGCAGAGGAGATTCGGGAAATCGCCCCGGCAGCCATTCTGGCGTGGAACCCCGAGTTCCTGCGCGAAGGCCACGCCGTCAAAGACACGTTGACCCCGGACAGGTTTGTCTACGGCGTGCCTGCGGGTGCACCCGGTGAAGCGGCCACCGCGGCCATGGACGAGGTCTATGCGACGCCGCTGGCCGACGGGACGCCGCGGCTGGTGGTCGACTATGCCACCGCGGAACTGGTCAAGGCCGCGGCGAACTCGTTCCTGGCCACGAAGATCTCCTTCATCAACGCCATGGCGGAAGTTTGCGAAGCCGCCGGGGCCGACGTCACCGCCCTGGCCGACGCCATCGGCATGGACGAACGGATCGGGCGCAAGTTCCTCAACGCCGGAGTGGGCTTCGGCGGCGGCTGCCTGCCCAAGGATATCCGCGCCTTCATGGCCCGGGCGGGCGAACTCGGGGCGGACCAGGCCCTGACCTTCCTGCGTGAGGTGGACGCCATCAACATGCGCCGCCGCACCCGGGTGGTGGAACTGACCCGAGAGCTCTGCGGCGGGTCACTGATCGGCAAGCGCATTACCGTGCTCGGAGCCGCGTTCAAACCGCAGTCCGACGACGTCCGTGATTCTCCCGCGCTGTCCGTTGCCGCCCAACTTCAACTGCAGGGAGCCACGGTCACCGTCACCGATCCGGAGGCCCTCGCCAACGCCAAGCAGCGATTCCCGGAACTCAGCTATGAACCGGATGCCAAAACGGCTATCGCCCGCGCCCACGCGCTGGTGCTGGTGACCGAGTGGAATGAATACCGAGAGTTGGATCCGGTCGCCGTCGGAAACCTGGTGGACGAAAAGAACATCCTGGACGGACGCAACGTGCTGGACCCGGCAGCGTGGCGCCAGGCGGGCTGGACCTTCAAGGGCATCGGCCGCCCCTAGCGTTTTCCCAAGTTCGGCTTTCCAGAATGGGCCCGTACAGCCAGGTTGTGCGGGCCCATAGTCGTATCCGTTGACAGTGGCCCCGAACAGGAGCATCTTATGTAGATGGCCAGCGCGTGAGCCGCCGCCCCGCACATCCACGGGTCCGGGCAGCCTTGGCCGATGGGGGGAACGTTGCATGATGCCTTGGAGGGGTCTTGCCCTGGCTGCGGCCGCGCTCGTTGGTGTGTCCGGACTGGGGTTGCCTGTCGCCCCGGCCGCCGCAGCACCCGATCCGGGCCGGCACATCTTCGAACCCGGCTCCGCCACCCTGCATGATCCGTATTTCCCTGACGCCGGGAACGGCGGCTACCAGGTGTCCCACTATGGACTGGATCTGCTGTACGACCCGCCCACGGACCGGCTGGACGGCACCGCCACAATCACGGCACAGGCCACGCAAAACCTTTCCGCGTTCAGTTTGGACCTGGATGGCCTGGACGTCGATTCCGTCAGCGTCGACGGGCGGGAAGCACGTTTTGCCCTGACCGGCACCAAGCTCACCGTCACCCCCACCCGGGGTGTACCGGACGGCGACCGCTTCACCGTGGTCGTGGCGTACTCGGGCATCCCCCGAACCCTCGCCCTCCCCGGTCCCGCCGGGTTCATCCATACCGACGACGGCGCCCTCGTCACCGGCCATCCGGAGAGTGCGCCAACCTGGTTTCCGGTGAACAACCATCCCAGCGACCGTGCCGGCTATACCTTCAACATCTCGGTGCCCGATGGCTGGCAGGCGGTGGCCAACGGCTTGCCGGACGGCACGGAAGCCGAGTCCGGCCGCACCGTCTTCACCTGGAAGGCCGACGAGCCGCTGTCGCCGCATTTGGCGACCATCGCCGTCGGGCACTTTGACGTGGCGGAGCGCACCAAGGGCGGCATCAGCTACGTGGACGCGATGGATCCGGCGCTAAAGAGGGCGGTGGTCCCGCGCAACGGCGACGGGCTTGCCTGGTCGCAGAGCGACAACGCCAGTTACAAGCGGCTCGCCCGCACCGTCAGGGTGCCGGATGCCGGCGGTGACCTTTCTTTCTGGATGCTGCGCGACACCGAACCCGGCTGGGACTATGCCTTCGTGGAGGCCAGGACACCCGGCAAGGACGATTGGACCACGCTCAAGGACACCACCGGACACGCGCGGGAGTCCACCGGCAATTCCTGCCCCGCGTGGCATCACGTGCACCCCTTCCTGAAGCACTACCAGACGGACGGCGGCGGCGGTTCCTGCACCGCAGAAGGCACCACCGGCAACTGGTGGGCGGCCACCGGCGCCAGCGACGGCTGGGAGCACTGGGAGTTCGACCTGGCAGATTACGCCGGCCAGGATGTGGAGCTGTCCATCACCTACGCCAGCGACATCACGGGTCAGAACGACGGGGTCTTCGTCGAAGACATCAAGGTGCCGGGCGGCGGAGGGTCCACGTCCTTCGACAGCGACGGCGACCGCTGGGACGGCTGGAAAGCGCAGCCTGCACCGGACGGCAGCCCGGAGAACGCGAACGGTTGGACGGCCGGGTCCGCTGCTCCTCCGTCGCCGGCGTACAGGATCCAGCAGTCGCTGGACAGGCAGCCGCAGATCATGCAGTTCCTGTCCACCGTGTTCGGCAAGTATCCGCTCAAGAGCGCCGGCGGCATCATTGACCGTGCCGAGGACCTTGGCTTCGCCGTTCAAATGCAGGGTCGGCCGGTCTACCCCGTGGACGGCTTCTACAGCGAGGCCAGCGGAAATGCCATGATCGCCCGGGAGTTGGCGCACCAGTGGACCGACTCGCAATTGCCTCCACCGCGGTGGCAGGATAGCTGGCTCAACCAAGCCCTTGCTACCTATGCCGAGTGGCTCTGGAACGAACAGCAAGACCTGGGCAGCGCCGATGACACCTTCGATTTTTACGCCGGCATCCCGGCCGACGACGACTTCTGGCAGGTGCGGGTGTCGGATCCGGGGGCCGATCAACTGTTCGCCGGCAATGTCCAGACCCGGGCAGCCATGGCGCTGCACGCCCTGCGCGACAAAGTGGGCGACGAGGACTTTTTCAGCATCCTGAAGACCTGGGTCCGGGACGGATCAGGCAAGCCCAGCGATTTCCAAGAGCTGGCCGAGGACGTGACGGGCGAAGACCTGAGTGCACTCTTCAAGGCCTATGTGTCCACGGGTGGGAAACCGGGGGCCCTGTAGCGGCAAGGCGCCGCGCAGGCGGCCGGGATTTGCCCGGCAGCGACTCCACCGGCTAGCAGCCCCCGGCTAGCGGTCTTCGCCTAGTACCCGCAGGCCCTCGCGGTAGGCGTCTGCCGTCAGCTCGCCGCGCGCGAACCTCTGGTCAAGGATCTGTCTGGCCGTGCTCCGCCGGTGCGACTGCTGTATTTGGCCGCCTGCCGCCGCCAGCGCATCTTCCACGTCGCGCGGTCTCAGCCCCATGAACGCACGTATCACCAGGACCGCCAGCAACGCCACAATCGCCAACAACAGCAGCCCAAACAGCCATGCCAAGCCCATATCTACCATGATGAAAGCACCCCTTCGATCACGACGGAACGATGGCTTTTCTACTCCGTTCCCTAGGGCCAGAATACGCGTCGGCTCCGGGAACATACAGGGCAAGCCAACACAAGAGGGCTCCTTCGACCCTGAGTGCCACCCGGTGGACTAGGATGTTCCCGGTCTTCATGCGGGATCGCAGCGTGCGCGCCTGAACTGGACCGAGCGACTATACCCGGGGGACCCTTCCATGCTTGAGGCATCACTGCGCCCTGCCCTGCGGCAGCGACAAACCACCAGGCAGCATTTCCGTGCCGATATCGAGGGCCTGCGCGCCGTGGCCGTCGGCTTGGTGGTTCTGAACCATCTGACGGGCAGGCCTGCCGGCGGTTACATCGGAGTCGACATCTTTTTCGTGATTTCCGGTTATCTCATCACCGGCCAGCTGGTCCGCGAGCAGGCCAAGACCGGCTGGATCTCGTTGTCCGCGTTCTACGCCCGCAGGCTTCGCAGGATCCTGCCGGCTGCCGGGGTGGTAGCGGCCGTCACCACCGCCGCCGGCTTTTGCCTCTGGTATGTGCCCCGGGCCAGCCAAACCGCCCTGGACGGTCTCAGTGCCATGTTGTGGGTCTCCAACTGGCACTTTGCCGCCATCGGAACGGACTATCTGCAGGCCTCCGGTCCAGTATCTGCCTTCCAGCATTATTGGTCCCTGTCGGTTGAAGAACAGTTCTACGTGTTCTGGCCGTGGCTGCTGCTGGGGCTGGCCTATGTGCTGCCCAGGTTCACGGGCCTGACCGTCCGCCGCGCCATGGCGGTCGGCATTGTCGCCGCCGTCGCCGCTTCGTTCGCATGGTCGCTGTTCATGACCGGCTGGCGGCCCTCGCTGGCCTACTTCGATACGGTCAGCCGGGCTTGGGAATTCGGCCTCGGCGCCTTGGCTGCGCTCGTCCCGCGCAGGGAGTCCGTCCGTCCCGTCATGTGGCGCGGGCTGCTGGCGCCGGCCGGTCTCCTGGTTATTGTGGGCGGCTCCCTCTTGCTCACCGAAAACTCGGCTTTCCCGGGCCCGTGGGCAGTCGTCCCGGTCGCCGGTGCCCTGTTGGTCATTACCGGCAACGAAGCACGGCCAGGTTTTGGCACGGTACTGCTGACCAATCCTGCCATGCGCTATCTAGGGCGGATCTCCTATTCGCTCTACCTCTGGCACTTCCCGCTGATTGTCTTCGCCGCCGCGTTGGATCCTTCCGGCTCGCCCGTCACGGCGGCCTTGGCTGGGGCGGCCATGGTGCTTTGTGCAGCGCTCTCGCACAGGTTTATCGAAGAGCCCGTGCGTCGCTCGTCGTGGCTCCGGTCCTGGGAATCCGCGCCCACGCATGACCGTCCCGGCCGGCGAAGCAGGCAACTGTTGGGGGCGGGGGCCGTCGCCATAGTCGTCCTCAGCCTCAGCGCCGTGCAGCTGGCAGGTCCGTCATTCGTCCGCGATTCCACCGAAGCGGCCGCGCTCATCGACGGCAGGCCGCCGGCCGGGGCCGCCCGACCGTTTGCCGACGCGGGCGAGCTGGCTGCCGCTGTGCAATCGGCCGCGGCACGGCAGCCGTATCCGGCCAGACTGACTCCCTCACTGGACGTCCTTGGCCCTTCACAGCAGCCCCCAGCGATGAACCCGGAGTCGGGATGCCGCAATGAAGCCGGAGCGGACCGGCCCAACTTGTGCACGTTTGGACCGGAAGAGGGCAAGCTTTCGGCGCTCGTGCTGGGCGACTCGATCGCCATGAGCTGGATGCCAACCATCACCGGAGCGTTGTCCGACGGCGGCTGGAAGGTAACCGGCCTGGGATTCGCCAACTGCCCCGCCTACCTGGTGGAAACGCGTCCCCGGCTGGCCGACTCGGCGTTCGCCGCTGACTGCGCGGAAAGCAGGAAGCGGATGTTCCGTGCGGTCGAAGAATTACGCCCTGATCTGATAGTGCTCAGCGCCAACCACGAGGCTCTGGCCAGCCGGGCCACCGGTCAGAAGGCGGCACGGGAATGGCAGGAGGGCGTCCGTCAAGCAGTGGAGCGCTTCGCCTCGACAGGGGCGCGAGTCGTCGTCATCGGTAAGCCGCCCAGCGGCGCGGACATGAGGGTGTGCCCCTCTCGGCTACATGGCCTGGACGATTGCCATGCAAAGACAAGCAAGAACTGGGAGCGGCGCACCGAGGCTGAACGCGGAGCCACCGCGGGCGTGGACGGAGTTGACTATATTGCGGTCCACGACTGGTTTTGCACGCCCGGCGGCGTATGCCCGCCGATCATCGGCGAGTACATCGTGCGTACAGACACCGGACACCTCACCAATGCCTTCGCGGAAAGCCTGGCCCTGGTGGCGCGCGGTGAACTGACGTCCCTGGGTATCAGGACAGTTCCCTCTGCACCTTGACGTGGAGCTGAAGCTGGACAGTTGCATTCCGTCATTCGGGCAGCCGCGGCATGGATGCTCGGCGTGGAAGCAGCCGCCTCCGCGGAGTGTGCTACGGCGGGGGTGCCGCGTAGTAGAGGTCGGTGTTCCAGCGGCCGTACTGGAAAGTCTTGTAGACGGGGTCGCCGGCAACGGTTCCGTTCATGGGTTGGATTCGGAGGCGGTAATCGGTGAAGAACGCGCCGCCTGACGTGGAGAACGGCAATTCGAATACGGCGGAAGGCTGCTTGACTGTCGCCTCGGCGCCCCAACCGGCGGAACTGGCCAAAGACACTTCGTAGGAAGTAGCTCCGGAGGACGCCTTCCAGGAGAACGCCACGTGCTTTTTGTCGTCGACCGGTGTGCTGACGTTGTAATTGACCGTCGTCACCAGCCCCAGCGGCGGGTAGGCCTTCGCGTCGCGGAAGCAGTTGGCCACCGAATAGTGCTCGTATTTGTACACCAGGTAGATGGCGTCGCCGGCGGTGGCACCGTTCATCGGCTGAACCCTCAGGCTGTATTTCGCGTAGTACGCCGCGTCGGTGCCGGCGCCTTTGAGCGGATTGCCCAGGCGGTCCGAAGGAGTCCGGGGCATGGTGAAGGTAACTTGTTCGCCCTTCACGTCGGCCGCGTGGGCGTACCGCGGGTCGCCGGAGGAAAGTGTCACAGCGTAATGCGTGACATTTTGTGCGGGGGCCCACGTAAAGCTGACGTCCAGCTTGTCCAGATTCTCCAGCTGGGCGGTTGACTTGGCCACCCTGCACTGGGCGGAATCCTTTCTTGGTCCTTCCGGACGCGTCTTCAGCTGGGCACCGGCGATAAGCCGTGCATCGGCGGAGCCGGAGGGCGGTGTCACCGGAGCCCCGACCGTGACGCTCATGGTTGCTGTAGCACTTTGGCGCCACTTCGCCACAGCAACAGGCGTGCCCACTCCCATCAACACCACCAGGAAAAAGGCAATGGCGGCCCCCATAAACCCCGGCAGGGACCGGAAGCGCCTCCACATCCCGGGTCGCGCCGTCCTCCCAACGTCGTTCATCACTGGTTTTTCTTTCGTCGTTTGGTCAGAGCCAGGAAGATAATGCCAAGGACCGACAAGGGAACGGCCAGCCACGTACGGTTGTCCGCGAAGACGTTGCCCTCGATCCAGCCTGCCTGCTTCGGTGTTACTCCGCTGCCCTCAGTCGCGGTGACGCCACCCGGCGCGGGCTGCTCCGGCAGGAAAACCGGGTTCAGGGCTTCACCGTCAGCGGGCGGGCTGTCCGTCCCCGCAGGCATGCTGCCCTCGCTGTCCTTTGGACAAGCGCCGGCGACGGCGAGTCCCTCGGCTGCAGCCTGCAGCATGAACGCGACATCAACCTCGGCCCGTTGACGCCTGGTCTCGTTTGCCGCGCCGGGCGCCAACCGCAGCTTGAGGCTGAGAGGAATTGCTTCCCCGGGTGACAACGTCCACGTTTGCGCTAGAGCTGAGCAGGACCAGGGACCGCTTAACGGCACGGTTTCGCTGACACCACCGGCTTGCGCAACGCTCAGTACGAGGTTCCCCGAAATTTCGACGTCGGCTTCTCCCACCACCCCGGCCACCGAAAGTGCAGCCCTGTCGCTGCTGTTGTTGCGCACCCACAACTCGGTTGCGATGGATCCGCCGGGGACCAAGGGGCCGGTCCGGTCAAATAAGGGAGTTGCAAGCTCGGCAGCGTAGTCGTGTCCGTTCAGGCTCAACTGCAATCGCTCGTCGGCCGCCTGTGCCGGCTGGGCAGGAACCCACAAAACCAGCAGTAACAACAACACCGTTCCTGCGCGGCTGATCATCGCCCCGAACAACCGTTGATGATGACTCGTCATGGCAGGATCACGTCGACCGCTGCCGGAGCGACCGCCGGGTCGGAAACTCCGCCGGCACCACTTGCGCTTCTGCTGTTGGGTCTTCGGCCAGGGAGTCCTTGGACGGGTACGGTTCCGGCGCGTTAGGAGGCGATTCGGCGCCACCGGTCACAAACCTTGAACCCGCTGCCTGACGGTCCGCTGCTTCCTTCTTCGCCTTCCGCTGGCGTCCCTCCTTGACGAGGGAGTAAGCGCCGTATCCGATGAGCGCAATAGCCGCGAGCTTGAGGACCAAACCGCGGTCCCCCTGCCCCAGCGCATTAGCCAGGAATCCCACGCTCGGGACCGCGTAGAAAAGCTTCCCGCGGACCTGCAGCTCCCGGACAGGAAGCTCGTCTGCCACGCTGTTGTTATCCCCTTGGGTCACCAGCAGCCGCTCCCCCTGTTGCGAAGCAATGATCGAGGTGATCCGGTGAGTAATCACCACCGGGCTGTTGGACGCGGCTTGGTAAGTGATGATGTCCCCGGTACGCAGTTCCTCGAAGGGGGTCGGTTTGACCACCAGGAAGGTGCCTGGCGCGTATTTTGGTGCCATTGAACTAGTCAGCACGGTGTACGTCTGCGAACCGGTGACGAGGGGCACAACCACCAAGACCAAGGCCGCCAGCGTGACAGTGAGAAAGGCCAGGTAGGCGATCCCGCGGCCGACAAGGCGCAAAACGTTCACCAACATTCCTCTCAGATCTGCTCAGCGGCGAGCGGAATGGAAATGGTCGTCGTGGTCTCGTGCAGAGAGGGGGGCGCGCGCTGGGAGAGGGTCGCCTGGAGGCAGATAACGCCCGATTCACCCTTGGCCAGATCAATTGAAGGCAGGGTGCCTGTTGCGGCCGAGGTGAAGAGGGCGGGATTCTCGCACTCCTCAAGGCTTCCGGCTCCGGTTGCCGCGATGTTCAGGTACTCGGCGAGAGACGCGGACGCGATGGTGGGCGCCGACGTTATGTGCGCCCTGATGGTGAACTCCCCACCGGCGTCGGTCAGGTTGGTGAGCTTGACTCCGGCCCGCACCGCGCTGCCCGGCAGGAGCTTTCCGGCCGGCGCCGTTTCGAGGGCCAGGGTTGCCGGCGTGCCGTCTTCCATCGTCATGTCCACGCTATTGTCGCCAGAACCGAGGCTCACCCTGAAGTCCGCGGCTTGGACAGTGCCCACGCCCAGCGGGGCAGTCGCCTTCCACAGGGCATACGACCCCTGGACGGTCAGCATCCCCAGCACCACGGCAGCAGCCAGCAAAGCAGCGGCTTTGAGCGCTTGCCGGGTTCGCATCGTGGGCCTCCGCCTGGCTGCAGTGGTGCGCGTCGGGGTCAGGCGCGCACCACTGGTCTTGAGAATGTGGACAGCTGTCAGCTGCCCGATGCAGCGTTGACGGGCTCCGGAGTCTGCTGCTCAAGCTTGAATGCTACATTGCTGAAGTCGTACTTGGCGCTGGCGCTGTCACGGCCTGCGGTATCGGCTCTGAACTCGAAGGTCACCGTGGCCGTGATGTCCTTGACCGTCGTGGTGAGCGGTTCAGCCAGAACCTTGCCGTCGCTCCTCAACTCCACGGGGGACACAGTGATGTTGGCAGGATTGAACGAGCTGTTGGGATCCGTGGCGTCGGTGGCCTTCAGGACGGCCTTGATGTTGGCACCATCGAGGATGACATCCACTTTCTGTGTGTAGGTCAGGGACTCGCCAGGGACAATCTTGTGGCTTTTGATATTGATGGTGCCCTGGGTGAGGTTGCTGGACCAGTCGCCAGGCTTGACCTTCAGGTCCAGGTTTCCGGCGGCCACGGTGCCCATACTGGCGTTCTTCTCGGCATTCCAGACGGCCAGCGATCCGCCGCCGCCGAGCAGCAGCGCCGCGCCGACACCGATTGCCAGAGTTCCCTTGAGCATCTTGTTCATCTTTGACCCCTTGTTTTTGGCTGACTCGGCACCTCGTTCTCGCCGATATATTCAATCTCGCCAACCCACCTGAAGATGAACGGTTCTATTTCCCAAACGTTCCGGAAGAAATCGCCAGTGTGGCACTGCGCCAGACTTCAACCTCAAGACAAACCAAAGACCGGCCGAAACAGATCTGCGTAGACAACCTTCAACACGCCCATTACACCCAGCGGTTACCAAGATCACGGGAAAATGTTCTCTCCTGATTGCCTTCCCACGACTCCTCCGCCGATCGCCAAGCTCAAGTTCGGTCAAATGTGAAGCAATCGCACTATAATTTGGGTTCGGACGTGACCGTTCTTTGGAGCGGCCGGCAGAAAGGTGAGGCATTTGTGGATCCTTCGCGGGTAGCGGTGGTCATTGAAGATGACGAAGACATCTGCGCGCTGGTCGGAAACGTCTTGGGACAGTCTGGATTTGAGGTTTATACAGCCCGGAATGGAAAAACCGGAGTGGCCGCCGTTAGAGAGCACCGTCCCTCGATCGTCACCCTGGACGTGGGTCTCCCGGACATCGACGGGTTTGAGACCGCCCGCCAGATCCGGCTCTTCAGCGACGCCTACATCCTTATGCTGACCGCTCGAGCCGAGGAGATCGACGCCGTGCTGGGCTTCAAGTCCGGCGCCGACGACTACATCATCAAGCCGTTCCGTTCCTTCGAACTGCGGGCGCGGGTGGCGGCAATGCTGCGTCGTTCCCGAATTAGTGAATCGAGCCACGACGGCGGGGCGCCGCTCGAGGTGGGGCAACGCACCTCTCCGGGGTCGACAGCGGGGTCCGATAACTTCTCCGGTTCTCCCACCACAACCTTCCCGGTAGCGGTCGTAAGCGAGGCCCCCGAAAATGGCCCGCTTTCTACCCTTGCACCAAAGGAACCAGAGGCCACCTATATCCACAACGGGCTGTGCCTGGACTACCCCACCAGGACTGTGACGGCAGACGGTGCCCAAAAGCAGTTGACCCGGACGGAATTCGAATTGCTGCTGACCCTTTTGGACGGCGGCCGGACCGTGCGCAGCAAGCAGGACCTGGTGCGGCGCCTGCGGTTTGAGGAATTTGATACCGGCTCATTTGTTTCGGAGGCGGACGAACGCGCCGTCGAGGTCCACATGGCCAACCTGCGCCGCAAGCTCGGAGACAATCCGCGTGCGCCCCGGTGGTTGGAGACCGTTCGTGGTTTCGGTTATCGGATGGCTCCATCGACCGCCGCCAGGTAATCGGTGGCAAGGCGCCGCATGGTCTCGTCGCCGCAGCTTCCGATTGGGATAAGCAGATCCCGGACGGTCGCCATGGCATGCGGGTGCCCCTCCGCAACTTCGGTGGTCAGGCTTTGAACCTGCCGCCCATAAAACGACAGCCGCAGTGCCCCGGCCACGCTGCTGGCGGTCTTAAGGCTCAGGGAAACATCCATGACCTTGTCCACATCCTGCTCCTGAACCGCCTGGACCAGCCGCGTCCTTCGAACATCCCACATGTCGATGTAGTCGGCCACGAACCTTCGGCAGGCAAGGTCATCCCTCAGGTCCATCGCCAGGGCATGCAGCACAGACAGCGAGACCACAGGCAGGTCGCAGGCGGCCAGGACGAGGGACACTGCGCGACTGCCCGGGTCCGTCTCCCGCAGGCAGGGCTGGTCAGGGAAACTCATAGGTGCCAGTTTGGCCCCGGCGGCTCAGGAAGCCTGGCTGCGCAGCCCGAAGATCGGCCAAAGGAAAGCTGAACGCGGCGGAAGACCGTTGATGCGCTGCCAGCCGCTGGACTTCGCGACACGACAAGGGAAGATCACTGGATTTCCGCGCCGTCTACCTAAGATGGCTATGCCACGTCTGTGCGTGCGACACCCGTTCCTGTTGGCTGAAAGGCCAGTTAATGCCCCATCCTGCCCAAGACAACACACTGCCGAGCCGGCGCGACGTTCGCACGGGGGCAGCCGACCCCGCGCCGCCAACGGGCATGATTCCGGTGACCCCTCTCGTGGCCAAGCCGTCAGGCGATCCGTACCCGGCCCGGCGGGAGTTGCGCACGGGCCTCATTCAAGTAGTGGCACCTGCGGGCGGTCAAGCGTCCGGCCCCGCCAAGTACATTCGCATGGAGACGCCGCAGCCAGCGGGCTCCTCCCGGTCCGCGCGGCGCGCCAAAGCGCCCCGAAAGACGGTCAAGACCGCCTGGGTGGTGGGCACCGTCGTCGTGCTTGCTGCAGCCGCCGCCCTGTGGTTCGCATTCTTGCGGTAAACCGCCTCAGCCCTGCGCCGATGTGAGCTTGGCCAGGAGGGAAGAAAGCTGGGAGCGTTCCACTTCAGACAGGACGCCGAAGTACTTTTCCGCATGCCTCACTTGGATCTCCCGGATGGTTTGCCCGGTCTCCCGACCGGACTCGGTCAGGACCACCACCGTGGCCCTGCGGTCCGCCGGGTCAGGCTCGCGCAAGCACCAGCCCCTCTCCTGCAGGCCGTCGACGATGTCGGTCGCGGATCGCGGCGCTATCCGAAGCCGCTCGGAGAGTTCACCCAACCGCAGCGGGCCGTGCTGGCGGAGCATGCGCAGCGCCCTCGCCTGTGACGGGGCAACGCCGAGCGGGGCCATTCCCTCCCGGGCCCCCCTCCTGAGTTGACGCGAGACGGCCCAGAACGCGTCCAGTAAACTTTCATCTGCCACGGGAATAAGCTATCAAGTAATCCTGTTGTAGCCTCATATTGAGGTAACCTCAGCAATGCGGCGGCGCACGTTGTCCCCTTCATCACGGATCGAGGTGGTTCCGACGGAAACCTTCGGAATAACCCCCGGCCGCGGTCCCGTAAGGGAACCGACGGCCACAGAAAAAGAACAAGCCCGGCATGTACCGCTGAAGCGGATCGCCGCCCTCTTCCGCCCGTACCGGGGACAACTGGCCCTCGTTACCGGCATCATCGTCGCGTCTTCGGCCGTCGCGATGGCCTCGCCGTTCCTCCTGCGGGCGGTGATCGACACGGCCCTGCCACGCCAGCAACTCCCGCTGCTGGCCTGGCTGACCGCAGGAATGCTGGCCGTCGCTGCCGTCACCGCCCTGTTCGGGGTCTTGCAGACCTGGATCGCCACCAAGGTGGGCCAACGGGTAATGCACAGCCTGCGGACCGAGGTCTTCGCGCATTTGCAGCGCCAGTCCGTCGGCTTCTTCACGCGGACACGCAGCGGGGAAATCCAGTCGCGCATCACACACGACATCGGCGGCATGCAGTCGGTTGTCACCTCGACCGCAACAGGCATCGCCACCAACCTCACCACCGTCGTCGCCACGGCGGTGGCCATGGCCGCGCTGTCCTGGCAGCTGTCGCTGATCTCGCTGCTGGTCATGCCGCCGGCCGTCGTGCTGACCCGCAAGGTTGCGAAAGTGCGGCGGGAGCTGACCGCCCGCCGCCAGCGGGAACTGGCCGACATGAATGTGACCATTGAAGAATCGCTCTCGGTCAGCGGAATCCAGCTGAGTAAGACGCTGGGCACCGCAGACGACCTGGCCGCCCGGTTTTCCGCCTCGTCGGAGCGGCTGACCGACCTGGAACTTCGGTCCGAATTGGCCGGGCGCTGGCGGATGGCCACCATGAGCATCATCTTTGCCGCCGTGCCCGCCGTCATCTACTTCGCCGCCGGCCTGCCGGGGGCCGCAGGTAACATCAGCATCGGCACGGTGGTGGCCTTCACGGCGCTGCAGGGCGGCCTCTTCCGGCCGTTGCTCGGGCTGTTGAACGTGACGATCACCGTCACCAGCTCGCTGGCGCTCTTCGCGCGGATCTTCGAGTATCTGGACCTGCCGGTGGAAATCGCGGAGCCGGCCTCCCCCGCCCCGGTGGATCCGTCGAAGGTAGCCGGACATGTGCGCTTCGAGAACGTCACCTTCAGCTATCCCGACAGCGGGACACCGGCCGTCGAGCATGTGGACCTGGCCGTCCCTGCCGGTTCCAGTCTGGCCCTGGTGGGCCCGACCGGATCGGGGAAGAGCAGCCTGGCCGCCCTGGTGGCCCGCCTGCAGGACCCCACGGAGGGACGCGTCACCATCGACGGCGTAGACCTCCGCTCCCTGCGCCTGTCCGACCTGGCGTCCATCGTGGGGGTAGTCAGCCAGGACACCTATCTGCTGCACACTACGGTGCGCGAGAACCTGCGCTATGCGAAGCCGGATGCCAGCGATGCCGAAATCGAACAGGCCGCACGGGACGCCCAAATTCACGACCACATTGCGGCACTGCCGGATGGTTACGACACCGTCGTCGGGTCTCGTGGGCACCGGTTCTCGGGCGGCGAGAAGCAACGCATTGCCATTGCCCGGACACTGCTGCGCAATCCCCCGGTGCTGGTGCTGGACGAGGCAACCAGTGCGCTGGATACACAGACCGAACACGCGGTCCAGCAGGCCTTCGACCGGTTGGCCGCGGGCCGCACCACCATCACCATCGCCCACCGGCTCTCGACTGTCCGAAATGCCGACCAGATCGCTGTCCTCGAAGGCGGGCGGATCGTCGAACAAGGAACGCACGAGTCCCTGCTCGACGCCGCCGGCCGCTATGCGGCGCTGGCCGCCTGAGGACAGCCGAGTGAGGCTGGCAAGCTTAGGGCTCGCGCGCCCATAGACTGTTTCGGTGTCCGGCCTGAAGAAACGTCCCGTCCTAATCACCGTTTGCGTCCTAGTCGGCCTGCTCATCGTGGCCGGCCTGACGGCCGGGGGGTACCTCTGGAGCCTGGCGAACTCGTTTGATACCAAGAGCGAGAAGATCGCCGAGGCCTTTCCCGAGGAGGCAACTCGACCCACCAAGAAGCCGGCGGCTGAGGACGCGATCAACATCTTGCTCATGGGTTCGGACACCCGCGCCGCCGACGTCGGCGCGGACGCCTTGGCAGGCTCCCCGACAGACGCCCGCACTGACACGCTGATGCTGCTGCATGTTCCCCCGAACCGTTCCGGGGTCTACGTCATGTCCATCATGCGCGACGTCTGGACGGAGATCCCCGGTCATGGCGAGCACAAGATCAATGCCGCCTACGCGCTGGGCGGGGTTCCTTTGACCGTCCAAACAGTAGAGGGACTCTTCGACACCAGGATCGACCACGTTGCCATCATCGACTTCGAAGGCTTCCGGGGCCTCACGGACGCTCTGGGCGGTGTAGAAATCAACGTCAATCCCGCCTTCATCTCTTCGCATTTGGGCGGACGGCATTTCGCCGCCGGCCCCACTCTCATGAACGGCGAGGAAGCCCTTGCCTTCGTCCGTGAACGCTACGCCTATTCCGACGGCGACTACCAGCGCGTGCGCAACCAGCGTGCCTTCATCGGTGCCGTCATCTCCAAATTCCTCTCCGCTGACACCCTGGCTAACCCGGCACGCATCAGCTCCACGATCGATGAATTCACCCCGTACGTCACGGTGGATGAGGGCCTGAATGCTGGAACCATAGGATCTCTGGGCCTAAGCCTCAATAGCGTGCGGAAGGAGGACATCCACATGTTCACGCTGCCCACCAAGGGCACCGGATCCTCCGCCGACGGTCAGGCGATCGTGCTCAAGGACGAGCAAGCCGTCGAGGAGATCGGAGCGGCTCTGGGCAACGGTGCACTCGGGGAATACTGGCAGAATTTTCCTGCGGACCACTGAGGACGCTGCCTGCAACCCCTTAGGTAGGCGACCGTTTACTAGACCTGCTGAAGCCCGCTTCAGCCCACTCCGTCCAAAGGGTTCATCCTCTATGGGTTTCGCTAATGCGGGGAGCGATTTTAGGATCGGCCGTCACATCCGTCCGATCAGCAAACCTTCGCGCCAAGCAGCCCCGTTGAGCGACTGGCGCACTGCAGCTTGCGGAGCCGGCACGTGGACCTTCGACCAATATTGCTGGCTCAACCGCTTTAAGGACCTCTTGGCTCCGGTTGATCTGTGCTTCCAGTAGTCATCGTCCGATATTTTCCGTGAAGGTCCGTCGCGTCATGTTTCTCTTGGCCGCGGGAATAAGGCAACGTAGAGCGACGTATGTTGTGTCTACTTATGAGTCGGCGAACACCGCTTGATACTGACCTTCCTCAAGCAGGACGACGTATGGTCATCCTGCTGAAGGGGTGGTCCTTCCGAGTTTCCCACGTCCGAACGTGTGTTATTACCGCTGGCACCATCGCGAGTGCGCCGCACCCTACCCAGCATCGAAATACGGGAAAATGCGCATCTGTGGCTGAGAAAACCCCACCTCGGCGAGGACGGCAAAAGAACTAGCGCCTCCGGAACTCATCGTTGTAGAGTACGAGGGGAGAACTTAGGCAAAAAGGATTGCAACTGGTGGCTGGAGTTTTCCAGTCGCCAAACGCACGAAGTAAGCGATTCACGACGTCCGAGACTTGTGAAGACCTGCATCAAAGAGGCCTAGTCGACATAAACCGAAGGCAGTTGCCAGTAACTACCGAGCATGATATCGAAGCTTTCGTCGCTATAAGGAACCAACCCTCCTGTAGGGTAGGGCGTGATCTCGCCGAAGTATATATCTCCTAGAGCCACGTATAAGTCCACCCGAATGAAGTCAAAGCCTTTGCCGATTCTAGAGGCGATATCGATCATTGAGGCCAACTCCTTCGGCGCGGGCACCACCTCAGCCAGTGGCTTTCCGCCCTGAAGCACGTTTAGTGGTTCCCAGGTCGGGGTGTAAAAACGCCGGCGTACACCATCACCACGTGGGGTATCAACCTGCACCATCCGCACAGCACCGTCAAAGACAAAAAAACGGTAGTCATCAGGAGACCGCCCGTTGGCTGTTGGGATCCTTCGTTCAATCAGGAAACCATTTCTGGCTTTCCCATATGCCCATTGTCCATGGATCCGGTGCGCCCAATGCGGCGTCCAGGTCATGGCGTCCTGAATGTCTAAATCAGCATCAGCTAAGGATCCGGTGCCAAAAAAAGCGTGCCCTGACCCCGCGATAGGCTTCAGCACCCAATCGCACTCCCAATCGTGACCATAAATCTCCTGCAGCTGATTCCCATGCCAGAGAGTCTCTGGAATAAGGACGTCACTCGCGGCGTGGGAGGCATGGATCTTCATTGAAACCTTGTCACCACCACGAGCGATCAAGTTTCGCCGGTCGTTTATGATCCGCCATTGAATTTTTTCGGAGAAGGTACGTGGACTAGCAGGTAACATTCGCTTGTGATGTTTGAGGAACTGCAAGTGTCTCTTGACCCGAAGCGGCAGGCAGTAAAAAGCGGCGTCTCTCGCACCTAGAGTAATCAATCTCATCTCACGCCTCTACTTCTACATCAAACGCCAACACCCTTCCATTGTAGGCCAACATCAAGGTAGATCTCACAGCTTGGAGCTTCGGACGGACTTGCGCGGACGAATGGAAATCCAAGTGCGGACAACCAGGCAGATAACAAGGGCGTAGATTAGGAGCCGGAAGGAGTTTCTCGCGTTGTATTGCAAAGCGAGAACGGCAAAAAGAAACGTAAGTCCGACAATACAAATTGCAACCACTTTGGCATTGCGTGTCCACAGTCGATGTATGTGAGACTCAATGAAGCCAAGCAAGCTACCTGTCGCCGTCCAGAAAACTATCCACGGACCTAAACCTACATTGCGGATTTCTCCTACCATAGAGAAGGGGGTCCAAGAATTAATACGATGAACGGCGGCATAGTCAGCCCAGTCGGTCAGGAACCCGGGAAGAGGGTTCACTACCGTCCACATATAAGACATCGGTATACTACCCGCGGAAAAAGCCCCGTATCCAGCAATTGGAAAGGCGATGAGAATGTTATTGACCAAGCTGATCGGATTGAGCGATGAGGGAGCATACTCCCCTAGGGCATAGAAATATGCGATTAAACCATGGTCATCCAGTGATCGCAAGTAGAGTGGCAGAGGGAAAAGTGCCAGCGTCGCCAAAATACATGCCAGTACGCTTCGCCGCACTCGCATCGCGCGATTTCCGGCATAGCAGCCGACCAGAACGACGGCCGGTAGCAGGGCAAGGCGTCTGGAACCTAAAGCGAAATAAAGTAGGAAGTAGGCCGCGACGCCAATGACGGCGAGGATCTTTATTGAACGCGCCCTACTGCGCCCTTGGACGTAAGCCAGCCCGGCTACGGCCACCACGCCTAGCTCAATGCCTAGACCGTAGAGCTGCGCAGGGTGAGCCACACGACCGGCTAGGTACTCAGCTCTCACAAGCAAGAACGAATTGACTGACAGAATCACCATTAGCAAGGGCATGAACGAGGCTGCTAGCAGCGACAATGTAGCGCCGGATGATGCTCTTAACTGTTTGGGTGTGGCACCTTGAGCTAGTGGCCAGTATAGTCGCCGACCAATCACCCTTGTTAACGTGTATCCACACATGATAAATGCTGCGCTTCCACCAAAAATCATTGCGGTGGCATCCACTTGGGACGGAGGTATTGCAAGGCGGACGCCTCCACCGCCGGCGTTACTAATCTCGTCGCTTAACAACCGACCAAACAGCCCAAGCATCCAAAATACGAGCGCCACACCGAGGGCCGGTGACAAGAACCAAGGCTTCGGCAGACGACTTCGAACCAACCACACAAGACACAAGCTTGACGCGAAGGTCAATGTGACTGGAACACTATCGAGATCGGCAGGAAATGCAAACAGGGTCAGCAATATCCAGCATGCTATATACACCGCCTTGCCGGATTCGAAGGAGTTTTTCGGTTCAGACCGCAGCTTACTGGACATCATTTCCCTGCACATGTTGCGCCGTAATCAACTTCGACGTCTAATCTTTTCACCCGAGCCGATCCGCTTGTTCAAATATTCCTCAGCAGAACACAATCTTCTAGCTGGGTTTCCTGCCCAAACCGACTCAGCATCGACGTCTTTCGTCACAACAGCTCCTGCGCCTACGATCGCGCCATCACCGATACTCACACCAGGCATAATGATGACGCCCATCCCAATAAATGCCCGCTTTCCGATCCGTATTTTTCCAGAATGCTTAATCTCGTATTCAGAAACACCCCCCAAACCCTCCACTACGCGGTCTAAGCTGTAGTCATGGGTCAGCAATTTGACATAATGGCTGATGACACACCGATCGTTTAACTCAATGTCGCCAGCATTCCCTATGTCCCAAAAGATACGAGAACTGACCCAAAGCGGCGTGCCGTTCACCGATACACCACATAATCGCAAGGCTTTTGACGCGAGTCTCATGTATTTCTTCTGACTGAACCTGTCCAGAACAACTAATGGGCGAAGAAGATAGTTAGGGTTCATAAGCGCTTTCCGCCTTTGCAGAGAGATGTCCGAGATCAGGAGACTTTTCGAGAGCGACGTGGCGTGCCAAGGTCAATGTCGCAAGCGTCGCTGCCACGAAATAGCTTAGCAAGGTGGTCATTGCCGCGCCGATCGCTCCCCAGGTGGGAATGGTCCATAACATTAAAGCCCCAGCAACGACGACCCCAATCCACAGCACTCGAGCGTATTTGCTTTGCAGCCCCAGTGCGGTCGCAGCTGATGCAACCACGTCAAGCCACATAGCTGACAAAATTGCAGGGACAAGGACTGTTGCGATTAGTCCCGCTTCTTGGAAATCCTCGCCGAAAAGCCACGAGATGGTAGCCGGTAGAGTCCAGTATCCGATCAGTGTCAAGATGCATGCACCGAACAAGAACTGCCACCCATAGTTCAGTAGCTTCGACGAGCTTTTGGAGTCGAGAAACTTCGGCAGAAGGATGAGCCGGGCGGCTGCAGATAGTATTAGGCCTATCTCCGCTATCGATACCGCCACACTGTAGATCCCCAACTGATGAGCGCTGGTCAAGGCGGGCATCACAACTTGGTCTAGGCGTAAAAGCAACACACCGGCGACTGCCCCGGCCCAAACCCCTTTCCCCGTGGCCAGAAGGGGAAACACTCCGTCTCGATACAGGCTGCCCGGGTGGCGTGGAGAGGTTTTTGCGTATCTTAGCGCGGGAACGATAACCATCGAAGCACCAGCTAGGCTGCAAATCACATGGCTGAGGATAGCAGTGTCAACCGTGAGATTGTTGGTGAAGAAAAGCAACGCTATTGCGAGCAGTCTGGACGTGGCTTGCAACCATTTTTCAACTACTATCCAAGTTAATCGCGATCCCGATATTAAGATCGAGCGGAATGGAATTGAGACGATCCAGAGGAATACGTACATCGCGATCGATATGCCCACCAGCAGGGATATCTCGAGGTTCGCCATTACAGCCCAAAGAGAAACTAGACCGCATCCGATACAACCGAAGGATAAGGCCAACAAAACGCTACTCTTGAGCAGTAGCCCGCCTCTGCCTATCTTGTGTGCCAAGACAATTGTCGCGTCCTGAAGCCCGAAGGACACCAGGGTCGGAGCCACGATCACCACAGCAAGAACGCCAGCTACGACGCCACGATCCTCGACTCCTAGTCCGCGAGCCAAAAGGGGGCCGCTCAGGAACGAAGCTAGGGGAACCGCAATGTTTCCGGCCAGGAGGGAGAAGTAAGACTTCATCGCAGACGCATTTTGCCCCTTACTGGCCGTCACAGCTCACCATAAAGCGCGGTTAGTTGCTTCCCGTAACGTTCCCAACCCAGCTCGTCGCGGTTTCGAAGCGCGGCACCTGCTAAGAGCTGAAGCTTGAAGGGAGAAGCAATAAGTCCCCTGATTTCCTCGATCAGAGCGTCTTCGTTATTAGACTGAAATACCAGGCCCGCCTGCAATTGCAGTGCAACTTCAGCGGCTCCAACCATGTCGGAGACGATTACGGGAGTCCCGCATGCGAGGGATTCAGAAACGACATACCCAAAAGCGTCAGCACGTGAAGGGAGGATAGTAACGTCGGCATTTTGGTATTGAGTACGTAATGCATATGGGTCAATCTTGCCCAGGTAAGTGACCGGCAAGTCCGAGCGCGCCGACCCTTCAGGCTTTCCGCCGCAGACTACGAGCTCTACCTGATCTCTCAGTGCTTCCACAGCCCCAATTAGAAGGTCGAAACCCTTCCTGGAGTCGAGCGTCCCGACATACAGCAAACGGAGCTTGTCAGACCGTCGAGAACTTAAGGGCGAACCCGAATTGGGTACATAAAAAGAAAGATTGACTCCATTATGTATCACCCGCAATTTGGACTCGTCGAATCCCATGCTTGCGAAGGATGACTTTGTCAGATGGCTGTTGCAGAGAATTATATCCGACCGCTCATACTCGCGGTCAAGTCTCCGTCCCATCTCTATCTCGGGATGTCGGTAGGCTCCGGAAGAAGATGAAACTTTCGCCTCAACGGTATGATGCAATGCGCGACGGTGACATATTGTTAGGGCACCTCTTCGTTGGGCTGTGCCGGCAGAAGTAGCACCAACTCCGCTTGCATAATGGTACACCGAGGGTCGGCCTAACCGTGCAGCAACTGACAGGTCAAACGACGTCTGGGAAGCCAACAAACGTTTGCCCAACGATAATTTCAAATTGGGATGTGCCAGTCCCTGCAGAATCAGCTCTGGAAGGTAGAGGTTCCGGTGCTCTTTGTTGGGAAGATCAGCTACGAGACGCTTACTATTCAACTGCTCACGGAGTGACGCAGGCATGAGGTTGCCCCAGCCGCTGACAGGCCTGCGGATTAGCGGTAGCGAAAAATATCTGCGAAGCCATCCCTCGTTTGAGAGGATCTTTGCTATATGCGCTCCGCTCTTGACATTAAATGCCAGAACCACGCCGTTTTCGAGCTGCATCGGTCTAATCCAATTCCTCAATATAGAGCTGTTGAAGCTGCCGGCCGAGCGCTTCGATGCTGTAGACCTCCTGAACTAGCTGACGCGCATTAGCAGCAAGAGCGGATGAATACGTTCGATCACTCAGAACCTTGTCGATCGCTCTCGCCACTTCAGCAATCGAACCGTCTGTAACGACGGCGGCGTCCATCTCTGCAAGTTTGGGCGCCATCGCACAATCCTTTGTGATAATGACCGGAGTCTCAACTGACATAGCCTCCAGAACGGTCATAGGGACGACTTCTCCAAAGCTAGGCAAAACATATACAGAAGCCCGGGAAAGAGTCATAGCTGCTGAACCAGGGGTCACTACGCCTCGATATCTCAGAGAAGGGAGGTTTTCTTTTTCGAGGAACTGCGAGAGAGCCTCAAGGTCACCTTCATCAGGACCATAGATATCAAAATCTGCCTTGAGCCCGGACTTTATCAGCGATGCAGCGGCGTATGCGAACGTCATAACTCGCTTCCTTGGATGCAATCGCGCAAGAAATACGACTTTAGGTCTGTTCCTCTCTGGCGCAGATTCCGCGACCACCCGTCGCACACCATTTGTCACCAAATGAATCTTGGCCTGCCCCCTCGAAATGAGTTTAATGGCTTCAGCTTCTGCGGGGGATAAAACCAAAACGCGGCAGCTGCGTCGTAGTATGATTCGTATCAAGAGCAGGTCAAAAAGTTTGACGATCAGCCGGTCGTCGGGCATAACCATTCCGTGAGTCTGAACCACGACCGGAACTCGACGAGCCAGCGCCGCGACCGCGGCAAGAACTGTAATGAAATCTCGGCCGAGGTGTATATGAAGCACGTCGTACGTCTTCGACGAACGCCAAATGTGTCGGGATAGATCAAGACTGAAAAGCGTCGTCAACCGCTTCTGCAGGAAGTTTTTCACAGGAAAAAGCTTCAGGTCAAATCTATTTGAGGAGGGGCGAAACCTGCTGTCCCAGCCGGCAATAACACTCACTGAGTTTCCATTTCGCGCCAATTGTTCCGCTTGGCCC
Organism: Arthrobacter sp. MDT2-34-1; assembly: GCF_059091365.1. Taxonomy (NCBI): domain Bacteria; kingdom Bacillati; phylum Actinomycetota; class Actinomycetes; order Micrococcales; family Micrococcaceae; genus Arthrobacter; species Arthrobacter sp. MDT2-34-1. The sequence goes on from NZ_JBNHGO010000002.1 coordinate 45,461, forward strand.
ATAGCGACTGCTACTGGGCCACCGAATGCGCCGTCTTCCGAGACGTAGGTAACGACATGGCCTATCCTCACGTTTTGCTCCATCTTGTGTTTTGACCTGCCCCCGCAACAGTTCGGTGCTGGTATGGCTTCGCGTATTCTGGCATGACGTTGTGCTTGTCGACGCTCAAGGACGTTAGGGTCTCATGCCTATGCGGTCATACAGGAAAACGCTCTCCGATTTCCATCCCGTCGCGGACAATCGCATTAGGGGAGACTTGCCCATTGATCACGCTCATAGGTGTGATTAGAGCCGAACGTCCTATACGCGCGCCCCCCAAGACAACACATCGAGACGTGATCCAAGCCCCTGGCTCAATCAAGATAGGCCGAGTAATCAAGGCCATGTCGCGTCTGTATGCATGACTCCCGGTAGTTATGAGGGTCTCTTGTGAAATAACGGCATCATGGCCAACGTGTACGAAATCCTGATTATGGATCCAAACACCCTCGCCAATCCATGCCCGGTCATCAATTCGCAGTTTCCAAGGAAACTTGACTCGGGTCCGTGGACGGAACACAACGTTTTCACCTATCTGTGCTCCGAAGATCCGCAAGATCCAAACCCTCAACTTTGAACTGATCTGCCAGGGATTGGTGACCAATAGGAGCTCCACGATCGCCCACAGATAAACCTGCAGCCGCGGTCGATCCCACGCTTGGCGTTCGCCTGGCGCTTTTGACAGGTCTATTACTGGCACGTCGCACTCCACCGTAGGTGACCTTCCGTTGTTCTCGTTCATTGCCCCCACCCCCTGATACAACGTGCCTGGTCCTCGCGTCTATTCTTACATGTGTGAATCACCCAAGACTCCGCGTCACCATCATCGGCCTCAACTACGCTCCAGAACCTACTGGCATTGCCCCTTACACCACACGACTCGCCGAGCAATTGCTCGCTGTGGGACATGACGTGGACGTTATAACAGGGTTTCCCCACTACCCGGAATGGAAGCTTAGAGATGGGTACAGAGGTTGGCGCAGTCATGAGACTATCAACGGCGTCAGGGTCAAGCGCCTACGACACTTCATTCCTGCCAAGGTGAACAGTCTCCATCGAATGCACTTGGAGTTGAGCTTTGGGGTCAGGCTGTTGCTAACGCGATGGCGCAATCCAGACGTGGTGCTGGTGGTTAGTCCGTCACTCTTTTCAAGTGCATTCGCACTGATGCGATCACGGTTCGGCCTTCGGCGTCCCGTTACAGGAGTCTGGGTGCAAGATATCTACAGTCGTGGTCTTGAGGAGACGCAGGTTGGGAGTGCAAGAGCCGCGAAGATCATGAAGCAGGTCGAAGGCGCCGTCCTGAGGTCGGCAACCAAAGTGACTGTTATCCATGACCGATTCAAGGACTATCTAGTTAATTCGCTAGCTGTCCCGGAAGACAACGTCAGCGTCATACGGAACTGGACGCACGTCGTGCAGGGTGGCCCAGTCGCTGCGGACGAGGTGCGGGCCCGGTTTGGCTGGGCGCCCGAAGATATCGTGGTCCTTCACGCGGGAAACTTAGGCGTCAAACAGGCACTCGACAACGTCGTCGAAGCCGCCAAGCTTGCGGACATGAGGAAGTCAAAGGTGCGTTTCGTGCTACTAGGTGACGGAAATCAGCGGCGTCGGCTTCGGGATCTTGCGCATGACGTTGAACGCATCCAGTTCGTCGCTCCGCTGCCTGACGGTGAGTTTGACGCTGCGCTCAGGACCGCTGACATCCTCCTCGTTAATGAAATGGCCGGTCTTCGTGAAATGGCTGTTCCAAGCAAACTGACATCTTATTTCTCATCCGGAAAACCAGTGATTGCGGTGACCGAGGCGGACAGCACTACCGCCGGCGAGATCGAGTACTCGGGTGGTGGCGTTCGGGTCAATCCTGATTCCCCCGCAGAACTGCTCGAAGCTGCTGAAAAATTGGGCTTGGATAAGGAACTGTCAGCGCAGCTAGGGCAAGCCGGCGTTCACTATGCCGAGAATATGCTTTCCCAAGACGCCGCTATAGTTCAATACGAGGAGTGGTTGCGGGAACTAGCCGCGACCCGAAGCGGCTCTGATATCAGGGCGACCGCGAACCGCTAATTCGTCACTCACCGGCAGGGGGAACTGCGTTGACCAAGCGCGCATTCATAACGGGCATCACGGGCCAGGACGGCTCCTATCTAGCCGAGCTGCTGCTCTCCAAAGGCTACGAGGTGCATGGGCTGATCCGCCGTGCTTCGACTTTTAACACGGCGCGGATCGACCACTTGTACGTGGATCCCCATGACCCGAAGGCCAAGCTGTTCCTGCACTATGGCGACCTATCGGACGGCGCGCGGCTGGTGACCTTGCTCGCGGGCATCCGTCCTGATGAGGTCTACAATCTCGCGGCACAGTCCCATGTTCGCGTCTCCTTCGACGAGCCGGAGCACACCGGCAACACAACCGGAATGGGTTCCATTCGGCTGCTTGAAGCCGTCCGCCAGGCCGGCATCGAAACGCGCTTTTACCAGGCGTCGTCTTCGGAGATGTTCGGCGCTACTCCTCCGCCACAGGGTGAAGACACCCAGTTCTACCCTCGCTCCCCGTACGGTGCCGCGAAGGTCTACAGCTACTGGGTGACAAAGAACTACCGCGAGGCCTACGGCATGTTCGCCGTCAATGGCATCCTGTTTAACCACGAAAGCCCGCGGCGAGGTGAGACGTTCGTGACGCGCAAGATCACCCGTGCCGTAGCCGCCATCAAGGCCGGGCAGCAGGAACACCTCTACATGGGCAATCTGGACGCGGTGCGGGACTGGGGTTACGCGGCCGAATATGTGGAGGGCATGTGGCGGATGCTGCAGGTTGACGAGCCGGACGACTTTGTCTTGGCCACCGGCGTTGGCTACACGGTTAGGGACTTCCTGGAGGTGGCGTTTGAGCATGCCGGCCTGAGCTGGGAGGACCATGTGAAGTTCGATGAGCGGTACTTGCGGCCCACCGAGGTTGACGCCTTAATTGGCGACGCATCGAAGGCCCACGCGAAGCTGGGCTGGAAAGCCACGGTTGAAACACCGGAGCTGGCCCGGATCATGGTGGATGCCGATATCGAGGCACTTAGGTGTGCCGGCAGCCCTTGGATCGACACGGTAGCCCTCGACAGTTGGGGCAAGTAGCCGTGTCCGTTATCAACACCAGTGCGGTCAGCGTCGGCGACAACGTCGCTTACACGCCTGAACAGCTGGACCGGGAGGCGCCGTTCTACGTGGCCGGACACCGCGGGCTGGTTGGTTCCGCGATCTGGCGGAACCTGGAAAAAAACGGCTTCACAAACCTGGTTGGCCAAACCTCGACAGAACTGGACTTGAAGGACCGGGACGCTGTCTTCGCGTTCTTCGCTGACACCCGGCCCAAGTACGTGGTGCTGGCCGCGGCGAAGGTCGGCGGAATCATGGCTAACAACACCTACCCGGTCGATTTCCTCAGCGACAACCTCCGCATCCAGGTCAACGTCTTGGATGCGGCCCGGGAATACGGGGCCGAGCGTGTGCTGTTCCTGGGATCGTCGTGCATCTACCCTAAGTTCGCCGATCAGCCCATTCGGGAAGACTCGCTGTTGACGGGGCATTTGGAGCCCACCAACGATGCCTACGCGATCGCGAAAATCGCCGGGATCATGCAGATCCAGGCGGTTCGCCGCCAGTACGGCCTGCCGTGGATCTCGGCGATGCCGACCAACCTATACGGTCCGGGGGACAATTTCTCCCCGACGGGTTCGCACGTGCTGCCAGCCCTGATCCGCCGCTATGACGAAGCCGTTAAGACCGGCGCGAAGACTGTGACGAACTGGGGCACGGGCGCGCCGCGGCGTGAGTTCCTGCATGTGGACGACATGGCCGCCGCCTGCCTGCACCTGCTCGAGCACTACGACGGTCCCGACCAAGTCAACGTCGGCACCGGCACCGACGTGACGATCAAGGAACTCGCGCAGCTTGTCGCCGACACGGTCGGCTTCACCGGGACCATGGAGTGGGACACCAGCAAGCCGGACGGCACGCCGCAGAAGCTGCTCGACGTGTCAAAGCTCGCCGACGCCGGCTGGACCGCACAAGTCAGTCTTGAAGAGGGCATTAGGAACACTGTTGCCTGGTACCGGGACAACATCGACACCATCCGCGGGTAGCACCTCGGGATGTAAGTGATGCAAGCTGTTGGGCGGCGGCTACTGTCCGCGCCCGACAGCTTTACTCGGATTTAAACACCGCGTCGATGACCCCCTGGGCCCACTCCAAAATCTGCCGGTCGGCCAGGTCCCTTCCACCGATGCGGGCGGTTTTGGGCTTGGGGACGAGGATAAAGTCCAGCGCCGGCTTCACCTGCGAGCCGGGGTACATCCGGTTCAGCCGCATCACCTTGGACTCCGGCAGCGACGCCGGCGCGAACTTGATGAAGTTGCCCTGCACGGCCACGTCGGTCAGTCCGGCGGCACGGGCCTGTACCCGGAAGCGTGCCACCGCTACCAGATTCTGGACGGGCTCCGGCAGCTCGCCGTAGCGGTCGGTGAGCTCGGCCACCACTTCGTCGATAGCTTCGCCGGTGGTCGCCTGCGCCAGCTTCCGGTACGCCTCCAGCCGCAGCCGCTCCCCCGGCACGTAATCGTGCGGCAGGTGCGCGTTCACCGGGAGCTCAATCTTCATCTCGGCGACCTTTTGCTCGGCGTCGCCGCGGAAGTCGGCCACCGCCTCGCCGACCAGCCGGATGTACAGGTCAAAGCCGACGCCGGCAATGTGCCCGGACTGTTCCCCGCCCAGTAGGTTGCCCGCGCCGCGGATCTCCAGGTCCTTCAGCGCCAGTTGCATGCCGGCGCCCAGTTCATTGTGCGCCGCCACGGCTTTCAGCCGCTCGAGCGCCACTTCGCCCAGCGGTTTCTCTGCGTCGAACAGGAAGTAGGCGTAGGCCCTCTCCCGGCCGCGGCCCACCCGCCCGCGCAGCTGATGCAGCTGGGACAGCCCGTACCGGTCCGCCCGGTCAACGATCAGGGTATTCGCGTTGGAGATATCCAGGCCGGTCTCGATGATGGTGGTGCAGACCAGCACGTCGAAGCGCTTCTCCCAGAAGTCAACGATGATCTGTTCCAGCCGAGACTCGCTCATCTGCCCGTGCGCCACCTCCACCCGTGCCTCGGGGACCAGTTCCCGGATGCGGGCCGCCTGCCGCTCGATCGACGAGACGCGGTTGTGCACGAAGAAGACCTGCCCCTCGCGCATCAGCTCCCGCCGGATGGCCGCACTCGTCTGCTTGTCTGTATAGGGACCGACGTAGGTCAACACCGGGTGGCGTTCCTCCGGGGGCGTGGCCAGGGTGGACGTCTCGCGGATCCCGGTCAGCGACATTTCGAGCGTTCGCGGAATCGGCGTTGCGGACATGGCCAGGACGTCCACGTTGGTGCGCATCTTCTTCAGCGCCTCCTTGTGCTCCACGCCAAACCGCTGTTCCTCGTCCACGATGACCAGGCCCAAATCCTTGAACTGGACCTCCTTGGACAGCAGCCGGTGCGTGCCGATGACCACGTCGATGCTGCCGTTCTTGATGCCCTCCAACGTGTCTTTGGCTTCCTTGGCCGTTTGGAAGCGGGACAAGGCCTTGACCCTGACGGGGAACCCGGAGAACCGTTCGCTGAACGTTTCGAAGTGCTGCTGGGACAGCAGCGTGGTTGGGACCAACACCGCGGCCTGTTTGCCGTCCTGGACTGCCTTGAACGCGGCCCGCACCGCGATCTCGGTCTTGCCGTAGCCCACGTCGCCCGAGATCAGCCGGTCCATCGGGACTTCCCGCTCCATGTCTGCCTTGACCTCGTTGATGGTGGTCAGCTGGTCCGGCGTTTCGATGTAGGGGAAGGCTTCTTCCAACTCGCGCTGCCACGGGGTGTCCGGTCCGAAGGCGTGCCCCCGGGAGGCCATCCGGGCCGAGTACAGCCGGATCAGCTCCCCGGCGATCTCCTTGACGGCCTTGCGGGCCTGGCTCTTGGTCTTTGCCCAGTCGGATCCGCCCATCTTGGACAGGACGGGGGTCTCGCCACCCACGTACCGGGTGACCTGGTCCAACTGGTCCGTCGGCACGAACAGCCGGTCCCCGGGGGCGCCGCGCTTGGACGAGGCGTATTCCAGCACTAGGTATTCGCGCATGGCCTTGGCGGGTCCGGCGCCGGTGGAGCGCTGCACCAGTTCAATGAACTTGCCCACGCCGTGCTGCTCGTGCACCACGTAGTCGCCCTCGGTCAGCTGCAGCGGATCCACGGCGTTGCGCCGCCGCGACGGCATCTTCCGCATGTCCTTGGTAGAGCGTGCGGTGGCCCGGCCCAGCAGGTCGGCTTCGGTCAACAGGCCGAGCTTCAGCCCGTCGAAGACGAATCCCTTGCCCGTGCTGGCCGTGGTGATTTCGATGATCCCGGGCTGCGGCTCGTTCTCCAGCGATTCGACGCGGGAGGCGGGGATTTGGGCATCGTGGAAGAGTTCGGCCATGCGGGCGGCGGGGCCGGGACCTTCGGTGGCCACCACTACGCGCCATTGGTCGCGCACGCGGGAACCGATGAACTCCATCATTTCGGCCACATCGCCCTGGTAGCCCCTGGGTTCCCTGGCCGCGATGGTCAACGTGTCGATGTCCAGCACGGTTTCGTCGTCCGGATTGAACGAGGTGATGGACCACCACGACACCTGCTGTTCCGCGGCCTTGGCTCGGGTGTCCCCCAGCGACCGGAAGCCGGCCTGCTCCAGATCCCCCTGCAGCGCCAGGTCCAGCGGCGCGTCCCCGCCCTCGGAGGCCGTCGCCCACGCGGCGGCCAGGAACTCGTCGTTCGTCGTCTCGAGGTCATGGGCGCGGCCGCGCACTTTCTCCGGTTCAATGACGACGGCGATGGAACCGGGCGGAAGCTCCCCGATGAACGGCACCATGGCGTCCACCAGCACCGGCGACAGCGATTCCATGCCTTCGACGGCGACGCCCCCGGCGATCTTCTCCAGCATGTCGGCCGCCGCCGGCATCTGGTCCTTCAGCTTTGCGGCGCGGCTCATGACCGAGGGGGTGATCAGCAGCTCCCGGCACGGCGGAGCGAACAGCCGGGACGGGTGCTTGACGTTCTCGCCGGCAAGGGACCGCTGGTCGGCGACGGCAAACCAGCGCATCGATTCAACCTCGTCACCGAAGAACTCGATCCGGACGGGGTGGTCGTCGGTGGGCGAAAAGACGTCCAGGATTCCGCCGCGCACGGCGAACTCGCCGCGTCGGCTCACCATGTCCACGCGGGCATAGGCGGCTTCGGACAGCCGCCGGACCACGTCTGTGAAAGCGACCTCGTCGCCCACGGTCAGCGACACCGGTTGCAGCTCCCCCAACCCCTGCACCAACGGCTGGAGCACCGCGCGCACCGGCGCCACCACCACCCGCAGCGGCGCAGCCCCGTCGTCGTGCTTCAGCCGGCGCAGCACCGATAGCCTGCGCCCCACCGTGTCCGAGCGCGGCGAGAGCCGCTCGTGCGGCAAGGTCTCCCAGCTGGGGAACTCCTCGATCGACTCATCCGGCAGATAGCTGCGCAGCGCCGCCGCCAAGTCTTCGGTCTCCCGCCCGGTCGCCGTCACCGCCAGCACCACGCCGACGCCGAAATCGTCGCCGCCCGAGGTTCCCTCCCTGGCGCCCGATTCGAGCCCCTGCACCATTTCGGCCAGCAACGCTGCCCGCAGCCCGGGCGGTGCGCCGATCTGCAGGTCCTCGCTGCGCTCGCTCACCGGCCGGGCGGCTTGCACCCGTACCCGCGCGAACGATTGGTCCTCGGCAAGGGCAGCCAGCAGTCCGTTCAGGCTCATGGTGGTAAATTCTCCCGGTCGACGTGCAACACAAACACCCGAAGTTCTTCAGAACCCCGGGGCGACCGTTCAACTTTACCGCGAAAGCTCTCTCTGTTCCTTCGCCGGAAGGATGCAGCCCTCCTACCGGACCAGAGCGTAGACGAGCACCGCAACTACGCAAATGGCGAGTATGGCAACAACCGTGTTGCCGACCCGGTGCTGCCTCTCGGCCGGCATCCGGCGCCAGCTGCGGGTGAGTCGATTCAAAGTCATACAGCCCCCACTGTTCGGCCGCCGCCTTTCCCGAGGCGGCGAGCTTAACCCAATGTGAAGAACCTACAAGGCCGCTCGTCGAAGCGACCATGATTTGGTGAAAAGTTATACAGCCGTTGTGCGTGGCAGCCGCGTAAGATGAGTGCTGGTTCTCTGTTCCCAACCACTGTCTGGAGTCTTCATGGCGCTCAGCGCTTCCACCACCCTTCCCTACCCAGCAGCCAAGGTCACCGAAGCCTTTACCGACGAGGCGTTCCTGCGCCACATCAGCGAGTTGGTCGGCGGCACCTTGGAGTCCGTGCAGCGCGACGGCGATGTATCGGGCGCCTTTACGATCACCGTGGTCCGCAAGGTTCCCAGCGCGCGGCTGCCGGAGATTGCGAAGAAAATGCTGGGCGACTCGCTCACCGTCACCCAGACGGAACGGTGGCAGGCGCCGGCGGCCGATGGCTCGCGCACGGCGGACGTCAGCATGAAGGTGGCGGGCGCGCCGGTGGACGTCAACGCCGTACAGCAGCTCGTTGCCGACGGAGACTCCACCCGGGTGGACCTCAGCGGAGACGTGAAGTCTTCCATTCCGTTCCTGGGCGGCAAGATCGCCGCCGCCGCCGAGCCGATGCTCGGCAAGGCCCTGAACATCCAGGCGCAGCAGGCCGAGGCCTGGCTGTCCGGCCGCGCCTGACCCGGGAGCCGCTGCAGTGAATATTCCGGCTGCCCTGGCCTGGGTGCTGATCCTTGCCGGCGTCTGGGCTTTGCTTGTCTGGGCCCCGCATCTCGTCCGCGTGTCAAAGGACCCCCGCTCCAAAGACGAGAAGGGCGCCATGACCCGCTACTTCACCATGGAGTTCATGAAGGCGACCACCTCCATGATCCTGGGCATCGCCACGCTGGTGATCGGCGCCCGCGGACTGGCGGGCTAGGCCGCACGCCAGCAAGCCACAGGAGGGGCCGGGCCGCGCGAGTGCGCCGCCCGGCCCCCTTGTGCTGCGCCCAGTCAATCGATCGAGGTTCCCATTGTCACGGGAACAACGGCGGTCACGGCCGAATCAGTCATCGTCAGTATTGAGGCCAGAAAACGAGTCGACCGGGAACTGCAACGCCAAGAACTACCGATCGATATCGGTACTGGCCAAGGCAGCCAAGCCGGCAGCACGAACACTTAACTGCAGCAGGCAACGCCGGCATTGGACCAAACAAAGCGCTTGGCACGTGACAATCCTGCTTTATGTGGGAAAAGTCTGAAGAACGGCTTACTAATCTGCTAGGTTGATTCTCGGCGGCTGATATGCCGCACATCACCGTGCTCAAGCGTATGTCTTGAACACGCTTCGGCCGGGGGGATTTTTGAAATTAGCAAGAGCAATGATGCCGGTTGCTGCCGCTTTTACTTTGGCGGCAGGTGCTATCACAGCGACGCCGGCGCACGCTGCCGTCTCACTTCCAGCAGGCTGCATTTCCGTGGAGTATGCAGGAGGGCCAGCTTTGTCCTCAGCGTCCCTAGAGGAAGTCTCTCACCTCGAATGCAGGACGACGGCCAATGGTGCGAACTTCACGCAGTTCATTAACCTGGAAAGGCTCGACATTGGCAGCGTCGAGCCTGACAGGCCGCCGAACGGTGCGATGACCAAACTGCCGATGCTCCCGGCATCACTCAAAACACTCATGCTCAACGCACCCAAGATGACCGATTACTCGGCCTTGGCCAGCGCCAAGAACTTGGATTGGCTCAGCGTCATGTCCCCCACGAAGGGGCTGAAGTTCGCGAACATCGCCGCCGGCAACCCCAAGCTGAAGACATTACTCATCTCCCCCTACAAAACCGCCGTTGATGCGTCCCCGCTGGAAAAGCTAAAACACCTGGAACTATTGATGCTCACCGGCACGTTTCCCGATGTCCGGGCTACCGAATCGGTGTGGACTTCGATCACCTTCCCCAAAGGTTTAAACGGCCAGACCATTTTGCCTCCCAACGGCCGCGCACATGACAAGCTGGGTAAATATCTCCAAAAGCGTGAATTCGACTATGATGCCAAGACGTCTCGAATACGTTTCAACATGGGCCAAGAGCGGGACTTCAATTCCTATCTGCATTCCACAAAACCAACCGCGGCTCAGCCAAAGCTCAAAGAAGTCCGCATCGAGTTCGACCGCAATCTGATTGTTTCAGGTCTTTCCGAATGGGCCAGGGACAAGAAGGCAAAATTACAGCTCACCGGTGCCCCATTCATCGGCAACACGGTCACCGCACGTCTCAACGACAAGTCCAAGTCCTATATTGACGCCTACCAGTGGTACTGCAACGGCGTCGCCATCAAGGGTGCGAGCAAGAAAACCTACAAGTTAACCACGGCAGACCTGGGCAAGAAAATTACGGTCAAGGCCACTGACCGCACGGATCGAGCCAGCCACCCTTGGATCACAATCGCGCCATACTCGGTCACGCTCACGGCCACCGCTAAGGCGCAATACGGGTTCAAGGCGCACAAGACCCAGATTTCCGGCACCGCCGCGTCCGGGAGAACGTTGACCGCGAAATTTGCCAAGTGGGGCGGATCGCCCAGCAAATACTCCTACCAGTGGTACCGGAACGGAAAGGCGATCAAGGGTGCCACCAAAGCCACCTACAACGTCACCGTAGCCGACAAGGGCCGCAAGATCGCGGTGAAAGTTACCGGGACCAGGAAGAACTACCAGGCTAAGTCCTCAACCTCCGCGGCCATAACTGTGCGGAACTAATTCTCTCGCAAGGAGTCCGCGCTTCGCGCCTGCCCGTCACCCCTTTACGATTCGCTCAGTTCGCCGCCAGCAAGGCTTCTTCCAGCGCTACCCAGGCGAGCATCGCGCACTTCACCCGTGCCGGATACTTGGAGACGCCGGAGAACGCGGCGGCGTCGCCGAGGATTTCTTCGTCGGCCTCCACACTCCCCCGTGAGCGCATCAGCTCGCGGAAGTTGTCCACCACCTTCAGCAACTCCTCCCGCTCCATGCCCTGCGCCAAGTCGCTCAGCACCGACGCGGAGGCCATCGAGATGGAGCAGCCCTGGCCGTCCCAGCTGACGCCGGAGAGCATGGTCGCGGCGCCGTCCTCGTGCACGGCGGCGCGGAGCGTGATTTCGTCGCCGCAGGTCGGATTGAGCATGTGCGACTCGCCGGACTTGTCTCCCGGCGGCGGATCCGCCAGGGGCGCCCCCTGCCGTTTCTTCGCGTGCTCCAGGATGATCTGCTGGTACAGCTGCTGCAGTTCAGCACTCACGTCAGTTAACTCCAAAGAACGGGCGGACCCCGGCGACGGCGTCCAGGAAGGCGTCGACGTCGTCGGTGGTGTTGTACAGATAGGTGCTGACGCGGGTGGTCGCCACCAGGCCAAGGCGCCGGTGCAGCGGCTGCGCGCAGTGGTGGCCGACACGCACGGCGATGCCCTTGTCGTCCAAGAACTGGCCGACATCGTGGGCATGGACGCCCTCGACATCAAAGGCGGCCAGCCCGATCCGTTCGGCACCAGCGGCGGGGCCGAGCACCCGGACACCGTCGATCGCGGCGAGCCCTTCCACCAGCCGCTGCCCCAGTTCCGCCTCCCAGGCATGGATACGGTCCATCCCGGTCTCCTGGAGGTAGTCGACCGCCGCGGCCAGCGCCACCGCCTGCGAGATGCGTTGGGTGCCGGCTTCGAATCGTTGCGGGGACGGCAGATACTCAGCCTGCTCCATGGTCACGGTGGTGATCATGGACCCACCGGTCAGGAACGGCGGCATGGCATTGAGCAGCTCCGCCCTCCCGTACAGCACGCCGATGCCGGTGGGGCCCAGCATCTTGTGCCCGGAGAAGGCGGCGAAGTCCACGTCCAGCGACTTCACGTCCACGGCCATGTGCGGCACCGACTGGCAGGCGTCGAGCACGACGACGGCGCCCGCCTCCCGGGCGAGCCGCACCAGGGCCTCCACCGGGTTGATGGTTCCCAGCACATTGGAGGCATGGGTGAACGCAACTACCTTGGTGCGCGGACCGATGACCTGCGCCGCCTCGTCGAGGCGCAGCGCACCGCCGTCGTCCACGGGGATGAAGCGCAACGTGGCGCCCGTGCGGAAGGCGAGCTCCTGCCAGGGGATCAGGTTGGCGTGGTGCTCCATCTCGGTAACCACCAGCTCGTCGCCGGGCCCCAGGGCAAAACGCGACGCGGCCTCCCCGCCGCGGCCGGCGCTGGCGTTGGAAAAGGCATAGGCGACCAGGTTGATGGCTTCGGTGGCGTTGGAGGTCCAGACCACTTCGTCGATGCGGGCATTGATGAAGCCGGCGACGGTTTCCCGCGCGTTCTCGAAGGCATCGGTGGCGGAGACCGCCAACATGTGCGCGCCGCGGTGGACGGCGGCGTTGCGCTGTTCGTAGTACTCCTGCTCGGCCTCCAGCACGGAGAGCGGATTCTGCGAGGTGGCGCCCGAATCCAGGTAGACCAGCGGCGAGCCGTTCACCTGCTGGTCGAGGATGGGGAAGTCGTTGCGGATGCGCCGCGCTTCGGCGTTGTCGATCATGCCGGCGGCATGCTTGAGGGTTGCGGGAGTGGATACCACAGACACCTGGGGGTGCTCCTTGGATCGATGGTTGGTACCTGCTTGTCCCGGCGGTGCATCTGCCGGACCGGCAATACGCAAGACAAGTCTGCGCTAATCATCCCACTTCACCGGTCGGCGGTCACCTGAGCCATGCCTTACCGCTGAATCCTGAAACGGCGGTCAGAGCTCCGTTCCCTGGCTCCCCGGCTCATTTTCGGCACAGGAGACCCACTGGGAGAAAACGATTCACCAGTTGCCCTTCTAACGGACAGAAACCACCATGTCCTCGGCTAGACTTGCAGGGTTTGAGGCTTGTTGGCTAGGGGAAGGACCGCACGAGGCTCGTGGAAAACAACTACACCGAGGAACAGCCTCAAGGCCTGGAACTCCGGGATTACTTGCACGTCCTCCATACACACTGGCGCGGAATAGCCGTCATCACCATGCTGGTCACGCTGATGGCGTTTGGCTGGACCCTGCTTCAAAAGCCCGTCTACGAGGCGCAGTCCACCGGCATGGTCATTGTTGCCGCGGATGCCGACATTGATGCACTGGCCGCGGACAATTTGGCCAAGTCCAAGGCCAAGAGCTATGCCAGCGTGGCCGAATCCCGGCCGGTCGCAGAAAACGTCATCGACGGACTTGGACTGAGTGTCAGCGCGGAGGATCTGATCGCGGAAATCACCGTGGAGACCCCGCTTGATACCGCAGAGCTGCGGATCACGGCGGCCGCGCCGAGCGCCGTCGAAGCCCGGGAACTGGCCGATGCTTGGGTCGCCGCGTTGGCGGAGCAGGTGGAGGACATCGAGACGGGCGGAGATGCCGGTGTCGAGGCCGGAGTCCGGGTCACGCCTCTGGCCGAAGCCGGTCTGCCTTCCTCCCCCGCTTCCCCGAACGTTCCCCTTACGCTGGCAATCGGAGCAGTCCTGGGACTAATGCTCGGTTTGGCGTACGCGTTGATCCGCAACCATCTGGACCGGCGCATCCGCTCGGCGGAACGATTGGAGCGCGTGTTCGGCGTCTCCGTGATCGGCACGCTTCCCGAGGACAAGCGGCTGGCAGCTTCCCGAAAGGTGGTGGAAACCGGCTCGCTGGAATCCAACGGGGACAGGGCAGCACACGCCATGTCCGAGGCACTGCGCGAACTGCGCACCAATCTCACCTTCGTGGATGTGGACAATCCGCCGCGGATCATCGTGGTCACGAGCTCGGTGCCGGCGGAAGGCAAGTCCAGCGTCACCGCCAACCTGGCGGTCACCATCGCCGCCTCGGGCCACCGTGTGGTGGTGGTGGACGGTGACCTCCGCCGGCCGGTGGTCGTGGACATTTTCGGCCTGGTACCGGGAGCCGGTGTCACCGATGTGCTCACCGGCAGCGCGGAGCTCGAAGACGTGCTCCAGCTGTGGGGCCCGGCACCGAACCTCGCCGTCCTCGGTTCGGGACGCGTGCCGCCCAATCCCAGCGAGCTGCTGGGGTCCCAGGCCATGAATGAGCTGCTCCAGCGCCTTGCCGAACATGCCATTGTGCTCATCGACGCGCCGCCGCTGCTGCCGGTCACGGATGCTGCCGTGCTGTCCAAGATTGCCGATGGCTCGCTGGTGGTCATCAGCGCCGGCAAGACCACCGAGGACGAAGTAGGAAAGGCCCTGGGCAACCTGCGCCGCGTGGAGGCCCACGTTCTCGGCGTCATTCTGAACCGTGTCCCCACGCAGGGCGCGGATGCCGCCCAGTACGGCTACTACGGCCAGTACTACCAGCAGGAAGAGGCGGCTCCGGGACGCCGGCCCGCCAAAAAACGCCGCGGCTCCAGGGCAAAGGCCGGTCCGGTCCGGCACGCCCGCGCGACGGATGATTTCCAAGCCGTGCTCAGCGGCGACGAGCGGTCGCCCTCTCGACTGCGCTGATTGCATAGGAAGCCCCCCGCACCCAATCGGTACGAGGGGCTTCTCTCATTTCGGCTAGTAGGCGCCATCCTTGCCGATGACGGCCTTGACTGTCTTCATCATGATGGTCAGGTCCCCTGCAAAGGACCAGTTTTCCACGTAGTAGAGGTCCAGCCTGACGCTGTCTTCCCACGAGAGGTCGGACCTGCCGCTGACCTGCCAGAGACCGGTAAGGCCCGGCCGCACGAGGAGCCTGCGGTGCGTGTACTGCTCGTAGCCTTCCACCTCGCTGGGGAGGGGCGGGCGGGGGCCTACCAAGGACATGTCGCCGACGAGCACGTTCCACAGCTGGGGCAGCTCATCGAGTGAATAGCGGCGGATAAAGGCCCCGACCCTGGTGATGCGGGGGTCGCTCTTCATTTTGAACAGCACGCCGTCGTGCTCGTTCCGGGCCGAGAGCTCGTGCAGGCATTCTTCGGCGTTGGGAACCATGGAGCGGAACTTATGCATCAGGAACCGGCTGCCCCTGACGCCGACGCGCTCCTGGTGGAAAAATACCGGGCCGCTGCTGTCCATCCGGACGGCCAGCGCAATGAGCAGCATCAGCGGCGACAGGAACACCAGAGCGAGTGCGCTGGCCACCACGTCCAACAGGCGCTTCCAGGCAAACTTCGACCCTTCATAGTGGGGCAGCTCGACGCTCATCAGCGGCAGGCCTTCCACCGGCCGCCAGTGAATCCGGGGACCAGCCACGTCCACCAGCTTGCTGGCCACTACCAGCGAGGCTTGCGTGCCCTCGAGCTGCCAACTGAGCTCCTTAACGTACCGTTGGCTTTCGACCGGGGCGCCGGCCACGATCACCGTGTCAAAACCCTGCTCCTTGACGAGCGCAACCACGTCCTCCGGTCTGCCGACGATGGGAACGGCCATGCCCTCCGGCAGATCGACTGCCCGCTCCACAGCAGACCTCACCGCAGCGCCGGCCAGGAGGTAGCCGGACTCCGGGGTCTTCAGAACTTTCCGCGCCACATAGCGGACGTCCGCCATCTCGCCCACGATGAGGGTCCGCTCCATGTATTCGCCGCGTCCGCGCTGCCGGAGCAATTCCTGCCGCCACACGCGACGGGTCAGCAACAGCAGGACCAGGCCCAAGGGCAGGGCGATGGCCAGATATCCTCGAGCGATGGGGAAATCGACCAACATGGTGCCGATGGCAAACACCCCGAAGGTTCCGATGGTGGCGCTGATGACGCGGCGATACTCGTCATTGCCGATTCCCAGAGCGGGAAGCGCCCGGCTGCGCGTCATGGCCAGCGCGGAAACCCACAACGCTCCCAGTACACACGAAACACCCCAGTAAGCGCCGGCCACACCGCTGAAATTCAGGTCGGCGTCGCTGACACCGAAGCGGATGATCTGGGCGGCAAGCAGGGCTCCGGCCACCACCAAAAGGTCGGTCACGACGAGGCGGCGCTGAACTATCCGCCCCCACGACCGCAAGCGAGGCGAGTCTCCGGCAGGCTCGCCCTGGTCCTCGGGGTGCGCGTCTGGTGGATCGATTAACTCCTCGCGCGAGCTTATCGCCATACCCCCATTGCCTTTCATGTTCAGTAAACTGTTGTGCAAAATTCGTATTACTCGGACTGATCCAGTTCCGTATCGCCGCCTAGGAAAGTACCGACTGCTCCACCGCGACCAGCCGGTCGACGGCCGGAACGAGTTCGCGGCCCATCTGCTGGTAGACACTGTCTTCGCGGCGGTAGGGATCCACAATATCGTCGTCGCTGGGGTCCTCGGGTCGGGTCTCAAAACGCTTCAGCGCCGCCAGGTGCGGCAGCCGTTTCCAGCGCGCCTGTACGTCCTCGGCGCTGCTGCCGCCCGGTATCTCCAGGTCGGGATCCGCATCGACGGCATCGAGCATACGTGCCAATTCCCGCAGAGTGAAGGTGCGCTTCAGGAGGCGGGGAGCCAGTTTGAGCACGCGGTCACGATGTTCCGTGGACATGGCGAGTACCAGCGCCGGATCGGCCAGATGACGCTCCGTCAGGTGTCGCGCAACAAAGCCGTGGGAGGTGCCGCCGAAAACGTGCAGCAGCCCGGCGGCGCGGGCGTCCATCGGAGCCCCCGCCAGCGCCTGGATGCCGGCACTGCTGACCTCAAACATCCCGGGCCGGACGGCGTCGAGACGAGTTTGGAGCAGGCGCTCCGCCAGAGGCGACCGGCAGACGTTGCCGGTGCAGACAGTCAGGATCCGGATCATATTTGAACTCTAACCCGGTACGGCTGAGCCAAAGCCCACGCAACGCTCCCTTGGGCGGCGACGAGGTTTTTTTGGTGAATCTTAAGCCGTTCCTGCGTCACATTTGATGAAAACCTTTCGTTGTAGCAACGGGTCACGGCACCGGGCGTCCCCTCGCCTGCTCCGATTGCCCTCTTGGCAGCCGGTCCCTCTCTCTGTACAAAGGAAAGACGCCAGGCCGCCAGCCGGCCCGAGTCCCAAAGGAGCCTGATGCCAGAACATTCCCGGACGCCCGACCACGACGAATTGCGCAGGGTGGCCGAAGAATCCTTCGGCTGGGACGTGCTCCGCGAGGGGCAGTTGGACGCCATGGCGGCGGCCGCCCGCGGTGAGGACGTCCTGGCCGTGATGCCCTCCGGGCACGGAAAGTCCGCCATCTATCAGGTTCCTGCCGTGGCGTTGCCGGGCACCGCCGTCGTGATTTCTCCGCTGATTGCGCTGCAGCACGACCAGGTGGATGCCATCAACGGCGATCTGGGCGCGCAGCGGGCCTTCGCGGTGAATTCGCACGTGAGGTCCTCCGCGGAACGGGCGGCGTGGGACGCGGTGGCCGGCGGGGAGGCGAAGTTCCTGTTCCTGGCGCCCGAACAACTGGCCCGTGAAGAAACCCTGCGGCGGTTGGCCGAACAGGACATCTCGCTGTTGGTGGTGGACGAGGCACACTGCATCTCGTCCTGGGGACACGATTTCCGGCCCGACTACCTGATGCTGACCTCGGTGGTGAAGCGGCTGGGGCACCCGCCGGTCGTCGCGCTGACCGCCACCGCATCACCGCACACGCGGACGGAGATCGTCGACCGGCTGGGCATGCGCGACCCGTTCATCAACGTGCAGAGTTTCGACCGGCCGAACCTGCACCTTCAGGTCCTGCGGCATCACGAGGACGGCGGCAAGCGGCGGGCCGTGGTGGACCAGGTGGCAGAACTCGGCGGGCCCGGCCTGCTGTACACGGCCACCCGCAGGGACACCGAGAGATACGCCGCCGAGCTGGCCGAGCGCGGCCTGCGGACCGACGCCTACCACGCAGGCCGGACGGCCGCGGACCGGGAGGCGATCCATGAGCGTTTCCAAGCGAACGGGGTGGACGTGGTCGTGGCTACCTCCGCCTTCGGCATGGGGATCGACAAGCCGGATGTGCGGTTCGTGGTGCACGCCGACATCCCGGATTCGCTGGACAGTTACTACCAGGAGATCGGCCGCGCAGGCCGGGACGGGGAACCGGCGCGGACCATCTTGCACTATCGGTCCGAGGATTTGGGCCTGCAGCGGTTCTTCGCCGGCGGCGCCCCCGACCCCGATGAGCTCGCGGGTGTCTTCAGCGCCGTCCGGGACCACGGCCCCCTCCGGCCCGCGGCGCTGCGCGAACACACCGGCCTGTCGCAGCGGAAACAATCCCGCCTGCTCAACTTCCTGGAGCACAGCGGCAGCATCACCGTGAACCGCAAGGGCTATCGGGCGGTCGGCGGCGCGGACCCCGCTTCCGCCGCGGAAAAGGCACTGGCAGAAGCCGACGCGCGGCACCGGATCGACGAGTCGCGGATTGAAATGGCCCGCGGCTACGCCGAGACGGATCACTGCCGCCGCGACTGGTTGCTGAACTACTTCGGCGAGGAGACGGACGGCTACTGCGGCAATTGCGACAACTGCGAGGCCACGTCCGAAACGGAGGTTGAAGCGCGGGAAGCGGAGATGCCGGAGGGCTACGAGATCCAGCGTCCGGTGAAGCACCGCGAGTGGGGGCCCGGCATCGTCATGGGCACCCAGCCGGACCGCATCACGATCCTGTTCGAATCGGTCGGTTACAAGGACATCGCCCTTTCGGCCATCGAAGCGGACGACGGCCTGTTGACATAGGCAGACCCCGCCGGCTGGTGAGCCGGCGGGGTCTGTTTGCTGCCAGTTGCTGCCTCTATGGCGTCGCCGGGCGTATCACAATGGTGCCCATCACGGCGTTGGCGGTGGCGCTGTCAGCGGTAGCGGTCAGGCCACCGGCCCTGGTACCGGAAATCGGGCCGTTGCTGTCGGCGACCAGCCAACTCAGGTGTCCGGTGCCCGTCCCGGCGCCGGTCTGGCGGACCGTCACGCCCGCAGGTGCCGTCCAGGACGTCGTCGAAGCGGTCTTATCCGCCCAGTACGAGAGCACCCAGTCACCGGCCGCGGCAGTCATCACCGGAGTGGTGTGGGTTGCCCGGCTCACGGTTTCCCGCTCGAACCCGAAGGACGCGGCACTGACCTGTGCCCCGCGGTAGGCCGAGACCACCAGCGAACCACGCGCCCAGTCGGCCGTGCGTACCGTCACCGTCGCCCCGGCATCCTGCGCCGTGGCAACCTTCGAGTACAGCACCGAGCGCATGGACGTCGTCCCTACCTCCGCAGCCAGGGTCCACCCCGCCGGCGGCGTCAGGCCGACCGTGGCCGAGTTCGCCGAGAACGCCGCGACCAGCACGTCGCCGGCCGCTACCTGCGCCGGCAACTGGACGCTGTGGTTCATGGCCGAGCCGGTATTGGAGCTTGCCACCGAACCCACGAACGCAACCCTGGCAGAGGGAGGCGGCTGCGAGGAACCCGATACGGTCACCGTCCGGGTCACCGACGCGGTTGCACCGGCGGCATCCGTCACCGTCAGGGTCACCCCGTAACTGCCAGCCGCGGTGAAGGTGTGCGAGAACACCTCGCCCGTGGCCGAAGGTCCGCCCGCGACCCGCCAGGCATGAGATGCGATCGTACCGTCAGGATCGGATGACCCCGAGCCGTCGAAGACGCAACTCAACCCGTTGCACTCCGCCGTGAACGACGCGACCGGCGCCTGGTTCTGCGGCGGAGCGGACGTGCTGGTTCGTGCGATCAGCGACCGGGCGGCCCAGTTGGCGCCGTCCAGGCCCGGGCCGCTGACCGCCGCGGTGGTGCCGGACACCCGGCCATCGCGGCCGACGGGTTCGGTCCAGTTCACCGCATTGAGGTTGCCGTTGGCGGAGGCCCAGTACAGGGTGTTTCCGGCCAGGAACATGCCGCTCACGTTGCGCCAGTCCACGCCGGCGGCTGCGCCGGTGATGACGTGCTGCTGGGCGCCGATGGTGCCGGTGTCCAGTTCGAAATACCGCATGTACAGGTTGGGCTGGCCCTGGACGGTGTAGTACATCCGTCCGTTGGAGTAGAACAGGCCGGTCATGCCCTGCAGCTCCTGGCCCAGGTTGGCCAGTTTGTAGCTGGAGGTCTGCCGGCCGAACGTGGCCAGGTCGGTCCTGTCCAGGTTCCGCAGGTTGACCTGCTCGGCCGCGCCGATCTGCGTTCCGTTGAAGGACCGCTTTTCCATGGTCCCGTTGGCCATGGCCAGGTAGAGCGAACCGCCGGCCACGAAGCCGCCGCGGACATTGGCCCAGTCCACGTTGCCGGAGGGCACCCCGGTGACCGGAGTGGCCCTGCGGCCGTCGAAGTAGACCTGCTGGACAGCGCCGGATCCCGACTTCAGGACATCCACGGGAAGCCGCGGTGCGCTTGCCGTAGCCGCCGCATAGCCGCCTGCCAGCGGGAAATGCGCGATTCTGGCCCGGTACTGGGAGTTGGCGATGCGATCGGTGTCGGACCCGACCCACAGGCCGGTGGCCGTGGCCAGCAGGTCGAAGACTCCACGACCGCGGTCACGTCCGGGATTCCACGCCAAGGCCATGCCGTTGGCGGAACTGATGACGCCAATGCCTTCGCGGACTTCCGCACCGGGTCCCGCCGCGTCACCCACGAACGGATTGTTCGTCCAGCGGTTGTGCCCGCCGAAGTAGATGTGCGCGCCGACATGCTCCAGGGCATAGATGCTGTCGCCGCCGACCCAGTTGATCCAGGTCGGGTCGAGCTGCTGGCCGGAGGCGGCGGTGTCCCAGCGCGCGATGCTGTCGCAGAGGCTGGGCGGACCGGAGCCATAGCCGCCAAATGTCGAGACTGCCAGGTTTGACCCGTCCGGGGCGAAGTCCAGATCGTTCACATAGTAAGCCCGCTGGAAGTTGCAGCGGGCATCGTAGCGGTCCGTGTGCCAGTTTTGGTCCACCGTAGCAGTCGCACCGGCGAGATTGATTTTCGCGATCTGGTTTCGATCCGCCCCGTTGACGGTGGCGAAGTGCCCGGTGATGAACATGGTGTTCCCGTCCGGGGTGGTGTCGAACTTGTGCACGAAGACGTTGATCCCGGCGTCGCCGGTGCCTGTCGCGCCGCCGACGAATTCGAAGTTCACGGTGGGACGCAGCGCGCCGGACGATGCATCCAGCTCGGCTAGCTTGCTGCGTTGCTGCCCGCCAATGCTGTCGAACTCACCCCCGATGAACAGCCGGTTCCCCACCAACTTCATGTCGTGCACGACCGAGTTGATCTGCCCCGGATTGAAGCCGGTGACGCGGGCCCCGTTGCTCACCGAGAGCCTGGTGACCTTCTGCACGCTGGCCCCGTTCAAGGTTCCGAACTGCCCGCCGACGTACACGGACTGCCCGTCCGCGGATGCCACCACGCTGCGGACCGTGCTGTTGAAGTCCGGTGCGAACGAGTTGCTGATCGCGCCGGTGTTCTTGTTGAACGCGACGATGCGGTTGCGGACCAGTTCCGGGCCTCCCGTGCTCGCCTGCACCCGCGTGAACGAGCCGCCAAGGATGATCATGTCCCCCGCTTCCGCGATGGAGAACACGATGCCGTCGAGCACGTGCGGCGTGTAGTTGACCGGGTTTGCCCGCACCACCTGGGTGTGGCTAACGTCGGCGGCCACGGCCGCCCCGGGCGTTGCCAATCCCATGCCGGCGACCAGCAGTAGTCCCGTAAATATGGATAAGAGTCTTCGCATTGTTTATTCCTGTTCTCCCCCGTTTCCGCTTTCGCGGCGGAATAGCTGCGGCCCCTCATTCGGTATCCCGGACATGCAAATCGGGATCAAAGAAAAGACCCTAGGCTGCACCAATATTGCCGGGGATCAAACAAACGGGAAACACTCGGCGGGGGCCTGCGGCTACCAGTTCTTCTTCCGCACTACTCGAATTCCCCTTGTCCGCTACGGGTCGAATACCCGGTCTTTCCCACCCCGGTAACGGTGTGGGGAAGAGTCGGGTATTTGAAACCTTTTTCTTCCCACATGAAGGCCATACGATCGGGTCAGCTTCGTTCCCCGGCGCGTTGGCTCCGGGGTACGCCAGCCTCGTTCTTGAGGTTCATCTGGGGGGAAGAATGAAACGAACGATGGCCCGTGGCTGTGCCGCGCTCGGCCTGGTTGTGGCCTTGTCCGCGTGCAGCGGTGGTGCCGATCCAGCGGCGGCCGACCTGCCCACCGTGGGCGGGAGGGCAAGCGGGACTCCGGCCAAGGCAACACAGCCCGGCAGCGGCAACAAGGAGGAGGCGACGGCGAAACCGTCGCCCTCGGCCACGGCACATGCCGCCAAGAAAAAAACGCCTGACTCAGCCGCCAAGAAGGACAAGCCTGACGCTGCCGCCCCAAAGGATCCACTGGCTGAACTCGACCTCAACGACCACGGCAACCTGCCGGCGGAAGTCGGGGAGGCGGGAGTGCTCGGCGAACCAACCGGCAAGAAGTTCGCCGAGATGGAGGCCAGTGAAATCCAAGCCGATTTCACGTGCACGGCGGACACCGCCCTGCCGAGCATCAACGGGCAATTCGTTGCCATCCATTTCTCGGTGAAGGCCCACCCCGAGCTGCCCGAATCCGGCTGGCCCTATTTCGCCATGTCGGTGCACGACTTCCGTGCCTGGGACGGCGACGGCGAACAGGTGGTGGATCCAGTCGGCAACAGCGCGGGCTGCGTGCCCGAGGCCGATCTACTGCCCAACCCGGTGAATCCCGGCGGTGACGCCGAGGGGCTGATCATCCTCGATGTCCCGGAGGGCAACGGCTCGGCTTCGTTCCGGATGGGCGGCTTCGAGGGCGCTTACGGCTGGGAATGGTCCTGGTAAATAACGGCACAGGGGGCATCTTGATGTTGGGGGCAAAAAATCGGGTGGCGCTGCATGCGTGGCCCTTCGTGCTGTTCTTTGCCGGTTTTCCCGTGTGGTGGCTCCTGGGATTCGGGGTGCTGGGTTTCCTGCTGATGGCGGCTCCCCTGGGCTATCACCTGCTGCGACGGCGCGCAGTGCTGCTCCCGCACGGTTTCGGGATCTGGTGGTTGTTCCTGGCGGTGGCTGCCATCGGCGTCGTCGTGCTCTGGATTCCCGTCCCCGGGCTGCTGCCCGAAGAAGGACCCGTGCGCCTCCTGCCGTGGGCCTACCGCATGGCGTGGTTTGTGGCGGTAACCATCGTCATGCTTTACATCGGCAACACCTCCGAGCGGGAACTTCCCCGCAGGCGCATCGTGCTGCTGATGGCATGGATGTTCGTCATCACCGTTCTCGGCGGATATGCCGGACAGTTCCTGTCGCGGCTGGACTTTCCGTCACTGCTCGAGGCGGTACTGCCGGCCCAGCTGGCCTCGAACGCGTTCCTGAACGGCCTGATCCACCCCGGCCTGGCCCAAGTGCAGGGCATTCTGGGATTCGACAACCCGCGGCCGAAGGCACCGTTCGAGTATGCGAATTCCTGGGGCGCAAACTTCGGCATGTTCCTGCCGTTCTTTATGCTCTCCTACGCGTACGTGCGGAATTGGTGGCAGCGCGCGCTCTGGGCCGCGGTATTGGTGGCTTCGGTGCCGCCGGTTGTCTTTTCGCTCAACCGCGCGCTGTGGCTCGGTCTCGCCGTCCTGGCCCTGGCGGCCGGGATACGGATGGCGGTGCGCGGCAAAGTGGTGGTTCTCATTGCGATGGCCGCCGCATTCGTGGCCGCCTTGATGGCGGTGCTGCTGACTCCTTTGGGCTACCTGGTGCAGGCACGCCTGGAAAATCCACACAGCAACCAGGGCAGGTTCAATCTGGCCAAGCGAAGCATCTCCACCATGCTGGAACATTCGCCCGTCATCGGCTTCGGCGCCCCGCGGACCCAACAGAACAACTTCTACTCCATCGCGGCCGGCGCAACCGCCGATTGCAGCCAGTGTTCGCCGCCGCAGCTGGGCACCCAAGGCGCGCTCTGGTACCTCATCTTCTGCACGGGGGTACTCGGTGCGTTCCTGTTCCTCTGGTTCATCTTCCGGAGGTATTTGCCCTCGCTGCGGACACGCGACCGGGACTCGGCCGCCATGCTCTACGTCTTCCTCTTTTTCCTCTGCGTGCTGCCGTTCTACGACACCATCGCCGCCCCGCTGATGACCCTGATGATCGGCATCGGCCTGCTGTGGCGGCGGGAACTGGAGCAGCAGCCTCCGCCCCACCACCCTTTGGCCACCCGCCGGAAGCAGCCAACGAAAGAGCCGGTTTCATGAAAACAATCCGCAACAGCCCGGCGCTGGAGGACCTGGTGTCCACCGTGGAGCAGTTGTTCCCGGATTCGAGCGTCAGCGTCGGCCCCGTCGGGCCCGGACGGCACGCCTTTCGCCTGGTGCCCGGCCCGCGACGGCCGCGCCTGCTGGTGCCGGCCCACTCCAGGGCGGCGGCAGCAGACGCGGTAAACCGCCCCAGCGCCAATGACTCGTTCAGCCGTTCGGCGCAGCGGTGGCTGCTCGCCAAGCTGCTGGCGTCATCGGTCGGCGGGGCACTGATGCCCTACGGGCTGAACGTCACTCCCGGGTCCGGATCCATCAGCGACTACTTGGCCGACGTCGTCGGCGCCCCGGTGATGCTGTCCCTCTCCGTAGGCTCCGCGAGGGCGAACCGGAAACCGGTCTTGAACGTCCACACGGCAGACGGGCGGGAGATTGGATTCGCCAAGGTGGGACTCAACGGCTTGACGAACGCCCTCGTGGACCATGAGCACAGCGCGCTGCGCGCCTTGGCCAGTCACCGGTCGGCCTCTTTCGCAGTGCCCGAGGTGATTCACCACGGCAACTGGCGCGGCAACGCGGTCTTGCTGATGACCGCGCTGCGCGCCGACAGGCGGCGGGTACAGAACGGGGTCCCGGTTGCGGCGGCGGCCGCTATCGCTGCAACCGGTACCATCGGATCCTGCCCCGCCGAGTCGGGCCCTTGGTTCACCGGGCTGCGGCGGGAGCTGACGACGCTGCACGGCACGAGCGAGAGCGTGCTGCCGGAGCTGGCCGATGCCTACGGCGAGCGCTTTGCAGGCCTGGACGTGCCCCTCGGAGCGTGGCACGGCGACTTCGGCGCCTGGAATCTGGCTGCCACCGCCGGAGCGCCCCTGGTCTGGGACTGGGAACGGTACGCTCACGACGTCCCGCTGGGCAGCGACGTCGTTCATTACCTGGCCCACCCGGTGTTGCGGGCGGTCGACCAGATGGCCGCCGCGCGCAGCTCTCTCGGCGTCGACTGCCGTCCGGCGCTGGCACAGGCAGTCGCCCGCAGCGCCGGGCCGGACCCCGCCCGCGACCCCGCGGTACTGGACGCGCTGGTACTGGGCTACCTACTGACCATCACGGCCCGGTTCACTCTCGACAGCCTGACCCCTGACGGGGCTGCGGTCCGCCCGTTGGCACGCTGGCACCAGCGGGTGCTGGCGGACCGGCTGGAGCATCCCGCCCTCACCACCCTCGGCAAGAAATGAGAGACCGATGACCCTGACCGAACGGCTCAACGGTTCCGCCCGCGCTGCTGCACGTACCGCGGCCACGTCGGTGGGCCGGCTCAGCGCCGAATTCCGGATGCGTCCGTCATTCCTGATCGCCGGCGCCCAACGCTGCGCCACCACCAGCCTGTTCCGCATGTTGGTCCAGCACCCCGGCGTGCGCCCGCCGCTCCTCAACAAGGGCATTCACTTCTTCGACACCGCGGACCGGTTCCGGCGGGGGACGCGGTTCTATGCCGCACATTTTCCCCTGCGGCGCGCGCGAGGGCAGGAGATCACCGGTGAAGCCAGCCCGTACTACCTCTTCCACCCGCTGGCACCCGGACGGATCGCACAAGTGCTGGGGCCGGTCAAGATTATCGTGCTGCTGCGCGACCCGGCCGAGCGGGCGTTCTCGGCTCACAAGCAGGAGTACGGCCGGGGGTTCGAGACCCTTGGCTTCGCCGATGCGCTTGCGGCCGAACCGGGGCGCCTGGCCGGTGAAGAAGAACGGATCGTCGCCGACCCGGGCTATCAGTCGTTCGCGCACCAGCATCACGCCTACCGTGCCCGTGGCCGGTACGCGGCACAACTGGAGCGCATGTTCGACGCCGTAGGGCGGGAGCACGTACTGGTGCTGGACGCCGACGACTTTTTCCAGCCGGGGCTGCCGCAGTGGGACAGGTTGCTGGAGCACCTCGGGCTGCCGGATTGGCGCCCGCCCGCGGCCGTGCATTCCAATTCCCGTCCCAGCCGGCCGATGCCGGAGCGATTGCGCAGGCAGCTCCGCGACGATTTCGTTGACGACGACGAACGACTCGCCCGGCTGCTGGGCGTCACTCCGAGCTGGCGCAGATAGCGGTGGCCGACATGACGATTCAGGACCGACACCCGCACCGGCAGGCACGGCTCCGGCCCCCGGACCGTGGACATGGACTGAGGTATCGCGGCCTGATGCGCGACAACTGGCGGACCGGCTGCGCCGTTATTGCCGCCATGCTGGCCGCCGGACTGGGACTACATGCCGCCAAGGAACCCGAATACACCGCCCGCACCGACGTGGTGGTCGTGGCGGTCTCGGACCTGGCCCTCAGCGACGCCCTGGTCGTGGATGTTTCCATCGACTCCGCCGTCCAGTTGTTGCTCTCTGACCGGGTCTTGGGGCAGACTGCCCGCGGCTTGGACTACCCGGGAGGTACTGCCGGGCTGTTGGACGACGTCACGGTTTTGCCCGTGGTCAACTCGCGGATCCTGCAGCTCTACGTCTCGGCGCCCGAGGCGCGGACGGCGTACCGGGCCGTCGCCGCCCTGGCCGAAAACTTTCTTGAGGTCCGCAGCGAATCGCTCGCGGCGACCACCCGGGACCGGGCGGAAACAATCGCCGCCCAGAAACGGGTCATCGAGCGCAGCATGCACGACCGGTCGAGCACGGCCCCTGCGAACATTGCCGTGGGAGTCAATACGCTCAGCCGCCAACACGCGCAGCTTGAGGCAGAACTGACGGCGCTAAGCGTCCACGACCCGGAACCCGGCTACATCTCCCGGCCGGCCGTGCTGCCCGACCGCAGCAAGCGCGCCGGGCTCCCCACCACGATCGGGTCCAGCTTGGCGGCCGGGCTGGCCTTGGCCGCGGCCGTGGCTGCACGCGGCCAGCGCAGGCACGGACAAAGGTTTCCACACGAGGGAAGGACGTCATGAACACACCTACCGGGCTGGAGCTCGATGCAGCCGTCGACGTCGTCATAGCCACGCACAACCGGCCCGAACTGCTCCGCCAGGCGATCGGCAGCGTGATGGCCCAGGATTATCCCGGCGCCATCCGTGTGACCGTGGTCCACGACCGGTGCGCCGAGGACCCGGCCCTGGCCAGAACCGAACCCCGTCGCCAAGTCCGGGTGATGTCAAACCGGCGCACTCCCGGCTTGGCCGGCTCGCGCAACACCGGCCTGCTCGCCGCCGACGCACCGCTGGTGGCGTTTTGCGACGACGACGATGCCTGGCGTCCGGACAAACTGACGCGGCAGGTGCAGACCATGGTCGACCGCTCCGCCACCGCCTGTGTCACGGGCATCGAAGTCCACTACGGGGAAAAGCGGTTGGTCCGCATCCCCAACGTCCGGGAGATCACGGCCGGGCAGCTCACCGGCAGCAGGTTGACCGGAGCGCACCCGTCGACCTATCTCCTGCTGCGCGAGCACCTGCTCGAGAGAGTCGGGTTGGTGGACGAGGATCTGCCGTACGGCTACGGCGAGGACTATGACTTGCTGCTGCGCGCAGCCCAGCATGGGAAAGTGGCAGTACTCGGGCAGGTGGGGGCCGACGTGCTGTGGCACCCCGACGGTTCGTACTTTTCCCGACGCTGGGACGCGATGGCAGACGGCCTGGAGTATCTGATGGCCAAGCATCCGGCGATCGCGGCAGACCGCCGCGGCCGGGCGTGGATGCAGGGCCAGAGGGCGTTCGCGTTGGCCGCCCAGGGGAACAGCAGGGAGGCCGTGCGCACGGCGGCCGGGTCGTTGGCCGGCAGCCTGCTGGAGCCGCGGGCCTACCTTGCGCTGGCGCTGGTGCTGAAGCTGGTCAAGGCGCCGGTCGTGGTCCGGGCACTTAACGCCCGCGGCCGCGGAATCTGAGTTTCGCTCCGCTGCGCGCCGCGGCATAGGCGGCGCGCAGCGGGGCGCTGAGCACGGCGGCGATCCGCCGGTCCCGCACCGGCATCTGCCGCCGCCAAGCCTCATCCAAACGGATGGGCAGCGCGCCTGTGCGGAACCGCATCGGGTTGCCGGCCACGGTGTGATGGGCAGCGAGTTGCACTTCCGCGGGGCTGATGTGTTCCATCGCCGCACCGGCGTTCACGCCGGCGAACCGGAGGACATCGTGGACTGTTTCGCGTGGCCTGGCCATGAAATCCTCATAGTGCACGGTCATGACCGGTACGCGCAGCAGGGTCAGGGCGTGGAAGAGGACTCCATACAGGGTCCAGCGGGTGACCGCGGCAGCGGTCGAGTACCGGGGCATCAGCGCCTCCGCGCCCGTGCTCTCGGGACGCCTCACAACTTTGGCCCATGAGTACGCCACCCCGCGCGGGTCCCGGACCACCAGCACGCATCGAAGCCGCACGTTGGCCGCACGAAGCAAGTATGCGTACGCGGGATGTTTGCTGGAGTCGATGATGAGACCGGCACCGCTGACCTGGGCAATCGCCCCGTACAGGGAGTCAAGCCGGTGCAGGAGGCGCTCCCGGGCCTTCCTGCGGCCCGGCAGCGGCAGCCCGGACGCCAGCTCCGGCAGGAAGCGGTTCCGCACGACCGCGAAGCGGTCCTGAATCGCCTGCACGGAATCCACCCGCGGCCAGCCGCCGTAAGCAGCCTCGCCAACCTGCTGCCAGAAACCGCACTGGCTGAACGGCAGGCCGCAACCACAGAGCTCGTCGTCGCGCAGCCCCCGTTCCCACAGATGAAGCACTTCGCCCACGCCGACGGCGTCGGGGCATTCTGCCAGGCAACGTTCCAACAGGGTGGACCCGCTGCGGCCGAATCCACCGAGCATCAGGACCGCCGGATGTTGCCGCCCTTGCAGCGCGCCGCCGTGCTCCCCCGGCGCGGTGAGTGGCGCCATGCGGCGCACGCCGCTGTCCTCCCGCTTTGCCGCATCCACCCGCGGCTTTACAGCCGGCCGAGCACTTGACATGTTGATACCCATCACGACTCCCCCATGGCTGGAAGCCGTTCCCCGCGGCACGGCAATTGTGCCGGCCGTTCGCCCCCAGATTTGCCAATAATCACGGCGGCGTTGATTCCTGTCAAGGATTTCGGGGAAAGCATTGGCGCTATTGATGAAAGCGTTAATTTTTGCCCCAGCAGGCTATTCCACACGTTGTGGTTCTGTGCAAGACTGGGCACCACGCACCGCTTGGGGCATGAGGCGGGCGTTTTTGGGGAAAACTTTTGGGGGACGCCGGAGGCGGAAGCCGGCCGGCAAAAGTTGGGGGTTTAATCATGGACCATTCATCGGCGCGCCCAGCATTCTTTGGCCGTGCCATGCGCCGGCATTGGCTGTTGCTGCTGGCCGTGGTGCTGCTGGGGGTACTTGGCTCCGGAGCCCATGTTGCGGGCAGCGTGCCCAAGTATTCGTCGACCAGCGTTGTCTTCTTGGAACCGTTGTCGGGCAATCCCTTCTCGCCGGCGACGCCGCCGACGCGAAACGAGCAGCTCGCCGCGTTAACCACCGAGGCCGGGCTGGTCCACACGCAGGCCGTGATCGGACTCGCCAGGGAATCTGTCGGAGATGCGCTCGGCGAAGATGCCGGGCAACTCATCGCCACGGAGGTGCCGTCCAACTCCCAGGTGGTGCACATCACCTACACCGCTGACTCACCGGCCCAGGCCCAGTCCGTGGCCGGGGCGCTGGCCGAGGCCTACCTGCAGTACCGCAGCGACCGGGCCGCCGACGTACTGGAGGCCCGATCGGCGATGCACGATGAGCAGATCGCGTCCGCGACGCAGCTGCTGGACCAGGCCTCCGCCGCGCTAAACGAGGCGCGGGCCGCGGAAAAACCAGACCAGGCGGCCGTACTGGACCTCGAGCAGCAGGTCTCCCTGTACGCCAACCAGCTAGCGGAAATAAGGCTGGAGGCTTCGGACGCGCAGGCAGGATCCTTGGATCCCGGAGACATCATCGATCCGGCCAGCCTCCCCACCGTCCCTGACGGCGTGGACCCGCTGCTGATTGCCGGAGGGATAGTCCTTCTGGCCGTGGCGGTGGGCGTCGGGCTGGCCCTCTTGCGCGAGCATCTGCATCAGCGGATTCTTGACGGACCGGATCTTGTTGCCGCAGGAACAGGTCCGGTGCTCGGCACGGTGGAAGCGCTCGCGGCAGGGGGGAACGCGGAGGCCGCCTTGGACGACTATCGCCGGCTGAGCAACGCGTTGCAGCGCGTGACGTTCCTGCCGAACAACACCGTCCTGCTTGCCGGTCTCTCGGAAGGAACGGCGGCACGGCAGGTGTCCGAAGGGCTGGCGCAGGCGTTCGAGGAAGCCGGTCTCCGCACCGTGGTGGTGATGGCGGACGGCACGGCGCCGCTTGGTCGCAAGGCGTCCGCCCCCGGGCAGGACGGTGCAGCGGCCAGGGATGGCTTGAGCGAGCTTTTGAACGGCCAATGTCCACCGTCGGAAGCCCGGACGCTCCTGGTTCCGGTTTCCGAGCACGTATCGGTGCTGGAAACAGGGCGGGAGCCGCAACGCCTGTCGGCGCTGGTCCAGCACCGCGGCCTGGACACCGTGCTGGCCACCCTGCAGAACGCCTCGGATTTGGTGCTCGTTGTTGGACCTACCGCCGACTCGGCCACCGGTGGCTCGCTGATGCGCGCTTGCCGTGAGGCGGTGTTGGTCGCGGCACAGGGCCGGTCCACAGCCATGGAAGCGTCGGCGGCCCGCGAACTGCTGGGCAATGGTGGTGCCGCCATGCTTGGATCAGTGCTCCTCCGCCGGAGTTCCAGGCGGCGCAGGGCCACGCCGCCCCCGCCCGCGACCCGACGCCAGGAAGCGGCCAGCCTTGAACCGGTCCCGGTAGGGGGACCCGTCGATGGCGGGAGCACGGCCGACGGGCCAGGCTCAACGCAGGTCGGCGAGCGCACCCGGCCGCTCTCCCGCAGCTGACCGGTGGCGTCTTCCGTGTTCGCCAAGGGTAACGGGCGCGTCCGGCAGGATGACGACGACGGCCACGCCGCAGTCCGCCGGATAGCACGCTCCGGCAGTGTGAACATCCTGGGCAGCGGGATCTCTGCCGGGGCAAACTTCGTGCTCATTGTCCTGGTCTCCCGGCTCTGGGACTTGGAGACCGCCGGTTCCCTGTTCGCCGTGACGTCGCTGTTCCTGATTGCCTTGGCACTGTGCCAACTCGGCGTGGACCAAGGACTCATCCGCTCCATCGCGTGGAACAACGCTCGCTCCGAGAGCAGGCACAACCGTCGGTTGGTCGTGGAAGGGCTGCTGGCCGCCCTGGCCGCCAGCCTGGTCGTGATGGCCGCCGGCATGCTGCTGGCGGGGCCGCTCGGACAGCTGCTCGGAGGGGCGCCGGCGACACGGGACGTGATTGTGGTCTTCGCCGCCGCGCTGCCCATTGGCGCAACGTACGAGCTTCTGCTGGCCGTCTCGCGGGGACTGGCGCACATGCGGCCGACGATCGTCGTCGAGCGTCTGCTGCGCCCCTGCCTGCAGCTTGCCTGCGTCCTGCTGGCAGGCTTATCAGGTGCCGACGCCGTAGGGCTGGCTCTGGCCTGGACGGCGCCCTACCTGCTGGGACTGGTTCTCTCGGCCGCGGGGCTGCTGCGGATCCTGCGGGCGAATCCGGGCTCGCTCACCGGCACCTCGTCGGCAGCCGTCATCGACTGTCCCAGCAGCGCCAACGCTGCGCGCGCCGCATTTTGGAAGTTCACGATCCCCCGCGGCTTGGCCCGGCTGGCGCAGGTCGGGCTGCAGCGGGCGGACATCGCGCTGGTCACGGTGCTCGCCGGCCCGTCGGCCGCCGCGCTGTACACCGCCGTCACGCGATTCCTGGTGGTGGGCCAGATGGCCACCAGCGCGATGCAACAGGTCAGCGAACCGCAACTTGCGCGGCTCCTCGCGCGCGGGCGGCCCGACCAGGCCAAGATGGTGGCACGGAAGATGACGCTGTGGGCGGTCATGCTGACCTGGCCGGTGTACCTCTTGATCGCTGCCTATGCCGAATGGCTCCTGGAGCTGTTGTTTGGTTCCTCCTTCGCCCTCGCTGCCGGAAGCCTGCAACTGCTGGCCTGCGCCATGCTGATTGGCGCGGCCATGGGACCGCTGGACGTGTTGCTGTTGATGGCCGGACGGAGCAGCCTGTCGCTGATCAACGTCGCGCTGGCGCTGGCCGCCGATGTGGTGCTCTGCCTGTTGCTGGTCCCGGTGCTTGGCATCTTCGGAGCTGCGGCAGCGTGGGCCTCGGCGATTGTGCTCAAAAATGTCTTGTGCCTGATCCAGGTGCACCGGACGCTGCACATTGTGCCGGCCTCGCGGGAGGTTGTGGCGATGGCCGCCTTCCTGTTGCTGGTCTTCGGTGCGGCGCCGTGGCTGGCCGCACATGTGCTGCTGTGGCCGCCGGCGGTCCAGGCGGCGGTGCCGGCGGCAGCCGCGTTAATTTACGCCGCCGCGGTGTGGCGGCACAGGGCGTCGCTGCTGCGCGGGACGCAGATGCGGGAAGCTCCGGAGGCCGCCGCCGAACCGACAGTCACCCGAGAGGTCGGCCGGAGGCACGCTGTCAGCCCGACTAATGCGGCCACCCACCGGCTGTGAAGGCACACGCCGGAGGAGGATGCGGATGAGACGTCGTGTACTGCTTGTTGCATCAGTTGCTGCCGCAGTGTCCCTCCCCTCGTGCTCGCTGCCGTTTCCGCAGGCCGATGGGCGGGCGCAGCCGGCCTGCAACGTCCTGCTTGGCGTGGCCGCCAACCCGCTGCCGGGCCAGGACTGGGATGCCGCCCTGACCGATTTTGAGGCGGCGGCCGGACGGAACGTGGACGTGGTGCGCTATTACAAGCGAGGCCAGGAGAAGTTGTTCCCCGATGAGATCGAACGCGCACGCAGCAACGAATCGGGTCAAAACAGGATTCTTTTTTACAACTGGAAACCGGACGGGCTGACCTGGCGTCAGGTTGCCGACGGCGACGCGGATCATTTCCTTAACCGGTTGGCCCGCCGCCTGGCCGCGCACGCCAAGCAGCCGTTTTTCCTGTCGCTGAACGCGGAGATGGAAGACGAGGTCAACACGGACCCGGATTCCGGTCAGACTGCCGATGATTTCCGCCTGTTTTTTCGCCACGTCGTGTCGACACTGCGGTCCAACGGTGTGGACAACGTGGTGACGGTGATGAACTACACCGGTGCCGAAAAGTGGGCCATGAAAGACTGGTTCGGCGACCTGTACCCAGGTGACGACGTCGTTGATTGGATTGCGCAGGATCCCTATGCCTACCCCGAATCCGGCACCACGGACTTGGCGGGACTCGTCAACCGCTCGAGTGGCGGGGCCTGGCCTGGTTTCTATGACTGGGCGGTGGCAAACTACCCGGACAAGCCCCAGATGCTCGCCGAATGGGGTGTTGCGGCGGAACTTCCACCAGCCGGCGCCAAGGCAGACTTCTTCCGGAACGCCGCCGACGACCTCGCTGCACTGCCACAGTTGCGCGCGTTGGTGTATTGGAACCATTCCGGCCCTCACCAGGAAGACCATCTGGCGGTGGGTGACACCTCCATCGATTCGCGTCCGGAGGACCTGGCCGCTTTCCGCGAATTCATCGAAGACGGCGCACTGAATTCCCCTTCTGCATGCCGACTGGCGCACGAACAATGAGCCAGCGGGTGCGCAGCGCCGGCGAAAACAATGGGAAGCACCCGCATTCCAGAAAGAATTCTCCTGCGCGCGGGGCTGGGTCACTTATTCCAGTAGCAGCACGGAAAAATACTCTATTTCCCCGGCGGCAGGGCTGCCAGAATATCGTTTCATGGACATGACTATCGGCTTGGCCGCGTTCGGCATTGGCATCGTTGTCGGGCTGACCGGCATGGGCGGCGGCGCTTTGATGACACCGATGCTGGTGCTCTTCTTCAACGTCCCGCCGCTGACGGCCGTCTCCAGTGACCTCCTGGCCAGCGCAGTCATGAAACCGGTCGGATCGGCGGTCCACCTGCGGAGGAAGACCGTGAACCTGCAACTGGTTAAGTGGTTGGCTATCGGGGCCGTGCCATCAGCTTTTTGCGGGGTCCTGGTACTCAAGGCGCTCGGCGACGACGCCGGGGTCCAAGACGGAATCAAATTCGCCTTGGGCTGTGCCCTGATGCTCACCGCCGTGCTGTTGGTCGTCCGTGCCTACATCCGGCTGGCCGAACGAGCCAAGTCACGCAACGGGCAGGGCGCGAAGCTGCTGCTGGATCGACCGGAAGTAGCCGCCCGGATCCTGCCGACGGTGCTGCTCGGCGTCGTCGGCGGCATGATCGTCGGCCTGACATCCGTCGGGTCAGGTTCGATCATCATCATCGGTCTCATGATGATCTATCCGGGACTCAAGGCTTCCCAGTTGGTTGGCACGGATTTGGTGCAAGCCGTGCCGCTTGTCGTGGCCGCTGCCGTCGGTCATATGCTGTTCGGTTCGCTGGACCTGGGAATTGCCCTGCCACTGATTCTGGGCAGTATTCCGGGCGTCTGGGTCGGAGCCCAGATGTCGTCCCGGCTCAGCGGTGGTTTCGTCAGGCGGGCACTGGCCTTCGTCCTCCTGGCCTCCTCGCTGAAAATGCTGGGTGTCGACAACACCACGACGGGGATAATCCTGGTCGCGGTCTTGCTGGTGGCACCGCTGGTCTGGATGTACATTCGCCGGCGCCGGGGCTTCCCCGCCCTGGCCTGGACGGAGAAGCACGAACGGGTCCGCGCAGCGGCTGGCCAACCGGCGTCGGAGGTGGCGCCATGAGTGACTGGTCCGCTTCCTTGCACGAGCCGGTGTTCGCGCTGTCCGGCGCCAGGCTTGACGAGCTGGAGCTGCTCACGGGCGGCCTGTACGCGCCAGCGGACGGCTACTGCCGGCCGGGCAATAAACCGGACGGCTGGCCACACGAGTTCACGCTGCCCGTGCCGCCCGATGTCGCACGGCAAGGCGCCGCCCAAGGTGCCCTCCTCCTGTCTGACCCGGAAGGCACGCCGCTTGCCCGGCTCGCGGTTGCTGAACTCGGCGACCACGGAGAGCCAGAGAACCGGGAGGCAGCGGCAGGCACGGGCGGCAACGGTGCCGTTTATGTGAGCGGCACCCTGGAGCCGTTACAACCGGCAGAGCACCCGCCGGCGCGGAGACTTCGCCTGACCGCTCCCCTGTCGGAGGCGGACGGCCCGTGCCTTGTCGCAGCCTTCGCCGTACCGCCGGAGCCGGCACAGATCGCCGAGGCGGTGGCCGCCGCCTCCGAAGCCGGTTGCCGCCTGTTGCTGACCGCCGTCGTGAGCAGTTCCGCCTCCGCCACGCGGGACCTCGGGAGGCTGCTGGACGCCCTGGACCGCTGCGCCCATCGGGTTTCCGGCGCCTTGGTGCGTCTGCTGGTCATACCGGATGCCCAGGACCATTCCCTGCTGCGAAGCCATGCGCTGGAGCGGCTTGGCGCCGCGGCTGTCCTGGATTTCACGGCGGCTGATGCGTCCGGCGCCTCCCCTTCGCCACCCGCCGCCCCCGCCGCCGGAGCGCGGCCGGAGGGCCTGGTCGTGCTGTTTACGGGGCTTTCCGGCTCCGGCAAGTCGACCTTGGCCCGCCGGTTCACGGAACGCTTGCAGGGTTTGGATGACCGCGAGTCCATCCTGCTGGACGGCGACGAAATGCGCCGCATGCTGTCGGCGGGGCTGGGCTTCTCGCCGGCCGATCGTGAGCTGAACGTCCGTCGAATCGGTTGGGTGGCGGCACAGATTTCACGGGCCGGGGGCATAGCGGTCTGCGCACCGATTGCACCCTTCGAAGCCACACGCCGGGAGGTTGCGGCAATGGCCCGGGAGGCGGGCGGTTACGTTCTGGTGCACGTCTCGACCCCCTTGGAGGTCTGCGAGGCCCGCGATCGGAAGGGCCTGTACGCGAAGGCTAGGGCGGGCCTCATTCCAGACTTCACCGGCATCGGTTCGCCCTACGAAACGCCGCAGGACGCCGATTGCGTGGTCGACACTTCCCGGGTGGACATCGAGGAGGCTGTCGCGGAGCTCCTCAGCCTGGTGAGAGCGGCGCAGAAGCCGCTTACTGCCGCGGCCAACCGCTAGGCGAGCCAGGGGAACCGGCTGTCCCTCACGTTCCAACCACCCTGCATAACAGCCCTGCCCGTGGCGTGGATCCACGGGCAGGGCTGTTACGCAGAGGCAGTATCAGGCCGTGGCGACGATCATTCCGGCCCCCACCGTCGCATTTGTAGCCTCGTCTATCAAAATGAAACCGCCGGTCTGCCTGTTCCTCCTGTACTCGTCGGCGAGCAACGGCGACGTGGTGCGCATCCTGATCCGGCCGATCTCGTTGAGGCTGAGCGAGTCCGGGTCGGGCCGGCGATGCAGGCTGTTGATGTCCAGCCCGTACTGCAGGTCCTTAACCAAGGCCCGCGCGCTGCGCGTGGTGTGTTTGACCGCAAGCTTCTGCCCCCGCTGCAGCGGCTTGTCGCTCATCCAGCACACCATCGCGTCGATATCCTGGGCCACCATCGGCTTGTTGTTCGGCCTGCAGATCATGTCACCGCGGGAGATGTCCAGGTCGTCTTCGAGCCGCACGGTGACCGACATCGGAGCGAAGGCCTCGTCTACCGGTCCGTCCGGGGTATCGATGGCGGAGATCCGCGAAGGCAGGCCGCTGGGCAGGACGATCACCTCGTCGCCGACCTTCATGACGCCCCCGGAGACTTGGCCGGCATAGCCGCGATAGTCGTGGTTGCGGTTCTGGTGCGGCCGGATCACGTACTGCACGGGAAAGCGCACGTCCACGAGGTTGCGGTCGCTCGCAATGTGTACGTTCTCAAGATGGTGCAGCAGCGACGGCCCCTCGTACCACGGCATGTTCTGGGACCGCGAGACCACGTTGTCGCCCTGCAGCGCGGACACCGGGATGATCGAAAGGTCGGTGATTTCCAGTTTGCTGGCAAATCCGCTGAACTCCTCGCGGATCTGGTCAAACACGTCCTGCGACCAGTCGACCAGGTCCATCTTGTTGACCGCCAGCACCAGGTGCGGCACCTGCAGCAGCGACACGAGGAAGGCGTGGCGCCGGCTTTGTTCCACCAAGCCCTTCCGGGCGTCCACGAGGACGATCGCGACGTCCGCCGTGGAGGCGCCGGTAACCATGTTGCGGGTGTACTGCAGATGGCCCGGGGTGTCGGCGATGATGAACTTGCGCTTTGGCGTCGCGAAATACCGGTAGGCGACGTCAATGGTTATCCCTTGTTCCCGTTCGGCGCGCAGCCCATCGGTCAGCAGCGCCAGGTCTGTGTACTCGTCGCCTCGTTCCCGGCTGGTGCGTTCGATGGCTTCCATCTGGTCGCTGAAGATCGATTTTGAGTCGTAGAGCAGGCGTCCGATCAGCGTGCTCTTGCCGTCGTCGACCGAACCTGCGGTGGCGAAACGCAACAGATCCATCAGAAATACCCCTCTTTCTTGCGGTCTTCCATGGCCGCTTCGCTTACTTGGTCGTCCCCACGGGTGGCGCCGCGCTCCGTGACGCGGGTCGCCGCCACCTCGGCGATCACGTCCGCGGCCGTCGTCGCCGTGGAACGGACGGCGGCGGTGAGGGTGGCGTCGCCGACGGTGCGGTACCGCACCGTTTCCCTGAAGGTGCGCTCGTTGCCTCGCGGCTGACAGAAGCGGTGCACCCCGAAGAGCATGCCGTTGCGTTCGAAGACTTCCCGCTCGTGGGCGTAGTAGATCGACGGAACGGTGATCTGCTCGTGCGCGATGTAGCTCCAAATATCGAGTTCGGTCCAGTTCGATATGGGGAACACGCGGATGCTCTCGCCCAGGTGGATGCGGGGGTTGTACAGGCCCCACAATTCCGGACGCTGGTTCTTGGGATCCCACTGGCCGAACTCGTCACGGAAGGAAAAAACCCGTTCCTTGGCCCGGGCCTTTTCCTCGTCGCGGCGCGCCCCGCCCATGAGGGCGTTGAAGCCGTATTTTTCGGCAGTCTCCAGCAGCACCGCCGTCTGGATGCGGTTGCGGGACCCGTTGGGTTCCTCCTGCACCAGCCCGCGGTCGATGGCATCCTGCACCGAGCCGACCACCAGGTTCACCCCGAGTTCTTTGACCAAGGAGTCGCGGAACTGCAAGACCTCGTCGAAATTGTGGCCGGTATCGACGTGTACCACCGGAAACGGTATGGGCGCAGGTGCGAAGGCCCTCGCCGCGAGATGCAGCATGACGATCGAGTCCTTGCCGCCGGAGAACATGAGCCCCGGTTTCTCCAGTTCGGCGGCGACTTCACGGATGATGTAGATCGCCTCCGACTCAAGGAGCTTGAGGTGGCTCACGTGATAGCGCGGCCCACTGGTTGTTTCATTCATCTCTTTCTTCCCCCTTTGTTTGTGCCAGCCAGCACGTAACGGCCTATTCCCGGGGCAACCGGCTGAGCCGCTGCAACAGGTCGCCTGCCAGTTCCTGCCGGCAGACCAGCAAATCGGGCAAGTACGCACTCGGTTGGTTGTAGACCAGTGGCGAACCGTCCAGCCTGCTGGCATGCAGGCCACGGCTGCGGGCCACGGCGACCGGAGCCGCTGAATCCCATTCGTACTGACCGCCGCTGTGCAGGTAGGCATCTACCTCGCCGCGGATCACGGCGGCGATCTTGTAGCCGGCAGAGCCCATCGGCAGGACTGCCGCGCCCGTTTCCTCGGCCAGCGCGCCAATGACGGCGGGAGGCCTGGTCCGCGATACCGCGATCCGCAACCGGCGGCCCGGCGGGAAGCGGGACGGTTGCAACCGGACCGCGGGGTCGGATGTATCCAGGGTCGTGGAAAGTCCCGGCAGCGCGACGGCCCCAGCCCGCAGGCTGCCCCTGCACCACAGCGCCACGTGGACCGCCCAATCCCGGCGCCCTTCGGAGAATTCGCGGGTGCCATCCAGCGGGTCGATAATCCAGACCCGTTCGGCCCTTGGGCGCGCCGGGTCATCCTCGCCCTCTTCCGATAGCACCAGGTCCTCCGGCCGAGACCGCCGCAGCGCTGCGACCAGCAGTTCATGCGAGCGCGCATCACCTTCTGTTTTCAGCCGGTCGGCTGTCCATCCACCGACCGCGGCGTCCCACTGCAACTGCCGCAGCATGGCCCCGGCCCTGCCGGCGAGCTCCGGCGCCAGCGCGGTGTCCGGGACGTGCCGTCCCAAGTCCAGGCGGTTGACCGCCTGTATATCCGCCCCCATCAATTTCCCCTTTCCCTGCTCAATCCCCTTGTTCCTGCCGGTAGCGGGCGCTCGTCGCGTGAACGGCGGGCCCTCAATAAGCGCCGGTTGGATTCACCATGACCTTCAACGTGCGCCACATGATCATGAGGTCCCCGGTCAGCGACCAGTTCTCCACGTAGTAGAGGTCGAGCCTGACGCTTTCGTCCCAACTCAGGTCGGACCGCCCGTTGATTTGCCACAGTCCGGTCAGCCCCGGCTTGATGTACAACCGGCGGCCCACGTGCCCCTCGTAGCCGGCCACTTCCGAGGGCAGCGGCGGCCGGGGCCCGACCAGGGACATTTCACCCCGCAGGACATTGAGGAACTGCGGGAGTTCGTCCAGCGAGTACTTGCGCATCCAGGCGCCCACCTTGGTGACACGAGGGTCGGCTCGCAGCTTGAACAGCGGCCCGCTGCCTTCGTTCATAGCCTTGAGGGCCTCAAGTTCGGCCTCAGCGTTGGCGGTCATGGACCGGAACTTGAACATCTCAAACGTCTGTCCGTTGCGGCACACCCGGCGTTGCTTGAAAATGACCTTGCCGGGCGAGTCCCAGCGGATCAGGCCGGCGAAGACGGCGAAGGCCGGCAGCAGGGCAAGCAGGGCGGCAGCGGAGACGACGACGTCGACGAACCGCTTGAGCAAGTACCGGTAACCGGAGAACTGCGGCCTTTCGACATGCATCAGCGGCAAGCCCTCCACCGGACGCATCTGGATCCTGGGACCTGCAACGTTGGTCAGCGATAGCGCGACCACCAGCTCGGTGGCGCTCTCCTCCAGCCGCCAGCCGAGTTCCCGGAGGTAGCCGCTGCGCTGCCCCACCTGTCCCGCAACGATGACGGCGTCTGCGCCAAGGATGTCCACGGCCCGCTCAACGTCGTCCAGCCCGGCCACCACGGGGACCTGCCGTGCGGCGAGGGCGTCGCTGTCGGCCGGGACGCCATCCAGCGCTGCCCCCACCACTTGGTACACGGCGCCGGATTTCTTGGCGATCTGGTCTATCACGTAAACGACGTCTTCATAGGCACCGAGGACGACGACCTTCGAGAGGTAGTGTCCGTTCTCCCGCTGCTTCGTCAGCCACCGCCGCCAGCCCCAGCGTCCCGCCAGCAGCGCGACGATGCCGACCGGCACTCCCGCCACGAATGGAGGTGCCAACTCCTCCGCCTGCAGGGCCAAGAGGACGACGGCGAGCATCCCGTAGGCACCGGAGCTTGCCCTGATCACCTTCTTGTACTCGGCGGCCCCGACACCGATCACCCGCAGGTCCCGGGTCCTCCCGACCGCGAGGGCGCAGGCCATGACAGCGCCGGTGACCAGCGCAAGGGCCGCACCGGCCCCGGTTACCCGATCACCAACGAGCAGCAGTGCCACAGCTACCGAGAGCACGAGGATGGCAGTGTCCGTAGCGAGCAATTTGGCCTGGTAGCGGCGGGCCCACGGCTTGGACGTGCGGCCGCGCGCTCCCGGACGTGGAACAGCGGGTTTCAGGAGCGTCGGTATGGAAAGTTTCGGCGCAGCCGGCGTCTCGAACCCGAACGTTTCCGCGGCGACACCCACCAGCGGGGCGACCGTGCGTTGCAGGTAGCTGTCCGTGGACACCTGGGCATCATGCATGGCTAGCGCTTCCCTTCAAGAACCGGAAAGTCCGGCGTAGTGATCGTCGACCTGTGCGAAAAGACCCGGCGGCTGGCATTCGCTGCGCCGGCGGCCTCGGAGACATGCGAGGTCTTCGCCGCCTTCATGGCGTCTTAAGCAGGGCTGCCGCGGCAGCCAGTCGCTCGAAAGCCGAGCGGCCGACGCTTCCCGGCGCGCTCCGGCTGGACGTTAACTCCTGCGATCCCCCGCCAACAGAAAGTTGATTGGGTGCCTGTTGGTCTGCAGAGCCGGCTACGGGCCGTGCCGGCACGCCTGCCCAGCATTCTTCCGGCGGCACGTGTCCCAGGACGGCCGAGCCCATGCCCACCGTCGCGTCCCGGCCGATGCCAACACCGGAGGCGACGCTGCAACACATCTGTAGCCAAGCTCCACGCCCCACCTGCACGTGGTCGGCAAGGGCCGCCCCTGCGCCCACGGTGGCAAATGCGGATACTGCCACATCGTGCGACAGTGACACCCGCGGCATGATGACGACGTGTTCCCCCAGGGTTACTCCCGCGGCCAGGACACTTTCCGCCAGGACAAGGCTGCCGGCACCGACCCGGACACTTGCCGAAAGCGGTGCGCGGAGGCCGACGAATGTCGCGTAGCGTTCCGGCCCGGCTCCGTACTCTGCCAAGCGGTCCACCAACTGCCGGCGGATGGCCGGGGATTCGTGGCACACCAAGAGCCTGCAATCCGGGTACCGGTAAACCGCCTCGACGGGCCCAAGGACTTGCACACCATCTACGTAACGTCCATGGACATCCGGGTCCTCATCGAGCACGCCGACTACGTCCCACCCACCTGCAGCGCGCATCGCTGCCAAAACTTCCCTGGCCAGTCCCCCTGCCCCCAGCAGCAGCACACGAGTTACAGAATCCCCCATTGCACATCTCCCCCCAGAAATGCACTTCCCGCTATTGTCCGGCAGCGGATGCCGCAGCCGTCCTTTATACCTGTACGGGTTACTTGCCCCCAGCGATCCGTAGACTCCCTGCGTCCTTGCAGGACCGGTGTTTTCCGTACCCTCAGAAGCCTACGGGGGCGCGCCGGAGTGCGTGCGCGTACCGGCTACTGGACTGTCCGGCGCGCTACTCAGGTTTCTGCTTCCAATTTTTCGGCGCAGGGGGCACCAGCGGGGTGCGAAGAGGAGGGCTTTGCCGGTTCCGGGACGCCTGATACCCGGACATGGAACGACCACTACCGGCGGCATACTCGCCTCTGGCAGTGGTCGTCCCCCCGGGCCGCTCCTACAGGTGTTCGCGCCCCAGCTGCTCCCGGCGGTTGATGCCCAGCTTCTCGAACATGCGGTAGATGTGGCCTTCGACGGTCCGGACCGACAACGAGAGCGCGTCCGCGATCTCCGCATTGCGCTTGCCCGCGATGACCAACGCCGCGATGTCGCGTTCCCGGCGTGTCAGCGACATCGAGGACGGGATCTCCCGGGCGACGGGTGCCGCCTCCTGCCACTGCCCGAGCAGTGCGCTAATGCGTCTTTGCGCAGTCCTGTTGCGTTCCGCCTTGGCAATCCGGAGCGCCTCAAACAAGGTGTGGAGCCCAAGGGAAACCAGCCCTGATGAGTGCACTTCCTCGGCCGTGTGCACTAATTGCTCGATTCCGCCTATATCGGCAGCCTCGCAGTATTGGGCTGCCAACGCGGCCTCCCTTCCCTCAATGGACGCGGCCAACGAACGGACCTGGCCGATCCTGCCCATGTCCCCCAGCTGAATGGCCAGAAACCTCAAGGCGAGTTCGAGGGAGCTCCACCCCCGACTCCCCGCGGTGTCTGCCAGGGATTGCAGTTCGGACAGCGCCTTGGTGCCGGGAAACTGGAGAAGCCGGGCGGCAGCAGCCAAACCGTCGCTGAAAAGGCCGGATGGAGTAGCGTTTCCGGTCCCGGCCATTGCGTAATCGGACAGGTACTGCCCGGCCGGCTCATCCTGCCCGTTCAACATCGCCACATACGCACCGACAGCGAGCGCCACCGGGCGCAGGCCCAACGGGTCGTGGTGCTCCAGTTCCCCGGCTGCTCCGGCCAGCATACGGTGAGCCTCGGCATAATCGCCCCGGCGCCCGAGGATGATCCCGGCCGCCACATCGACTGCTCCGCCGTAATGGACCAGCTCGTTCGGCCTTGCGGCCCGGAATCCATCCACTGCTTCCGCGGCGTCGCCCCAGCGCCCCGCCGTCAGCAGCGCCGCGATATGGCGGGCAACGACAAACGTCCGGCTTGCTACCTGCGGCTCGTGCACTTCCAGCGCCTGCAGGGCCTTGGCCGTTTCCGCTGCCGCGTGATCCGCTCGCCCGGTGACCGTATAGACCTGTGCCAACAGCGCGCGCGCCAGCACCAGGCAATCCAGGTCCTGGGCAGATGATGCCTCCGCGACGAGCACCGTCAGGGGCCCGCTCGCCGCCGCGTGTCCGCCGTCGGCAACAAGATGGCGCAATTCAAGCAGCCGGAGGCTCCGGTCCAAAGCCTGGTCCATACCGGGCTTTGACTCGGAATACGTCGGCAAGCCCTTTGCTTCGGCGGCCCAGTCCTTCAGGCTGCGGTGCGTCCAAATATCGGCGGGATACGGCCGTTGTACTGCCAGCAGTGCTGCGTCCCGGGCCTGTTCCGCATTACCGGCCGCCGCGACCAACCCCTCGAAGAGGGGCCCGGACGTGGGATCGGAAGGGCAAACTGCCCTGGCCCGCTGCAGCTGTGCCGCCCAACGGACCCCACCTGTCGTAACGGCGCCGGCTGACCGTACGGCGAGCCTTGTTTCTCCCGCGTTGTTGGCCGCCGCGGCGGCCTTCACCAGCTCATCATCCGGCAGTTGCACGCCGCTATCGAGCGCCCATTTTGCACGCCGGAACAGCATCTCGCCCGATCCGCTGACCGGCAGGACTTCCTCCAATTTCCGGTACAACCTCAGCCTTCGGAACACCGGCACCAGAGTCGGCAGGGCCTGTGCGTGAACCGGGTTCCGCAACCAGATACGCGGTTCGGGCGGCGGCGAAATCTCGATGAGTCCGTTTTCCATCAGCCGGTCGATGGCCTGCACGTTCCCGCATTCGAACATCACCGTCAGGGGGACTGCCCCGAGCAAAGCCACGAAATCCAATACTTCGCGCTCGTCGGCGCTTAGTTCGCTGAGCTCCCGCTCGATCAGCTCGGAGAGGCGGGCGTCCGCCTCCGGCAGCGCATCGCGCATGAGCCATACGCCGCGGGTCTGGACCAAGCGCCCGGCCTGCCGGGCCTGCTCCAGCAGGCTTAGCAGGAAGAGCGGGTTGCCGCCGCTTGCCCGGGCAAGCGCGGCACTGGCACTGGCCGCCGTTTCCCCACCGAGTACCTGGTTGCACAGTTGGTGTACCTGCCTGTCGGTCAACGGGTCCAGCGACCGGCGGTGCAGCAGCCCCTCGACCGCCTCACCCAGGATCGTGGGCGGTTCGGCCAGGCTGGGTCGACTGAGCAGCAGCGCCTTGACCTGCATCGAGGCGACCAGTTGGCCAAGAATTTCCGCGCTTCCCGCGTCCAGGTCGTGGGCATCGTCGACCACCAGCAGGGCCGGCTGCAGGCCGGTTGCGTCTGCCTGCAGCCGCTCCGTCAGCGTGCGCATGGTGGAAAAATGCGAGCCCAGTTGCTGTGCGGTCAGATTCGTGAGTAGCGGGGCCAAGGCGCCGTACGGGACCGAGGAGAAGGTGCGGCTCGCATGTACTCGAAACGGCCGCACATCGTCCGACAGTTCCTGCAGCACGGCGGCCGCCAAGGCGCTTTTGCCCAGCCCGGATTCAGCGACGATCCATGCCCCGTTGCCATTGCGGATGTTCTCGGTGGCAGCCATGACATCGGCGTCCCGCCCCACCAGCCTGCGTCCTTGACCTGTATCAGTCATGACGC
The DNA here is from genome assembly GCF_059091365.1 of Arthrobacter sp. MDT2-34-1. NCBI lineage: Bacteria > Bacillati > Actinomycetota > Actinomycetes > Micrococcales > Micrococcaceae > Arthrobacter > Arthrobacter sp. MDT2-34-1. Next base: position 90,333 of record NZ_JBNHGO010000002.1, read on the forward strand.
CGACCCCGCCGCTCCCAGCAGTTCGCGCAAATCGGCGCGGCCCGAGACATGGAGCCGGGCGAACATCTTGCCCAAGTGCCAATCAACGGTCCGTGGCGACAGATGCAGCCTCCGGCCCAGCGCTGCACTGCTGCTGCCTTGCGCGGCCAGTTGCGCCAAGGTCAGTTCGAAGGGACTCAGAGACTCCAGCATGGCAACGATGGTGCTGGAGTCCCGGAGCATGCGGTAGCCCGCGTTTTCCAAGGCGCGCGCCTTACGGGCCGCCGCGCGGTCGCCTCCTGTGACCGCAGCGCTCTGGGCGGCACGGGCGGCGTCGTAGCTGAACAGGACGTCGCCCAGCGCCGCTGCACTTTCGGCTGCTTCAAGCAGAATCACGGGGTCTTGGGACATCAGACCCTGGCTGTACTCATGGCAGAGCCGTGCGGTTTCGCCGTCGCAGGCGGCAGCCGATGCCTGCAGCTGGCGGGCATAGGACCTGCCGCCCACCCGCGCTGCGGCAGCATGAAAAATCATGGCCGCACCGGAATTCCCGGCGGCCAGTTCTTCGGCGCCCGTCTGATCCAGCGCCGCTGCTGCGTCGTCATCCCGCCGCAGCCGCTGGGACGCAAGGATGCTGAAGTATTCCGTGGCCCGGGCCGTCACCCGGCGGGGACGTCCCGGTGAAGAAGCGGCTGCGGCCAGGTGGCGGCGGGCATTCTTCTCGTCCGACAGCAGGGAGTAGGAGTAGGCGGCCGCCGCGTTGGCAAGGCCGACGCCGCCGCTGTTGCCGGCCACTCTCAGCTGGCTGATGGCCGGTAGCAAGGCAGCAAGGGCCTTTTCCGCCCGACCGGCGCGTGCGTGGACCAGTCCCAAGGCCAGCTCGCTCCCGTCGCTGCACAGGAATGTCCCCGCCTGCGCCGCGAAGGTTTCGCAATAGCCAAGGCATGAATCAAGCCGCCCTGCCACGATGAGGGACGTGAAAATCCGGGTTTCCACGAAGTCACGCAACACCTTGGGCAGGCGCCGATCCGCCAGCTCCGCGAGCAGCATGTTTCCCAGGTTATGCGCTTCCGTTTGCCGGCCCATGACCGCCCATGCTTCGCAGAGAAGGGCTCCGGCGCGGAGCCTGGTCTGCGGCGGTTTGTCCCAGTCGTCGCGCAGCAGCTTGACCAGCTTGGAGACTTGCCCGTACCGGCCGTCGAAAGCGGCCTGGTCTGCTTCGATCAGCAGGGTTTCATCGATCGTGGTTTCCAGTATGTCCTTCGCACGGGCTGCATCACCGAGAACGTGCCCTTCATTGGTCTCCGTCACCGCTTGCAGTTCTGCGGCGAGCCTTGCGCGCAGGTTTCTCAGCTCCTCCAAGCAGGGGTCGATGGTTCCGCCCGTGGCCCGCGAAACGGCGAGACGCTCGCCGGCCAGCGCGACCAGGGCAGCCATGGGGTCCTTGCCGTCCTCCGGGAGGTGGGCCGCCAGCAGGTCTGCGGCCTGGCTCGGCTTTCCCAGCAACAGCAGTGCCCGGGCTTCTTCCCGGAGGCCGGCCGCGCAGCGGTGTTGCCGGCCCAGCGCCCGGACCAACTGCAGCGCGCGTCCCGGCTCCAGCTGGTCGTTGGCGGCAGCAGCAGCCCGCAGGGTCTCTTCCGGGTTCAGCGCGGCGCCCCCCTCCAACGCCCAGATGCCGAGATCCGGCAGGTAGCGCTCCGGCACTTCCGCGGGGTGCAGCACGTGCGCGACCTCATCCCACAGTGCACGCGTCCGGCCGGGCGTGAGCATGCTCTTGACGACTCCGCCCAGGAAGTGACCGCCCACCCGCACCAGCGGGTCGGCGCCCAGGTCGACCGTGATGGTACCGCGGGCCTCCAAGTGTTCCAGAGTCAGCGGGTCGGCCAACCGCTGCAGAGCCGAGAGCGTGACGCCGCCCGCCAGCGCCAGTTGCTCGACGAGGCGCCGATGCCCGGGAGGCAGTTGCAGCAACCGCGGCCGCATCACCTCTGCAATGTCTCCCGTGAAGACGAGCGGCTGCGCCAACACCCACGTCCCGCCCTGCTCAACCAAAGTCCGTGCTGCCACCTGGTCTCGGGCCAGAACCCGCAGGTAGCGCGGATTTCCACCGGTGTTCAGCCACAGCGACCGTGCAGCGACGGAAGATATGTTGCCCCCGAGAATTTCGGTCAGCAGCGCCTCACTGTCTGCCGGATCCAGCGGAGCAACGTCGAACCGGCGGAGGTCTCCCTCGATCCACAGCTGCATAAAGGCGCGGTCGCCGGCCGCAACGTCCTGGCTGGCCACAAAAAGTGTAACGACTCCGGCGCGCGCCAATTGGGCCAAGGCAGCGGAGGTGAACGCGTCGAGATTCTCGGCGTTGTCCACGAACAGGACGATCCGTTTGCCCTTGGCACGGTTCAGCAGCGTAGCAGCGATTCCCTCGAGAACGAGCGCCGGGTGCTCCAGTCCGTCGTCGCCCACTCCCCCGAGCAGGATTCCCAACGGGGCGTAGCTGGTGCGGGACGAGGCCTGGCTTCCCCGAACAAATTCGACGTGTGTTTCCGGGCCGAACCACTTCAGCACCTGCTGGGCGATGGTGGATTTCCCCATGCCGGCGGCACCAATCACCAGCACCCCCTGCTGGCCTTGTTGCAGTGCCGCGAAGATGTCCTCTGCCAGACGGCGGCGGCCGGGTGAAATAGAGTCGGCAAGCGGACCATTAAACGGCCCATTAAAAACAGCAGTCATCAGCGTCTCCCCCCAAAGTCGCTCAGACGCGGCCGTGCATTGGCATCGGCCACGCGTTCGCACCGGCCACGGGCTGCGTTCCCCCAAGGTCCGCAAGGCCCGGTCCCCAACCGGTGAGGTCCACAGTCTAAAGCCGATTCCGCGCCGCGTCTATGGAGGGGGTGTCTCCAAGTGCGCAACATGCAGGTAGCAATCGTGCGCCCCGGCCAAGTAATGCCCGTACCCATCACCGCAAAGCCGAGTGTTCTCCTGTTCTGCTCCGGGAAAGCATTCTGGATCCTCGCGCGCATTCTCCGGCAAGCCCGTAGCGGAAACGGCCCAGGCCGGGGCAGCTTCGGGATCCCGGTAAGCACCACTCGTGTATCGGCCGCCACCTGTCAATAGGCTCGCTTTATCACCGCAGAGGTCGGTGATCCGGGGTGCCTTGGGGCGCATCCCGGTAGGGGGAGGACGGCGCATGAAAATCATGTTCGTGACGTCGGCGGGCGGGCATCTGGCCCAGCTGCTGCCGTTGGATAAGTGGTGGAGCCAGCACGCCCGCAGTTGGGTGACGTTCCAGCGGCCCGAGGTCGAGGCTGCTTTGCACAACGAAAACGTCACCTGGTGCTTTTATCCCACCACCAGGAATGTCCGCAATGCCATCAGAAACCTGCTTTTGGCCTGGCCGACGCTCCGCCGGGAGCGCCCCGACGTGGTGGTTTCCGTTGGCGCCGGCGTGAGTGTCCCGTTCTTCCTGGTCGCCCGCCTGCTCGGCATCCACACGGTGTACATAGAGTGCTTTGATCGGATTACCATGCCGACCCTGAGCGGCCGCCTTTGCTACCCTTTGTCCGAGCTCTTCTGCATCCAGTGGGAAGAACAGCGGCGCTTCTACCCCGAAGCCGTGAATATCGGACCGGTACTGTGAACAGCGCGCACCCCGCTCCGCAGGTCGTGGTCTCGTTGGGAACCGACCATCACACGTTCGACCGCTTGGTCGACTGGATCGACGACTGGCTGGCCGGTCTTTCCGATCCACCGTCGTGCCTTGTGCAGCACGGAGCCAGCCGTCCGCCCCGGCACGCAGACGGGGTCACCAGAATGCCGCGCGAGGACTTGCTGGCACTGTATCGAACTGCCACCGTCGTCGTCGTCCAGGGCGGGCCAGGCTCCATCCTCGATGCCCGTGAGGCCGGCCATCTGCCGATCGCGGTGCCCCGGCGGCCGGAACTGCGGGAGGTCGTCGACGGGCACCAGATTGCGTTTACCGAGACGATGGCGCAGCACGGGGACGCGATCCTCGTGCAGGATCAGCAGTCATTGGCCGCCGAACTCGAGAGGGCGCTGCTCGACCCCTCGTCTGTTCGTACGCCGCCGCGCGTTTCTTTGGCAGCCGAGGCTGCCGAACGGCTCGGCGCGGCAGTCGAACAACTGGAACAGACACCCACCGGGCCTATTGCTCTTCGCCGTATCCGGCAGCTTCTGGCGCTGCGGCAGAGGGAAGTCCACACGCACGCGGGGTTAAAAGCTCCCCGCGTCGTTCGAAACTAGGCCTGCGGCAGTCCGGATCGATCGAGCCGGAACCGCCGTAGTCCCGCTAGACGGGGACGAGCCCGCCCTGCGCAGGCGGGCAGAATCCCTGACCGAAGGGTTGCGCTGCGTTAAATGCCCCCGACGCAGCGCAACCCGAGGTTTGCCCGCGGCACGCCTGCATCGGAATGGCCATGAAAAAGGGGCCGACGATGGGATGGGGGTGGCCCGGTCTCTTCAGGCCGCCCATCGTCGGCCCCGCTCGGGGAGCCACTCAGGCTGAAACGATTTTATGCACGGTTGGTGCGGGCGTGCCAATCCACGGTTGTGTGACGCCTTGCGCCGGCGCCCAGCCCTCCATCGCGGACCTGCGTTAGGCGGCGACTCAGTTGACCGTCCGCTACGACGATCCCTGTTGCTTCCGCATTGGACCGTCTTTGTTCCCGAGCCCGAATTTCTTCGTTATCCAGCAGAGACCGACGGGGCCTGGGGGGAAGGTTCCGCCTTCGCGGTTCCTCTGGCTTTCGCCAACCCCGCCGGTCGGCTGGATGCGCCCGGGCCCTTCAGCTCCACGCGCACGGTATTGCGACTCCGCCTTGACGGCGCAACAACACCTTCTCAGCGTAAAGAGCCGAGGGCGACCTGACACGAGTAGTCACCACTCGTTCTTGGGTTAGGTCGCCGCGCCCATGACCCGCGGGATACCCCTGCGGTCTTCCTGACACTCACCCCTGCTTGGCGTTGGCGTGATACTTTTGCTGCGCGGCGAGAAGCCCGTCGGACAGGAGCAGTTCCACCGCGTCTGCTGCATCGTCCAAAAGGAAGGGAAGGTCTTTCTTTTCCGCCGTCGAGAAATCGCGCAGCACGTAGTCCGCCGTATCCATCCGGCCCGGCGGGCGGCCAACGCCTATGCGAATCCTGTAGTAATCCTTGGTCGCCAGCGCCCTGGACATGTCGCGGAGTCCGTTGTGCCCGCCCTCTCCCCCGCCGATCTTGAGTTTGATCGTATTGAAGGGGATGTCGATCTCGTCGTGCAAGGCGACCACGTGGTCCGGTTCGATTGAGAAAAACCGGCACAGCGCCGACGTCGGTCCCCCGGACAGATTCATGAACGTCAGTGGCTTGGCGAGCACAACCCTGGGCCCGCCAATTCCCAGGCGCCCTTCCAAAACCTGTGCGTGCGCCTTGTGCGACTTGAACGAACCGCCGACCCTGCCGGCCAGCTCGTCGAGGGCCATCTGTCCGACGTTGTGCCGATTGCCGCTGTAGCCGGGGCCCGGGTTCCCCAAACCGATTATCAGCCAGGTGTCGGTGCTCACGTAGACGGGTGCTCCTCGGACGGTAGATGCGAAGGATTCAAGATCATCCTAGGGATAGACCAAAGCCCCCGGCGAATGCGCACGCGCGTCGCCGGGGGCTTTGAGGCCGTGTTGTTACTCGGCCGGGGTCTCGGCAGCCGGCTCGGCGGCTTCGCCTTCAGCGGCTTCAGGCTCGGCCACGGTCGGAGCGGAAACCGCGGCGATGACGGTGTCCTCGGGGATCAGCAGGCTGACGCCGGCAGGCAGCTGAATGTCGGTGGCGTGAACGTGCTCGCCAACCTCACGGCCCTCAACGTTGATGGTCAGCGCCTCCGGCAGAGCGGTCGCATCGGCCTCGACCAGAACGGTGAACTCTTCCAGATCCAAGATGGCGCCCGGGGCAACTTCGCCTTCGACGTGGATGTTGACGTCGACGTGAACCTTCTCGCCCTTGCGCACGGTGAGCAGGTCAACGTGCTCTATGATCTGGGCGATCGGATCGCGCTGGATGTCCTTGGCCAGGGCCAGGTGCTCGTCCCCGTCAATGTCCAGGGTCAGCAGCGCGTTGGAGGTACGCAGCGCCAGCGTCGTGGCCTTCTGCGGAAGCAGCACGTGCAGCGGCTCTGCCCCGTGACCGTAAATAACGGCGGGGATCTGGGCGTTGCGGCGGGCCCGGCGCGCGGCGCCCTTGCCGAATTCGCTGCGGACTTCAGCTGCAAGCTTCTGGTCGGACATAATGTTCTCCTTGTGCTGGGTGGTTTTGAGGCGGGTGCCTAGAGACCGACCCGCCGCACCGATACCAGTGCAGAGAACGAAGCTGCTAGCCACCGTCGATAACGGAGAACCGGTTCCGGCTCTCCCTCGCCTAGGCAATGCCAGAAGTTTATCAGGGTCGAGGCGCTGGCCCGAATCCTGCACCCGCTTACTCCAGCGCGCTGCTGTCTTCAGCCAGGCTGGTGGCGGCATGGGTGATCGCGTCGGTCATAATGCCCAGCGCCTCCAAGTCGACGTTGCTGATGTCATCGCCCGATTTGTGGTAGTTCGGGTCTCGTGGCTGCCCTGGTGCGCCACCGAAAAGGATGCTCTCCCGGGCGGTTTTTCTCTCGTCGCTGCCGGTGAAGAGGCCGCCCACAGCAATATTTTCCTCGATGAACGCCACTTGATCGGAATAGAAGTTCCATTCCGTTGGCACCCAGGGCTGGGCACGGGAGTCGAAGTAGTCGGTGAAGAACTGCATGATCTCCTCCGACCCGTCGGGCACCTCCCACTCGGAGTCGTCGTCGGATTTCTGTGGGTCGTAGACCGCGATGACGTAGTTGGGCGAGGCTACCATGTCGATGTTCAGATAGGCGGCGATGTGGTCAAGTTCGCCGCTGTCGTGCTCTGCCAGATCTTCGACATAATGCTTGGAGCCGAACGCCTCCGGAAACTCTTCCGCCCCCCACCATGCGAAGCGCACCTTATTATTTGGTTCACCCCGTTGGCTGAGTTCTTGCGCGGCCTCCAGCAGGGCCGCCGCACCGGAGGCGTTGTCATTGATCGCCGGACTGTTCCGCACCCCGTCGAGGTGGGCGCCCAGCATTATCACGTTGTCGTCACTGCCGCCGGCCGTCTCGGCAATGATGTTGAAAGACTCGTAGCTTTCGCCACGTGTTTCGAACGTAAAGTACTGGCGCGTGCTTTGATAACCCGCACTCTCGAGTTCCCGTTCTACGTACTGAGCCGCTGCCTCATATCCGTCGGTGCCAATAGCTCGATCGCCGTGATCATCGGCGAGTGCTTGAAACTCTTTTAGGTGCTCATACGCTGTGGAAGCCTGCGCCTGCGGCCCGGGTCGCTCCGCCCGCACAGAAGCCAGGACAAGCGCGGCCAGGAGAGCAACCAGCCCGAGCGCCGCGACGAGGACAAGGGATCTCCGGCGCCTGGGCCAGTGGAGTTTCATGTCGTCCTCATGAGTGCAACATCACCACAGCATTCTAGCTGCCGGCTCCGGGGGCCGGGCAATGTCCGACGGCAGGTTTAGAGTCGGCAGAATGAGCGGGGATGAACGGGGCCCCAGAGTGAACCGGGGCCCGAAAAGCAATCGGCTACCTAATGGTCGGTGCAGCCCAAAGCATTCCCCCCGGGGGCCAGGAGGTCCCGAATCAGCGGGAAGCCGTTCCTGAAGCAGCCGTGGGGGACGATGATCCGTCGTCCACGATTTGCCGGAAGTTCTTGGCGCCCGCGGCGACCGGTCTCTCCAATGGGCCTTGTCCCATCCACCGTCTCCAGATCAGGGCGAAGGCGAGGGCGACCGTCAAATGCACGATGAACCACAGGAAGGGTGCCTCGTAGTGCAGCTCAGGGCTCAGCGCGAGCAGGTGTGCGGAGTAAAGGGTTAGGGTCATCGAGCCCATTGCGGCAAGCGGCGTCAGCAAGCGTGCGGCCGCCCCTTCGATCAGGAGGAACACACCGACCGCCAACAGACCGAGCCCCAGACTGCTGGCGATGGCCAGGGGCATGTTCGAGTGCGGCGTCGCGATCGCCAGCCACCACGCGGAGGTGTCCGGAATGATCCCTGGCCCGAAGATAAGGCCGTTGTCCAACTCTTCCCCCGTCATCCCGCTGGTGGCCACCAATTGCTCGAAGCCTCCCATGGCGTACAGCAGGATGGCGGAGGCCGCGTTGGACAAGATCGCCAGGCCTGCACCGATACCGGCGATATATCCCTGCACCCTGGGCCTTCGCAGGTCCAGCCGTCCGATGCCAAGGCCGGTCAGGATGTAACACATGTAGGCCAGCGCCGGATATGAGCCGGTCAGCAGTAAATCCGAGACCACGCCGGCGGGTTCGAAGAAGAAATGCCCGACGGCGGGGTTGAACGTCGACGATGTCGGGAGGAATGGATCCAGCTTCTGCAGGAGGATCGGCGAGACGATGCCGAAGACGGCCGCGCTGATGAACAAGGTTCTGGGCCGCAGATGCAAGAAAGGAATGGCGAGCAAGAAGAATACCGAATAGTAGATCAAGATGCCGTTGGCAGGAGGATCCTCCTGCTGCAAGAAGGGCGCGATCGCCAGGGCTATGGCTCCGATCAGGACGGCCCGAACGGCCAGTCCCAGTCGGTCCCCGGCCATCCTCGGCCCCGTGTGCGGTCTGTTCCCCCCGGAGGACAGGGCCAAACCCACTCCGGCAAGGAGGGCGAACAGCGCAGCGGAGTCACCGGCGAACAAGATCCACGCCAAAGTGGGCTCGCCGGTGTCCTGGTTCGCGTCCGGCAAAATGTGAATGGCGATCATCCCGATGAGGGCGAGGCCACGGGCCGCGTCGATGCCGACCAATCGGCTCCGCTTCTGCATCGATTTAGCGTCTGCGGGGCCGGGGTCGCGTCCCTGCCTGTCCGGAATACGGCTCATGTTCGTCCTTCTCTTTCGCTGTCTAAACGATCTCTCGTGCGGGGTTGCCGCCGTACCGCGCGCCCTCCGGCACTTGGCTACCCTTCATCAAGAGGGAATCGGCCTCCAGGACCGAGCCGTCGCCAATGACGACGTCGTAGAGCAGGTAGGACCCGACGCCCAAGGTGACTCCCCGGCCGAGGGCGATCGCGTCGAGTTTGAAGACGCCGTCCTCCATGGAGTGGCACTGGACGACGCTGGAGTTATTGAGAGTCGCGTCGTCACCGATGGTCACCAGCGTCTTCTCCGGGATGACGCAGCCGTCGTCAAAGACACGCTTACCCATCCGCACGCCCTGCAGACGCCAGAACAGGGGCTTGAACGGGGTGCCGTCAAAGAAATACAGCGGATACGTGATGAACTTCCAGAACCGTTCGTGCCGCCAGAATCTGACGTCGTAGATGGAGCAAACGGTCGGGACCATGGCTTTGAATCCTTGGGCGGCACGCTCGAGCACGATGAAGAAGGCGATCATGAAGGCGCCGAAGCTGACGGTGCCCAGGTACAGCCCGAGTCCCGGAACGCCCGGGAAGAGTATGAGGGCGAGTGAAAAGGCCAGCATGCCGGCGAGGATGAGGACCCACCGGCTCGCCAGGTACAGCCCAAGGGAGACGGCATTGTGCCGGTTCTTGGCCGGCAGCCGGCGGATCATTTCTTCCCGCCGGTCCGTTTTGAGGTCGCGATTGACCGACCGGGGAATCTCGAACGCCGGTGATCCGAGCAGGCCGACGTTTTCCCGAACCTCGCCATGGATGGGAATCATGACTTTACTGCCGAAGAGAACGTTGTCGCCGACACGGGCGCGGGACGGATACGGAATGTCGTTGCCGAAGAAGTTCTTCGCCCCGATTTTCACCTCGGAGACGCTGAAGGACGTACCTGAGTAGTTGGCGTTACTGATCGACACGCCGTCGGAGATCATCGTTCCGGATCCGACGGTAGTCAGGTAAGGGTTGTCATGGTCGAGTTCCGTCCCGAAATTCGATCCTGTCTGCTCAACATTTGGCTGCTTGTAACCCAGCAGACGAAGGTAGTGCACAGCCAGGGAGCTGTCCCCGGTGATGTGCATGAACTGGAAGACGTTGGTCAGCCGGAAGATGAGCCGGTGGGCGGCGTAGCGCAGCCCGTACATCGGATAAACCTGCCCCGGTTTAATGAGGAGGTTGAGCAGCCGGGGAACCGTGAACATTGCGGCCAGACCGAGGAACATGCCACCAAACAGCACGACGAATGAAGCGAATACCAGATCCGCGTAGAAGCCCGGGTTTGTGTGGTCCATATGGCCGGTTTCCCCGTAGGCCGGCAGGAGCAGCGCAATGGCCAGTAGAAGCAACGGGCCGAACAGGACAGTGTTGTTGAGCAGGAGGAGCACGCTGAAGGTGACCCGCCGCCGCCGGCTGCACGGCAGCGGCTCGACGAACCGGTAGTTCACGTTGGTCGGCACCGCAGGGGACCCGTGCCAGCTTTCGCCGGCGGGTACGGATTGCAGCCGCTGCAAGGACGACGAGTGACCCAATTGAGCTCCGTCGCCCATCGTGGAGTTGATGTCCAGCACGCACCTCTCGCTCACCAGGACGTCCTGGCCAAGCGTGACCCGGCCGGTCTGGATCCACCCGTCGTGGGCCCGGTAGCACAGGTAAAACGCATCCCTGTTGATCACCGTCCCGCTGCCGATCGTCAAGAGGTCGGTGCATACCGGAGTGATGGGGGTGAGGATGGTGACGTTGGATCCGATCTTGGCTCCCAGCAACCGCAGGTAGAAGGGAAGGATGGGGGTCCCGACGAAGAAGGCCAACGGGTTGAGTCTGACCAGCGCCCGGACAAACCAGAACTTGACGTAGGCCAGGGACCAGATGCGGATGTTCTGCTCTTCCCATCGTCCGAGGAGCAGCCATTTCAGCAGGATCGGCACGATGCTGAGGGCCAGAAAGAAGCTGAATCCGACGACGACCGATCGCCCCCAGGTCTCCAGGACGCCCTCCCCTGCAATGACCCAGGTGAAGCCGGCCGTGATCGCCGTGAGGAAGGTGTAGGAGTAGCCGATGGCGAGTGCGGCTTGCAGGGCACCGCAGAGCACGACGTCGAAAGTGCCGGCCCGCCCTCGTTTGGGCCTGGGGTGCGGTTCCTGTGCTGCCCAAGCGTGGGGGGCTGTCGGGGAAGTAAGTGCAGCGGCGAGCTCTCGGATCGTCGGATGCTCGTAGATGACCTGCAGATCAACCGGCGGCAGGTCGGTGTTCGTGCGCAGCGCGGCGGAGAATCGCGCAACTATCAGGGAGTTGGCCCCGAGATTCTCGAACATGTGAGCCTCGACGGAGACGCGCTCCAATCCCAACACGGCAGCAAGCTGCTCGGCGAGAGCCGCCTCGGCGTCCGTCGCCGGTTCGCAGTACTCGCCCTCGGCTGAAGCGCTCACCCGGTTGCTGGGTGTCGGCAGGTTTTTCCGGTCGGCCTTGTCGCTGGGCAGCATCGGCATGGTCTCAAGCTGCTCATAGAAGGCCGGGATCATGTAGCCCGGCAGCCGGTCGCGGAGCTCTTCCCTGATCTCCTCGGGCGCGAGTTCGGAGACCCCTTGGCGCAACGTATAGAACGCGGCAAGCTCTGTCATCCCCGGTGCCGACTCATGGGTCTCGACGACTGCCTGCGCGATCCCGGGGATTTGCAGAAGCACCGATTCAATCTCTGACAGCTCGATCCGGTACCCGCGGATTTTGACCTGGGTATCGATTCGGCCGTAGTACTCGATCAGCCCGTCGTCGTTGATCCGCCCAAGGTCGCCGCTGCGGTAGATGCGTCCCGATGGGTTATTCGAAATGCCCATGAAGTCGGGGATAAAGACCGCATTAGTCTTCTCGGGATGATTCACATAACCCACCGCAAGCCCGATCCCGGCGATGCCGATCTCGCCTGTCTCTCCCCGTGGCAGGGCACGCGGCTCGTCGGGATCCAGGATCATGATCGTGTAGGTCGGCAGCGGCTGGCCGAGGGTGATCGGCTTGTCGGGATGCAGAACGTCCCACGTGGCGGTCACGGTCGCTTCGGTGGGCCCGTAGACATTGAGGAATCTGCGGCCGGGCCGGTACCAACGCTCGGCCAGATCGCGCGGGCACGCCTCACCCGAGACCAGCAGAAAACGCAGGTCAGGGAGTTCGTGCTCCAGTGTGGCCAACAGGGTGGGTACACAACACATCGCGGTAATACGGTTGTCGAGCAGAAACCGTTCCAGGTCAACCCCGAGCAGGCTCTTCGAACTCGGCTTGGGCACCAACGTCGCCCCGACCATCCACGGCACCCACATCTCCTCGACAGAAAAGTCGAAGGCGATCGTCAGTCCCTGATAGACGCGGTCGTCGCCCTGATATCCGTAGACCTCGGCGGCGACCCGGACGAAGTTGCAAATGCTGGAGTGTTCGATGGCCACCCCTTTGGGACGGCCCGTGGAGCCCGAAGTGTAGATGACGTAGGCCAGGTTCTCGACAGGGGCGGGCTTCTCGCTGTCTGCGAGCCGGGAGCCGGACATGGCTGCAATGTCCGCGGCGGCCGTGTCCAAACTCAGGGCGCGCGGGCAGTCCTCCGGCAACAGACTGGCCAGGTGGCTCAAGGTCAGCACGCGGCTGGCCCCGGAGTCCTCCATGATGTAACCCATCCGGTCCGGCGGAAATCCCGCGTCCAGCGGCACATACGCCGCCCGGATCTTCAGCACCGCCAGTATTGAGACATAGGCCCACACGGCGTGGTCGAACAACAGCGCAATGCGATCGCCGGCCTGGGCTCCGTCGTCGAGCAAATGCCGGGCCAGCTGATTGGCCCGCGCGTCGAGCTGATCGTAGGTCAACCTCGAGTCCGCGGAGTCGACCGCCAACTGGCCTGCCCGGCCTTCGCGGCGCAACAAGTCGCATCGGCTCTCGAAGAGCTCCTCCAGGCGCTCGCCCGGAGACCACCGCACCTCTTGGCGGTGCGGGGACTGCAGCAGCAGGTCTACCGCGGTCGTCATCGGCTCGTGAACTACGTCGGTTGCGGTTGCCGGACCGCCCGAGCGCACCTCGTACGGTGCTGCGCTGAGCTCCGTCTCGCTCAATTCGACTCTTCGCCCTGCGGGTTCTGCCTGCCCGCCGGCCCGACCGACAAACACCGGGCCTTCAGGATCGGCGCGAACAAAATCCCCAGTGCGGTAGGCTCGGGGCCAGCCGAGGGCGCCCAGGGGAGCATATTTCTCGACGTCTTCGCCTGGATCGAGGCAGCGGCCTAAGCCAACCCCGCCGATGACCAGTTCTCCTTCTTCGCCCCAGGCGACAGGCTGGTCGTTCCTGTCCACTACGGCCAGTTGCCAGCCGGGCAGCGGCCGGCCGATGCCCGCCGGAGTCGACTCATGGGCTGGAGCACAGGCGACGATGGCCTCGATGGGACGGTACGTGTGCCATACTTCCCTGCCGGGGGCGGCCAGCCGCGGCGCAAGATGCGGTGGGCATTCCTCGCCGAAGATCAGCAACCGGACGTCTTGCAGCGATTCCGCCTGCCATAGTGCAGCGAGGGCAGACGCCGTTGGGACCACGGTGATACCCCGTTGCACCAGCCACGGGCCCAGGTTTTCGCCTGAGCGGATGACCTCGGGAGGTGCCGGCACCAAGCAGGCGCCGTGCCGCCACGCCAGCCACATTTCGTGGCACAGGCCGGACCTGCCGAAGAGACCGGTCAGCACACGATCGCGGGGCCCGAGCGGGTCCTCGGCGCAGAAGACCGACGCTTCAGCGTCCACAAAGGCGGCCGCCGACCGGTGCGACACTGCGATTGACTTGTATTGGCCGGTCGAGCCTGAGCTGACGATGATCCATGCATCGTCGTCGGCGGTGGGCGGGCGAGCCTCTCCGTGGGCGGGCGCTCCGATGACGGGACGGACCCGAAGCCCGGGTCCGACTACCGCGCATACTTCGGCCGCTTCCCATACCAAAGCGGCTCGGTCACCGAGCTCGTCAGGATCGACAGGGACGCATGCCGCTCCGCGAACGAGTACGGCCAGCACTGCGATGTAGAGGTCGACCGTACCAAGGGCCATCAGGATGCCGACCCGGTCTCCGGCACCGATCCCGCGTTCGCGCAGGTTCAGGGCCAGGGACTCGATCCGCTCCAGCAGCGCCAGGTAATTCAATGAGGTGGTGCCGTCATCCAACGCCAGCGCGTCCGGGTACTCGTCCACGGAGCGAAAGAGGATGTCCAGCAACGTGCGAGGAATCGGTGCAGGCCCCCCTGAGTACACGCCGGAGGCGGGAGGGATTGTGCTGCCGGTGCGTTCGCTGGCTCCTGACGGGGCGGGGTCCGTTGGCGCCGCCAGCGCGACTAATTCTTTGGACGCCGCTTTATGAGCGCCGGCCGGCGTCCGCGCGTGGGACTGCCTGACCAGCATGGTGGTGTCCTCTGATCCAAGGTACGAGTTCTCGGCTGGCGCCATTGGTACCTCCCGTTTCTGCACTGCATTTGGGTGTATGGGTCACTGGGGTCAGTCCCTGCTCGCGTGGCGCAGAAAGCTGATGTCCTTGTGCCGGCTCGGCACATTGCCTAAGCTGCTCCTTCCTCCCCAGTCAGACGTCATGCGGAAGATCCCGGCCGGCTAGCGGCGAGCGCTTGAACCTCGAACTGCGGAAGCGTGTCCGGCGTTTGGTCGCCCGCCGCTTCCGTGTCCGGCGTACGGTCGTCCGCCGCTTCCTTGTCCGGCGGCGTGAGACCAAAGGCGTCCTGCAGAGCGCGGACAGCATCGGCAAGCTCATCGGCCCGTGCCACGGCCGCAATGCACAGCTCGGAAATCGAGATCATCTCCGGACTGATCCCGGCGTCCGAAAGTGCTCTGAAGAAAGTGCTGAGGGTGGTGGGCGAAGAGCGCATCCCCAGTCCGGTGAGCAAGACCTTGCCCACTTCTCCCTTGTGATACAGGGCTTCAAATCCGATGCGGCTCCGGGCCGCGTCCAGGGCCGCTATGGCTGCCGACGCCTCCGTAGATGGGAGGGTGAAGGTGATGTCGGCGATTCCGGTCCCCGGGTCCCGCGAATTCTGGGCGATCATTTCGATGTTCAGCCCCGATGCGGCGAGCTCCTGAAGGAGTCGCGCGGCAGTCCTCGAGCAGGCCGGGATTCCGGCGATGGTGACTTGTGCGGCGGAGTTGACGCTTGCCACGCCCGAAACCAGAGTCTTTTCGCCTGCGTGCGCATCCGAACGGGGTTGATCGAGACTGGGCAGGATCATGGTGCCCCGCTTTTGCACGAACGAAGAACGGACATGGATCGGAATACCGAAGCGGCGAGCGTATTCGATGCATCGGAGGTGGAGAACTTTTGCCCCCGCGGCTGCGAACTCGAGCATTTCCTCGCTGGCGAGTACATCGATCTTGCGCGCGTTGGGAACGATCCGCGGATCTGCCGTATAAATACCGTCGACATCCGTATAGATCTCGCAGACGCCTGCGCCGAGTGCTGCGGCGAGTGCGACGGCGGTCAAGTCCGAACCACCCCTCCCCAGAGTGGTGACCGTCTTCCCTTTAAGGCTTTTGCCCTGAAACCCTGCCACGACGGCGACCTGACCGTTCTTCAAGCAGGCACGGACTTGGCGCGGATCGACATCGATAATGTGAGCTTTGCCGTGGCAGTCGTCGGTGATGAGGCCCGCCTCGCTGCCTGTGAAGGTCCGGACATCGACGCCCAGATCGGCCAAGGCGATCGCCAGCAAGGCCGCCGAAACGAGTTCGCCGGTCGTCAGCAGGGTGTCGAGTTCGCGGGCAGGGGGATGCGGCGAAACACTAGCCGCGAGATCCAACAACTCGTCGGTGGTGTCGCCCATGGCGGAAACCACCGCAACGACTTGATATCCAGACGCCTGTGTCTCAGCCACTCGGTGAGCGGCGCGACGAATGCCGTCGGCATTCGCCACCGACGAGCCACCGAACTTCTGCACGATGATGTTGGTTGAGCGTCCAGCCGTGCCCGCCGCCTCCGCTCGTTCGCCCCACGGCAGTGGCTCGCCGAGCCTCGAGGCGCTGCGCGGCAGCTCGAATGAGTCCTGTGCCATGCGGACAGCAGCCTCATCCATGGCCTCATCTATGCGCTTAAAGTTTTTCACCCTGACCCCCAAACTTGCTGGGCTGCCGCTGCACCTCGGGTGCGGTCGCTGCCCCGCCAACACTCCGGATTGCCCTGCTGCGCCCGTCCAGAGCTAACCGCCTATTTGCCAATGTGTGCTCGGCTCGGCGTGCTCACTGCGCGCAGCAGCGCCGAACTGGACGCCCGCGGCCTGAGGACGTCCCCACCGCGGCTGCCCGGCGTTTCGTCAAGCCATTCACCGGCAACCGATCGGACAGCCTCTGCAAGCAGGTCAAGCCCGCGGGTCATGTTTTCCGCGCTGATAGTCAATGCAGGCATGGCTTTGAGCACTTCTCCCTCCGGCCCGGAGGTTTCTACAAGCAAGCCACGGGCGAAGGATTCGGCGGCAACTTTTCGTGCCATTGTCCGGTCCGGGAAATACACGCCTGCCAAGAGCCCTCGACCGCGGACAAGGGCGCCTTCAATGCCGGACGCCATCGTTGCCAGAGCTGCATGCAACTGTGCGGACCGTGCCGCGATGTCTCGTTCGAATCCCCGACCGTTCCAGAAGTGTTCCAGGGCCGCGGTCCCGGTTACGAAGGCCGGGTTATGGCCGCGGAAGGTACCGTTGTGCTCTCCCGGCTTCCAGATGTCCAGTTCGGGTTTCAACAACATGACGGCAAGCGGCAGTCCGAAACCGGACAGTGATTTCGACAGGCAGACAATATCGGGTTGGATACCTGCTTCCTCAAAGCTGAAGAACGTGCCCGTACGTCCACACCCGGCCTGGACATCATCGACGATCAGAAGCATGCCGTGCTGGTGACAGATATCGGAGAGTCGCCGCAGCCAACTTCCACTGGCCGCTCTGAGCCCTCCCTCGCCCTGAACCGTCTCCACTATGACCGCGGCGGGTTTGTCCAGTCCGGACCCGCTGTCCTCCAACGCATGCTGCAGCCACAGGAAATCTTCCGTCGGCTGATCGAAGTAGCCGTCATAAGGGAAGCTAGAGGCGTTATTGAGCGGAACTCCTGCGCCTTGGCGTTTTAGTGAATTGCCCGTTACCGCCAGTGCGCCAAGGGTCATCCCGTGAAACGCATTGGTGAAGCTCAGCACTTGGTGCCGGCCGGTAACCTTGCGCGCCAGCTTCAGCGCCGCTTCGACGCTGTTCGTCCCGGTGGGGCCGGTGAACATGACCTTATAGTCGAGACCGCGAGGGATCAGGATTAGTTCCAGGAACGTCTCCAGGAATCGTCGCTTCGCCGTCGTCTTCATATCGAGTGAATGGATGACCGACCCGGAGCGCAAGTAAGTAATCAGCGGCTCCAGCAGAAGCGGGTTGTTGTGCCCGTAATTGAGTGCTCCTGCGCCCGAAAAAAAATCCAGATACTCCCTGCCGTCCTCGCTATGCAGCGTGTCCCCGGCGGCGTAGTCGAAAACGGTATCCCAGGTCCGGCAGTAACTGCGGACCTCCGACTCCAGAGATGTAAAAATATCCATCATTAACCTGCCTTAGCTGTCGCTGACTGCCGCCCCGGGCACGTCTCCTCCGGGCGGGGGGAGCGTGTGAGTCCCGGGCTGCAGGCCTGGACAGCTCCGGTGACCCGTTCTGCTGCGCCCGACCGTGCGGGACCGCCGCATGTGTGAACATGCGTGTGGCAGGCCCTCGAGACCTTGTCGAGTTCTGCGATCATGACGATTCCCCAATCTGTTCAACCGGGTCCCCAATCCGTTCCACCAGACGGATTCTGCGATCGACCAGCGCGCGCAGTGCTCCTACGGGGATGCGCGATGCTGCCCGTGTCCCAGGCGAGGCCCGTGCCCCAAATTCGGTTGCCGGGATGGATGTCACAGCCCGCCGACGCATGCCCGCGGACTGTCCCGGAACCGATAGTCGTCGAGAGCCTCACGCCCCCTTGGTTTCTACCGAAGCTTTCGACAGTTTCAGCCTAGGAAGCGGCTACGATGTATGCCCAAGTAGCCGACACTCGACTTGGACCGACAATTCGGCTGTTTCCTGCCGCGGCATGACCGATGGCCTACTTGCTGCTTCGCGGGCGGTACTTGGATCTGCGCGTCAGATACTTGCTGTTGGCCCTCACTGATCCAGTACTTCGGCGTACCGGATCAGCTGCTGGCGGTTCTCGACCCCGAGTTTTCGGTATATCCGGTACAGGTGTCCCTCGGCGGTCCGGGGAGAGAGCGTCAAGGACTCCGCGATCTGCTTGTTGCTGGCGCCCCGGCGCACCAAGTGGACAATTTGTTGCTCCCGCGCGGTCAGTGCCGGTGCACTCCCCCGGGCACGTTCGGTTGCAGGAGTCGTGACACCGTCGAGTCGGCGCAGGGTTACCCGCAATTGGTGCAGTGCACCGTTGTGCTGGCGTTGAAGCCCCTGCCGCTGGTAGATGTCCGATGCCCAGGACGTTGCCGTGGCCGCGAGCAAATCTTTGCCCGCACGCGTTGCCATCTCGGCTGCTGCCATCAAACCCCCCGGATCCGATGAGGCCCTGCTGGACGCGACAGCCGCCAAAGCCTGGGTTTCGGGCCCATCCAACGGGGCGCACAGTTCCGCGAGACGTGCCGCCCCGCTACCGTCCCCGAGCAGGAGCTGATGCTCCAGAATCTCTTTCTCTGCGCTGACCCATCCCGCCGCACGGGCCGTTGCCGCGAAGGCTTCAAGTTCGTCCAGCAGAAGAACCGGATTCGCGCGTGCTGTTCCCGGCGGGCCCGCGCGGCTTGATGCAGCTGCTGCAGCGTAGGCAGAGGCTACAAGCAGGCGCGGGCGGCTCCCGGTGCCCGCTTCTTTCTGCAGGCCAACCCGGAAGTCTTTGGCTTGCCCGCCGTTGCCCAACAGAGCCGCTCCGGCTGCTGCGGCTCCGAGCACGGATGGAAGCAGCATCCCTTGATCCTCGTGGCGCAGCGGGCCGATACCTTCCGCCAACGACTGGACCGCGGGCTTCATCCGGCCCCTTCGAAAGAGAAGCAGTCCTCGCAGAGCGGATTCGTTACCTGAAAACCAACGGTGCCGGCACGGCGCGGTCCTGCTGTATTCATCCAGGGCGCGTTCTGCCTCCTGGTAGCGGCCGGCGATCAACAAGGACTCCACGTTCCGGGAGAAGACAAAGGGATAGAAGGACCGTAGCGACGGAGTTGCCGCGACCAGCTTCAGGACCTCTGTCCCGGCTTCCGCCGCCTGCCTGAAACGGCCAGTTTCCGCCAGGCAAAGCGCCTTGACGGTACCGGCAAGCAGTCGGGTAACTCCAGCATCCTCAGATCCAGGGGCAGGGGCGTTCTCCAGCCGGTCGAGGGCCGTTCCGAAGTTTCCTTCCAACATGTCGGCATAAGCCTGCAGCAACCAAGCACCGGTTGCTGCATCCAGGCACGCCGCTGCGACCGGAGCGTCGCCCGGGGCCGTCGAGGGTTGCGCCGCCGCTGCTTCCATCCAACCGGAGGAAATCTTTTCAAGCTGAACCCGGTACCCGGCTTCCGGCTCTACGAGGGACGCCCGGAGCAGCGCGGCGGCCGCGATTGTCCGACGGTCCACGTTCTCATGGATCAGGTCCAGCGCCGTTTTGGCCTCCGAGCTGTCGCCCAGCCCCCAATGGGCGCGCGCTCGTTCCACCAGAGCGGCAGGCTGGCCGTTTGTGCCGGCATCTGCAAGCCTTAGAGCCAGCTGATGGTCACACTCGTCATTGGCGGCACACGCGGCAGGCAGTAATTCTTCGGGTGACGGCGGCCGGCCGGCGTCAACCTGCCAGCGCACCAGTTCCACCCTGGCTCTCTCCGGTGCAGGTTCCAGGCATTTCATGACGTCCAGGTATTGGTTGAGAAGTTCCGCGCTGCGTCCTGCGGGCACCATGGATCGGATAACGTCCGCGTACGGCGGGAACCGAAGCCGCACGGCGAGGTTTCCGGTGCGCATGTCCGCCAACAGCCCCATCTCCTCCAAGGATCGGACCGCCATACTGTCGAAGAGGGCACCGGCCGCTGCAGCCGGCACCGAGCCGGCCAGTGCGGCGATGTCCACCACACGCCGCTGAGGTGCCTCCAGCCCATTGACCAGTCCCTTGAACAGATCAAGTGCGCCCGGATCCAGGCCAGTGGGTTCCTGGATCATCCGCCACACTCCGTGGTGCTGCACCACATTGCCCGCTGCAGCAGCGTGGGCGGCCAAGGCCTTCAGGAGGTGCGGATTCCCCAAAGACTTGTGCTGCAGCATCTGCACCGTCCCGCCGGCTACCGTCCCTCCGAACATCTGTTCAAGGGTGTTGCGGACTTCCGCCGTCGTGAGCGGCCGCACTTCGAAGGCTTCCAGGATCCCGTCCTGGCACAATTCCAGGAGCTCCCGCGGCTGCGCGCTCCAGCTTCTACAGAGCGCAAGGATCTTGAGCGAGCGCGCCATGACCAGTTGCGCCAGCAGATGGCTGCTCGCGTCGTCCAGATCATGGACATCGTCGACGATCAGCAACAGGGGACGGGCCTCGCCCGCGGGGCCCTTGGCAAGGGAGGAGCGCACCGTCCGCAGGACCGCCAGCGGAGATTCCAACTCCGCGGGGGTCACTCCCCTCAGATAAGGAAAGAGCGCACCGTAGGGCACGTGTGCCAGGGTTGGTTCGGCTCGTACCCGCTGCACCCGCACCGTGTCCCCAAGGTTCCGGACAACCTCATCCGCGACGGTGGACTTCCCTATGCCGGCGTCCCCGTAAAGCACCGCTCCGCCGGTTGCCTGGCCGGCGAGGCAAGCGGTCACCGCATCGACGAGGTCCCGGCGCCCGCCCCCGGAGCCGGAAACGTTCATGCGGTTGGGCCAGGGGACTCCGGAGCCAGCATCTCGGCCAACTCTTGACGGCTGCGAATGAGCAGTTTGGAAAACACCTGGTACAAGTGGCCTTCGACCGTTCTGGTCGAGACACCAAGTTCCCGGGCAACAGCGTGATTGCTGCGGCCCTCGGCAACAGACCTGGCAACAGCCTGTTCACGCGCCGTGAGGCGCCCGCGCCAGGCGGCCTCGTAGCCTGATTCCGTCCCGGCCTCAAGGAGTGTGCGAACCTTGCGCCTGACCCTGCGGAGTACATCGGCCCGTCCCGATCTGTCTGCGGCCGCCTCGGCCTGGCCGGCTACGTCGCGGGCAAAGGTCAGTTGACCGGCTCTAGCCGCTTGCTCGGCCGCTTGGAGAAGCAGGTTGGCGTTTCCGGAAGCGAGGCCCCTCGCGTACGTTTCGCAGACATCGGCGAAAGGTCCTTGGCACCGGGTGGCAAGTTCCAGCAGTCGGCCATCCTCGTCCACCCCGGACAGACGCACCATGGCCGCCAGCGCCATCATCTCCATGGCGCCGACCGCCGCCGACCGGTCCGCAGCCGCCTGCTGCCGCAGCAGTCGCAGCGCACCATCGACGTCGCCGCTGGCCGCCCGTGCCATGGCACGAAAGTGCCGTTCCAGGCGGGTGATGAGCCAGGGGCTTGCCCCACCGCGGGGGGGTTCTGTTCCTGCCTCTCCGCCGGCTTCATTGAGCATGGCCCGGCAGTAAGCCGAGGCCGCTTCGGCCAATGGTGCCAATCCGTCGGGATCCGCTTCCGACGACTGGGCGCGGGCAGAGCGCAGCAGGCCCGCTGCACGGTGCAGATCACCGGTTGAGGCCAGTACGATGCCGTCAACGAGTTCCTCCCACGTACCGCCGGGATCACCACGGCGGCCGCACTGGCGGAGACGCCCGGCGCCGTCCAACCAGGAGCCGGACAGCAAGTAGGCTGCGGCCCGGTGCTGTTGGATCTCCCGGCGGCGTTCTTCAGGCACCGTTGCAAGGTCGGGCCACGGCTCGTCGGCAACCGCCAGCGCATCATCACTGCGCCCGGTGACTGCCAAGGACTCGCAGAGCAGGGCCCGGCTGAGCAGCCTCTGCCACGTCGGGACAAAGCAATCCTCTGCACAGCGCCGAAGCAGGTCTAGCGAGCCAGCGTACTCACCCTGAAAGACCATGGACCGGGCCGTGTTTAGCGGCGGCACCAAGCCGTTCCGGGCCGGTTCCGGGTGGCTGCGGAGGGTCGTCCGGGGCACGGCCGGTGGCCGGGACCGATAGAGACCGTCGGGCGAGGTTGCGCGGAGGGCCTCTGCCATGAGCCGGTCAGCGATTTTGACCACTGGGGCCGGATGGTAGCCGATGCCAACTATCCCGCGATACTGAAGCTGGTCCAAGGCACCACCGCGCCCGGTCGCCTGCAGATCGGACAGGGGAAGACCGCCGGACTCCGCGAGTTGGCGGGCGAGCTCCAGAACGTCGTCGTCCAAACCGCTCAGGGTCGCGCACACAGTGCTCACCGTGGGCGGCCCCAGCCGGACCGGTTTGCCGGTGTGGACCCATACGCCGTTCCGTTCCCGGAGAGTACCTGAGGATACGTAGTCCCTGACCAGCAACGGAACCAACCTTGGATTCCCGCCGGAATGTGCCTGCAGCACCCGCGCTGCTTCGCGTGAAAGCCGTCCGTCCAGCCCGGTTGCAGCCAGCTCGCCAACTTCCGACTGGTTCAGGGGAGGCAGGTCGATCCGCCGCATTCGCGGGTCGTGGCCCAGGCTCAGGAAGGCCGGCGGAACCGCCGAAAAATCCCGGGCGAGAATAATGCTTCGTACATCTCCCCTCGTGACCAGTTGGCCGAGCAGTGTCGCGGAGTCGCCGTCGATATGCTCCGCGTTGTCGATCAGCAGGACGATGTCTCTGCCGCCGGCTGCCTGGCTCAGTTGTTGTGACAATCCGTCCAGAACCAGCATCGGGTGCGCCAGCTGCGAGTCATCCAACTCGGCAAGCAAGTATGTCAGCGCCCCGTAGGAGCGGCTGCGCGCGTACGCGGTGCCGCGCAGTTGGACGACCAGGACGCGTTCCCCAAGATGTTTAACCACATGCCGTGCCAGCAGCGTCTTCCCGTATCCAGAGGGCGCGACGACGACCGCGCCCGCGGATCCCCTGTCCGTCAGCGCTTTAAGAACCGCTCCTGCGACCTCCACCCGGCCGATCAGAACCGTGTCCGGGCCGGGCACAAGCGCATGACTGAATAAACTCTCAGCCTTCATGGCGAGACCGTCTTTCTTCCCCTGCCCCCAACGCCCGACCCCCATCGGACGTGGGATTAACCATAGCCAGCGAGTCCGGCCTTGTACACGAGTAGCAGGCGGGCGGGCCGGGAACGGCTGCGGCAGATGATCCACGCCGGCCAAGGTACAGTCCCGGTCCGAGACGGGAAGCCTCCGGAGACGGAAACGGAGCCGGCGAGGGGGCGGCCACATCGTCAGGCCGTCACCCGTCGCCGGCTCCGCTCAGGAACCGCTAGAGACTGGTTGAAACTGTGTCAGGCCCCGCTGTCAGGCCTTGCCGTCGAAGAGGCTCGTGACCGAGCCGTCTTCGAAGACTTCACGGACCGCGCGGGCGACCAGCGGAGCAATCGACAGGACGGTCAATTCCTTGAAGTTTTTCTCCGGCGGGATCGGCAGCGTGTTGGTGACCACCACTTCCCGGGCACCGCTCTCGGAAAGCCGGCGGGCGGCGGGATCCGAGAACACGGCGTGCGTTGCTGCGATGATGACGTCCTTGGCGCCGGCGTTCTTCAGGACCTGAACGGCGCCGGAGATCGTTCCGCCGGTGTCGATCATGTCGTCGATCAGCACGCAGGTGCGGCCCTCAACCAAGCCGACGACCTGCTTCGACACGGCCTGGTTCGGCGCGTTCACGTCGCGGGACTTGTGTACGAAGGCCAGCGGAGCCCCGCCCAGCCGCTCGGCCCACTGTTCGGCAACGCGGACGCGGCCGGTATCCGGGGACACCACGGTCACGTTGTCCAGGTCGACCCGTGTGCGGACGTACTCGGCCAGGAGCGGAATAGCCATGAGGTGGTCGACCGGACCGTCGAAGAAACCCTGGATCTGCGCCGTGTGCAGGTCGACGGACATCAACCGGTCTGCGCCGGCCGTCTTGTACATGTCGGCCACCAGGCGGGCCGAGATCGGTTCCCGGCCGCGGTGCTTCTTGTCCTGCCGGGCATACGGGTAGAACGGAGCGACCACGGTGATGCGCTTGGCCGAGGCCCGCTTCAGCGTGTCCACCATGATCAGGTGCTCCATCAGCCATTCGTTGATGGGAGCCGGGTGCGCCTGGATCACGAAGGCGTCGGTACCGCGCACGCTTTCCTCGAACCGGACGTAGATCTCGCCGTTTGCGAAGTCGTAGGCGGACGTCGGCAGGAGGTCGATCTCCAACTCTTTGGCGATCTCCCGCGCCAGTTCCGGATGGGCGCGTCCGGAGGCCAGCACCAGCCTCTTTTCGCCCTGTGCCTTGATTCCGCTCATGAAGGATCACTTTCTGCAGTTGGGGATTGCGTGGAGGAAGTTCGGGTGGCAGCTTCTGCAGATGAGCTGCCGGGGCGGTTCTTCTGCACCCAGCCGTCAAGGTTCCGCTGCGGCGCGACGCTGACCGCGAGCGCTCCGGGCGGCACATCCTTGCGGATCACCGCGCCTGCGCCGGAGTAGGCACCGTCGCCCACGTGCACGGGAGCCACAAAGACGGTGTTCGAGCCGGTGCGCACATTCGAGCCGATGACGGTACGGTGCTTTTTTTCGCCGTCGTAATTGGCGGTGATGTTGCCACAGCCAATGTTGGCATACTCACCGATCTCCGCATCCCCGGCATAGCCCAGATGGGACAGCTTGGCGCCCTTGCCGATGGTCACGTTCTTGGTTTCGTAGAACGCGCCGATTTTCCCCTTCTCGCCCAGCACCGTGCCGGGGCGAAGGTAGGTGAACGGGCCGACGGTGGCGCCGGGCCCGATCTCGGAATCGGTGCCGTGCGTCCTGATGACCGAGGCGCCCTCGCCCACGGTCACGTTCGTCAGGGTCGTCTCCGGCCCCACCACGGCATCGGAGGCGACATGCGTGGCGCCGTGCAGCTGGGTGCCGGGCAGCAGCGTCACGTCGGTGCCGAACGTCACCGTCGAGTCGATCCAGGTGGATGACGGGTCCACGATGCTGACGCCGGCCCCCATGGCAGCGTCCAAGACCCGCCGGTTGTGCTCCGCCCCCAGGGCAGCCAACTGGACCCGGTCGTTGGCCCCCTCCACCTGCCAGCGGTCGGTGGTGACGACGGCGGCCACCCGGCCGCCGTCGGCCCGGGCCAGCGACAGCACGTCGGTCAGGTACTTCTCGCCCTGGGCGTTGTCCGTGGTGATCCTGGACAGGGCGGCGCGAAGGACTCCGGCATCGAAGGCATAGATTCCGGAGTTGACCTCACGGATCGCGCGCTGTTCGTCCGTGGCGTCCTTGTGCTCGACGATGCCCTGGACACTGCCGTCCTCGGCGCGGATGATCCGCCCGTATCCGCCGGCGTCATCGAGGACTGCGGTCAGTACGGTAACGGCATTCCCGCTGGAGGCATGCTCGCCCACGAGTTCCTTCAGCAGCGCCGTGGTCAGCAGCGGAACGTCGCCGTAGGTGACCACCACGGGGCCGTCCGGCTGGGCGGGAAGGGCATCCAGCGCCACCTCCACTGCGCGCCCGGTGCCGGGGATCTCGTCCTGGTCGACGATCAGTACATCCGGATCCAACGAAGTGATATGCTCCGCCACCCGGTCACGCTCATGGCGTACGACGGCGGCAAGCACCGTGGGTGCCAGGCCGCGTGCCGCGGCGAGCGCGTGGCCCACCATGGAGACGCCGCCGATCTCATGCAGGATCTTGGGCTTTTTGGACTTCATCCGGGTGCCCGCCCCCGCGGCCAGGACGATGACCGCTGCCGGTGTTGAAGCGTTTTTGACGTTTTGTTCAGGGACGTCCTGGGGGCTCACTAAGTGGCACTCCTCGCTGCGCTGATTCCGGTGTGGCCGGTGCATTTGGGTTAACGGCATCCTACCTGCCGCAGCACCTCCGGTTTACCGGCCGGTGGTCGTTCCGCCCATAGGATTCGAACCTATACTCCACGGCTCCAAAGGCCGGGGTGCTGCCATTACACCAGGGCGGACCGTGCCGCCAAGAACACTGACCCGGTGGCACAAGTGTCCATTTTGCCACGTTTGCCAACCCCGATGCGACTCGGCGGCACGGGCCGCCGACACATGGCATCCGTGCCGGTCACTCCACCGCGGTCGCCAGGCTGGGTGCGTCCTCAAAGGATGGCTCGACGGCCGCCGGCAGGCTGGCACCGCTGCGCAACAGCCGGGCCATGACTGCTGCCGACACCGGCTTGCTGAAATAGAACCCTTGGCCACCGCTACAGCCAAGATCGCGCAATTGTTCCGCCTGTTCCCGCGTCTCGATGCCCTCGAAGATCGCGTCCAGCCCCGCAGCACGAATGAGCTGAAGGACGGCACCGATGAAGTCCTGCTGGGACCCGTCGGCAGAATGCGTAGCAATGATGGACCGGTCCACTTTAACCATGTCAACCGGCAACCGGCGCAGGTAACTGATCGATGAGTAGCCGGTTCCGAAGTCATCGATTTCGATGCCGATCCCGAGCTTGCGCAGGGCCAGCAAGGAGTAGGTCTCCACTTCTCCCCCGGTAACCAGACCGGTCTCCGTGATCTCCAGCACCAGCGACTCGGCCGGCATTCCGGAATCCCTCAAGACGCCCCGAACGTGCTCTACCAGGTCGATGCGTTGGAGCTCGGCTACCGAGAGATTAACGCGGATCTGGAACGCCGGATCCAGGTTCAGTTCGGCGGACCACTGGGCGAACTGGTGCGCGGCCGCCCACAAGGTCCACCGCCCCAGGTCAACAATCAGGCCGGTCTGTTCCGCCATGGGTATGAAGTCGGCCGGCATGACACGTCCCCGCACCGGGTGATTCCACCGGATCAACGCTTCCACCCCGATCGGCAGGCCCGTGCACAGATCCACTACCGGTTGGTACTCGAGCTCGAAGCCGCCGGTCGCGATGGCACCGCGGAGTTCGGACGCCATCTGGTTGTGCAGTTGGCGCGCCTGAAGCATATGGGACTGGAAGACCTTGGTGCGGTTCTGGGGGTCTTTTTTCGCCTCGTACATTGCCGTGTCCGCGTCCAGCAGCAGGCTCTGCGCGGTCTGTCCCGCATCTGCCACCCGGACGCCGATGCTGGCCTGGGGCCAGACGGTGACTTCGTCCAGTTGGATTTCGTCATTGAGCACGCCCAGAATCCGCTGGGCCACCTGGAGCGCGAGGTCCGTCGTCGCGCGCGGAAGCAGGACCGCAAATTCGTCGCCGCCCAGCCGTGCCACCGTATCACCGTCGCGCACGACGGACCTTAGCCTGTTCGCCACGACCGTGAGTACGCGGTCGCCGGCGTCGTGGCCAAAACTGTCGTTGACCTGCTTGAAGGAATCCATGTCCAGCAGGAGCAATGCCGGGGCCCGCTGGCCGGACCGCGCATCGTCGAGCGCGGCGTCCATGTCCTTGGCCAAAGCCGTGCGGTTCGCCAGCCCGGTCAAGGCATCTGTGAGGGCCATCCGGCTCATGTCCCGATGTGCCTGGCGCAGTTCAGCCGTCCGTTGCTCGACGCGCTGTTCCAGTTCCATGTAGCTAAGCTGCAGCTCCTCGGCCAAGAGGTTGACGCCCGTGATGACGGCGTCAATATCGTCGCGTGCCGGCGAGGGGTCGATCCTGGTGGACAGATCGCCTCCGGCCAGGCGGACCATCCCGTCGACCAACTGCTGGAGCCGAGGATCGGCATTATGCGGCATTGTCCCGTTCCAGCCACGCGAGGGCCTGTGGTTCGGAGTCAAAGTAGCGGACAGGGCATTCGGACGGTTCGGCTCCCAGCACGAAGTTGGCTATCACCCGGTCCACCGGAGACTCGCCCACGAGGGCGATGGCGGACGCATTCGTCTGCCGACCCAGCATCGACCGGGCCAGGCGGGAAATCGATGTAACGCCCGTCATCCGCATCAAGACACGGCAAGGGTGGCCGCCGGAAAGCACGCGAAGCTGTGTTGACGTGTGGGCCGCGACTTCGTCGGTGAAGGCTGCTCCGCGCGGAAGATCGACGCTGATGATGCCATCGCCGGCACTGATCACGTCGGCTGCAACGGCATCGGCCGCGCCAACTACGCGCCTCATGCGGCCGCGTCGTTATTGGATACCGCTCCTGCAACCCTCTCGGGCCAGCCATGACCTAGCACGTGCATCCGCTCCCCCAACGATTCGATGGAAGCTTTCGCTCCCGTCCAACAAATCCAGAACTTACTGCTTTAGAACTGCCAATCGTTCACAGCGTAAACGAACGGAGTTCACGACACGCTCAATGACACGATGAAGAATGCATGTTACGAAGCCCGCGGAAACTCGGCGATTTCTGCGGCCACTTGGGCCGCCCTGTCCTTGGCACCGGCTTGGACGAAATACGTTTGGCTGTCCTTCAAGTGGCGTAGGGCCGATGCACAATCGCCTTGTTCGCGCAGGGCCTTCGCAAGCAACATATGCGCTTCACCCGCAGTCTGATGTGCCATTGATGGAGATTCGGCACATATCGGCACGAGCAGCCGGATAGCATCATCAAGTTCACCCAGTCGGAAGTGCCAGTGAGCCCGGTTGAAGTGATTCAAGCGTTCGACATCGTCCGTTATCCCAATGATGGAGGCCGCCAACTCTGCCCGGTCCATACAATTTTCGGTTTCCATATCAGCGATTCCTGCAGCTAGCCGCATCGCCGCTGAAGCCCTGTTGAACCAAGCCCACAGAGACAAGTCATTCGACGGGGATAGGTGTTCCGCTGCCAACTGGTGGTAACGGACGCCCTCGGCTGACTGCTGCCTTAAGAAGGCGACATTGCCGACGGCCCAGTATCCCTTGCCCGCCATTTGAGCGTCACCGGATTCATCGAGCAATCTGATAAGGACCTCGCATTGCTGCCAGGCTTCTTCCAGTCGGTCATTTTCAGCCAAGGCAGCAACCTCGGCGGAGAGCGCCGCAACCTGAATCTCGTTTCGCAAAGGAGCCGACTCACCTAGCGAGACTGCGGTACTGGCTAGTTTGAGCGCGTCGGCCAATTCGCCCGCCCCTTGAGCAGCAACGGATTTGATTGTGAGCACGCGGCAAAGTAGTTCCGGCGAGGCGACGGTCAGCGGATGCATCTCTAACGTTTGAGCGGTACTGATGCAGTCGTAAAATCGGCCCATGTCTCGGAAGCACTCGGCTTCCAAGAACGTCATATGCCACCATGTCCCTTGATCATTCTCTGCGAGGGCTTGGTCGGCGCGTTCTCTCGCTCCAAGCCTCGCCTGCACATAGTCGCGCTTTGCGAATGCATCTCGCGCCCTAAGCTCAAGCAGAATGCCATCACCTGCGGCCGACGCCAACACCATGTGCGTTCCTCTCAACTTCGTCATCCGAATAGATCAGACGCTCTGGGATCAATCTTATTCGCTTTGGGTTGCTTTCCGCCGCACCCAAATGTGTCGTTTCACCACTAGCTCCAAAGCCCTGAACTCTGTAGACTTACGATGTCATCGCCATCTGCATGCATTTGCAGAGTCATGCATAAACTAATACGGGAGCCCACATGAAGAAATTTTCCGCAGCTGTTCTGGTTGCAGCGGTCCTTGCGGTTGTTGGTGCAGCGGCGCCCGCAGCGGCAGCCAGTTCAACTGATCTGTCTAACGTCGTTGTGCAGAGCAAAGCATTCGATGGTGCTTACTCCATTAACGCAGGCAACTGGCCGCACTAAGTAAGTAAATAGAGCGGGATTCCCGCTCGCCGGCTGAGGCCGTGGCATGCATCTTCGGACGCGTGCCACGGCCTTTGTGGTTTAAGAGACAGCGACGGCGTCCGACGCGTTGGCGGGTTGCTGTTTCGGTCCGGAATCCAGCGGCAGTGTAATCGTGAAGGTCGTGCCGATGCCGACCCTCGACTCCACGGAAATATCGCCGCGGTGCTGGTCGACCATCCCCTTGACGATGGCCAGGCCCAGGCCGGTGCCCTGGATGGCATGGGCGTTGGACGCCCGGTAGAAACGCGAGAAGAGCTGGGGCAGGTCTTCTTCCGGGATGCCGATCCCGCTGTCGGCGACCTTGACCACGGCGCAGGGGACGCCGTCGTCGTTCTTGCCGCCGAGGCCGACCGTGACCCGCACCTCCCCGTCCTGCGGCGTGAACTTGACGGCATTGGACAGGATGTTGGTGAAGACTTGCTCCAACATCTTGGTATCGCCGTCAGCGGCGAGCCGGGTGTCCAGACCCTCACCGACCAGTTTTACGTTCTTGGCCTGCGCCACCGGTTCCAGCGCGGTGGAAACCGTGCGCAGGAGGCGTGGCAGGTCCACCGGTTCCGTCTTCAACCCGCTGCTCTGGAAATCCATCCTGGACAAGGTGAGCATGTCTTCGATCAACTCGCGGAGCCGCGCGGCATTGCGACCCACGATCTTCAGCATCCGCGCCACTGATTCCGGGACCTCACCGGCGTCTCCATCCAGCACCAGCTCCAGGTACCCGGCGATAGAGGTCAACGGAGTCCGGAGCTCATGGTTGACCGTGGCCACGAAGTTCGACTTGGCTTGGTCCAGCTCGCGAAGCTTTTCCACGAC
This sequence comes from Arthrobacter sp. MDT2-34-1, assembly GCF_059091365.1. Classification (NCBI taxonomy): domain Bacteria; kingdom Bacillati; phylum Actinomycetota; class Actinomycetes; order Micrococcales; family Micrococcaceae; genus Arthrobacter; species Arthrobacter sp. MDT2-34-1. Next base: position 120,869 of record NZ_JBNHGO010000002.1, read on the forward strand.
CTGTTGTTGAACTGTAATCAGGTGCCCCTGAATCAGACCGTGGGCCAGGTTGCCGGCTACATGCTGAAGCAGTGAAATCTCGGCCGGCGACCATGGCCGCGGCTGCCCCGTGCGGATCAGGCACAGCAAGCCGAAAGCCTGCGGGCCCTGCCCCAAGGGCGCGAGCAGGGACAATTTGCCCCGGGGGGTGGCGAGCCATTCGGCCACATGGGGATATGCGGCGATATCGATGCCGCCGTCGTCGGCCGACGTGAGCACGCTGTGCTTGGCCCAGAGCGCCGAGGACAGCTCCAGCACCTGTTCGTCGCTGCGGTAGGGCATGGAGCCCTGGGTGGATTCGCTGATCCATTGAGCGGTGGTATGCGGCACTCGTTCGTCCGCCAGGGTACGCACCCAGACGTGGTCGGCTTCGAAGGCCTCGCCGATGCCACGCAACGCGAGGTTGATCATTTCGTCCGGGTCATTCGTACTGCGAATGCCGTCGGACACATTCCGGATCCGCTCCCGCAGGACGGCCACCCCGTTGCGTTCCCGTCGCCGGTGTTCCGATCTCGCGAGGGTCACGCGGACACGGTTCACCACACTGGCGGCCGTCAGCGGCTTGATCAGGTAGTCGGAGACGCCCAGCTCGTAGCCGCGTTCCACCAAGTGCAGCTCGTCCTCGGTGGCCATGAGCATCACCCGCCACTGCGCGCCCGGCTGGCTGTCCGACAGCCGTCGCACGGCTTCCATCCCGGCCAGGGACATATCGGCGGCGTCCACCAAAAGGATGTCGGGCGGGTTGCGCTGCACCTCGGCCAACACCTCGGCCGCGGAAGTCAACGCAGCGACCGATATGCCGGCATCGCTCAGGACGCTGCGCAGGAACCCGCGGGTCGCAGGGTCCACGGCGCCGACCAGGACGGTTGGGCGCGCTGCCGCCCCGGGCTCACCTGCAACGGTCCGCACTGCATTCCTCCTGCATTGAACGCGGCCCGGTGTCGTCCCGGCCCCCCGACGTTATGAATGAAGAGTAGCAGTGCTCTCACCGGTACGACGCGAGGTTCCGTCCTGCCTCCGGCGCGCACCCGTCCCCCATCAGGACCGGTGCAGGCCCCGACACCTGACGCGGGAAGCAGACATTCCGGTCCGGCCCGGCCGGTGCACTGCCGCTTGGGTTAGCGTTGCCACCATGACACACGTCCCGCGGATCGCCGCCGTCCCGCTTTCGGTCCTTGCGGCCATCATCGTGACGGTCCTGGCGTGGGCCAGTGCCTTCGTCGTGATCCGCGGCGTGCTGCCGCATTTCGGGCCCGGTCCGCTCAGCCTGATGCGGCTCGCCATCGGCTCGGCCGCACTGGCACTGCTGTTGGTCGGGCGGCCGTGGGTCAGGCCGGGCCGCCGGGCGTGGTTGCTGATCGCCGGCTGCGGCCTGTCGTGGTTCGGCGTCTACAACTTCGCCCTCAACACCGCGGAGCAAACGCTCGACGGCGGCACCACCGCCATGATCGTCAATCTCGCACCCGTGCTCACGGCCTTGGGCGCCGGGCTGTTCCTGGGCGAAGGCATCCCCAGGTGGCTGGCCATCGGCGCCGGAGTCGCTTTCTCGGGAGTCGTCATGATCGGCTTCGGCACCGGTGGCGGCGCCGCCGGCGGCGTCGGGCTGCTCTGGGCGCTGGCAGCGGCGTTGACGTACTCCGCCGGGGTGCTGCTCCAGAAGCCGGCCCTGGGCAGCGTGCCGGCCGGGCAGGTCACCTGGTTGGCCTGCAGCATCGGTGCACTCTCATCGCTGCCGTTTGCCGGTGACCTTTTGGCGGAACTGCGCACCGCCCCGGCCGCGGCGACCTTGGGCGTGGTGTATCTGGGGTTGGTGCCCACGGCCCTGGCTTTCAGCACCTGGGCCTATGCCCTGGCCCGGATGCCGGCCGGGCAACTGAGCGTTTCGTCCTACCTTGTTCCTCCGGTCACCATCGTGTTGGGGTGGCTGTTCCTGAGCGAGACGCCCACCGTGCTGGCCGTCATCGGCGGCGGGGTGTGCCTGCTGGGCGTTGCGCTGTCCCGCCGGCGCGACCGGCGGGAACGGCAGTCAGGGCGCGGCACCCACCCGGCCGAGGGTGCCCAACCGGCTGGCAATGCGGGAGATGTCGACGGCGGACGGGCTGGCTGACGAGGCCAGGTCAAGCGGCTCCGCGCTGATGACCGTCAACGGCACGTCGGCGTCATAGAGGATGTCCACAATATTGCTGAAGCGCTGCCAGCCGTTCATGCTGATCGCTTCCCGGGGCGGCACACCGCAGATGATCCAGTGGGCGGCATGCGCCAGCAGGCCCAAATAGTCGGAGGCGGCGGTGGGCCCTTCGCACAGGTCGCGGAAATCAAACCACAATTCGGCCGGCGTGCTCCGAAGGACCGGCAGCGGCCAGCTCCCCGGCCGCAGTTCGCGCGCCTCTGCCGCGGACGGCCAGTGTAGGCCCGCCTCGGCAACCCGCGGGTCGCCGGGACCGTCCGGGGCAACGACCATGGCGCCGTCGCCGAACCGGCCGGGGCGGGCACCGCCGTCGTCCGACCGGCCGTCGGCGCGACCGGCGGGCTGCGTGCGGTAGTCGACCGGGCCGGCGACGGGGGCAACGTGCATGGTGCGGCGGATCAGGGCGATGGTGGGCTCGAACAGCTCATGGAAGACCTCGCCGGGCATCAACTGCTCGGGCGGATAGTTCGAGGTGGTGACCAGCACTATGCCGCGGCGGTGGATTTCACGCAGCAGCCGGGCCAGCAACTGGCCGTCCCCCGGATCGTGGACGTGGAATTCATCCAGGACCAGCAGGGCGCAGCCGCGCAGCAAGCCGTCGATGGCCACGTCGATGGCGCTGGTACCCGGCGGCCGGGCCTCCGGGTCCTGCGCGTCGCGGCGGAGGGCGTGCAGTTGTCGGAACAGGTCGTGGAAGTGCCAGCGCTGTTTGTCCGGCACGTCGACGGCATCGAAGAATGCCCGGGCCAGCCAGCTTTTGCCCCGTCCGACGGGACCCCAAAGATACAGCCCGCGGCGCATCCCCGGCAAAGCGGGCAGTCCGGCGCGGAGCGGCGCGGCGGCTTCGGCGAGCAGGCGGGCGGCCCTGTGCTGGTCTTCGTCGAGGCGGAAGCCAGCTGCCGAGGCGGCCTGCTCAAGATGGTCGAGCATCCGGCGGCGGCTGGGGGTCCGCCCCCGCAGGCCGGCCGCAGCGTTTCCTGCGTCCACGACGCGTCCCTCCTTCTCCCGGTACCAACGAAACCCGACCCGCCGGTGCCATCGTTCCGGCCGTCCCCGCCTTAACGGCGCGGGGCGCCCCGGCTTCCCTGACGGGAGGTACGGAGCGCCCTGCGATGCGGAGCGTTAAGCGGCGCGAAGCCGCCGGGGGCCGCAGGTTAGTTGGCGGCGACAGCTGCGGCCCGGACGGACTCCATGGCCTTGGTCCACGGGATGAGCTGGTCGATCATCGGAGCCAGGGTGCCGGCGTTCTGCTCGGTCGGCTTGAAGTCGGCGAAGTTCTCGAAATCGGTGAACAGCGAGAACATGACCTGGTTGCGCACGTGGGCGATCTGCAGTTCGGACAGGATGTTGCGCAGGTGCTCAGCGGCACGGGCGCCACCCATGGAACCGTAGGAAACGATGCCGGCGGCCTTGTTGTTGAACTCGACGTTCAGGTAGGACAGGGCGTTGGTCAGGGCAGGCGTGACGGTGTGGTTGTACTCGCCGGTGACGAAGATGAAGCCGTCGAACTCGCTGATCTTGGCCGAGAACGCCTTGGTGTGGTCGTTCTGGTAGTTCTGGTACATGGCCGGGTAAGCTTCGTCCAGCAGGGGCAGGTTGAAGTCGGCGATGTCGACGACCTCGAACTCGGCGTCGGTGCGGCCGGCGGCCTGGGCGAGAACCCAATCGGCAACCTGCTTGTTGACACGACCCGGACGGGTGCTGCCGGTAACGATAGCGATCTTGGTCATAAATAACCCCTTCGAGGTCTGGTCCCGACGTGCCAACATTGTCGACGCGTCATGGTTTTGTTGACACGTCAATTATGCAGGGCGGAAACTTGAATTGTCAACCAAAGGCGAGGAAGTGACAGTCGTGAACTCCGACACCCGCTGGCTGGACGATCACGAGCAAGAGATCTGGCGCGCCTTCCGGGAATTGCTGTGGGGCTTCGAGTCCGCCATGGACCGCCAGCTGCTGCGCGACTCCGACCTGTCCGGCGTGGAGTATTCGGTCCTGGCGTCCCTGTCGGAGGCGGACGAGGGCGTCATGCGGGCCCGGGACATCGCGCAGCAGCTGGACTGGGAGCGCAGCCGGCTGTCCCACCTGCTCAAGCGGATGGAAGCCCGCGGGCTGGTGGAGCGGGTGGCGTGTGCCACGGATGCGCGGGGTTTCAACATCTCGATGACCGACGCCGGCTGGGATGCCATCCGGCAGGCCGCCCCCGGCCACGTCAGCTTCGTCCGCGAGAACGTCTTCGATCCGCTCTCGGCCGCGGAGCGCGAGGCGCTGCTCTCGGCAACCGCCAAGATCCAGCGGTCCATCCGCGACGCGGGCCTCTGGGGGAACAGCGGCAGGTCGTCCTGAGCCGAGGGATCACTCCAGGATTTCGGAGACCTCCAGCCACTCCATCTCCAGGCCTTCCTTCTCCTCGGCGATTTCCTGCAGCTTGCGGTTCATCTCCGCCAGCCCGGCGAAGTCGACGTCGGACTTGGCACCTGCCGCGTGCATCTGCTCCTTGAGCTTGTCCTCCTGCTGGCCCAGTTTGCCCAGTTGGCGCTCGATCCGGTTGAGGTCCTTCTTGGCCTGGCGCTTGTCCGCTTCGCTGTGCACGGCGCCGGAGGATGGTGCGGCGGTGGCGCTTGCGCCGGCCGGGGACGGCGCGGGCCGGCCGGCGAGCGCCGCTTCGCGGAGCTCAAGGTACTGGTCCACTCCCCCGGGCAGCCCGCGGAGCTTGCCGTCGCCCAGCAGCGCCACCTGATGGTCGGTCACCCGTTCCAGTAGGTAGCGGTCGTGCGAGACGACCACGAGCGTGCCCGGCCAGCCGTCGAGCACATCCTCCACGGCCGCCAGCGTGTCCGTATCCAGGTCGTTGGTGGGCTCGTCCAGCATCAGCACGTTCGGTTCCCCGACCAGCAGCCGCAGCAGCTGCAGCCGCCGCCGCTCCCCGCCGGACAGGTCGCGCACCGGCGTCCACTGCTTCTCCTTGGAAAAGCCGAGCTGTTCCACCAGCTGGCTGGCGGAAACCTCGCGTCCGCCGATGTTGAAGACCTGGCGTTCGCGCTGAATCACCTCCACCACTCGGAGGTCCATGACATCGTCGAGTTCGCGGACTTCCTGCGTGAGCATGGCCGTCTGCACCGTCTTGCCGCGCTTGACCTTGCCGGCCGTGGGCTGGATCTCGCCGTTCAGCAACCGCAGCAGGGTGGTCTTGCCCGCCCCGTTGACGCCGACCAGGCCGAGCCGTTCCCCCGGTGCCAGCCGCAGCGTGATGTTGTCGAACAGCGCGGCGGGCCCGCCGTCGCCGTCCGTGGGCCGGGCCGGCGGGGTGTAGGAAACCTGCTCCAGGTCCAGCACGTCCTTGCCGAGCCGGGCGGTGGCCATCTTGTTCAGGGCCACCGCGTCCCGGGGCTCGGGCACGTCGGCGATCAGCTCGTTGGCCGCTTCAATCCGGAACTTCGGCTTCGCGGTCCTGGCGGGAGCACCGCGGCGCAGCCAGGCAAGCTCCTTTTTCACCAGCTGCTGCCGCTTGCCTTCGACGACGGCAGCCGTCCGGTCGCGTTCCGCACGGGCCAGCACGTAGGCGGCGTACCCGCCGTCGAACGGGTCGACGGTGCCGTCGTGGACCTCCCAGGTCCGGGTACACACTTCGTCCAGGAACCAGCGGTCGTGGGTGACCACCAGGAAGGCCCCCTCGGTGGGGCGCCACCGCGTCTGCAGGTGGCGGGCCAGCCAGGCGACCCCCTCGACGTCGAGGTGGTTGGTCGGCTCGTCGAGCATGATCACGTCATGGGGCTCGATCAGCAGCTTGGCGAGGGCGACCCGGCGGCGCTGCCCGCCGGACAAGGACGACACCGTCGCGTGCCAGTCGACGTCGCCGACGAGGCCGTTCATGATTTCGCGGATCTGCGGGTTGGAGGCCCACTCGTACTCGGCCGCTTCGCCGACGATCGCCACGCCGACCGGCAGGTCTCCGTCCAGCACGTCCTGCTGGTCCAGGTAGCCCACGTTGACGTCGCCGCGCTTGGTGACCCGGCCGTCGTCGGGCGTGGCGCGGTGCGCCAGCAGCCGCATCAGGGTGGACTTGCCGTCGCCATTGCGCCCCACCATGCCGATCCGGTCCCCTTCGTTCAGGCCGAGGGACACCGAGTCCAGGATGGTGCGGGTGGCAAAGGAGACGCTGACGTTTTCTGCGCCGAGCAGGTGGACCAAGGATGCTGCTTTCTGTTGCGTTGGTGGAGGCGGACGCGCCGCTGTCGTTCCAGGGGCGGGGCCGGGCGGTCAGGCCATGATGCGGGCGCCGTGCACCGGTCCGCGGACCGGCAGGGCAACCACGCCGGCGACATCCGCGAGCCGCTGCCCCAGCTCGGCCGCCTCGCGCCGTCCTGCGGTCAGGAAGGCTACCGTCGGCCCGGACCCGGAAACCAAGCCCGCCAGCGCGCCTTCGGCCTCGCCCAGTTCAAGGATATCGGCCAGTTCGGGTGCCAGCTCGATGGCGGCCTCCTGCAGGTCGTTATGCAGGCAGCCGGCCAGCTGGTGGACGTCGCCGGACTGCATTGCCTGCAGGATCGCCGGGTCCACCTGCTCGGGCTCGTCCGGGACGTGGCCGCGGCGGGCGCGCAGGTCGTCGGCCACGGCGTAGACCTTGGGCGTGGACAAACCGAACGAGGCGGGCACCAGGACCCAGTGCATTTCGCTGCGTGCCAGCGCCGGCGTCAGCCGGTCGCCGACCCCCAGTCCGACGGCCACTCCGCCGTGCAGCGCAAACGGCACGTCTGCGCCGAGCCCGGCGGCCAGGCCGATCAGCTCGTCCCGGGAGTAGCCGGTGTTCCAAAGCGCACTGCACGCAACCAGGGCGGCGGCCGCGTCGGCGGAGCCGCCGCCCATGCCGCCGGCAATCGGCACCCGCTTGGTGATGTCCAGGTGCACGCCCTGCGCGTGTCCGGAGGTTTCGCGGATCAGGTCGGCGGCCTGCACCGCCAGGTTGGAAGCATCCAGCGGGATGCCGTCCAGATCGAAGTCCAGCCCGGGCCCGTTGCGCACGCTGACCGTGATGGCATCGTCCTCACGCGCGGTGGCGGTGACCTCCTCATACAACGAGAGCGCCAGATAGACGCTGGCCACCGAGTGGTAGCCATCCGGTCGCGGGCCGCCGACGCGGAAGGAGACGTTGATCTTTCCGGGCGCCATGACGCGGACGGGACGTGTTCTGGTCATATCGATGCCGCCACCTTCCTAGCCGACAAGCGGATGGTTGAACTCGGCGATGCGGGCAAAGGCGGCAATGTCCAGCACCTCTCCGCGGGCGCCGGGGTCCACGTTTGCCAGCCGCAGCGCTTCCTCGGCCCGGGCGGCGCTGCCGGCCCAGCCGGCCAGCGCGGCGCGCAGCGTCTTGCGGCGTTGCGCGAACGCCGCGTCGATGACGGCAAACACTTCATGGCGCGGGGCCCGGGTCACGGGCGGCTGCCCGCGGGTGAACTCCACCAGCCCGGAAGCGATCTTGGGTGCGGGCCAGAACACGTTCATGCCGATCACCCCTGCCTTGCGCATGGTGCCGTACCACGCGGCCTTGACGCTGGGCACACCGTAGATCTTGGAGCCGGGCTTGGCCGCGAGCCGGTCGGCCACCTCGTCCTGCACCATGACCAGTCCGTGCCGCAGCGACGGGAAGTGCTCCAGCAGGTGCAGCACCACCGGCACGGCCACGTTATAGGGAAGGTTGGCAACCAGCGCATCCGGGGCCTTGGGCAGTTCCCTGACCCGCAGCGCGTCCGCCAGCACCACGTCCAGGCGCCCGGCGGCACCGGGACGCCATTCGGCCGCTGTGCGTTCCAAGCGGGCGGCGAGTTTGGGATCGATTTCGACGGCGACCACGTGCCCGGCCGCGTCCAGCAGCCCGAGCGTGAGCGACCCCAGGCCGGGCCCGACCTCCAGGACTGTCTCGCCGGGGACAACATGGGCGGCAGCCACGATCCGACGGATGGTGTTGCCGTCGATCACGAAGTTTTGCCCGAGGGTCTTGGTGGGACGCACGTCCAGTTCGGCCGCGAGCCGGCGGACGTCGGCCGCTCCCAGCAAGGGTCGGGTGTGGGCGGGCGCGGCTCCCCCGGCGTCGTGCCGAGAGTCGGTACCGGAGGCGGATTGGGGTTCTGTCACTGTGCCATCGTATCGGGCCGCCGGCCGCGGCCGTGGCGGCGCCGCCCGGTTAACGCACCCCGGGCCCGGGCAACGAAGCCCGGGCCCGGTGGCAGCAAGCGGATGCCTTACAGCAGTCCCAGCTTGGCGGCACAGGCCGGCCAGTGGCCCCAGCCGCCGTTGCTGCGCAGCACTTCGGCGGTAGCGATCTGCTCGCTGGGCGTGGCCATGTAGGCGTAGGGCGCGTACTTGCCGCCGCCGGCTCCGAGCCAGGAGCTAGCGCTGAACTGCAGTCCGCCGGAGTAGCCGTTGCCGGTGTTGATGGACCAGTTGCCGCCGGACTCGCATTCGGCGAGCGCCTGCCAGGTCCCGCCGACGTTGGCGTTGTTGACCTTGGCCGGACGCTTCTTGGTGCCCACCGTGATCTTCTGGCTGACCGGTTCGCGGGTGACCTTTTCGCTGACGAGTTTCCGGTCGGTTTCCTTGCCGTCGGTGAGGACGACCTCGTAGACCTTGACGCGTTCGCCGGGCTCCCCGGCCCGGGTGACCTTCTCTTCGTCCTCGTACATGGCGGAGTTGGTCGTGGTGGCCGTCTCGAACGGGACGGACTCGGCCTCCTCCACGCGTTCGCGGTCGATCCGGGTCACTTTGACCTTGGTGCCTTCGGTCACCGGCTCGGCCTCGGCAACGGAGAGCTTGTCTTCCTTGCCCAGCTTGATCTTCTGTTCCTGCAGCAGGTCGCCGATGGTGGTCGCGGTGGTGATTTCCTTGCGGGTCTCGCCGTCGACAGCGATGGTGACGTTCTTCGGCGTCGAGATCGTCACCGCGCCCACCGAGGCCAGCTCGGCAGTCAACGGGGCGGACAGGGCCGACTCTTCGGTGACTTCCAGTTCGTCCAGCAGTTCCTCGACGGTGGCGGCGGTGGTGTGCACGGTGGAGGCCTTGCCGTCCACGTTCACGTCCACGGGTTTGGCGGTGACCACTTCGATGCTGGCACCGTCGGTGATCTCTTCGCCCACCGCAGGGGTGACGTCGTCGAGCTCGCCGACCTGCACCTCGGATTCGGCCAAGACGTCTGCAACGGTGGAACCGAACGTGGTGACGGTGCTGGCCTGCCCGTCCACGGTCAGCGTGACCGACTTGTTGTTGCCCACAAAAGCCACCAGCCCGAGGACCAAGGCGGTCATGACGACGACCTGGCCGGCGATCTTCACCCAGCGGTTCTTCAGTGCGTTTGTCACGGTTCCCGAATCTGTTGCAGTTTCCGGGCACGGGGACACTAAGACACGCGCGTGGGAGGTGCCGGTTTTCACGGCACGGTGCGAGTGCAGGCTGCACCCGCGGCGGCTGTTTGGGCGTACGAACGGAACGTCCAACGGCTACCGCCACAGGTGTCACAATGTCCGGTTGCCTTCCCCGACCCCGGCCATTAGCTACCTACCGTAATCGAAACGTGACATGGCGACAAGCGGCGCCTGCTGCGGGCGGCACCGGGCAGTGGACGCCGCTTTGCCGTTCGGGCAGCCCGGCATGCTCGTTTCGGGTCCGGCCCGGGGAAGTTACGCGCGTGTTATTCCTGCTGCCAGGAGCCGTAAACGCGCTCCGTGTTTTCCGCCACCTCCGTGCATAACTCCGCCAGGTCCTTCCGGAGGACCTCGGCCATCGCGCGCATGGTGTAGGGCACCAGGTAGCTGGCGTTCGGCCGGCCCCGGTAGGGATGCGGGGTCAGGAAGGGCGCGTCGGTCTCGGCCAGCACCAGGGCCGGTTCCGCGACCGCCAGGGCCTCACGCAGGCCGTCGGCGTTCCTGAAGGTGACGGTTCCGGCGAAGGACATGTGCCAGCCGTTGTCGTTGCAGGTCCCGGCCAGCGCCGCGTCCCCGGAAAAGCAGTGGAAGACAACTTTTTCGGGGGCTCCCTCCTCGAGCAGGACGCGGACCACGTCGTCGTGCGCGTCCCGGTCATGGATCTGCAGGGCGAGGCCCAACCGCTTGGCGATGTCGATGTGGCGGCGGAACGATTCCTGCTGGGCGCCCCGGCCTCCGCCGTCGGTCCGGTAGTAGTCCAGTCCGGTCTCCCCGATCGCCCGGATCCTCGGGTGCGCGGCTATCGCCTCGATCTCCGCCAGGGCCTCCTCCAGCGTCCCCGCGTCCGCCAGCGGGGGTACGTCGTTGGGGTGGATGGCCACCGCTCCCAGCAGCCTCGGCTCGGCCTCGACGGCCTGCAGCGTGAAGCGGGCGGATTCCAGGTCGCAGCCCACCTGGACGGCACCGGCAACGCCGACCGCCTCGGCGGCGTCCATCGCCTGCCGGACCGTGACCGCCACCGGTCCGTCGCGGAAGTCCAGGTGCGTGTGGTTGTCCATCACCGGCACGGGCAGCGGCTCGGGTGCCGGCGGATAGCTGAGATTACGACGCCGGCCGTCCCCCTCGGTGGGGCTCCGCACCGCCGTCGTCCGGGCTGCGCTGCTGTCAGCGGTGTAGGCGGGAGGAGTTTCGCCGGCAACGGCGGCTGCAGGATGGGACATGTTTCCAGCCTACTGAAGCGCCGGGTCCGATTCCGCCGTGAAGGGAGGCGGGCCCGCCAGGCGGGGTCCGCGTGTCTACCGCATCACACAGCCAGCAAGTAGGGTTGGATCAACCGGCCCTCGGGGAAGGCACACCGGAAGGTACTTCATGGACACGCAGCAGCACATGGCAGAGGCCGGGACCGTCCACTCCGATCCAGCGGGTTCGGGGCCGGGTGAGGGCCTCGAGGCCGGTGAGGGCCTCGCGCTGACCGAGTTCCACGACGCCTGCGGCCGGATCAGGGCCGCGATCGAGACCGTCATCGACGGCAAGTCGGAGGCGGCACGGCTGGCGCTGACGGTGCTGTTGGCCCAGGGGCACCTGCTGCTGGAGGATGTGCCCGGCGTCGGCAAGACCATGCTGGCGAAGACGCTGGCCAAGACCATCGACTGCAGCGTGCACCGGATCCAATTCACGCCGGACCTGCTGCCCTCCGACGTCACCGGTGTTTCCATCTACAACCAGGACATGCACCGGTTCGAATTCCGCCCCGGACCGGTGTTCGCCAACATCGTCATCGGCGACGAGATCAACCGTGCCTCGGCCAAGACCCAGTCGGCGTTGCTCGAGTGCATGGAGGAACACCAGGTCACGGTGGACGGAAACACCTATCCGCTGGATACGCCTTTCATGGTGATCGCCACCCAGAATCCGATCGAGATGGAGGGCACCTACCCGCTGCCGGAGGCCCAGCGCGACCGTTTCATGGCCCGGATCTCGATGGGCTACCCGGATCCCCGCGCCGAGATGGAAATGCTGGAGACCCACCAGTCCGTCTCGCCGCTGGAGGGCGTCCGCCCGGTCGTCACGGTGGGCGAGGTACGCAGCATGATGGCCATGGTCCGTGATGTCTACGTTTCGCCGGCGGTGAAGGAATACACGGTCAACATCGGGCGGGGCACCCGCGAACACCCGCACCTGCGGCTGGGAGCCAGCCCGCGGGCCATGCTCCAGCTGCTGCGCGCGGCGAAGGCGACGGCGGCCCTGGACGGCCGCGACTTCGTCCTGCCCGACGATGTGGCCTCCGTTGCCGAGGCCGTGCTGGCGCATCGTTTGATCCTTGACCGCAAGGCGATGACGGCCGGCGAAGACGCCTCCAGCGTGGTGGCGTCCGTGCTGGCCAAGGTTCCCGTGGGCGGCGAATCCCGCCGCGCCTCTTCCTGACGGCCATGGACGCGTTCGGCTGGCTCCCCACCAGGTATGTCACCCTGCGCGGGTGGGGCGTGCTGGCGGCTGGCGTGCTGGCGCTGCTGCTGGCGCAGATCCTGGGCCGCAGGGACCTGCTGACCCTGGCGGTGTTCCTGATTGGCCTGCCGCTGCTGGCCGCGGCGGCGATGGTGCTCCTCAAGCCGCAATTCACGGTGGAGCGGAAGTTCCGGCCCGCGGCCGTCGAAACCGGCCTCGTGGTCCAGGTCCGGTTGTCGGTGCGCCGCAACGGGGGCCTGACGGGGCTGGTGTACATGGAAGAGCAGCTGCCGCTGCGCTTCGGCAAGGCCCCGTCCTTCCGCTTCCCGGCGCGGCACCCGTCCCGCTCCGGGGCGAGCGTGTATGAGTACAAGCTCCGATCCAGCAAGCGCGGGATGTTCGCCATCGGGCCGGTGACGGCGGATTTTTCCGACCCGTTCGGGCTGGCCAACCACCGGCATCAGCTGGGCGAAACCAGCGCGTTGGTGGTGCCCCCGTCCCCCGTGGAACTGCCGGCCACCTCGCTAACCGGCGCCCGGGGTTCGGACGGCACGGCGAGCACCCGGCGGCAGGCCAATCCCAGCGACGACGACGTGATGACCCGCGAATACCGCTACGGCGATCCGATGCGCCGGGTCCACTGGGCGGCGACGGCCCGTCACGGCGAGCTCATGGTCCGCCAGGAGGAATCGGTGACCACGCCGCAGGCGACCATCGTGCTGGACCGCCGGGCCGCGGCCTACGGCACGGGACTGCTGCCGTCCTTCGGCGATGGCACCGACCCGCACGGGGACCTGCTGCACACCTCGCCCTCCTTCGAGTGGGCCGTGACTGCTGTGGCCTCGGCCGCCAACGACTTCCTGCAGCGCAACTACACCGTCCGGTTCCTGGACGTCCATGCCCGGGCGGCAGTCCTGGAGTCCCCCTCGGCCCCGTCGCCCGGCCAAGAGCAATTCGACGGGCCCGCGGGCTACCAGGACCTCGCCGAGGGGCTGGCCGCGTTGGGGCTGGCCGAAGACCACCGGAAGTCCGACCGGCATCCGGGAGAACCGGCGTTCGGGGACCGGCTGATGGACAAACTTGCGGCACATAAGTACAAGGGGCCGTTGGTCGCGGTCCTGGGCCAGATCAGCGCCGGCGAAGCGCGCCTGCTGGCCCCGGCCGCCGAATTCGGCTCCCACGCCTTCGCCCTGATCGTCACCGACCGGCCGCAACAGGCCCGGGCGACGATGGACGTGTTGCGTGCGGGCGGCTGGCGGACCGTGGCGGTCAGCCCCAAGGCCTCGCTGCCGGCGGCCTGGGCGCACTTCGACCTGGTCGGCCGGATCGATCCGGTGGGAACAGGAGCGGTCACGTGACCCTCACGGTCGACAAGCAGGCGGAACTCCGCGGCCCGGACACACCCGGCCGGAGCGGCGGGCGGCCGCCCTCCCCCGGCGTCGCGCCATGGTTGATGAGCGCCGCCGTCGCACTCGCCGTCCTGCTCACGGCCGCCAGCCTGCACGGGGTTCTGGAGGGCTGGAGTTGGCTGTTCCAAGCCGCCGTGACTGTCTGTTGCACCGAGGCGGGCACGGGGCTGGCCCGCCGGCTGGACTGGTCGCCGCTGGCCGGGGCGCTGCTGGGACTGGCAGGCCTGGTCATGTCGGTCACGGCGATGTTCCTGGCGCCGACCGGTCTCCTGGGCGTGATCCCCGGGCCCGGCACGTTCGCTGCCCTTGATCCCATGTTGGAGGAAGCCCGGGACACCGTTGTGTCGCAGGTCGCTCCGGTGCTGGTCAACGACGGCATCGCGCTGGCGGCCTGCGTTGGTGTGGGGCTGATCGCCCTGCTCGTGGATACGCTGGCCGTCCCGCTGCAGATGCCGGCCATCAGCGGCCTGGGCCTGCTGGGCCTGGCCATCGTTCCAGCCATCATCAAGCCGAACAGTATCGGAGCGGCGGGTTTCCTGGCCGCCGCGGCGGGTTACCTGCTGGTACTGGGCTGCGCGCAGTGGCTTGCCGCCGGCGGCAGCGGCAGGGGTCGGCTGGCCTCCGTTGAGCAGATCCGCCGCGCCGTGAGCATAGCGGCGGCCGGTCTCGCGGTTTCGCTGGTGCTCCCGCTGGCCATCCCGGGCTTCACGTCCGGATTGTTCCCGGAGGGCTCGAGGCTCAATTGGGGCGCGCCGACGGGCCTCAACCCGGTGGTGAGCCTGGGCGACAACCTCCGGCGGCCCGGGGCCTTCGGGAGGATGACCTACGCCACGGATGCCGGGGAACCGCTCTATCTGCGCTCGGTCACGCTGGAAAACCTGACCGGCGCCCGCTGGAGCCCGAGCGACTTCGACGGCCACCGCCGCACCGGCATCGATGAACTCGAGGTGCCCAGCGTGCGGAACCTGTTGACAGACGGCGAGGTGACCACCACGAGGATCAGTACGGCATCCTTCACCAGCCCCTGGCTGCTGGCCCCCTACGCTCCGGCGCGGGTCACGGGCGTCCGCGGCACGTGGAGCTGGGATCCCCGCACCCTCAACATCCGCGGCGAGTCCGGCACCACCACCGCCAACCAGGAGTACGAGGTGCGCAGCGTCAGGCCGGCGCTGACCAGGGAAGCGCTGCGGGCATCGGAACCGTCGAACAACCCCGTCGTCGATCCTGTCTTCTCCGAGCTACCGGAGGACATGCCGGACATCATTGCAGACACCACGGCGACCGTGCTGGCGGGTTTGGAGAATCCGTACGAACAGGCCATGGCCATCCAGACGTACCTGCGGACGTCCGGATTCGTGTACTCGGAACAGGCTCCGGTCGACGGCGGCTACGACCAGAGCGGTTTCGAGGTCGTGGCCTCATTCCTGGAGGAAAAGTCCGGCTACTGCATCCACTACGCCGCCACGATGGCGATCATGGCCAGGATCGCGGGCATTCCCAGCCGGATGGCGGTCGGCTATGCGCCCGGGCGTCCCACCGGTGCGGTCCTTGAAGACGATACCGGCAGGGAGCTGGAGGAGTTCGAGATCGATTCCCGGGACGCGCATTCCTGGCCAGAACTCTTTTTCAATGGAATCGGCTGGGTCGCCTTCGAGCCCACGCCGTCGCGGGGAGTGTTGCCGGCCTACGCCCAGACCGGACCCGCCGGCGGCCCGGTGCTTCCCAACGACGACCCGCTCAGGCCCGCGGGGCCGCCGCCGGCCGCCACCGACACTCCCCGGGATTCCACTGCCTCCGGCTCCTCCGGCCTGGCGGAGGAAGACATGCTCTCGCAACGGCTGTGGTCGGCGGCGGCCGCGGCCCTGGTGCTGGCCGTCCTCCTGTTGCCGCTGGTGCTGCGCCGGCGCCGGACCGGCTGGCGCCGGGCAGCGATGGCCGGGGGCGGCGGGGGTGCCGCCCTGGTCACCTGGGCGGAAGCCGTGGATACCGCGGAAGACCTCGGCTGGCCGGCCGCGGCAACGGAAACACCGCGGGCCTTCCAGCAACGCCTCGACGACGCCGGCGTGGTCACCGGGAAGTCTTCCGTTGCCCTGGCGCGGCTGCGGGCTGGCTATGAGCGGGCCGCGTATGCGGCTCCGGAGGCGCCGCCCCCGGGCGGCGCCGGCGCCGCACGGTGGTCCGATGTGGAAACCGTCAGGGACAGGCTCCTGGAGCGGGCCGGATGGCGGCGCCGCCTGGCCGGGCTGTTGTGGCCGGCGTCGCTGTTCCGCCGCCGGCCGCCCCTGGGGGACGGCCGGCCGACGGATCGGAATTACCGGGCGTAGGGATCCGCGATGCCGATGTACTGGACCGTGGTGTACTCGTCCAGGCCCTCCGCGCCGCCTTCGCGGCCCATGCCGGACTGCTTCACTCCGCCGAACGGGGCGGCGGCGTTGGAGATCACGCCGGCGTTGTAGCCGACCAGGCCGAACTCGATCTGCTCGGAGACGCGGAACATGCGGTTCACATCGCGCGAGTAGATGTAGGAGGCAAGGCCGTACTCGGTGGCATTGGCCAGGGCGATGGCCTGCTCTTCGGTTTCGAACGTGGTCACCGGGGCAACCGGGCCGAAGATCTCGCTCTGCAGGATATCGGCGTCGTTCGGAACGTTGGACAGCACGGTCGGCTGGTAGAAGTAGCCGTCGCCTTCCACCGGCCCGCCGCCGGTGCTGACGGACGCTCCGGCTTCCACCGCCGCGGTCACCAGGGCATGCACGTCGTCACGGGCGCCGCCGTCGATCAGCGGGCCCACCGTGGTGTCCGCTTCGGTGCCGCGGCCCGGCTTGAGGGCCTTCATGGCGTTCGCAAACTTGGTGGTGAATTCCTCGGCCACGGAGGCCTGGACCAGGAAGCGGTTGGCGGCCGTGCAGGCCTCGCCCATGTTGCGCATCTTGGCCGCCATGGCGCCGTCGACGGCTTTATCCAGGTCGGCGTCTTCGAAGACGATGAACGGGGCGTTCCCGCCGAGCTCCATCGAGGTCCGCAGGACGTTGTCCGCCGCGTCCTTGAGCAGCTGCTTGCCCACCGGCGTGGAGCCGGTGAAGGAAACCTTGCGCAGGCGGGAGTCCTGCATCAGCGGCCCGGAGATGCCGGAAGCGCTCTTGGAGGAGACCACGTTCAGCACGCCTGCCGGGAGGCCGGCCTCGATCATGGTCTGGGCGAAGAGCTGGCTGGTCAGCGGGGTGAGCTTGGCAGGCTTGAGCACCATGGTGCAGCCGGCGGCTACCGCGGGACCGACCTTGCGGGTGGCCATGGCGAGCGGGAAGTTCCACGGGGTGATCAACAGGCAGGGGCCGACCGGCTTGCGCTGGACCAGGATCTTGTTCTTGCCCTCCGGCGTGGTCAGGTAGCGGCCGTAGTCGCGGACGGCCTCCTCCGAGAACCAGCGCAGGAATTCGGCACCGTAGGCCACTTCGCCGCGGGATTCGGCCAGCGGCTTGCCCATCTCCATGGTCATCAGGAGGGCGAAATCCTCCGAGCGCTCGGTCACCAGCTCGAAGGCGCGGCGCAGGATCTCGGCGCGCTGGCGCGGAGCCGTGCGGGCCCAGGCGGCCTGCGCGCTGTCGGCGGCGTCGAGGGCGGCGAGCGCGTCCTCGCTGGTGGCCGAGGCCAGGGTGGCCAGCACCTTGCCGGTGGCGGGGTCGTGAACGTCAAAGGTCCCGCCGTCGGATGCGTCGCGCCATTCGCCGTTGATCAGCAGGCCGGTGGGTACTTTGGCGAGCAGTTCTGCTTCGCGGGCTGCGGTTTCAGCCATGGCGGTGCCTCCAAGTGTTCGGGATTGTGTCCGTGGGCGCAGTTGCCCGTTTTCCTTCACGGTAGGTGCTCCGCTTCACGGGTGTAAATGCGAGGGTGCACTACGTTCCACGGCACCTACTGTGCAGATCGACAATACCAATCCGGCGGCCGGGTGAGGGTCACAGAGCGTGCAGATGACGACATCCAGGACATCCGGCGGCACCCGCTTCGCTGAGAGTCAGCGCCCGCCGGGAGCACGGGCGGCCAGGACCGCGGCGTAGAGCTCGCGTTTGCTCACCCTGGCATCGGCCGCGACGGCGGCGACGGCGTCCTTTAGCCGGGCACCCTGCGTCACCAGCGCGTTGACGCCGTCCACGTGGTCTTCGGGCTGTTCGGGCGCTGTTTCCGTCGCGCCGGCAACCACCACGGCGATTTCGCCCCGGACCTCATGGCTTTCGGCCCACTCCAGCAGTTCCCGGACCGTACCGCGCAGCACTTCTTCATGCAGCTTGGTCAGCTCCCGGCAGACCGACGCCCGCCGGCCCGGGCCGAATCCGGCGTCGAGGGCCCGCAGCATGGCCGCCAGCCGGTGCGGCGCCTCGAAGAAGACCATGGTCCGGCGCTCGGCGGCGAGCTCCGCCAGCCGCGCGGCGCGCTCCCCCTGCTTGCGGGGCAGGAAGCCCTCGAAGGTGAAGCGGTCGGTGGGCAAGCCGGACAGCGCCAGCGCCGTGAGCACGGCCGACGGCCCGGGCACGGCAGTGACCAGCAGGCCCTCCGCCACGGCCGCCTCCACCAGCCGGAAACCGGGATCCGAGACGGCCGGCATGCCGGCGTCGGTCACCATCACCAGCGTGCTGCCGGCACGGACCAGCTCCAGCAGGTCTGCGGTACGGGTCGCCTCGTTGTGTTCGTGGTAGCTGATGATCCGGCCGGCGGCCGTGATACCCAGCCGCTGCAGGAGTTTGTGCAGGCGGCGGGTGTCTTCGGCAGCGACTACATCGGCCGTCTGGAGCAGCTCGACCAGCCGCGGGGAGGCGTCCCCGACGTTGCCGATCGGCGTTCCGGCCAACACGATCTGTCCTGGCTGTCCCCCTGCCGGGACGCCCCGTTCCTGCTCATTCACATGGACAACCCTACCTGCGGCGTTGCCCTCTTTCACCGGCGCCTTATATAGAGTCGGTATGTGCCCCACTGCAGCGAGGACCGCCGTCCGGCAGCCGACGTCCCGGCCTGTGGCGCCGCGCACCCCTGCACCTACCGGCCGGTAACATAATGGCCGTGACCCGAACCACGCCTCAGCCGGCGGCGGTTGCCCCCCGCCACGGCTGGCTGGAATCGCCGGGACGGGCGTTCAGCGAGGCGGTGCTGCGCCGCCGACTGCTCGGTCTTCCGGCCCGGTTCGGGCCTTGGGCGTGGCTGCTCCCCGTACTCACGGCCGTCCTCGGCGGGGTTTTGCGTTTCTACCGCCTGGGTGAACCGGGTTCGCTGGTGTTCGACGAAACCTACTACGTCAAGGACGCCTACTCCTACCTGCAATCCGGCTACGAACGCGAATGGCCCAAGGACGCCAACGACTCCTTCAATGCGGGCAATCCGGACGTCCTCCTCGATACCCCCGAATATGTGGTGCACCCGCCGGTGGGCAAGTGGATGATCGCCGCCGGCATGTGGCTTTTTGGTTCCGACAACGGTTTCGGCTGGCGTTTCGGCGCCGCACTCACCGGCACGCTGTCCATCCTGATGATCGCCCTGATCGCACAGGCGTTGTTCAAGTCGCCGGCGCTGGGCGGGGTCGCCGGTTTGCTGACGGCCATCGACGGGCACCATCTGGTCCACTCCCGGACGGCTTTGCTGGACGTCTTCCTCATGTTCTGGGTGGTCGCCGCCTTCGGCGCGCTGCTGCTGGACCGCTTCGACGGGCGACGGCGGCTGGCCGCGAAAATCGCCCGGCAGGCTGGTCCCTCCGGGGTGCCGCCCCCTTCGCGGCTGCTGTACGGTCCCTGGGTGCTCTGGCGGCCGTGGCGGCTGGTTGCGGGGGTCTGCCTCGGGCTGGCCGTGGGCACCAAGTGGTCGGCGCTGGCGTTCGTCGCGGTGTTTGGCCTGATGTGCGTGTTTTGGGACCTTGGCGCCCGGCGTGCCGCGGGGATCAGGGAGTGGTTTTGCGCCGGCGTGATCAGGGACGGGGTGCCGGCGTTCTTCACCATGATTCCGGCCGCGGCGGTGACCTATCTGGCGGCCTGGACCGGCTGGCTGCGCTCCGACGATGCCTACGACCGCAACTGGGCGGCGTCGAACCCGTCCGCGGCCTGGGGGTGGCTGCCGGACTGGCTGCGCTCGCTGGCCGAGTATCACCGCAGCGCCTACACCTTCCACAACGGCCTGGATTCCGAGCACCCGTACGAATCCAATGCCTGGACCTGGTTGTTCATGGGCCGCCCGACGTCGTTCTACTACCATGCCGAAGAAGCCGGCCAGGGCGGGTGCGAGGCGGCCACCCGCTGTTCCGAGGCGGTCACGGTGGTCGGCAACCCGCTCATCTGGTGGGCCGCGGCCGCCTCGCTGCTGGTGCTGCTCTTCTATTGGGCCGGGCGGCGGGACTGGCGGGCAGGGGCGATTCTGGCGGGAGTCGCGGCCGGTTACCTGCCCTGGTTCCTCTACCCCGACCGGACCACGTTCTTCTTCTACGCGATCGCCTTCCAGCCGTTCCTGGTCCTGGCCCTGACCTACGTGCTCGGGCTGGCGCTGGGCCGGGCGACGGATCCGCCGTGGCGCCGGCGCCAAGGCGTGCTGGTGGTCGGGCTCTTCGTGGCGGCCGCACTCGCGGTGTCGGCATTCTTCCTGCCGGTGTGGACCGCAGAGATGATCGGCTACGACCAGTGGCGCTGGCGGATGTGGATGCCAAGTTGGATTTGATGCAGGCAAGACAACACGACTTTTACCGGATTCAGAAAGTGGGCACGACGTGCGCGAAGCAGTAACCGAAGTGCTGGCAGCGATGCCGGCCGGGTCGAACCTGACGGACATCCTGGTGGCCCAGCATCAGCGCGACCCGCAGCGGGCGCTCTATGCGGTCAAGCGCAACGGCGCCTGGTCCGATGTTCCGGCCGCCGAACTCCTGGCCCAGGTCAGCGCCGTGGCGAAGGGCCTGATGGCCTCCGGCATCGAAGCCGGAGACACCATTGCCGTGATGTCCAAGACCCGGTTCGAGTGGACGGTTGTGGACCTGGCCGGCTGGTTCGCCGGTGCGGTGGTGGTTCCCATCTACGAGACCTCGTCCCCGCACCAGGTGCAGTGGATCCTGCAGGACTCGGCGGCGAAGCTGGTGTTCGCCGAGGACGCAGCCAAGGCCGCCGTGGTGCGCCACGCCATGTCCGGGCTGCCGGCCGCGCTTCCGGTCTGGCAACTGGACGGGAAGGCCGAGGGGCTGGCTGAGCTGGAGGCCCGCGGAACCGCGGTCACCGACGAGGAACTTGAACTGCGCCGGACCTCCCGGGGCATGCAGGACGCGGCCTCGCTGGTCTACACCTCGGGCACCACCGGCCGGCCGCGCGGCTGCATCATCACGCATGGCAACTTCGCGGAACTTGCGGTCAACACCGTGGAGTTCCTGGCGGACATCCTCAAGCGCCCGGACGCGAAGTCGCTGATGTTCCTGCCGCTTGCCCACGTGCTGGCCCGGGCCGTGCAGGTGATCTGCCTGACCGCCGGAGTGAAGATGGGCCACACGTCCAGCATGGCGGAGTTGATCGAGGACCTGCGCACCTACCAGCCCACCTTCCTGCTGGTGGTTCCGCGCGTGTTCGAAAAGGTCTACGCCTCCGCCCGGCAGAAAGCGCACGACGGCGGCAAGGGCAGGATCTTCGACGCCGCGGCGCAGACAGCGGTCGCCTACTCCCGGGCACGGGATGCGCAGGCACGCGGCACCGGCGCCGGGCCAGGGCTGGCGCTCAAGGCCCGGCATGCCGTGTTCGACAGGCTCGTCTACGGGAAGCTGCGCGCGGCGTTCGGCGGGCACGTGGAGTACACCGTCTCCGGCGCTTCCGCATTGAATCCAAAGCTCGCGCACTTCTTCACCGGCATCGGCGTGCCGGTCCTGGAAGGCTACGGGCTCACCGAATCCACTGCCCCTGCGGCGGTAAACCTGCCCGGCGCCAACCGGATCGGCACCGTGGGACTGCCGTTGCCCGGCACCACCATCAGAATCGCCGACGACGGCGAGGTCCTGATCAAGGGCATCGGCATCACCCGCGGCTACCACAATAACGACGACGCCAATGCCGAGTACTTTCGGGACGGCTTCTTGTGCACGGGGGACGTCGGGACGTTGGACGACGACGGCTACCTCACCATCACCGGCAGGAAAAAGGAGCTGCTGGTAACGGCGGGCGGCAAGAATGTCGCTCCGGGTCCGCTGGAGGACGCGCTGCGCGAACACCGGCTGGTGTCCCAGGCGGTGGTGGTCGGCGAGGGACGCCCGTTCGTCGGGGCGTTGGTGTCCCTGGACGAAGAGGGCCTGGCCGGCTGGCTTTCGTCGGCCGGCCGCGGGCCGGTCGGCCTGGCCGAGGCCGCCGAAGACCCGGCGGTCCTGGCCGAGCTGCAGCAGGCCGTGGACCAGGCCAACCAGCTGGTTTCGCGGGCGGAGCAGATCCGGAAGTTCGCGGTCCTCGGACAGGACCTCACCGAGGCCTCCGGGCACCTGACGCCGTCACTGAAGCTCAAGCGCGTCACCGTGCTGGAAGACTTCGCCGGCGAGATCGATTCCCTGTACCGCTAGGCCCTGGCCGGCAGCCGCCGCCTAGTCCTGCTCGCGTGCGAGCAGCAGTTCGTGCCGGCGGCGCTGTTCTTCGGCGGCGGCGGCGCTCCGGTTCCGCCGGGCGCGGGTCGGCCAGGTCAGCGCCAGCACCAGCGAGGAGACCATCAGCACCAGCAGGGCAATGACGATTCCGGCGTCCATCCAGAACTGGGCCGGGAACAGGCGGATCAGGGTGTCGTCCACGAAGAAGGTCCAGGTGCCGTCGGCGAAGAAGATCCGGTGGAACTCGGTGAAGAACTGCTGCCAGTTGAGCGCCCCCAGGACGCCCAGCAGCAGGACCAGGATCAGTGTCGCGGCGGAACCGGCGAACAGGCCGCGCCGGATCCCCCCGTGGTAGCGGCGCGCCAGGTAGACCACTGCGACGACGGCCAGCAGCAGCATGGCCGCCCCGGCAAGCATGGTCGCGAGGAACACGCCCTTCACGTCGGCCATGTGGCTGACCTCGGAGTCCAAAAACAGGCTGCCGCCGTGGGGGCCGGAGAGGTCTCCCAGGTATCGCGGGCCGGCGAAATTCAGCAGGTAGTCCACCGCATAGGAGCCGTAGGTCATCCGTTCCTCCGTGCTGAAGCCGAAGCTGTCGGCCGGGAACCCGGGGCGGTGGTATTCCGCCCAGAGGAACAACGGCGTGGCCACCAGCCGGATAGCACCGATGATCAGCAGCGGCGGGAACAGCACCGCCAGGACAACCTGCAGGATCCGTCCGGCCAGCGGCTTGGCGTTCATTGCCTCGTCGCGCTCGGTCGTGCGCCGGACAACCTCGGAGCGCGGCGGGCGTACCGAGAGCGCACCGGTCGCTGGGTGGGCGTCGCTGCCGGCCGCGGCTGCGGTCGTGCCACCGGGCGGCATGGGCGGGCGCGCCGGCAGCGGCTTCGGGGCCGCCGGGCCCTGGTCGGCAGCGGCGGCCGTGCCGGTCCCCCGGCGGCCGTCGCCGGGTGCGGCGTCTGCTGCTCCGGCCGGATCCGGCCGTCCGGCCGCGGGGCCACCGGCGGCTCGGCCGGCAGGCACGGGGGCTCCGACCCGGGCGGCTTCGGCGGCAGCGCCCGCTCCTCCGGCGGCCCGCGCCCCGGCGTCGGGCTGCGTGGACCCGTCGCTCCGGGGCCGCGTTCCGGCGCTGTTCGGGGCACCCCCGTCGCGCTCGGTGCCGAGGCCGGTCGCCACGGCACTCAAATCCGGCAGCCGGCTGGGCCGGCGCATGGGCAGCGGGTTGGCGCCGTCCCGGAACCGGCCGTTGACGGCAGGGACCGGAGGCGCGGGGGCGCGCTCCGGTTCAGCGCCAGGGGCTTCTCCCGGCGCTGTCCGTGCCCTGCGTTCGTCTCCGCCGGATTTCACGTCTTCGACTGCCACGTCCGTCGCCTCTTTCTGTGCCGCTGGCCTATCTGCCTATGAGACTACCGCCGGCCGGCGGCGCTTCACGGTTGCCACCCCGGGGGCGGCCCGCCCGGCCGTCGCCTGCCTGCCCCGCCGGCTGCCTGCCCCGTCGCTTGCCCGGACGGCAGCTACCCGGTGGCGGCGGCCTCGCCGGCGTCGAACCGGCCCAGATCGCCGCGCTCCCCGGCCAGGTAGGCCCGCCGGCCCACCACGAGGGTATAGATCCAGTAGGCGGCCAGCACCAGCACACCGATGCCCAGGCGCAGCCAGTCCGGCAACTGGCTGGGGGTCACGAAGCCCTCGACCAGGCCGGAGATCAGGAGGACGAGGACCAGTCCCAGGGCGACGGTAATCAGCGACCTGCCTTCCCGGGCCAGCGAGGCGGTGCGGGTGAGCCGGCCGGGCGAGACCCAGGACCAGAAAATCCGCAGTCCGGCCGCCCCGGCGATGAAGATGGCGGTGATCTCCATCAGCCCGTGCGGCAGGATGTAGAGGAAGAAGACGTCCAGCCGGTCGTAGGCGGCCATCATCCCGCCGGCCATGCCCACCCCCTGGGCGTTCATGAACAGGATGTACGGCACCCACAGTCCGGTCACTCCGAAGGCAACCGCCTGCGCGGCGATCCAGGCGTTGTTGGTCCACACCATGCCGGCGAAGGAGGCGTTGGGATTTTCCGAGTAGTAATTGACGAAGTCCTCTTCCACGTACTGCCGGATGTTCTCGTCGGAGCCCATCGCTTTGATGACCTCGGGGGTTCCCGCCACCCAGGCGCCGAACAGCCAGGCGACCAGGACGAAGAGGGCGCCGATGGCCACGGTCAGCCAGCGCAGGCGGTAGAACGCGGCCGGCAGCGACAACACGAAGAACTCCGCCACGTCCCGGGCGAAGTTGGAGCGGGCCCCCGTGAACCGGGTCCGGGCGCGCGACAGGCGGGTGGAGAGGGCCGCCGACAGCTGGCCCTCGGCGGCCACCGACCGGATCATCGACAGGTGGGTTGACGTGCGCCGGTAGAGCACGAGCAGTTCATCCGCCTCGGCGCCGGTGAGCCTGCGTTTGGCGCTCAGTTCGTCCAGCCGCTGCCAATCGTGCTCATGCACCGCGGCGAAGGCATCGATATCCACGCTCCTAGCCTAGCCGCCGCGCGCGGAAGATCCGGGGCGCCGCCCGGCCCGCCGCCCCGGATCGATAGAGTGGAACCGGGCGCGGCACAGGCCGCCCGGGAAAGGGATCCGATGAGCAACGTCATCACCGGCGAGGCGGTAGTGCTGGAACTGCGGCCGGCGTCGTTCGGCGTCCGGGCGCTGAGCTCGATCATCGACGTGGTGGCCAACGTGATCCTGCTGATCGCCGCCTTCGTGCTGCTGGCGGAGACCCTCGAGGTCGGGTTCGACGCCGCGGCCGCCCGGGCGCTGGTCATCGCCGTGGTGCTGTTCTTCCTGGTCGGGGTGCCCATCGCCGTCGAGACCCTTACCCGCGGCAAGTCGCTGGGCCGCTGGGTCATGGGCCTGCGGATCGTGCGCGACGACGGCGGTGCCATCCGGTTCCGGCATGCGCTCATCCGCGGCCTCGTGGCGGTCTTCGAACTGTACATCCTGCTCGGTTCGGTGGCCTTCATGGTGGCCCTGTTCAATGACAGGTCCAAGCGGCTCGGCGACCTGCTGGCGGGCACCTACAGCATGCGGGAACGCGTCGCGGTCGCGCCGAAGATCCTGCCGGAAATCCCCCCGCAGCTGGCCCCCTGGGTGAAGCTCGCCGACATGGGGCGGCTGCCGGAGCCGCTGGCCCGGCGGATTATCCAGTTCCTCTCGCAGGCGCCCAAGATGATTCCGGCCTCCCGCGCCCGGTTGGCCACGGCCCTGGCCAACGAGGCGTCCGGCTATGTCTCTCCCCCGCCGCCGGCCGGGACGCCGCCGGAAATGTACCTGCTGGCCGTGATGGCCGAACGGCGCGAACGCGACTTCGTCCGGCTGTCCCGACTGCAGGAGCGCGCCGCCCGGCGTGGCGCCCGGCTGCATTCGCTGCCCTTCCGGGACTAATCGCGGCCGCGCGGTCCGCGCCGCTACCGTGCCGGCCGCGCGACGGCTACCCCTTGTCCTGCGACGTCCAGGTCTTCCAGTCCACGTTCCAGTCCCCGAAACCGTCCGTCGGGTCCAGGAACCCGCCGTCGGTATTGCGGATATCCACGATGTCCCCGGTCCGCATGGTCTCGTAGAAGTACCGGGCGCCGGCTTCGGACATGCCCACGCAACCGTGGGAAATGTTGCGCACGCCCAGGGCGGAGGGGTCCAGGGTGGTGTGGACGAACTCGCCGCTGTTGCTCAGCCGGCTGGCGTACTTGGCGTCGAACGGCTCGTACCAGTCCGGGTCTCCCGGTTTGAGCCCGATGCTGCGCGGGTTGAACGGCAGCGATTCATGCATGTCCATGATCGGGTGGATGCCCTTGCTGGACGGCCAGTTCGGGTCGCCCAGCGTCACCGGGAAGGTCTTGGCCAAGTCGCCGCCCACGTAGATCTTCATGGTCTTGGTCTTGTTGTCCACGATCGCCCGGCGGTCATCGAGGATGTTGACGGTGATCTTCTCGTCGTTCATGCCGATCATGTTGTTGCCGAACTCCACGCCGAACAGTTTCATGTCCACGGTCACGGTGCTGTTCGGCTCCCAGTATCTTTCCGCGCGGAAGCGGGCCTTGGTGTCCGAATACCAGTAAAACTCGCCCTTCTGCCCGGCGGAGGTGGTGATGGAGATGGCCTCCTCCACCGCTTCCTTGTTGAGCACGGGTTCGCTGAAGTTGAACTCCAGCGGCTGGGCGATGCCCACGCTTTGCCCGTCCAGCGGGTACATCCAGCCGTCGGCCTGGTTGGGAGCGAGCACGGTGGTGAAGCTTTGCTGCTTCGCGGTCTCGGTGCCGGCGCGGTCCACCAGGGTGTAGCTGAACTCGTATTCGGTCAGGAAGTCCAGGCGTTCCGTTGCCTTCCAGACGCTGCCGTCTGCGGACAGCTCCCCGGCGATCGGTTCGCCGCCCTGTGCCGGCGCCAACGCCACGTCCTTGATGGAGGCGTTCTTGGCGGTAATGGTGGCCACGGTGGCGGGGTTAACCTCCACGGCTTTGTCTGCCGGGGTGACACCGACCGACATCGCCTTGACGACCGGCGCGGAGAAGCCCTGCCGCTCGGCCGGGGCGGCGGCGAACACCCGTCCCATTTGGCCTGCGAACGTGGGCGACGCCATGGTTGCTGCAGTGACGGCCGCGGCGGCTGCCACCAGCACTCCGACGATGCACAGCAGGGCGATCTTAAGGCCCTTGCGCTTCTTTTTTTCCTCAGTCATCCCAACCCAACTCACGAGACCCCCGCGGCGGGTAACCGCCGCTGCAGGGCACAACAGCACCCTGCCTCCATCGTAGGGCGGGTGGCGCCGAAGGGACGGGTTATTGCGGGCGAGCCCGCCCAACAATCCGGTAACCATTCAACCGGACGGCTAACGGCGGGACGTACGCCCGCCGTCGGCCTCCCGGTCTGGATCAGTAGCGGTAGTGGTCCGGCTTGTACGGGCCGGCGGCGTCCACGCCCAGGTACTCGGCCTGTTCCTTGGTCAGTTCGGTGAGTTCGACGCCGAGCGCGTCCAGGTGCAGCCGGGCGACCTTCTCGTCGAGCACCTTCGGCAGCACGTAGACCTGGTTGGCGTACTCGGGCTCGCCGGTGGCCGAACCCTCGGCCGGTTTGCCGTGCTTGGTGAACAGCTCGATCTGCGCGATGGTCTGGTTGGCGAACGAGTTGCTCATGACGAACGAAGGGTGCCCGGTGGCGTTGCCCAGGTTCAGCAGCCGTCCCTCGGAGAGCACGATGATGGAGCGCTCGGTCGCCAGCCCGGCATCGAAGACCCATTCGTGCACCTGCGGCTTGATCTCCACCTTCTGTACGCCCTCGACGCCGGCCAGGCCCGCCATGTCGATTTCGTTGTCGAAGTGGCCGATGTTGCCCACGATGGCCTTGTCGCGCATCTTCACCATGTCGGACGCCATGATGACGTCCTTGTTGCCGGTGGTGGTGATGAAGATGTGGCCCTCGCCCACCACTTTGTCCAGGGTGGTGACCTGGTAGCCGTCCATCGCGGCCTGCAGGGCGCAGATCGGGTCGATCTCGGTGACGACGACGCGGGCGCCCTGGCCGCGCAGCGCCTCGGCCGCGCCCTTGCCGACGTCGCCGTAGCCGCACACAACCGCCGTCTTGCCGCCCATCAGAACGTCGGTGGCCCGGTTGATGCCGTCGGGCAGCGAATGGCGGATGCCGTACTTGTTGTCGAACTTGGACTTGGTCACTGCGTCGTTGACGTTGATCGCCGGGAACAGCAACTGGCCCTGCTCCGCCAGCTGGTAGAGCCGGTGCACGCCGGTGGTGGTTTCCTCAGTGACGCCGCGGATGCCGGCGGCGACCCGGGTGAACTTCTGCGGGTCCTTGGCCAGCGAGGCGCGCAGCACGTCCAGGATGATCGTGTACTCGTGCGGGTCCTCCGCGGTGGCCGAGGGGACGGCGCCGGCGGCCTCGAATTCCACGCCCTTGTGCAGCAGCAGCGTGGCGTCGCCGCCGTCGTCCAGGATCATGTTCGGTCCCAGCTCGGGGTTTTCGTCGGCGCCGGGCCAGGTCAGGATCTGCTCGGCCGTCCACCAGTACTCTTCGAGTGTTTCCCCCTTCCAGGCGAAGACCGGAACGCCCTGCGGTTCCTCCGGCGTGCCGTTGCCCACCACGACGGCTGCGGCGGCCTCGTCCTGGGTGGAGAAGATGTTGCAGGAGGCCCAGCGGACCTCCGCTCCGAGCGCGGTCAGCGTTTCGATCAGGACCGCGGTCTGCACCGTCATGTGCAGGGAACCGGCAATCCTGGCGCCGGCCAGGGGCTGGGCCTCGCCGAATTCTGCGCGCAGGGCCATCAGGCCCGGCATCTCGTGCTCCGCCAGGCGGATCTGGTGGCGGCCGGCGGCTGCCAGCGAGAGGTCCTTGACCTTGTAATCGAACGTCACAGTAATGCTCCTAAGCGTGGTCAGCGGGGCCGTCGTTGGGGGAGGCAGCGGCGCCGTCGTTGGTTGAATCAAGGGCGCCGCCGGCGGGGGCGGTCTGCGGCAGCAGCACCGGGATGCCGTCTTCGATCCGGTAGTGCAGCCGGTCTCCGGCGGCGGTGCGGCCGGTCGAGAGCAGTTCGTCGCCCTCCTGGACCAGTGATGAACCGGTAGCCGGGCAGCGCAAAACCGCCAGCAGTTCGGGGGTCAGATGTGCCATGCGATGGTGTCCTTTGATCTCCAGCAGCTTCGGCTGCGTCCGCTTCCGGCGGCCGGCGGCGCGGGGCTTCGCCGCGGACGGCAGGTTGCCGGCACGGCGCGCTGCCCGTCTCCCAGCGTATCGCCCTAGGGTTGTCCGCGCAGAATGCGCAGGTGCCCGCGCCGGGTGCCCGCCGCGCCCGCGGGCGGTTCCAACGGCTCGCGCTGGCCGCGCGGCTGGGGCGCCTCGTCGGGCACCTCGGGAGTGCGGGCCGCCTCCCGCACGGCGTCGGCCAGGGCCAACAGGTCGTCGGGGTTGGGGACCGGCGCCTGCTCGGGCAGGGCCAGCCGCATGACTTCCCAGCCGCGGGGCACGGTCAGCCGTTCGGCGTGCTCGGCACACAGGTCGTAGCAGTGGGGCTCGGCATAGGTTGCCAGCGGGCCCAGCACGGCGGTGGAATCGGCATACACGTACGTCAAAGTAGCGATGGCCGACCGCTGACAGGCCGAGCGTGAACATTGACGAATGGATCCCACGAGAATGCATCCTACTCCGGGCCTCCCTCCTTCCCGACCACCGGCGCGGGCCGGTGGTCAAAGATTAGGTCACAATCGGGTCGCGCGGACGCGGCCCGCCGGACGCCGCCCGCCGGACGTCGCACCGCTGCCGGGTGCTCCGGAGCGACGCTGCCGGGGCCGGGTCGCGTTGACGCCGCGGGACGCTTCGGCGCACCGCCGCGGGGCCCGGGTGCCTTATTCCGGTCCCCGGGCTTAAAGTCGGTATATGGAAAACGGACCATTACTGACCCTCTCGCTGGACAGCGACGGCGGTGGCTGGCGCCGTCCGTTTGCCGCACGACGCCGGAACCGCCGCGGCCGCGGGCTGCGCGGCGACCTGCTACCCGCCAACCTGCCCGGGCATCTGACCAGGTCCGAACAGTTCGAGGCGTGGGTCGCGGAGTCCGCCGAGCGGCTGGCGTACTTCTGGGGGGAGCGGGTCGAAGCAGCCCAATTCGTGGTCGAGGACATTCCGCCCCGACTCGAAGAGCTGCTCGCCCGCGGCCAGGCCGCGCCCCTGGGCAGCTTCACGCCGGCCGCGCCGGGCCGCCCGGCCGTGGTGACCGTCTTCCGGCAGCCGGTCCAGGCGGCCGCCCGGCTGCGGGCCGAACTGCCGGAGCTCATTCACGATGTGGTAGTGGAGCAGACCGCGCAGCTGCTGAACATGGCCCCGGAAGCGGTTGACCCCGGCTACGGCCGGACCCGCCCCTGACCGGCGTTCCGGTCCCGGCGCCGCTTCTTCCCTAGTACCCGATATCGACCGGCACCGCGGTCTGCGCCTGGGTGCCGGCGGGCACCGGCAGGACCGCAACGTCGGGAGCACCGCCGTCGGTCAGGACCTGGGCGCCGTAGACGGCTTCGCCGGACGCGCTGATCAACAGGGCCGCAGCGTCGGCGCCGTCTGCCCGGGGATCAAGGGTCACGGTGGTTCCGGCGGGCACGGTCACCGCCTGCTTCTCCCCCAGTTTGCCCTTCGGATCCACCGGCGTGATTTCCACCCGGGCGTCCCCCGACGGCGCGCTGAAGGCCATGCGGGAGCTGACACCGCCCGGCACGACCGCCAGATGATTGCTGCCGAGGCGGCCGGTCGCGGGTGACCAGCCGAAGTCCACCGGTTCGCCCGCCTCGGTTCCCCTGCTGACCCGCGCGGCGGCAGCGATGGACACGTCGGCGCTGATTTCGACGGAATACGTGCCGGCCGGCAACGACTCCAGCGGCACCCTGGTGACGCTCCCGGCCGCCGCGGTGACGACGCCGCCGCCCGGGAGGCTGACCGGGCCGTCGGAACCGAAGACGCGCACTTCCAAGACCGCGTCGGTCACGCCGGGCACCGCCACGTCCAGCGCCGGCGCCGCGTCCTCATAACCGTCCTGGTCCCGGATGGCCCGTGCCGGTTTCTGGTCCTGGACGGTAATTCCCGTGACCACCTGCCGCGTGCCGGCCGGGGCCGACGCCTGCAGCAACTCGACGCCGCCGGGGGTCAGCTGGCGCAGGACGCTTTGCTGGATGAAGCCGGTCACCGGGCCGCCGGAGGACTGTACGCGCACGGCCAGGGATTCCTGGTTTGCGGCCACTCCCGCCAGCACGATGGAGCGTGACTCCCCGGGAGCGACCAGCAGCCCGCGGGTGCCGGCAGCCTGGACCTGCCCCTCGGACGAGACCAGTTCGAGGTCTACCGAGGAGGGTGTCTGGGAACTGTTGTGCAGTTTCAGCACGGACGTGGTTCCAACGGTGGTGGACGCGCCGAGCAGCCAGAAGTCATTGGCCGGTGCCATGCAGTTGGCAGCGGCCAGTCCGCGCAGGTCGCCGTCGGAGGCCCGGTAAGTCATCGCCGCGCCGGCCAGCGCGGTGGTCTCCCCCATCGGGGCGGCCCGCAGCACGGTGGGAGCGGACAGGTCCTGTCCGGACACCACGGACGCCACCATCTTGGTCTCGCCGGATGACTTTTCCGTCGGTTCCGCGATGCGCGCGAGCGGAGTGCCCGCGCCCAGTTCCGTCAACTCGCTGCCGGGGACGTTGCCGCCGAGGTCGCTGAGCACCAGGGCCCGCGCCCTGGTCTGCGCCGTAGTGGAGACCGGGCTGAACTGCGGATCGGTGTCTTCGGCGGCGCTGTCCAGCAGCCGCAGGGGCTCCGGGCAGACAGCGGTGTAGTCTCCGGCCGGAACGGCAGCGGACACGGGCGGCCGCTCGGCGGCCGCACCCGGCACGTCCGCCAGGCTGCCGGCGGCTACCGCCGCTCCGGTCAGCAGCAGGAGGCCCGCCCCGGAGACGGCGCCCAGCGTCCGCCGGCCGCGCTTCGGCGTGGCGCCGGCGGTGGAACTGCCGGAGCGTGCGGCAGGCTTGCCCGCGGCGGCATCGCGTGCCCGGTCCCGCCGCGCAGCACGCTTGGCGGCCTTGCGGTCGATCGGCTGCACGGGCTCGGCCGCGCTGTCCCGCTCCGGCTGCACGGGCCCGGCCGCGCTGTCCCGGTCCGGCTGCACGCCATCAGGTGCGGATGCGGCAGCGGCCGTTGGCCCAATCGCCGCCTCTGTCGCCCGCGGCTCCTCGCCGCGGCCACCCTTCTCGGTCATCGTTGCTGTCCTTTTCCGGCCAGGGCAACTGCGCCGCCGTCGGCCGGGTCTTCGAATGCCGCCCTGCGCAGTTCCGCGGGGCCGGCATCCGCCCCGGTGGTCTTGATGTGGTCGATGCGGCGCGGCGCGAACCGCCGCCGGGCCGGGATCGGTATGGCGAGCAGGACGGTCAGTCCGATGGCGAGCACCTGGAGGATGCCGATCCACGGCGACCACGGGCTCGAATAGCCGATCTTTACCGTACCCGCTGCTGCCGGCACCTCAAACGCCTGGGCCCAGCCGTCCTGCGAGGATTCCAGCGGCCGGCCGTTCAGGGTGGCGGTCCAGCCCGGGTCCGTCCGCTCGGCCAGAATCAGCCGACGTCCGGGCTCGCCGGCGGGAATCTCCCCGGCCGCCGCGGTCCAGCCGGACGGCACGGTTTGCAGCAGGTCGCCGTTGGCATCGACCAGGCGCACCCGTGCGGTCAGTTGGCCTGCCGCGGTGCCGTCCTTACCGGTCGCTCCGACCACCCGCCAGAGCCATCCGGAGTCGGTGCGTCCCACGGAGGTCAGTCCGGGCACGGCGTCGATCCGGCCGGCAAGCAGTTCGGCCGCCGTATCGGACTCCTGCAGCACCACGAAGTCCACGCCGAGCCTCACCAGGGACGGCCGCGGATCCACGCCGGTGCCCGCAACGATGACCGCCACGGTGTTCCGCAATTCTGCGTCGGCGTCGTCGTCGGAGCGCACCTGGGCGTCGGTGAGCGGACCGGCCAGGGCCCGCGCCGAGTAAATGGCCGAGAGTTGGTCCAGGGTGGTGCCGCTGCCATGCATCACGGCAGCGGTCACCGCGCCGCCGGTTCCCGCCGTCAACACGAGCGCACGGGCCTGTTCCGGCCCGGTCCCGCTGTCCGCAGAGGTGGCCGGCAGCGTGCGGCCGGCCCCGGGCGTTACCTTCAGCTGCGTACCGAAGTCCGTCAGGGTCCGCGCCTCGCTGGACGGTGTGTAGCCGGTGAACTGGGGCACCAGCCAGTGCGCCAGGCTCGCTGCCGGGCCCAGCGCCATCAGGACGGCGGCGGCCACGGCCACGGTGCGCCGCAGGCCCGAGGCCGGGCGCCCGGCTGCGGCAAGGTCGTGCCGCAGCCGGTCCCCGGCGATTAGTGCCGCGCCCAAAAGCAGGAACAGGGCCAGCGAGACAAAGGGACCCGTGAACGGTGTCACCACCGCTCCCGGTGCGACGGCGGTGGCCAGCAGCGATGAACCAAAGGAGGCCGCGAGGGTCAGGAACACGCCGAGCCAGAGCAACCGTGCGCGGCCGGCACCCTTGCCCGTGACCGCCCCGGCCACGGCCAGCGCCAGCACCGGCACGGCGACAACGAGTGCGTAAGCGAGCGCCCACGGACCCTGGGCCAGTTTCTCCAGCATCCCGGCCCCGGCCAGCCCGTCGGCGGGGCCGAAGGCGAGCGGGAAGCCCATCAGCTGCTGCCACAGCGGGGCGGCGTGGAAGGCCATCGGCAGGCCGGGATCGCCCAGCAGCGCGCGCGGCTGGTCCAGCCCGGCGACGAGCATCGGCAGGGCGAGTGCCAGCGGCGGGATAAGCGCCCACCAGACGGTCTTGGCCCGGCGGCGCAAGGCCAGCATCAGGACGGCGATGAAGACGACGACCACCGGCAGCAGCGCCGGTGCCGACGCCGTGATGCCGGCCAGGCAGAGTCCCGCCGCTGCCGCCGCCGTCCAGGAGGGATTCCCGTTGATCCCGGGCTTGTGCACGGCTTCGTGCGGCAGCAGGGGCCGGTTGGCGTCGGCGCGTTGGACGGCGGAGCCGGTGGCGCGCAGCAGGCCGAGCACGGCCCACGGGATCAGCAGGTGGGCGATCAGCGCGCCCAGGCGGCCCGCGCCCAACGCGACCTGGAACGCGGGAACGCTCGCCCAGAACATCGCGGCCCAGAAGCGCAGGCCGCGCCGCTGTGTGAAGGCCCCGGCAGCGAACCATGCGCCGGCGGCGGCCAACGGCATGGCCAGCAGCACCAGCGTCAGGACGGCGGCGGAACCGTTCCCCAAACCCAGCACGGCCAGGACCGCCAGCACGTAGCCAAAGGGGTCGCCGTGCCCGGGGACGCCGGAGCCAAGCGAGATCCACCAACTCGAAGCGTTGTGCCAGATTTCGGCGACGGTGGCCGAGACCGGCAGCAGTCCGCCGCCCACCAGCGCCGGCGCCCCGAAGAAGTCAAACATGCCGACCGTGGAGACGAGGGCCAGCACGACGGCGGCGGCCACGAGTCCCGTACCCACCCAGGTCCGGGCGGGCGCGGCGAGGGCCGCGAAGTCGTCGGATCCGCCGGTGGGCTGGTCGCTGCCGCCGGCATCCGATCCGGAGCCGTCGCCCACGACGCCGACGGCGAGCTCGGGCCGCAGCGACTCGGCCAGTGACCGCCGGTAGGCCCAGACCTCGCGCCGCGGGACCATCAGCGGGCGCACTATGGCCCGCGAGGTCCTGCGCGTCTTGGCGGCCTGCCGCCGGGACGCGAAAAAGCCCGCGGGTCGGAACAAGGCGGCAAGGGTGGCACCCAGCTGCCGCAGCCCGTGCATGGGGTCCTTGGCGACCACCGAGGCCAGGAAGCTGTACAGCCCGCCGAGCAGGGCCCCGATCCACAGGAACGGCACCTGCCACCAGGCCGCATGCTTGAGCCGGAGATAGATCTGAGCTTTGCGGGCTGCCCTTGCGGTGCCGTGGTCGCCGGTCCGGGCGGCGTGGCGAACCCTCGCGGTGGGGACAACCACCACGCGGTGGCCGGCCAGCCGGTTCCGCCAGCACAGGTCCACGTCGTCACCGGTCCCGGGCAGGGCCGGATCGAACCCGCCCAGCTGGTCGAAGACGTCGCGGCGCACCAGCATGCCGGCGGAGTTGACGGCAAAGAAGTCGCTGCGGCCGTTGTACTGGCCCTGGTCCATCTCGTCGACGTCGATCATGGTCAGCCGTTCGGCCCAGCGGCTCACGGTCAGGCCCACGTCGACCAGCCGGCGCGGGTCGTTCCAGTCCACCTGTTTGCAGCCGGCGATGGTTACCGACGGTGCCGTTTCCACGGCGAGCAGCAGTTCCTCGAGCGCATCAGGCTCCGGGGCGGAATTATCGTGGAGCAGCCACAGCCATTCCTGGGCCGGACCGTCGTCCGGGGTGTGCTTGGGCAGCTCGGCCAGCCCCACCCGGACCGCGGCGCCGAACCCGGCGCGGTGGGAAGCCGCGGCCACCGGGCTGCCGGCGGGCAGTTGCGCGCGCAGCAGGTCAGCGGACCCGTCGGACGATCCGGTGTCCACCCCGACGTGGGCATCGGCGGGTCTCGTCTGCCGGGCCAGGGCTGCCAGGGTTTGGGGCAGGCAGGAAGCGCCGTCGTGGGCTACCACAACGGCTGTGACGCGAACTTGCTGCTGAATCAGAGCGCTCTTTTCCGCAGCCGGCGGCGCTCGCGCTCCGACAGGCCTCCCCAAATGCCGAAACGCTCGTCATTGGCCAGCGCGTACTCCAGGCACTGCGAGCGCACCGTGCACGCGCCGCACACCTTCTTCGCGTCGCGGGTGGATCCGCCCTTCTCGGGGAAGAACGCTTCCGGGTCCGTCTGGGCGCACAGGGCATCGGCCTGCCAGCCGAGTTCTCCCTCGTCCTCATAGCCGGCGCCGAAGCCCGGCAGCCCGATCCACTGCGGTTTCGGCGCCGGATCGGCCTCGGCCGGTTCCCGGAGCAGGCGCGGAGCAGTCAGCTCCAATACCTCGGCCCCGGGTCCCTCCGCCAACGCTTCGTGCGCGGCGAGGAAGGCGGTGGCCGCGTCCTCGAGTGTCTGCTGGCTGGATTCGCGGAAGCGTTCTGCCGCCGTCGGATCTGCCGGATCCACATACCAGTCTGCCGGTACGCCGCGCGATCCGTGCGATGCCGAAGCCTGCGCTTCGAGCTCCCGCCGGTGCGCACTACGTTCTGCCTGCCCCATCAGCCCTCCCGGAGTTCCTGTACCAGCATGGTGTTAGATTCATGTGCAGCGCTGGATCTCAGCGCCGGACACAAGCATGCTGTTACACGTTTAATAACTAATTACATGGGTGTAATACGTTCAAGTCAAGCGCCGGCGGGAATCTTAGAGACTCGACAGCGAAATCCGCGTACGCCACGCGAGGGCCCGCTCCCGTGATGTGCGTCACAAATACCGCGTGCAGGCGTCAGCCGGCCTCCGGCTGGGCCACGAACCCGACATTAAGGAGCACCGTGAGCACCCCCGCCACGATCACCGACCTGCTGGCCCGAATGCGCCCGGGCTCGTCCCCCTGCCTGGTCTGGTACGGCCCGGAGGGCGAACGCATCGAGCTGTCCGGGCGCGTGCTGGACAACTGGGTGGCCAAGACGGCGAACCTGCTGGCCGAGGAACTGGACGCCGCCGAGGGTACGAGCGTGGGTCTTCTGATGGACCCGCACTGGCGGTCGTTGGTCTGGGCGCTGGCCGCGTGGCAGGCCGGCGCCACCGTCCGGCTGGGCGAGGCCGCCCGGAGCGCCGACGTGGTGGTGGCCGCGGATCCGGCCCTTTTGGTGCGGGAAGGCAGCGGACACCAGGTCCTGGTCGCCCTGGGCGCGCTCCAGTTGCGCTGGCCCGGGGAACTGCCCGACGGCGTCCTCGACTACGCGGCCGAGGTCCGCTCCTACGCGGATGAATACCTGGGAATCGATTCCCTGGCGGCAAACGGCTTGGCCCTGGAGGACGACGGCGGAGCGCTGACCTTCGCCCGGCTTTTGGACCGGCCGACAGCGGCCAGGAACCTGCTGGTGCCGGCGCACACCCCCTGGCCGGACGTGCTTCGCGAAGCCCTGGCAACCTGGCAGGGCGGCGGCACGGTCGTGCTGGTGCACCCGGAGGTAGGGGTGACCCAGCGGTTGCTGGACAGCGAACGGGTCACCGTACAACTGTGAACCGGTGATCCGACCCGGACCCCGCCTAGCCGCGCGCCGTGCCCGATGCCTGGGGGCCGTCGGCCTCCGGCGCGGCGTCCGCGGGAGGCTGGTCGGCATTGTCCTCGGGGTGGCGCTCGAAGATCTTGCGGTCCTCGGCAAACTCCGGCTCGGCGTCCAGCTCAACGTTGAACACCAGGAACCGGTAGGCGAAGAAGCGCATCACGGTGGCCAGCACCGTGCCGACGATGCCCGCGAACAGCAGCATGGTCCGGTCCGTCACCTCCAGCGGGTAGCGGGCTATCCAGACGCAGCCTGCGGAGACCACCATGCCGATGACGTTGATGACGATGAACAGCACCAGTTCGCGCAAGACGTTCGCCTGGCGGCGATGACGGAACGTCCAATAGCGGTTGGCTACCCAGGAGAACAGTGTTGCCACGGAGGCGGACACGAACCGCGCCTTCACCACGCTGTCGTCCATGGGCCCGTTGATCAGCCACCAGTACACGCCGTTGTCCACGATGAAGGCGATCCCGCCGACCGTGCCGAACTTCGCCACTTCCCGCCAAAAAAGGGAAACAATGGCGCGCAGGCGCTCGGAAATAGTTCGGTTCATGATCGAAGGTGGATCCCTTTCGCTCGGATGCCGGAGCAGAGCCGGCCGACGCACTATTGTATTGCGCCAGTCTGGGCGTTACCTAGGACGTACCCGCCGCGCGAAGTGCAATGCGACTCGTCCGGAGCCTGTTCGGTACCCTGACTAGGTGAGTTTTCCAGTGATCGGCGTAGTGGGCGGCGGCCAGCTTGCCCGAATGATGGCACCCTGTGCGGTAGAGCTCGGCTTTGAACTGCGTGTTCTGGCCGAGGCCGCCGATGTTTCCGCGGTACCCGCCGTGGCCACGGCTCCCGTGGGCGACTACCGCGACCTGGAGGCGCTGCGGGGGTTCGCGAAGGGCCTGGACGTGATGACCTTCGATCACGAGCACGTCCCTACCGAACATCTGCAGGCCCTGATTGCCGAGGGCGTCAACGTGCAGCCGCATCCTGACGCGTTGATCCATGCGCAGGACAAGCTGGTCATGCGCGCGGTGGTGGACAGGCTGGGGCTGCCAAACCCGGTGTGGGCACCCGTCTCGGGCGTCGACGAGCTGGTTGCCTTCGGCGGCAGGATTGGCTGGCCGGTGGTGCTGAAGACGCCGCGGGGAGGCTACGACGGCAAGGGAGTGCGGATCATCCGCGATGCGGATGCTGCCGCCGAGGCGGCCGACTGGTTCACCGGCGGCGCGCTGCTGGTCGAAGAAAAAGTCGATTTCAGCCGGGAGCTCTCCGCGCTGGTAGCCAGGACTCCGTCCGGCGAAGCACGGGCCTGGCCGGTGGTGCACACCATCCAGGTGGACGGCGTCTGCGACGAAGTGATCGCGCCGGCACAGGACCTGCCGGCGGACGTCGCCGAGGCGGCCCAGCAGGCGGCGCTCCGGCTGGCCGACGAGCTGGGCGTCACCGGCGTGATGGCCGCCGAGTTGTTCGCCACCCCGGGACGCGGGGCAGGCTTCGTGATCAACGAACTGGCCATGCGCCCGCACAACACCGGCCACTGGACCCAGGACGGGTCGGTCACCAGCCAGTTCGAGCAGCACCTGCGGGCCATCCTGGATCTGCCGCTGGGCGATACGTCCCTGCTCGGCGGCGCCGTCGTCATGAAGAACTACCTGGGCGGCGCAAATACCGACCTGTTCTCGGCCTATCCGCGCGCGCTGGCCGCCGAACCGTC
Source organism: Arthrobacter sp. MDT2-34-1 (assembly GCF_059091365.1). Taxonomy (NCBI): domain Bacteria; kingdom Bacillati; phylum Actinomycetota; class Actinomycetes; order Micrococcales; family Micrococcaceae; genus Arthrobacter; species Arthrobacter sp. MDT2-34-1. The sequence continues at coordinate 159,378 of NZ_JBNHGO010000002.1, forward strand.
CGTCAAGCTGCATGGCTACGGCAAGTCTGTCCGTCCCGGCCGGAAGATCGGCCACGTCAATGTGGTGGGCCGCGATGCGTCCCAGGTGGAGGAACTGCGCCGGCGCGCGGACCGCGTCGCGGCGATTGTCCGCGACGGCGTGGACCCCCAGGAAGGCAAACCATGAGCAACAAGCCGATAGTCGGCGTGGTGATGGGCTCGGATTCCGACTGGCCCGTCATGGAGGCCGCCGCCCGGGCGCTGGAGGAATTCGGCGTCCCCTACGAGGCCGACGTCGTCTCCGCGCACCGCATGCCCGAGGACATGATCGGTTATGGCCGCGACGCTCACTCCCGGGGACTGCGGATCATTATCGCCGGCGCCGGCGGTGCCGCGCACCTGCCCGGCATGCTCGCCTCCGTAACCCCGCTGCCGGTGATCGGGGTGCCGGTGCCCCTGAAGTACCTGGACGGCATGGATTCCCTGCTCTCCATCGTGCAGATGCCCGCCGGGGTGCCGGTGGCCACGGTGTCCATCGGCGGAGCCCGCAATGCCGGGCTGCTGGCCGTGCGGATGCTGGCAGCCGGTGGCGACGAATTGGCCGGGCGGCTGCAGCCGGCCCTGCTCGAGTTCGCGTCCGGCCTGCGCCGGTCCGCCTACGACAAGGGAGCCGCGCTGCGTGAACGCGCCGCAGGCTCCGGCGAGGCCTAGGACGGTGGGTCCCCAGCCGCCGAGGAAGCCGTCGGGGTCTTCGGCGCGCGGGGTGACCGATCCGGTCCGCTACCCCCAGCACGCTCCGGCGCCGGTGCGCACCAAGCGCGCCTTCGTCCTGCTGCTGCTGACCCTGCTCGTCCCGGGCAGCGCCCAGATCGTGGCAGGGGACCGCCGGCTGGGCCGGCGCGGCCTGGCCGTGACGCTGCTGGCCTGGGCGGCCGTTGTGGCCGCTGCCGTCATGGCCCTGGTGAACTGGCCGCTGCTGGTGAACCTGGCCACCGACCGCTGGGGTTCGCTGGCCCTCGTTGTGGTGCTGGCAGCACTGGCGCTGTTCTGGGCGTTCCTGTTCCTGAACACCTTGCGCATCATCAGGCCCAACCTGCTGGCCCCGGGCGTCAAACCGGCGGTGGCGGTGACGCTGGTTGCCCTGATGGTGCTCACCAGCGGCAGCCTGGGCTACGCCGCCTACCTGCTCAACGTGAGCCGCAACGCCTTCAGCTCCATCTTCGAAACCCGGCCCGCGTTCGACCCGGTGGACGGCCGCTACAATTTCCTGCTCATGGGCGGCGACGCCGGTGCCGGGCGGGTGGGGCTGCGCCCGGACAGCATCCAGGTGGTCAGCGTCGACGCGAAGACCGGCCAGACCGTCATGTTCGGCATCCCGCGCAACTTCCAAAACGCCCCGTTCCCGGCGGACTCGCCGATGCACGAGGTGTATCCGGAAGGCTTCAGCTGCGGTGACGAATGCATCATCAACGCCCTCTACGTCGACGTGGAGCAAAACCACGCCGACCGCTACCCTGATGCCAAGAACCCTGGCGCGGAGGCCATGAAGGACGCCGTGAGCGGGATCCTGGGCATCGAGATCCAGGCGTATGCCCTCGTGGACATGGACGGCTTCGAAGCCCTGGTGGACGCGATGGGCGGCATCACGGTCAAGGCCGGCGGCTGGGTGCCTATTTCCAACAGGACCATCCCCGGCACCAATCAGCATTACCCGCCGAAGGGCTGGATCGCCCCGGGCGTCCAGGAGCTCGACGGCTACCACGCCCTCTGGTACGCCCGCTCCCGCGAATTCGCCACCGACTACGACCGCGTCCAGCGCCAGCAGTGCGTGATGTCGGCGATGGTCAAGCAGCTGGACCCGGCAACGGTGCTGACCCGCTTCCAGCAGTTGGCCGAGGCCGGCGAACAGGTCGTCGAGACGGACATTCCCAGTTCGCAGCTGGGCAGCTTCGTCTCGCTGGCGCTGAAGGCCAAAGACCAGAAGGTGAAGCGCCTGACCATCGGACCGCCGGACTTCGGCACCGCCGCAGAAAATTTCGTCACCTACCCCGACTTCTCGGTGATTCATCCCCGCGTTCAGGAGATGTTCACCCAGGAAGAGCAGACTCGGCAGAAAGATCCCAAGGACGACGGCGGCGGCGCCGGCGGAGACCCCGGCTCCGGTGGCGGAGAAACCACCGCCGGTGAGGGCGGGGCCGGCCGCGCGGACGAGGCGGCACCGGATGCGGCCGACGCCCCGGAGGCACCGGCGGAGCCCCAGGTCACCGCAGAGTATCTCCAGCAGCTGGCCGAGATCGGCGATACCGCCACGCTCGGCGCCCTGGTGGCCAACAACGGCAAGTGCTCGGTCCCCTGATCCCGGTTCGCTGCCACGCCGGTCCGGCGGCGTCCCCCCGGTGCGGGGCGCGTGCTGCCGGAATGCTGCAACGGCGCGGGGTCTGAGAGGATCGTGGGAACAAGGACGAGGAAGAGGCTTCACATGTATCGGTTGACGAATGTAGTGCGTCCCTATGCCTGGGGCTCGACGACGGCGATTGCCGAGCTGTTCGGGCGGGAACCGTCCGGCGGGCCGGAAGCCGAACTCTGGATCGGCGCGCACCCCGACTCCCCGTCACGGGTGCAGCTGGCCGGAGGCGAACGGCCGCTCGATGAGTTCATCAAGGAGAACCCTGGCGCCGCCCTGGGCGAGACGGTTCTGGGCCTGTTCGGCGCCACGCTGCCGTTCCTGACCAAGGTCCTGGCCGCCGACTCCGCGTTGTCGCTCCAGGTCCATCCCACGCTCGAGCAGGCCCGCGCAGGGTTCGCCGCGGAGAATGCGGCCGGCATCTCCTTCAACGACCCGCAGCGCAGCTACCGGGACGACAACCACAAGCCGGAGATGATCTTCGCGCTCAGCGACTTCCAGGCGCTGTGCGGTTTCCGCCCCCCGCGCGACGCGGCGCGGCTGCTGGCCGGGTTGAAACCACGGCTGGCGGACGCCGGCGCGGCCCTGGATCTCCTGGACGAGGTGCTGGAACTGTTGGGTGGCGGCGACGAGGAAGCGGCCCTCCGCGGTGCCTTCGTGGCGCTGCTGGACGGCGGGGAGCGCTCCACCCGGCTCGCGGCGGACACGGCCCGCCTGCTGGCGGCCACACCGGCCGGCAGCCTGGGCACCGAATATGCAGCGGTCGCCCGCCTGGGCGAACTGTATCCGGGCGACCCCGGCGCGTTAATCTCGCTGCTGCTGAACCTGGTCGAACTCTCCCCCGGCCAGGCACTGTGCCTGCCCGCCGGAAACATCCACGCCTACCTGCAGGGCCTCGGGGTGGAGGTCATGGCGGCCTCGGACAACGTGCTGCGCGGCGGCCTCACCCCGAAGTTCGTCAACATGCCCGAACTGCTGAAGATTACGAACTTCCGGCCTATCGCCCCGCCCTTGGTGAAACCGACCATCACCGATGCCGGCCAGGAACTGTACTGCCCGCCCTTTGCCGAGTTCCAGCTCCAGCGCATCGAACTGGCCGACGGCGGCAGCCCGGTGCCGCTGGCCCAGCACGGCCCCGCGATCGTGCTGGCCGTGTCCGGCAGCGTGCTGCTGGACTCCCCGAAGTCCGACCTGATGCTTGGCCGCGGCGATGCCGCGTTCATCCCCGACACGGAACAACCGGTGAACGTGCACCCGGCCGGAGACACCGGAACCGGCGCGGTGCTGTTCGCGGTGACCACCTCGGGCGGCACACATGAATTCGATCAACAACGAACGGGAGCAACACTTTGACCGCTTCGATCCTGCAGTCTGCGCCCTGGGCCGACTTTCAACGCAGCCTGGGCAAACAGGTCTTCGAACGCAACGGTGACGGCTGGAACTTCCTGGCCATCGCGGAAAAGACGCCCCTGGGCCGGTTCCTGTACGTCCCGTACGGCCCGGCCGCGGCAGACAACGCCGCCCTGATCCGCGCGCTGGCCGCCCTGCAGTCCCTGGCCGCGGAACAACGCGCCCATTACGTGCGGATCGAACCGGTCGGCACCGACCTCGGCCAGCGGCCGCAGGCGGCGCTGCAGTCGCTGGGCCTGGTCAAGGCACCGGTGGATGTCCAGCCGAAACTGACCTGGATGCTGGACCTGAGCCAGCCGGAAGAGGACCTGCTGGCCGCCATGCGCAGCACCAGCCGCAACCTGTACCGCAATATCCACAAGAAGGGCGTCACCTTCGATGTCTCCACCGACCCGGCGGACATCGAAATCCTGCTGGGTTTCCTGCACGACGTCTCCGAGCGCGCGGAGTTCAAGGCCCAGTCCGACGATTACCTGCGGCACGCAGCCCGGACCCTGGTCCCGGCCGGCGCGGCCAAACTGTTCATCGCCCGGTTGGACGGCCAGCCGATCGCGGCCGCGCTGTCCTACGACACGGAGGCCACCCGGGTGTACGCGCACGCCGCGGCGGACGACGCCCACCGCAAGCTCAACGCCGGGATTCCGCTGGTAGTGACCATGATGATGGACGCCCGCGCCGCCGGCATCCGCCACTTCGATATGTGGGGCGTCAGTCCCGAGGACGAGCCCGACCACCCGTGGGCCGGTTTCTCCCGGTTCAAGCGCTCCTTCGGCGGCTACGAGGTCAGCTATCCGGGCAGCTGGGACCTGCCCGTCAACCAGCTCATGTACCGGGCCTACCTGCTCTCGCGCACGGGCCGCGAGGCCGTAAGCCCCGCCGTTCACAAGGTGCGCACCGCGGTGCTGCCGGCCGCCCGCAAGGCGCGCGCCGCCGTCGTGCCGGCGGTGCGCAAGCTGCGCGGCACGCTCCCCCGCTGACCGCCCCCCCCCGGGTCCGTCCCGGAACGACAAGAGGAAAACCCCGCACCGGCTCGGGCCGGTGCGGGGTTTTCCTTCGCTGCGGGTGGCTAGAGCTTTCGCTCGAAGCGGTCCCACTTGTATTCCTGGTGCTCGCCCTCGACGAAGCGGATGGTGCCGGACTTGGAGCGCATCACGATCGACTGCGTGAGGACCTTGTGGTTCTTGTAGCGGACGCCGCGCAGCAGGTCACCGTCGGTGATGCCGGTGGCCACGAAGAAGCAGTTGTCGCTGGTGACCAGGTCATCGGTGGTCAGCACCCGGTCCAGGTCGTGGCCGGCGTCGATGGCCTTCTGCTTTTCCTCGTCGGTGGTGGGCCAGAGCCGGCCCTGGATCACGCCGCCCAGGGACTTGATGGCGCAGGCCGTCACGATGCCCTCCGGGGTGCCGCCGATGCCCATCAGGACGTCGACGTCGGTGCCCTCGCGGGCGGCCGCGATGCCGCCGGCGACGTCGCCGTCCATGATGAACTTGGTGCGTGCGCCGGCGGCGCGGATCTCCTCGACATACGGCTTGTGCCGGTCGCGGTCCAGGATCATCACGTTGATCTGGTTGATCTTCTTGTTCTTGGCCTTCGCGATCAGGTGCAGGTTCTGCTTGATGGGCAGCCGCAGGTCCACCAGGTCCGCCGCTTCGGGGCCGGTGACCAGCTTCTCCATGTAGAACACGGCCGAGGGGTCGAACATGGTGCCGCGCTCGGAGACCGCGAGCACGGAGAGCGCGTTGTTGATGCCCAGCGCCGTCAGCCGGGTGCCGTCGATCGGATCCACGGCGACGTCGCACTCGGCGCCGGTGCCGTCGCCGACCTTTTCGCCGTTGAACAGCATCGGGGCCTCGTCCTTTTCGCCCTCACCGATGACGACCACCCCGTTGAAGCTGACGGTGGACAGGAACGCGCGCATGGCGTCCACGGCGGCGCCGTCGGCACCGTTCTTGTCCCCGTAGCCGACCCAGTGGCCGCCGGCGATCGCCGCGGCTTCGGTGACGCGCACCAGTTCCAGCGCCAGGTTTCGGTCCGGCTCGTTGTCGCCGACGCGCATGGACGGCGGAAAGTTGGAAAAGGGGTCAGCCTGGGCTTCGTGGGACACTTCGACCTCATCTTCGAGTAGCTCTTCAGACAGCACCGGCTGCGGTGCCGTGATGGATGCATCTGCGGTGCGGACATCTTCCATTGCTTTCGATCATAGTCGTCGCCGCCCCGGGGGCCAGCGCGCGGACCGGCCGGCCCGCCCTCCGGCGTCCCGGGCGTGTGCGCGCAGGGGCGGGCATCTGAGATCATGGAACCGTGAGTGAAGCGCGTCCCGAAGAATCGACCGAGTTGCCCGTCAAGCCAGTGCTGACGGCCAAGCAGGCCAACCGCGCGAAGGCTCCGGTGGTCGGCATGCTGATGGCCGTGGGGCTCTCCCTCGCCGTGCTGCTGCCGGTGATGTTCCTGAATCCGGGCAGCAAGCCCGGAGTCTACGAACGTAATATTGACGTCCCGGGGGTCGCCCTGCAGGCCGAGTCCACGGCCGGTTACCTGCCGCTCGCCGTCGACCTCCCGGCGGGCTGGACGTCCAACTACGCCCGGTGGAATACCGGGGGAACCGCACAGGTGGCGGCGTGGGAAGTCGGCTACATCACGCCGGGCGAAGAGTACATCGGACTGATCCAGACCGACAAAGCCAACCCCACCTGGGTCGGCCAGGCAACCGACAACGCGCCGGTCACCGGCGAGCGCGAAGTGGGTGCCACCTGGGAACTGCGCGACGCCGGCGCGGGCGAGCGCAGCCTCGTGCTGGAGCACGGCGGATTCACCGTCATCCTGACCGGCACCGCGGAGCTGGACGAATTCGATGTCCTGGCCACCGCGATCGTGGAAGACCTGGACAGCAAGTAAACCCGCCCCGACACGGAAACCGGTGCACGGGCAGGGACGCACGAAGCAGTAAGGTTGCTTCGTGCCCACCTCATTGACTCCCGCCCAGGCCTGGCAAAAACTCATCGACGGCAACGCCCGCTTTGTGGCAGGTACGTCAGTCCACCCGAACCAGGACGCCGCCCGGCGCAGTTCGCTGGTCAACGAGCAGCATCCGTTCGCCATCATCTTCGGTTGTTCCGACTCCCGGCTGGCCGCCGAAATCATTTTCGACCTGGGACTCGGCGATGCGTTCGTGGTCCGCACCGCCGGCCACGTCCTCGGTGACGCGGTGATCGGATCGCTCGAGTACGGCGTGGATGTGCTCAACGTTCCGTTGATTGTCATCCTGGGCCACGACAGCTGCGGGGCCGTGACGGCGGCAAAGAACACGATTGACACCGGCGAAATGCCGCGCGGCGGCCTGCGGGACCTCGTGGAACGGATCACCCCGTCGGTGCTGGCCGCCCGGCGTGCCGGCCTCGAGGACCTCAACGACATGGTGATCGAAAACGTCCGACAGTCCTCCGAACGCCTGCTGGACAGTTCGCGGGCCATTTCCGAGGCGGTCGAGGCCGGCCGCACGGCCGTCGTCGGCGTGGCCTACCGGCTCGCGGACGGCCGCGCCGAGCTCGTCGCAGGGCACGGGGCCCTCTAGCCGCGCCCCGGGGGCGGGACGCCCCGCCCCCGGGGCCGCAGGCCCGCTCGGCGCCGCCTCAACCAAGCCGCCGCCGTGCCGCAACACAATTCGGAACCGGTGCGCCGCAGGCATAAGCTTGGAGCCATGACTTCTGCTGATTCTGCTGAATACCGCATCGAACACGACACCATGGGCGAGGTCCGCGTTCCGGTCAACGCCCTCTACCGTGCGCAGACCCAGCGCGCCGTCGAGAACTTCCCGATCTCCGGCAAGACGCTGGAGCGCGCCCACATCGAGGCCCTGGCCCGGATCAAGAAGGCTGCGGCCACCGCGAACGCCGAACTGGGCGTGCTGGACGGCGAGCTGGCCAAGGCCATCGCCGCGGCGGCGGACGAAGTAGCCACGGGCAAGTACGACGGCGACTTCCCGATCGACGTTTTCCAGACCGGTTCCGGCACCTCGTCGAACATGAACACGAACGAGGTCCTGGCCGAACTGGCCACCCGTGCGCTGCGCGACGCCGGCAGCGACAAGACGGTTCACCCGAACGACCACGTCAACGCCTCGCAGTCCTCTAACGACGTCTTCCCGACCTCGGTGCACGTGGCCGCCACCTCCGCCCTGATCAACGAGCTGATCCCCGCGCTGGACTACCTGGCCGCTTCCCTGGAGCGCAAAGCCGAGGAGTTCAAGGATGTGGTGAAGTCCGGCCGCACCCACTTGATGGACGCGACGCCGGTCACCCTCGGGCAGGAATTCGGCGGCTACGCCGCCCAGGTGCGCTACGGCATCGAACGCATCGAGGCATCACTGCCGCGCGTGGCCGAGGTTCCGCTGGGCGGCACCGCCGTCGGCACCGGCATCAACACCCCGGCCGGCTTCCCGCAGCGCGTGATCGAACTGCTGGCCGCCGACACCGGCCTGCCGCTGACGGAGGCCCGCAACCACTTCGAGGCCCAGGCCAACCGCGACGGCCTGATCGAGGCCTCCGGGCAGCTGCGCAACATTGCCTACGCGTTCATGAAGATCAACAACGACCTGCGCTGGATGGGTTCGGGCCCGAACACCGGCCTGGGCGAGATCGCCATCCCCGACCTGCAGCCGGGTTCTTCGATCATGCCCGGCAAGGTCAACCCGGTGATCTGCGAGGCGGCGATCATGGTTGCCGCCCAGGTCGTCGGCAACGACACCACCATCGCCCTGTCCTCCACCAACGGCGCCTTTGAGCTGAACGTGGGCATCCCGGTGATGGCCGCCAACCTGCTCGAGTCCATCCGCCTGCTGGCGAACACTTCGCGCGTCATGGCGGACAAGATGATCGACGGGCTGACCGCCAACGTGGAGCGCGCCCGCTTCCTGGCCGAGGCCTCCCCCTCGATCGTGACCCCGCTGAACAAGTTCATCGGCTACGAAAACGCCGCCAAGATCGCCAAGCACTCGGTCCAGGAAGGCCTGACCGTGCGCGAGTCCGTCATCGCGCTGGGCTTCCTGGAGCGCGGCGAACTGACCGAAGAGCAGCTGGATTCTGCCCTGGACGTGCTCTCGATGACCGTCCCGCCGCAGGCCAAGTAGCCGGCCGGTCCATCGCGGATCCTGAAGGGCGCTCTTGCTTCGGCGGGGGCGCCCTTCAGCGTGTACGGCGCCCCCGGCCGCCGCTCACCCGGGCCGGATCGGCGTCGGGACGGGGCCCTGCAGCCTTTTTTGGCCCCGACCGGCTGAAACGATTGCCTGGAGCTTGAACCGTCGGCCTCCGGGACTAGGATGAGGCGCACACGTCCCCGTGGACGGCGGATGAACGGCCCAGCCAGGGCCGCCTGCCGACCCGTCGGGGACACGGTGGAAGAGTGTCCAGGAGGTCTCCGTGATTGGCGATTCGCAGCCCCCGTCCCTGGCGACGGCCGACTATTCCGTGCCCGGGCAGCCGAAGACCACCGGACGCTTTATCGTCGTCTTTTACGGCCCATCCGACGAGTGTGCCGGCCTCCTGGCCGACGCCGCCGGCCTGTCGAATGTCGCGGACAGCCGCGATTTCGGCACCCGCGGGGTGGACCCGGACGCGGCCTCCGGCGCCGACGCAACGGTCTTCGCAAACCTGGGCATCGCCGTCGTCGCCGCCGGCCCGGACCAAATCAGCTCGCTCCAAGTCAGTACCGCTGCCCGGCACCGTGTCCTTTCGGTCTCGCCGGAACTCATCCACGACGTGCTCGGTCCGGCCGATGACTACGCCGTTGGCTACCGCGACGGCGTGACCGACCTGTCCGGCAGGCTCGCCGCGCGACGGCACGAACGCTACGAGGCGGGCCCCGCACCGGCGGGCTTCGCCGACAACAACAATTTCACCTGGGGACAGCAGGCCACCAGGGCCGTCTCGTCGGCCTATTCCGGGCAAGGCGTGCGCGTAGCCGTGCTGGACACCGGGTTCGACGAGACGCATCCGGATTTCGCCGGACGCAGCATCACCAGCGCCTCCTTCATCCCGGGCGAGCCGCCGCAGGACGGACACGGCCACGGCACGCACTGCATCGGGACCGCGTGCGGCCCCAAGTCCCCCGGCACCGGCCCGCGCTACGGCGTGGCCCACGAAGCGGAGATCTTCGCCGGCAAGGTCCTCAGCAACGCCGGTTCGGGGACCGACGCCGGCATCCTCGCCGGGATCGACTGGGCCGTGGGCAACGGCTGTGCCGTCATCTCCATGTCCCTGGGAGCCGACGTCGCACAAATCCACCCGCCCTACACGGCCGCCGGGAGCCGGGCGCTGGAGCAGGGTTCCCTGATCATCGCCGCCGCGGGAAACAATGCCGACCGCCGGAAGGGCGAGTTCGGGTTCGTCGGCGCCCCGGCGAACAGCCCGTTCATCATGGGGGTGGCCGCGCTGGACCAGGCCCTGGAGGTCGCGTTCTTTTCCGCCCGCAGCCTCCCCCTGCGCGGCGGGCAGGTGGACTGCGCCGGTCCCGGGTTTCAGGTGTATTCGTCCTGGCCCATGCCGAAGCGTTACAACACCATCAGCGGCACCAGCATGGCGACGCCCCACGCCGCCGGCGTGGCGGCCCTGTGGTCAGAGGCTACCGGCCGGCGCGGCCTGGAACTGTGGGCCACGCTGGTGCAGGAAGCGGAGCGGCTGCCCGTGCCCTCCGTCGACGTCGGGGCAGGGCTGGTTCTTGCCCCGCAGTGACCCGCTTCCCCCGGGAGGGGCCGCCGGACCTATCATGGGGGTATGCAGATCACCGTGACGGTGCGCCACGACTACCTCTCCGATACCGGGCGGATTGCCGAGCAGTTGGCAGCCGGCGGCATGCGGGTGGAAAACGTGTTGTCATCCCTGGGCATGATTACCGGTTCATTGCCGGAGGGACAGCGTGCCGCTGTTGCCGGAATCGAGGGCGTCGAGTCCGTGGACGAAGACCGGCAGTTCGTCCTGCCCCCTCCCGACTCCGATATCCAATAGGCTCGGCGGACAAATTCCGGGACGCCCCGCGCGTCGTTGACCCGCGCTTCGCGGCTACGAAGGCAGCAGCAGCGCCGCCCACGTGCCGGCGATCATGAACGGCCCGAACGGAATGTCGCTGTGCAGCGTTCCGCGCCGCAGCACCACCAGCAACACCCCGTACGCGCCGCCCAGCAGGAAGGCCGCGAACGTGCCCAGCAGCAGGTGTTCAAACCCCAGGTAGCCCAGGTACATCCCCAGCACCCCGGCCAGTTTGACGTCGCCGAATCCCATGCCGGCCGGATAAATAAGCCGGACGGCGAAATAGAAGACCCAGAGCAGTGCGCCGCCGGCCGGCACCCGCCAGAACATGCCGGCTTCGTAGCCTGCGAGGGAGGCCGCGAGCAGCAGCACTCCGGACACCGCATAGGCCGGGAAAATGATGCGGTTCGGCAGCCGGTGCGTCCTCAGGTCGATCCAGCTGAGACGGGTTCCGATCACCAGCAGATAACCGCCGGCGGCCAACAGCATCCAAAACGCGAATGCATGGCCGGGCCACAGCAGCGCCAGTTGCTCGACCATGGACCCAACCTACTGCACTCGCCTGATCCGCAGGAGCCGGCGGCTACACTGTGCATATGAACGGCGGGAGCGTGCTCAAGGCCGGCGACGCCGCCGGCAACGCGGAGACCTTCAGGTGCCTCTGCCGTTCTTCCCCGTGGAAGTGGGAATCGCTGCGGTTCGAGCTCCGGGCCGTCCACCCGGATGCGCCGGAGCCGGACGCTTCCGGCGGCATGCTGCGTGCGTGGACCCGGCGCCCCGGAGCGCTTCGGGTCGAGTCGGCCGACGGCAGGCTGCTGTACAGCACCACCGGCATCAACGACTCCCGGGACGGTTTCTACGTCAGCGCGACACGCAAGTCATGGCTGTTGCCTCCGCATCTGGTCACTCCGGTATTCAACGACATCCATCTGGTGCGCCGCCGGCCCGAGGCCGCCTACGGTGAGCCGGTCTTCGGCAACGGGCGCTGGTCCGCGATGCTGGATCCGGTTGAGCTGGCCGGCAGCGCGCCGGTGGCCTATGAGGCGCCCTTCGCCAACCCCGTGGAGATCCATGAACTGCGGGAGGTCGAGCACCAGGGCCGGAAGGCGCTGGAGGCGGTCGTTTCGCCCAACCAGACGTATGTACCGTACGACACCGGCCATCCGCTGCTTCCCGAGGGCCGCACCGAGGTGCGGGTCGACTGGCGGACCGGCGTCTGTGTTTCCGCGGTTGCCATGGACGGGCCTCAACAGGGCGGCGGTCATTCGTTGACCATCCTCGGAGTGGACGAATACATGCTCGACGACCTGTTCCTCGAGGTCAGCATGAACCTCACCGACGTGCGGGAGCACATACCCTGGCCGGTGCGCCCGCATCCCGCCTGAGGGCGCGGCGGAGCGCGCCGGTGTGCACCGGCGTCACCATGCCCGGCCGCCTGGGGTGCAGCACGCCCAGTGGCTCTCCGGTCGTCCGGACGGTGCAGGGCGCGCGGCCGGGCCCTGGCGTTGAGGGGTGGGGCCAGGGCCCGGCGGCGTGCGCCCGGCCGGCCGTGAGGTGCAGCGCCGAAGCCACCGGGGTCACGTGTCCAGAGTCCCCATTCATCCTTGGAAAAAGCCGGTGCCGTCCCGGTCCCCTCACATTAGGGGTATCGGCCCCCCTCAGGCGAGGCTGTCCCGCCGTCGGGGAGTCAGCGCACGATGGTAGTGCACTCATTGGGGGGTGCGTGCTGCGAGGGGGAATCGTGGAGCAATTGAGTGGATGGGCCATGCCCATGGCCGTGCAAATGATCGGAAATTTACGGATCCGTCGCGGCGAAACCGTGTTGACCGCCGACAAACTGGGCGGCCCGAAGCCGCGTCAGGTGCTGGAAATCTTGCTGTTGCACGTCGGTTCGCCGATGTCGAAGGACCGGCTGGTGCACCTCTTGTGGGGCGGCCGCGCCCCGGGTGAAGCGCTGGCCACGTTGGAGAGCTATGTCAGCATCCTGCGGCGCAACCTGCAGCCTGGCTGCGCAAAGACGGGGCCGCTGCGCACAGCCAACGGCGGTTACATGATCGACCGGGACATGGTCGACGTCGACCTGCACCGCTTCCAGGCCCTGGTGCGGGCCGCCGAGTTTGCCGAACCGCCGAGGGCCTACCCCTTGTTGGCCGAGGCGTTGTCACTCGCGTCGGAGCCGCTGCTGGGCGACGAGCTGACTCCCGATTGGGCGGAAGAGGCTCGTTCGGGCCATGCGGAAACGGTGCAGCACGCCCAACAATTGGCTGCGGAGGCCGCGCTGGCCTTGCATCGGCCCGACGACGCCGTGCTCTGGGCCCAGCGGTGCGTTGCTGCTTCTCCGCTGAATGAAGCGGCGTGGACAGTCCTGATCCGCGGCCTGGAGCTTTGCGGACGGCATGCCGACGGGTTGCAGGCCTACGAACGGTGCCGGCGGTTGTTCGGCCGCGACCTCGGTTGTGCCCCCGGCCCGGCCCTTCAGGAGATCCACGTGCGGCTGCTGAAGGCCACCGCTGACGCCCAGTCGGGCCTTTCGGAAGTCCTGGCGGCGCTGCTGCTGCTCAACGAACGGCTGACCCCGCCCGCAGCAAAGCACCGGAAGGAACACTTCGCAGTCGACGCCACGGCCGGACCCCAGTACATGGCGGCGGGAGACATCGTCAGCTCGTTCCTGCGCAAGGCGCTCGCAGCCAGCTGAGGCCGGGAGACCCGCCGGCCCCGATATGTACTTCCCGGCGCGCGCCGTGCATACTCGAGGTGGGGTCAAGTCCTTTGTGTCTTGAGTTGGGGAACTGGAGTGAGCTCTTTGGGGGAGCAAAAACTACGCATCGCCGTCGTGGATGATCACACGACCTTCGCGGAGTTGCTGTCTGATGCGCTGGACCGGGAAGCGGATCTGGTCAATGTGGGCAGCGCCGCCGGTATGAACGAGGCGGTTGCCTTGTGCCGCCGGGCCCGGCCCGACGTGGTCATCATGGACTACCACCTGCCCGACGGTGACGGGGTCGGCGCGGCCGAGCAGATCCTGCAGTCTGCCCCGGAGACACGGATCATCTTGTTGACCGGCAACCCGTCGCTGAATGTACTGGCGCGCGCCGCCGCCTCGGGTCTTTGCGGTTTCCTGCCCAAAGACGGTTCCCTGTCGACGCTGCTCGAGACGGTCCGGAACGCCAGGAGCGGCAGCATGTCGGTCTACCCGTCCGCGCTCACTCGATACGTCACCGCTCCACCGGCCACGGCAGCAGACAGGCCTGCCCTGACCAAACGCGAGCACCAGGTATTGGCCCTCATGGCAGCAGGCAACGATGTCCGCACGAATTCCCGGAGGCTGGGGATATCCCCGCACACGTGCCGGGGATACGTGAAGTCGATCCTGGCCAAGCTAGGCGCACATTCACAGCTGGAAGCCGTGGCCACCGCCCAGCGGCTGGAACTGCTGGACGGCGGGCATGGTCGTTGACTCAACAGCGCAGCTCCGGCGCAGCATCCTCGCTGGAACACCCTCTGGGTCCCGCCGCCGGAAGCCCTCGGAAATGCAGGCGGCCCTGCGCCGCTTCGCACTGTCGGGGCTTGCGGCACTGATCATCGTCACGGTGCCGGTGATCATGGTCGCCCGCTCGCTGGCTGCCGACCATTCCCTCCTCCACGCCGCGGAACGCACGACACAAATCGTCGACCACCAATTCGCCCAGGACGTCACGGCGGATGCGCTGGCCGGGGTTCCGGAGGCCTTGGCCGAATTGGACAGCGAAGTGGACCCGATGATCGACGACGGCCACATTTTGCGGGTCACCGTCCGGGATCTCGGCGGCTCGATTGTCTATTCCGACGTCGATGAACTGATCGGACAGCAGATCGACCTCCCGGCCCAGCTCCTGGCCCGGTTGCAGGAGGATGTCCCCGTCAGCGTCGTCGAAGGTCCCCCCGGCGGCAACATCTTCGGGCTGGGCCGCGCCGAGCTGGTCAACGTGTATGTTCGGGCACAGGCCGGAGATGGAAATGACTACATCTTCGAACTGTCTCACCCGGCGAACGAAATCAACCGCATGCAGGACGAAATGCTGGGCATCCTGCCTGTCATCCTCGTCGCGTTGGCCGTGCTGCAGTTGCTCCAGCTTGGACCGGCACTTCGAATGGCGCGCCGCATGCGGAAGGCCAGTGAAATCCGGCGTGGACTGCTGCAGAAATCGATCGCCGCCTCCGAGGAGGAACGCCGGCGTTTGGCCCGGACCCTCCACGACGGCGTCATCCAGGAGCTGGCGGGGCTGGCCTACAGCCTGGAAGCGCGCGAACAGCAGCAGGCCGCTTCGGACAGCGACTTTCATGCGCTGGCACGGAATATTGTGAAGGGCAGCATCGACAACTTGCGCCGGATCACGCTGACGCTGTACCCGCCGGACCTGTCGGCTGAGGGCCTGCCGGCTGCGCTCGACGGATTGGGTGTGCTGGTCCGCCAACGGGGAGCGGACTGGCAACTGGAGATCGACTTCCCCGAGCCCGCCGCTCTCGCCTGCCCCGATTTGCTCTACCGGGCGGCACGTGAAGCCGTGACCAATGCTTCCAAGCATGCGTCCGCCCGGCTGGTTAAGGTTTCACTGAGGCAGTCCAACGCTGCAGTGGTGCTGGAGGTCGTCGACGACGGCGGCGGCTTTACTCCTGAGGCCGCCCGGCGGGCCGAACACTTCGGCCTCCGGATCATGCGCGACACCGTCCGCGAGGCTGACGGTACGCTGCACGTTGAATCCGCCCCCGGCGCGGGCACCCGGATCGTCATGGCCTTTCCTGCCGGGCAGTAGTTGCATGGCGCCTGCCGGGGCGCGGCCAGCGGCAACCCCCGGTGCGGTGAGGCGGCGATCGGCCGACTGCCTTCGACGGAAAGCGGGCCACGCTGCGGCAGCCCGCTTCCCGCCCTTGGACGCGAAGGCCGCAAGGCTAGATATCGGCGCCCTCCAGCAGCTCCGTGACCAGGGCCGCGATGGGCGAGCGCTCGGACCGTGTCAGCGTCACGTGACCGAAGAGCGGGTGTCCCTTGAGTGTTTCCACGACGGCGGCGATGCCATCGTGGCGCCCGACCCGCAGGTTGTCACGCTGGGCCACGTCGTGGGTGAGGACGATCTTGGAGTTCTGGCCGATCCGGCTCATCACCGTAAGCAGCACGTTCTTCTCCAGCGATTGCGCCTCATCCACCACCACGAACGAGTCGTGCAGCGAGCGTCCGCGGATGTGGGTCAGCGGCAGCACTTCCAGCATGCCGCGGTCCATGACTTCCTCGACCACCTCGGTCGAAACCAAGGCGCCGAGCGTGTCGAACACCGCCTGGGCCCACGGATTCATTTTTTCGGCTTCCGAACCCGGGAGGTACCCGAGTTCCTGGCCGCCGACGGCGTACAGCGGGCGGAACACCACCACCTTCCGGTGCTCGCGCCGCTCCAGCACCGCCTCCAGCCCGGCGCACAGCGCCAGGGCGGACTTGCCGGTACCGGCCCGTCCGCCGAGGGAGACTATCCCTACCTCCGGGTCCATCAGCAGGTCGATGGCCAGCCGCTGTTCCGCGGAGCGTCCGTGCAAACCGAACACGTCGCGGTCGCCCTTGACCAGGCGCACCTGTTTGTCGGCCCCCACCCGGCCGAGGGCCGACCCGCGGGTGGACAGCAGCACCAGGCCCGTGTTGGCGGGCAACTCCGCCGCCTCCGGGATGAACACCGGCTCGTGTCCATACAGCGCGGTCACGTCGTCGTCGGCCACATCCAGCTCGGCCACGCCGGTCCAGCCGGAGTCTTTGACCAGTTCGTTGCGGTACTCGTCCGCGCGAAGCCCCAGCGCCGACGCTTTCACCCGCAGGGGCAGGTCCTTGGAGACCACGGTGACGTTGCGGCCCTCGACGGCCAGGTTCTTGGCCACGGCCAGGATTCTGCTGTCGTTGTCGCCGCCGCGGAATCCGGCCGGCAGCACGTCGGACGAAACATGGTTGAGCTCCACCCGCAGGGTGCCGCCCTCCGCCCCCAGCGGGATGGCCTGGTCCAGACCGCCGTGCTGTACGCGCAGGTCGTCCAGCAGGCGCAGTGCCTGGCGGGCGAAGTAGCCCAGCTCCGGCTCGTGCCGCTTGCCTTCCAACTCGGTGATCACCACCACCGGTAGGATCACCTCGTGCTCGGCGAAGCGCAGCAGTGCCCGCGGATCGGACAGCAGCACGGAGGTGTCCAGGACATACGACGCCCGGGTTGTTTCCGCTTCCCCGGCGGAAACAGAACGACCGGACGAGGTGGCAGCGGCGGGCTGCTTCCCGGGTCCGGTCGTGGCGGCTGGGTGCGGATTCTTGGTGGCGGTCATGCTTGCTCCCGTCCGGAGCGCGACGGCTCCGACTGTGTGAAGCGGGGCGTGGACGGTAGGGCCACCAGGCCGGAACCGGCCTCCCCCGATGCGGCTTTCGCTGTGCGCATCAAACTGGTGGCCTCCCGATCAATCTGCGGTTTTGCCGACTGATAGTCCTAAATTACGCGGATGTAATTCACTCAGACAAGGGCGCGGAAGAAATCGTTTCAATGAATTTTGCGTAACAGGAACGACGCCGGCCCGCCGCCCGCTCCGCCGGCCGCGTCAGGCGCCGAAACGGCGCTGCCGGCTGGCGTAGTCGCGTAGCGCGCGCAGGAAGTCCAAACGCCGGAAATCCGGCCACAGGGCCTCGCAGAAGTAGTATTCGCTGTAGGCGCTTTGCCACATCAGGAAGCCCGAGAGCCGCTGTTCACCCGAGGTCCTGATGACCAGGTCCGGGTCCGGCTGGCCGCTGGTGTAGAGATAGCCGGAGATGTCCTCGACCGCCAGCGTATCCGCGACGTCTGCCAGGCTCTTGCCTTCGGCGTCGGCATGGCGGAGCAGGCCTTTGACCGCGTCAACGATTTCCCGGCGGCCGCCGTAGCCCACGGCCACGTTCACGTGGACGCCGTTAACCCCCGCGGTCTGCTCCCCCAGATCGCTGAGTTTGGCCGCGAGGTCGGCCGGGAGCGTCTCCAGCGCGCCGACGGGATGGACGCGCACGTTCTTGCCTTCGCCCAACCGGTCCAAGGTGTTGCCGATGACACCCAGCAGTTCGCGCAACTCGTCTTCCGAACGGCCCATGTTGTCCGTGGACAGCATGTAGAGCGTGACCACCTTGATGCCCAGGTCGCCGCACCAGCCCAGGAACTCCAGGATCTTGTCGGCTCCGGCCTGGTGCCCTTCCCGGGTGGGCGCCCCGGCCAGCCTGGCCCAGCGCCGATTGCCGTCGACCACCACACCGATGTGGCCCGGGATACGGTCGGGCGCCAGCGAACGCTGCAGCCGCCGCTCGTACAGGCGGTACAGGACGCCGGGAAGAGACACCGCACCCCGCCTTCCTGATCGCCCGTTCACGACTTAGAATTCTATCCCCCCGCCCGGCCGGTTCCGCGCCACTCCTTGTTACCGGCCGGTAACAAGGAGTGGCGGCGGCCGCTAGAATTACCGCATGAGTGAACACGGCGCCGCCTCCGGGCCCTCCGGTTACCGGGGCGGCTACGAGGATTCCCCCGCCCGGCGGGAGGCGACGGACGGCCCCATCGAGCGGGCCGTTGAGCAGGTAGCCGACGCGCTCAACATCAAGCCGAAGTTCCGCGGCTGGCTGCATGCAGGGGCCACCCCGCTGGCCCTGGTGTCCGGGATCGTCCTCGTGGCGCTGGCACCCACGGCAGCGGCCAAATGGGCCTGCGCGGTCTACGCCGTCACGGGCGTGCTGCTCTTCGGGGTCAGCGCCGTCTACCACCGCGGCAACTGGAGCCCGCACGTCAAGCTGGTGCTCAAGCGCCTGGACCACACCAACATCATGCTGGTCATCGCCGGAACGTACACGCCGCTGGCCTGGTCACTGTTGGAGCCGGCGAAGGCCACGTTGCTGCTGTGGCTGATCTGGGCCGGCGCCATCGCCGGCGTCGGGTTCCGGGTGTTGTGGCCCCACGCCCCGCGCTGGCTCTACGTCCCGGTTTATTGCGCACTCGGGCTGGCCGCGCTGTTCTACCTGCCCGACTTTTTCGCTGCCAGCGTGCCCGCGGCGGTCCTGATCTGCGCGGGAGGGGTCCTCTACATCGGCGGTGCAGTGGTGTACGGGATCAAGCGGCCGGATTTCTCTCCCACCTGGTTCGGCTTCCACGAGCTGTTCCATGCCTGCACCGTGGTGGCTTTCGCCTGCCATTACCTCGCCATCATGATCGCGGTGCTCGGCAACTCCGCTTGACTCTCACCACGGGCGTCCGGAATAAGTGCCGGACTCAGCCTGCTCCCGCGCCCAGCTCGGCGAGCAGGCCGTCGACGGTTGCCACCGGCCGCCGGCACACCATCCCGCGGCACACGTAAGCCAGCGCACCTTCAGCCGGGGCGGGCTTATCAGCCAGCAGCGGCGGCGTCCCCTCCGGCGGCCGGGCCTCTCCGGTACGCGCGACAACCAGGCCCGGGCTGCCGGTTGCGCGCGCCGCGGCTATGAGTTCGGCGGCCGCGCCCGGAGCCCCCGTGACCGCCAGCTCTACCGGCCCCGCCGCCAGTGCCTGCGCAGCGGCCAGGCCCCACCCGGCGGCACGGGGTGCGCGCACGGCAATCCGCTCCAGGTAACCCAGCAGCCGGCCCGCCAACTCCCGGTGCCGGGCGGAGCCGCTGTAGGCGGCATAGGTGGCCAACGCGCCGGCCCACAGGCCGGTGCCGCTGGGAGTGGCGCTCTCCAGCGGATCCGCGGGCGGAACGGATCCGGCGGCTGCAGCCACCTGGGCGGCGGGGGCCGCCTGGTCGCTCAGCTGTCCCGCCTCCAGGAACAGCTCCTCCGCGCGCAGCACCAGCGCTTCCGCGGCGGCATACCAGCGGGGCTCCCCGGTGGCCGCATACAGCGAGAACAGCCCCTCCGCGCAGCCGGCGTAGTCCTCCAGCAAGCCTTCGAAGTGCTGGGCAGTGCCGTTGTGCGACACCCGGGCAAGCCGGCCGGAGCCGTCCAGGTGCACGGCCAGCAGGTAGTCCGCGGCGGCCACCGCGGCGGCGGTCAGCTCGGGCCGCCCCAGCAGCTCGCCGGCTTCGGCCAGCCCGGCCACGGCCAGGCCGTTCCACCCGGCGACGACTTTTTCATCCCGCTCCGGCTGCGGCCGTTCCTGCCGGGCGGCCAGCAGCACCGGACGCAGCCCTTCCCACCGCTGCCGCTCGTCCGGTTCCAGCAGTCGTCCCGGGTGCAAGGTCGAGCCGGTGGCGGTGACGTTGCCCCGCTCGCGCACGCCCATCACGGAGGCAACCCAGCCGCCGTCGTCGGCGCCGAGCAGCTCCCGCAGCTCTGCCGGGGACCACAGGTAGGTTGCGCCTTCCTGGTGGACACCGTCGACGACGGTGTCGGCGTCGAGCGAGGACGCAAACCCGCCGTGCGCCAACCGCAGCCGGCCCACCATCCAGTCCGCCGTGCCGGCCGTGACCGCGCGCCCCAGGTCCCTCTCGGCCCCGACCGAAGACTGGAAGGCCCATTGGGCGTACACGCGCAGCAGCTGGACATTGTCATAGAGCATTTTTTCGAAGTGCGGCACGGACCACTGACGGTCCACCGCGTAGCGGGCAAAGCCGCCCTCCACCTGGTCGTACAACGCGGACCCGGCCATGGCCTGCAGCGTCCGGGACGATAGCGCGGCGGCCTGGCCAGCCGTGTCGGACCGCGAGGCCGCGGCATGCCGGAGCAGGAAGTGCAGCACGGCCGACGGCGGAAATTTGGGTGCCGCGCCAAACCCTCCGAAGACGGTGTCCTCCTGCCGCGCCAGGACCTCGACGGCCTGCTCGAGGACCGGGCGGCCCGCACCCCAGCCGCCCGTGGACACCTGCACGGGTCCCTGCCCGGGATTGTGGGACCGATCGGCGGCGTCGTCGGACCCCTGAGTGAGGTCCCCGAGGAGCTCACGGTTGGCTTCCCCCGCCTGCGCGAGGGCCTCGGCCAGCGAGGCGGCAGTGGTTTCAACGGCGTCCCGGCGCTGCTCCCAGGCTTGATGGACCGCCTGGAGCACCTGGCGGAAGGATGGCTGGTTCGGCAGCGGCCGCGGCGGGAAGTAGGTGCCGGCGTAGAAGGCCCGGCCGTCGGGCAGGGTAAAGACGCTCATCGGCCAGCCGCCCTGGCCGGTCATCAGCTGCGTGGCCGCCATGTAGACGTTGTCCACGTCCGGGCGTTCCTCCCGGTCCACCTTGACCGGAATGAAATGCTCGTTCAGGTACCGGGCCGTGGCCTCGTCCTCGAAGGACTCACCGGCCATCACATGGCACCAGTGGCACGCCGCATAGCCGACCGAAACGAAAACAGGCACGTCGCGCAGACGGGCCTGTTCAAAGGCCTGGTCACCGAACGGCCACCAGTCCACCGGGTTCCCGGCATGCTGGCGCAAGTAGGCCGAAGCCTCCGAGCGCAGTCTGCCGGCCATGGTTACTCCCGGCGGTCCGGGCGGCCCGAGCGGCCGCTGCGTTCGTTCGTGCTCCCCGTTTCGGTGCCGCCGCCGTCGGCGTACCCGCCCGCGCCCCCGCCGGCCGGGCCTGCCTGCCCGGACGCGTCAGGCCCGGCCGCGGGCGAATCCTGGCCGCCGCTCTCCTCCACCTGGGCGCGGTAGCGCACCCGCCGGATGCGCCGGCTCATGTCCCAGATCAGGAAAACCACCACGGCCGCGAGGCCAAAGGTGAAGAAAAAGCCCCAGGGGCCGGGCGAAACCTGGTCAGCGTCCAGGCCGGGCCGGAGACTGGGTTCGCCGGCACCGGCGGCGACGGCGGCAAGGATCTGGATCAGGGGCAAGTTTCAGTCTCTTTCTGGCTGCGTCCCGGAAAATTCGGCTCCGGTGCTGGTTGGCTGCAAGGTCTATCTTATGCCCGCAAAAAAATCCGTTTCCGGCACGCTGGTCTCCACCCGGGCGTGGATCAGCGAGAAATCCTCCCACGGCCAGACGGTCCGCTGCATCTCCTCGGAGACCGCGAAGAAGAACCCGGTGGGCTCCACCTGGGTTCGATGCGCCAGCAGCGCGCGGTCGCGGTGGCGGAAAAAGTCGCCGCAGTCGATCTGCGTGGTGGTGCGGTGGTTCGGCATCGGCGGCTGATGCCCCTCGGCGTCGGCCTCCAGCCACGCCGCGAGGCGTGCGGCGTAGGGCGACTGCAGCCCGGCTTCCTCCAGGGCGTAGTGCAGTGCCCGGAACCGTTCCGGGTTGAACGCGCGGTCATAGTAAAGC
The DNA here is from genome assembly GCF_059091365.1 of Arthrobacter sp. MDT2-34-1. NCBI lineage: Bacteria > Bacillati > Actinomycetota > Actinomycetes > Micrococcales > Micrococcaceae > Arthrobacter > Arthrobacter sp. MDT2-34-1. The sequence goes on from NZ_JBNHGO010000002.1 coordinate 181,412, forward strand.
TTGAGCGGCTCCCAGGGACTGCCCGCGTCCGGGTAGCGCTCCGGATCACCGGCAGCGTGGTAGGCCTCCACCGCCACCTTGTGGGCCATGATGTGGTCCGGGTGCGGGTAGCCGCCGTTCTCGTCGTAGCTGATCACCACATGCGGGCGGAACTCGCGGACCAGCCTCACCAGCGGAGCCGCCGCCCGCTCGAGGGGCTGGGTGGCGAAGCTGCCGAACGGCAGCGGCGGCAGCGGATCCCCTTCCGGCAGGCCCGAATCTGCGAACCCCAGCCAGCGATGCTGCACGCCCAGCTCCGCCGCCGCCCGGGCCATCTCCACCCGCCGCAAACCGGCCAGGTCCCGGTGCGCCTGCGGATCGGACGCGGCCTCCGCGTTGAGGATGTCTCCGCGTTCACCGCCGGTGCAGGTGGCGACGAGCACCTGGACGCCTTCGGCGGCATAACGCGCCATGGACGCGGCGCCCTTGCTGGATTCGTCGTCCGGATGGGCGTGGACCGCCAGCAGGCGCAGTCCCTCACTCTGCGCCGGCTGGGCTGCATCGAAGCTCACGTGGCTGCTCCTGGGAAATCTTGCGTGGGTGGGTGGGAAGCTAAACTTGAGGGCGTGAGCACCTCCGGCCCCCGAACCCCTCAGACTCCCCCCAGCTTAACGGTTTCCGAACGTTACGGCACACCGCGGCGGACGCTGTCCCGCCGCAGCAAACTGGCACTGGCCGGCGGGGCTTTGGGCGTGGCCATCATCGGCGCCGGTTTCTTTGCCCTGGGCCAGGACGGGCCGCAGATCGAGAGCAAGGACGTTGGCTTTGCCGTGGCCGACGCCGGCCACATCACCGTGGACTTCCAAGTCACCAAGGATCCCGAGGCCACCGTCCAGTGCGCCGTTCAGGCCCTCAGTGAGAACTACGCCGTCGTCGGCTGGAAGGTCGCCACGATCGGGCCCGCCGCCGAAGGGGCTGCCGCCCAGACCACGGCGCACCGCGTCCAGCTCCGGACCGAATCCCTGGCCGTTTCCGGCGGCGTGGACAGCTGCTGGCCCGCCGGCACCGGCGGCTGACCCTCCCGCCGGGCGCACCCGCGGCGTGCCTTTCCAGGCTGCCGCGGTTCTTTTGCCATCGGGTTATTGGGAAAACCGGCGGCGGCTGACTACAATTGAGCAAATACATTGCCCCGCCCCCCGGTGAACTGGGAAACTCCCAGAACGAATGATTCACCTTCACGGCGGGGTCTTTGCATGGAGTGGCCGCCACCTTGGCGGCCTTTTGTGCAAAGAGCCACCGTGCCGGCCCGCCTCCAGCGGTACCGGCAGCAATTAAGGAGAACTACGTGTCCACTTCCAGCGCACCCGTCGCCTGGCTCACTCAGGAAGCCTACGACCGCCTGAAGGCTGAACTGGATCACCTTTCGGGCCCCGGCCGGGCAGAGATTGTCGACCGCATCGAACAGGCCCGCTCGGAGGGGGATCTCAAGGAAAACGGCGGTTACCACGCCGCCAAGGAAGAACAGGGCAAGGCCGAGGCCCGGATCCGTCAGCTCACCGACTTGCTGCGCAACGCCCACGTGGGCGAGGCACCCGCCGACGACGGCATCGTGGAGCCGGGCATGGTCATCGAAGCGAAAATCGCAGGCGACACCGAGCGCTTCCTGTTGGGCAGCCGCGAGGTCGCCGGCGAATCCGAACTGGACGTGTACAGCGAAAAGTCTCCGCTGGGTGCGGCCATCCACGGCCTGCGGGCGGGAGAATCCACCACCTATGCCGCGCCTAACGGCAAGCAGATCAGTGTGGAGATCATTTCCGCCAAGCCTTACGCCGGCTGATTACGCACCATCATCGTCGAAGGCGGGCTCCTGCGGGAGCCCGCCTTCGGCGTATGCGGCAGCAGGCGTCGGCCCGCGCACGCCGGGAACGGGTTCAGCGCAGGCCCCGCCTGCGGCGCAGCAGCACGGCGGCGACGACTCCCCCGGCCGCCCCGAACAGGTGCGCCTGCCAGGAGATCCCGGGCAACGCCGTCGGCAGGACTCCCCACAACACCGAACCATAGAAAAGAAAGATGACCACGGCCAGCAGAATCTGGCGCCAGCTGTGATTGTAGAAGCCACGCACCAACAAGTAGGCCAACAGCCCGAAGACCAGTCCCGAGGCGCCGATGGTCAGGCCCGCACCGGTCAGCCAGACCCCTAGCCCGGAGGCCAGCCAGCTGCAGGCGAGCACCACGCAAAACCGCCGGATTCCTTCCAGCAGCGTCAGAAACGCGAGTACCAGCAGCGGGACCGTGTTGCTCAACAGGTGGCCGGTGTCGGCGTGCAGCAGCGGCGCGAACACCACACCGTCAAGCCCGTCGAGCCGCCGTGGCGCGATGCCCAGCAGCAGGCTGAAGTACCCGCCGGCGAAGACGTTGACCAGGAAGACCACCCAGAGCAGTGCCGCCAGTGCCCCGGCACCGGCCAGCGCCGGGGCGGGGCGCAGTCCACGGCTTCCGACGGCCACGGTCAGTGGACGACGATGGGCTGGAAGCCGGCGGCGCGGAGGCTGCCGAGCACCAGTTCGCAATGCTCGTGGCCCTTTGTCTCGATGTCGATGGTGATGGCAACATCGCCCATGCTGATGGACCCGCCGATGCGGGTATGGTCCACGCGCGTGACGTTGGCGTCCGATTCGGCGATGATGCGGGAGATCGTGGCCAGCGAGCCGGGTCGGTCGTCGAGCATGATCCGCACGGACATGAACCGGCCGGAAGCGTACAGGCCCCGCTGGATCACCTTCAGCATCAGCATGGGATCTATGTTTCCGCCGGAGAGGATCACCGCCGTGGTGCCCGGGTCCGGGATGACACCCTCCATGAGCGCGGCGACGCCGACGGCACCGGCGGGTTCGACCACCAGCTTGGACCGTTCGACCAGGAAGATCAGTGCGCGGGCCAGGGCGTCCTCGCTGACCGTGACCACGTCGTCGACCAGTTCACGGATGATGGAGAACGGCAACTGCCCGGGGCGGCCGACGGCGATGCCGTCGGCCATGGTGGAGACCTTCTGCAGCGGCACCAGCGCATCGGCGGCCAGGGAGGGAGGGTAGGCGGCCGCATTCTCCGCCTGCACGCCGATCACCCTGATCTCGCGCCCCAACTCCTTCGCCCTGGCCTTGACGGCCGTGGCGACGCCGGCCAGCAGTCCCCCGCCGCCGACGCCCATGACGATGGTCTCGACGTTGGGGACCTGCTCCAGGATCTCGAGCCCCAGCGTGCCCTGCCCGGCGATGATGTCCGGGTTGTCGAACGGATGCACGAAGACCGCTCCGGTCTCGTCCGCGTAGCGCTGCGCCTCGGCGAGTGCCTCGTCCACATTGTGGCCGTGCAACACGACTTCGGCGCCGTGGCCCCGGGTGGCCGCCAGCTTCGGCAGGGCGACGCCGAGCGGCATGAAAATGCGGGCCTTGATGCCCAGGCGGGCCGCCGCCACCGCCACGCCTTGCGCGTGGTTGCCGGCGGAGGCAGCCACGACGCCGCGTGCCTTCTCCGCATCGGACAGCCCGGCCATCCGCACGTAGGCACCCCGGACCTTGAACGACCCGGCCCGCTGCAGGTTCTCGCATTTGAAGAACACGTCGGAGCCGACCATCCGGCCCAGGGCGCGGGATTGTTCGATCGGCGTCTTGGCGATGATGCCGTCGAGGGTTTTCCGGGCGGCCTGGATATCGTCGAGCGTGACGGGAAGCTGGGCGGTGACTGTCACTTGTCGGTCTCTTTTCTGTGCAGCAGGACGCGGCGTCGGCGGGAGGGTTCCCGGTCTGAGGGCTCGGGCGGATTTCCGGGACCCGGCGAAGCCAGTGCCGGTTCCGGTGCCCGGTAGGGTTCTTCCACCGGTGGCGGCGCGCCCAGGGCCGGGTCGGTTTCCCACCCGCGGGCGGCGATGTACTTCACGACCGCGTTGAGGATCGCCAGTAGGGGGACGGCAAAGAGTGCGCCGGCGACGCCCGCGACCATCGAGCCGCCGGCCACGGCCAGCACGACGGCCAGGGGATGCAGCGAGACTGCCTTGCCCATGATCAGCGGCTGGAGCACGTGGCCCTCCAGCTGCTGAACCCCCAGCACGATGGCGAGCATGATCAGCGCGTTGACCCAGCCGTTGGCCACCAGCGCCAGGAGGACGGCGACGAACCCGGTGAGCAGGGCGCCGACGATCGGGACGAAGGAGCCAAGGAATACCAGGACGCCCAGCGGAAGTGCCAGTGGCACGCCGATGATGGCCGCGCCCGCGCCGATGCCGACGGCGTCGACGAAAGCGACGAACATCTGGACCCGGATGTAGTGGACCATGGAGGTCCACCCCTGGCGGCCGGCGCCATAGCCGGCCGCCCTCGCCTTCTTGGGCAGCAGGCCGACCATGAAACGCCAGATCCGGTCGCCGTCGTAGAGGAAGAAAATCAGCGCGAAGATGGTCAGCAGCAGTCCGGTGACCAGGTGCCCGGCGGTGGACCCGACGCTCAGGGCGCTGGAGAAGATCGCGCTGCTGTTGTTCTGCAGCTGGTCCAGGCCTTCGTTCAGGTAGTCGTTGAGTTGTTCGTTGGTCAGGCGGAGCGGCCCGTCCGTCAGCCAGCCCTGGACCTGGCCGATGCCTTGCATCACCTGGTCCCACAGCTCGCTGAAGCCGATGTAGAGCTGCCGGCCGACCAGGGAGAGCGCCCCGCCAATCAGCCCCAGGAAGCCCAGGATGGTGATGACGACAGCCAGGCTCTTGGGAACCTTGGCCTTGAGCAGGAACCGGACGACGGGGGAAATCAAGGCGGCGATCAGGGCCGCGACCATCAACGGGATGATCAGCAGCGAGACGAAACTGAGCAGCCAGACCAGCAGTCCGCCCACCACCAGGATCAACCCCACCCGCCACGCCCAGGCCGCACTGATCCGCAGCGCATAGGGAACGTCCTCGCGGACGTGGTGTTGGCCGTCAACTCCGGCCAAACGTCCGGCCGGCAGCGGACGGTTTTCGGGGAAGGACCGGTTCATACACCCAATAGTTTCATACTGTGACCCAGCCGTGCGTTCAGTGAAGCTGCGCCGTAATGCCCCAGCTCCCGCCGACCGTTGCACCGGGCTCCAGCCATTGAAGCCCCCAGCCGGAATTGAAGCTGTTGGCGGGTGCCGTCATCGGTTCCACCGCGACGGCGCGGTCCCGGCCCGGATATTTTGTGGTCACGAGGATATGGACGTAGGGGAAGGTTTCATCCTGCCACAACGCGACCGCCGACCCACTCTCCGAGGCGAGGGTGGTCACGGCGCGGCCGCCCGGGCCGGCGGACAGGGCGGTGTAGCCGTGATCGAGGTCCAGCTCCGCCAGCCGGCTTCCGCCGCGCAGGTCGCACTGGCCGGTGACCGGCACATCGGCCGTCGGAATCATGGTGTGCCGGTCCGTCGGAAAGTACCGCGCCGCCGGCACGGTCAAGGTCAGCCGGTCGGCGGGTTCGTCTCCGAGCCGGATGAAGGGATGCGCGCCCAGTGCGACAGGTGCGGCGGCCGCGGACAGGTTTTGCAGTTCCTGCCGGACGGTCAGGTCGCCGGCCTGGTCCAGGGAGTATTCGGCAACGTGGCTGAGCCGGAAGGGGTAGCCGTGCTGGGGGAAGATCTCTGCCTGCAGCACTACCGCTGACCCGCTGCGGTCGACCAGCCGGTAGCCGGTGTTGCGGAGCAGCCCGTGGATGGCGTGGCCGCGGCTCGGTTCGGTGATGTCCAGTTGCTGTACGGCGCCGTCGAGTTCCCAACGGCCTCCGTCCACCCGGTTGGGCCAGGGCGCCAGCAGGATGCCCGAGGCCGAGGGTGGGATGCGGTCGTCGCCGAAGGTCTCGGTCAGCTGCACGCCCTGTTTTTCGAAGAGCCGGAGGCAGCCCGCCAGTTCGGTAACCACGGCCCGCGACCCGGCGCGCCGCAGTTCAAACTGCTCGCCGGTCGCTGCCCGGCTGCGCTGGCCCGTCATGGTTCCACCGTAGCGGGTCGCCGCTTAAACAGCCGACCCCGGCGCAGGGGCCGGGGTCGGTTGCTTGGTCAGGAGAACCGCTAGTTACTCGTCGCCGCGGAGGATGGCGAGCAGGCGGAGGATTTCCACATAGAGCCAGACCAGGGTCACGGTCAGGCCGAAGGCGGCGGTCCAGGAGTACTTGCGGTCCACGCCCTGCCGGACGCCCTGCTCGATCGAGGTGAAGTCGACGATCAGGGAGAACGCGGCCAGGCCGATGGCCAGCAGGCCGATGATGACACCCAGCGGGATGCCCATGATCTCAACGCCGCGCATGCCCCACTGGTTGTCCAGCACGCCGAACCACATCAGGCCCAGGTTGACCAAGGAGAAGAGCGCGTAGCCGATCAGCGCGATCATGAAGAAGCGCATGGCCTTGGGGGTGGCGCGCACCTTGCCGCTCTTGAACAGGGCCAGCGTGACGGCGAAGACGCACACGGTGCCCAGCACGGCCTGCGGGGCCACGCCGGGGTACATGGAGTCGATGACCATGGACAGGGCGCCGACGAACAGGCCCTCGGCGGCGGCGTAGGCCAGGATAAGGCCCTTGGACGGTTCCCGCTTGAAGGCGTTGACCAGCCCGAGCACCAGGCCGGCGATCATGCCCGGAATCAGCAGGATCGGGAACATCCAGCCGATCGCACCGCCGACGACTACCAGGGACAGGCAGGCAAGGGTCTTGAGGATGACGTCGTCATAGGTCATCCGGCCGGTCTGGGCGGGGCCCGCCGACGGCTGGTTGTACAGATCCTGCAGCTGCTGGCTGGAAAGCTGGGTCTGGCCGGCGAGCACGGCGGAGCCGGCTCCGGCAGGGCCCGCGGGCGAGCCGCGGAACGCCTTCGGGTTGTTGAAAACCGGATTTCCTCCGATTGCCATCTTGTTGTCCTCCATCGTCAGGGGGCGAGCTATTGCTTAGACTACCAATCCCAACGAACAACACGGCAGAAAATTCCTTGACCGGCCGGTGAACCCGGGTCGGGCCCCGGCGCCGCCCTCCGGCGGCCTTCCTGGGCAGTAACCTGCGTCGGCAGCAGCGCCGCCCTGCGGCAGCATCGCGGCCGACGCGCCTGCAGCCCCGCGGCCGGGCCCGCCTGCCCGGGTAGAATGCTGGAGTGACGTCCCGCAGTCCTTCCAACGCGCCCCGCTCCTCCGCCCGCGCCAAGCTGCCCCTGCGCATGCTTCATGACCGCATCCTCGTGGCTCCGGACCAGGACGGCAGCGAGCGCCGTTCGTCCTCGGGAATCGTCATTCCGGCCACCGCCGTCATGGGCAAGCGCCTCGCGTGGGCCGAGGTAGTCGCCGCCGGCCCGCACGTGCGCCAGGTAGCGGTCGGCGATCGCGTGCTCTTCGACCCCGAGGACCGCGCGGAAGTCGAAGTCAACGCCGCCGACTACACCCTGCTCCGCGAGCGCGACGTCCATGCCGTCTCCCAGCCCGAGGAAGCGGACAGCGGCACGGGGCTCTACCTGTAGATCTCTGCCTGTAAATTCGGGCCCTTCCTGCCGTTCCCGGGCGCCCTGCCTGAAGCTTCCCGCAGGGACCCCTCTGGTTTTCCGCGGGGTTGCCGGCATCCGGTAGCCCGCCTGTTCCCTGAGGTCGATACGTTTCATCGATGCTAAACGACGGCTTCACAGTTGTTACCTGATCGCGACAGAACGCACCTTCCCGCCGCCCGTGACGCAGGTAACATAAACGACACGTCCGTGATTTCCGTCACAGACGCTGTCAGCGCCTGCCGGTGATCCGGCGGACCGCACCCCCCACTGTGGAGGTTCATATCTTGATCGCGATGCCGAAGCTCGTTCGGCCATTGGGGACATTGCTCGCCTTACTGGCGATCATCGCGGGCATTATCTTGTCCGCGCCACCCTCACTGGCTTCGACCACCTCACCTGAACCCACGCCCGGCGCGACGACGACGGGGACCGCGCCGGCGGAACCCTTCCGCGACACGATCAGCGGCGTCCTGCGCAATGCCGACGGCCCCGTCGTGGGGGTCCGGATCACGGCGACGGGCGAAGGATTCACCGGCGAGGCGACCACCGGCGAAAACGGGTCCTGGTCGATCGGTGTCCCGAAACGTGGCACATACCAAGTCGAAGTGGACGTCTCGACCTTCCCGGAGGGAGTAGAGCTCGCCGAAGGCACGCCGAATCCGCGGAAAGTCACCTTCACGAACACTTCCAATGCCGCGGCCATCTTTCCGCTCGGTGAAGGCATTGTGCTCCAGGGCGCCGGTTTCGGGGAGATCTTCGTCGAGCGTCTCATTGCGGGCCTGAGCTTCGGCCTGCTGCTGGCCCTGGCCTCGGTGGGGTTGTCCCTTATCTACGGCACCACCGGACTCACCAACTTCGCGCACGGCGAGATGGTCACCGCCGGCGCGGTGCTGATGTTCGGCTTCGCGCTTGTCGGCCTTCCGGTGTGGCTGGCCATGCTGTTGGCCATTGTCCTGGGCGGCGCGTTCGGCTGGGCACAGGATGCCTGGCTGTGGAAGCCGCTGCGTCATCGGGGTACCGGGCTGATCCCCATGATGATCATCAGCATCGGCCTGGCCCTGGCTGCCCGCTATGTCATCCAGTTCAACTTCGGCGGCGCCACGCAGCAGCTGCCGCAGGCCCGAAGCCCCATCCTGGAATTCGGCGAGATTTCGATCAGCCGCAACACGCTGCTCTCGTTGATCGTCAGCCTGATAGTGATCATCCTGATTGCCATGCTGTTGCTGAAGACCCGGCTGGGCAAGGCCACCCGGGCGGTCGCGGACAATCCCGCGCTGGCGGCGGCCTCCGGTATCGATGTTGACGGCGTCATCCGCATCGTCTGGACGGTCGGCGGGGTGCTGGCCGCGCTGGGCGGCATCCTCTGGGCGTATTACCGACCCGGTGTCACGTTCAACATGGGCCAGCAGATCCTGCTGCTCGTCTTTGCCGGCGTCATCCTCGGCGGCCTGGGCACCGTGTTCGGCGCCCTGGTCGGCTCGGTGATCGTCGGCATGTTCGTCGAACTGTCGACGCTCTGGCTGGAAGCGGACCTGAAATACGTGGGCGCCCTGCTGATCATGATCGTCGTCCTGCTGTTCCGGCCACAGGGCATCCTGGGCCGTCGAGAGCGCGTGGGTTAGGAGGCAACACCATGGATTTCCTGAATATATTCACCAACGCCCTGGGCGAAATCATCAGCCCGACGACGGCCGCCTACGCCCTGGCGGCACTCGGGCTGGCCGTCCACTTCGGCTATTCCGGCCTGCTGAACTTCGGCCAAGCCGGTTTCATGGCTATCGGTGCCTACGGCTTCGCCATCCCCACGCTCGAATGGGGCGTGCCGTTCTTCGTCGGCGTCTTGATAGCCCTGATCGGCTCGGTGATCTTTGCGCTTCTGCTGGGCATCCCCACGCTTCGGCTCCGGGCGGATTATCTGGCCATCGTTACGATCGCCGCGGCGGAGATCATCCGGTACGTGGTCACCACCAACGACCTGACGGACATCACCGGTTCGGCCAACGGCCTGGCTGCCTTCGAAGGCGGGTTCTTCGCCCTGAACCCGTTCCCGCAGGGCGCCTACAATTTCGGCCTGGTGACCCTGAACGAACGCGGCCTCTGGATCCGCGTCGTCGGCTGGGGTTTGGTGGTGATCTGCTGCCTGCTGGTCTTCCTGCTGATGCGCAGCCCGTGGGGCCGGATCCTGAAAGGCATCCGCGAGGACGAGAACGCGGTGCGGGCCTTGGGCAAGAACGTGTACTCGTACAAGATGCAGGCCCTCATCATCGGCGGCCTGTTCGGAACAATGGCCGGCATGGTGTTCACGCTTCCCCGCGGAGCGGTGCAACCAGCCAACTACCAGACGGAGCTGACGTTTTTCCTCTGGACCTGCGTGCTGCTGGGCGGCATGGCCACCGTCCTCGGCCCGGTTATCGGCGCCATGCTCTTCTGGGTAGTCCTCTCGCTGACCCAGGGACTGCTCTACGGTGCCATCGAGGCGGACTACATCACCTTCCTGACAACCACGCAGGCAGGACAGCTCCGCTACATCCTGGTTGGCATCGCCTTGATGCTGCTGATGATCTTCAGGCCCCAAGGCGTGCTGGGCAATAAGAAAGAACTGGCATTCACATGAGCGAACAAGACCGCACCACCGCTGCCGGGGCCACCGCCGTCCCGGAACAGGCAGACCAGCCGGTCACGGACTACATGACGGACACGCGTCCCATTGCTGCCGACGAACCGGGCCCGGGCTGCCGGAAACGGGATCCCATCCTCGTTGCCAAAAACGTGACCCGGCAATTCGGCGGCGTCAACGCCGTGGACGTGGAATATCTCGAGATCCCGCGGCACCAAATTACGGCGCTGATCGGACCCAACGGGGCGGGCAAGACCACCCTGTTCAATTTGCTCACCGGGTTCGATATCCCCCAGAGCGGCGAGTGGTCCTTCGAGGGGCATTCCCTCGCCGGTGTGCCGTCCTACAAGGTGGCCCGCATGGGCATGGTGCGCACATTCCAGTTGACCAAGGTTATGGGAAAGCTCTCCGTCATGGAGAACATGCGCCTGGGTGCCACCGGGCAGTCCGGCGAGAACCTCTTCAAGGCCCTCTTCAAGAACATCTGGGGGCCCAAGGAACGGGAGATCACGGATCAGGCCGACGTCTTGCTGGCCAAGTTCAAGCTCGACACCAAACGGGACGACTACGCAGCATCGCTCTCGGGTGGCCAGCGCAAGCTGCTGGAAATGGCCCGCGCCCTGATGGTCCGGCCCAAGCTGGTCATGCTCGATGAGCCGATGGCCGGCGTCAATCCCGCCCTGACGCAGTCGCTGCTGGAGCATGTCAGAAACCTGAAGGCCGAGGGCATGACCGTGCTGTTCGTCGAACACGACATGCACATGGTCCGCCACATTGCCGACTGGGTGGTGGTCATGGCCGAAGGCCGGATCGTGGCGGAAGGTCCGCCCGGCGTCGTCATGAAGGATCCCGCTGTGATCGACGCGTACCTGGGCGCCCATCACGACGTCGACCTGGGCGACGCCGAAGGCGTCGAAGCGCTGGAGGAAGAGCTGGCGCAGGACGCGGAGTCGGTCGTGGGCACGGATGCCGAGGGCGTCCTGGGCCGCCACATCAGCGAGCAGGATTCCAGCGCGGAAGAAGCAGGCAACGCCGACCGCGGAACCAGAAGGAAGGACCGGCCATGAATGCGCGCCGCATGGAAACGACCCCGCAAGCCGTGGCGCCGGGGGAACCGGTGGTCACCGTGACGGATTTGGTGGCCGGCTATCTGCCCGGCGTCAATATCCTCAACGGCTGCAGCATCGAGGCCCGCCAGGGCGAATTGATCGGCATCATCGGCCCGAACGGTGCCGGCAAGTCAACCCTGCTCAAGGCGATGTTCGGCCTGGTCAAGGTCCATTCCGGCACCGTAGTGGTGCGCGGCCAGGACCTGACCGGGCTGAAAGCGAACAAGCTCGTCAGCCGCGGCATCGGGTTTGTCCCGCAGAACAACAACGTCTTCTCGACGCTGACCATCGAAGAAAACATGGAAATGGGCATGTTCCAACGGCCCAAGGACTTCAGGAAACGCTTCGATTTCGTGGCGGGTATCTTCCCGGAACTGGCCAAGCGGCGCGCGCAGCGGGCGGGCTCGCTCTCCGGCGGTGAACGCCAAATGGTGGCGATGGGGCGGGCCCTGATGATGGACCCGGCGGTGCTGCTCCTGGACGAGCCTTCCGCCGGCCTCTCTCCGGTCAAGCAGGACGAGACGTTCCTGCGGGTGCACGAAATTAACCGGGCCGGTGTTTCCGTGATCATGGTGGAACAGAACGCGCGCCGCTGCCTGCAGATCTGCGACCGCGGTTACGTCCTGGACCAGGGCAAGGACGCCTACACCGGAACCGGCCGTGAGCTGCTGAAGGATCCGAAGGTCATCCAGCTCTACCTTGGCACGCTCGCGGACACGGCCTGAGACCCAGCCGCACCGCGACGGCGGCGCCTGTCCCCAGGGGCGGGCGCCGCCTTCGTGTTTGCCCACTGGCCTCAGGGCGCCGCCCGCTGCGCCCAAGCCGGGTGTCCCCGCCGCGTGTGCTGCCCCCTGGCGGGCCCAGGCGGCATGCTCGTCCCCCAACGCCCCGCCCGGCCCGGTCCCAGCGGACCTCTCATGCCGGCACCGCCTTCGCATCCCGCTCCGGAACGTCCGGCCCGGGAGCACGGCAGAGGGCCCCGACCGGAGGCCGGGACCCTCTGCAGTGCTACCCGTGGTGCTGGATCAGCCTTACAGCTGGCCGAACTCCTCGCGCTTCGGCTGCGGTACGTTGGTGTCGTCGTACTCGTAGATGCCGATGTAGGCCTCGGTCGGATCACCGTTCTCGTCGAACGAGATCGGGCCGGAGATGCCGTCGTAATCGATGTCCTTGCCGTCGCGCAGCAGCGTGACACAGCCGGCGAAGTCGAAGCACTTTTCGCCGTCCGCGGACACGCCCTGCATTTCCTTGGCGATGTCCTCGCCCTTGGTGCTTCCGGCAGCCTCGGCTGCCAGGGCCACCAGGTTCACCGCATCGTAGGACTCACCTGCGTAGGAGTAGGAATTGAGCTTATCGTCCATTTTCGCCAGCGCCGCCTGGAAATCTTCCTTGGCGAACGTTCCGGGGATCGTGCCCTGGGCTCCGGCCATGGCACCCGGATCGAGGTCCGCGCTCAGGTCCGAGGTGTTGCCGTCCACCAGGAACATCTGGTCGGGGGTGACTCCCTTGGACAGCAGCAGCGGTGCGATCGACTTGATCTGGTCAAAGGTGATCAGCGCGATCGCGTCGGGCTTGGCGTTGACCACGGCGTCCACCTGCGAGCTGAACTGGGAGTCGCCCTCGTTGAACATCTCGGTGGCCACTACCTGGCCGCCGGCGCCCTCAAACGCCTGCTTGACGTTCTCCGCGAGGCCGGTGCCGTAGGCGTCGTTCAGCACGATCATGCCCAGCGTCTGGGCGCCGCAGGACACCATGTAGCTGCCCAGCGTGCGGCCCTGCAGCACATCGGACGGGGCGGTGCGCCAGTACAGGTTGTTGTCGTCCCAGGTGGTGAAGTCCGGCGACGTGTTCGCAGGGGAAATCTGCACCACGCCCGCGCCGGTAATTTGGTTGATCACCGTCTTGGAGACGCCCGAGGACGCTGCGCCTACGACGGCGCTGACGTCCTCGCTCAGCAGTTCGGTCACGGACTGGGTTGCAATGTCGGTGGTGGTATCGCCGGAGTCTCGCTGGATGGTTTCCACGTCCTTGCCCAGGACGCCGCCGGCCTCGTTGATCCGTTCGACGGCCAGCTCGACGCCCGCGACTTCCGGCGGGCCCAGGAAGGCCAGCGAGCCGGTGGCAGGCAGCAGCGTGCCGATCTTCAGCGGGGTATCGGTGGAGCCCTTCGTCTCCGGAACGGCGGAGGGATCACCCGTCGCGCCTGAGGTGGGGCCAGCGCCCTCTCCCCCCTCGGGACAGACCAAACCGGATGCGCCCGCCGGTGCCGATGTGCCGGCTCCCCCGCCGGTCTCCGAGGGCGTTGACGTGCCCCCGCCGCAAGCCGAGGCAAACAAAGCGATCCCCAATCCGAGCGCGGCCACCCTTCCCGCGCGTGCGGAGTTGGCGCCGGTGCCGAAAAGCACTGCGTTGCGTGTTGCAGTCATGTATGTTTTCTCCTCGATCGAAAGGTCCGCGAACCTTTGATGCGATCACCAGGTATTCCTGATTACAGAGAAAACTAGTCCAATTCGTTGTTGAAAATAAGCGTTTTGGGTTACATCCTTGTAACGCTCGTCACACTTAATCCGTACCCCCGGTGGGACTCGAACCCACACTGGACCGATTTTAAGTCGGTTGTCTCTGCCATTGGACTACGGGGGCCAGCACTCCGGCACCTACCTAGGGTACTTGATGGGCCCGCGCCGGTTCACAATCGCCCGAAGGGTTCGGCGTAGCGGAAAACACCCGCCGGCACCGGCCGGCCGGCCAGCGGGAGGGCCATGAAGTTGGCGCCCCACGACGGATCCGGGGCACCGATGCCCAGTTCGCTGGCTGGCCGATAACCAAACCGCGGATAGTAGCCGGTGCTTCCCAGCAGCACGATCACGCTCTCCCCGGCCGCCTCGGCGCGATGCCGCGTTTCCTGCAGCAGGGCCGCCCCGATCCCTGCACGCTGATGGTTCGGCTCCACGGCAAGGGGCCCCAACCCCAGCGCGGGCTCATCGCCAATCCAGCCGCGGGTGCTGATGACATGGCCAACGACGGCGCCCCCTTCTTCGGCGACGAGCGAAAACTCCGGCAGGAAGCCGTCGCAGCCGTACAACTCGGCCAGCAGCCGGGCTTCCACCGGTTCATCGCCGTCGTCGGTGGCGAAGGCGCGTGCCACCAGCCGGAGCACGGCCGACCGGTCGTCCCGCTGTTCCGTCCTGATCCTCACCGCAGCATTCTATGCGGCCCCGCCCCGCCGGGAGCTCCTTAAATGCAGTGAGGCCCGGGCACCGCCACAGCGGTACCCGGGCCTGATGCTGGTGCGCCTAGCGGCCGGTGGAGGCGAGTTCCTTGTCCGCCTCGGTGCCCTTGGCAGCCCCTGCCGGCTTGGGGGCGTCGGCGGCCTGCGGGCGCGGCTTGGGGGAAGCCGCCTCGCGGAACTGGCGGTACGGAGTCTGCAGGTCGGCAAGGCGAGTGGTGTCGCGGCCCAGGAAGATCGTCCAGAACCAGTTCGAGATCACGCGGATCTTGCGCTCCACCGTCGGCATGGCCATCCCGTGGTAGCCGCGGTGGGCCATCCATGCCGGCCAGCCCTTGAGCTTGATGCCCATAATCTTGGCGACGCCCTTGTTCAGGCCGAAGCCGGCGACTGCGCCCAGATTCTTGTGCTTGTACTCGGTAACGGTACCCACGCCCCAGCGGGCGGCGTAGATGTTCTTGGCGAGACGCTTCGCCTGGCGGATGGCGTGCTGGGCGTTGGGAACGCAGAACCCTCCCACGCCGCCGCCGGTCAGGTCCGGCACGGCGGCGACGTCGCCGGCGGTCCAGGCTCCGTCGATCGGGCCGTTCTCGTCGATGATCTGGAGCGTGGCGTCGGCCTTGATCCGGCCGCGCTCGTCCTGCGGGAAGCCGAAG
This sequence comes from Arthrobacter sp. MDT2-34-1, assembly GCF_059091365.1. NCBI lineage: Bacteria > Bacillati > Actinomycetota > Actinomycetes > Micrococcales > Micrococcaceae > Arthrobacter > Arthrobacter sp. MDT2-34-1. The sequence goes on from NZ_JBNHGO010000002.1 coordinate 196,523, forward strand.
TTGCGCGCCACGGGGTTCGCCTGGACTCCGGCGGTCCACAGCAGGGTGTCGGCCTCGAAGGTTTCGGCGGGAGTCTTGTCCGGCATGTTGATCAGCTCCAGCACGCCGCCTTCTGCCTTGGCCAGTGAGGTGTTGAGCATGACCTCGATGCCGCGCGAGCGCATGTGCTCGACGACCCATTCGGCCTGGTCTTCGGTGACTTCGGGCATGATCCGGCCCATCGCCTCGACCAGGACGAAGCGCAGGTCTTCCTGGCGCAGCCGCCCGTTCTTCTTGACGGCGGCGCGGGCCAGGTCCTCGATCTCGGTCATGGCTTCAATGCCGGCGAAGCCTCCGCCGACCCCGACGAAGGTCAGCGCGCGGGTCCGCTCCGGCCCCTCCGGGAGCAACGAACCGGATTCGATCCGCTCGAGGACCTTGTTGCGCAGTTCCACGGCTTCTTCGACCGTCTTCAGGCCGATGCCGGCTTCGGCCAGTCCCGGGATCGGGAAGGTGCGGGTAATGGCACCGGCGGCAACGACGACGTCGCGGTAGTCCAGTTCGAAGGCCTCGCCGACGGCGGGGGTGATCACGGCCTTCTTCGCGGCATGGTCGATCGACGTCACCTTGCCGGTGATGAGTTCGGTGTCCCGCAGGTGCTGCCGGTGGTTGACCACCACATGGCGGGCTTCGATGCTGCCGGAGGCGACCTCGGGCAGGAACGGCTGGTAGGTCATGTACGGCAGCGGGTCCACCAGGGTAACGATGCCGCCGTGCCGCTTGACCTTCTTCTGGAGGTTCAGCGCGACGTAAAGACCAACGTAACCGCCGCCGACCACCAGGACGCGCGGACGATCGGACAGAGCAGGAGTGAGTGCCATGCCCTCAGTATAGCCGCTTTTGTGAAACTTTTCACGAAGTACGGACGGCGGGCATAACAGCCCTGAGGCCCGGCAGAATCAGCGCTTGGCCGGCTTCCGGATCTCTTCCCGGATCGGCGGGATGAAGTCCGTGTTTGCTTCCTCGACCGCCGACGTGCCCTGCCGCACGGCCTTGCGCGTGCGCAGGGTCTGGACGGCGCCCAATACCAGGACGGCGGCGATCAGTCCGCCGAACGAAAACACGAGGACGGCCGGCAGCACCGAGTCTTCGCTGTTCGGGGGAACCGCCACGGGCGTAGTCGGTTCCGGAATATCCGGCGCCTCGGCCTTGGACTGCACCGGAGCCTCCGACTGGGGGGCGGCGGCTTCGCCGCGGCGGTGCACCGTAATCCAATGCGCGATGGAGCCGAGCGGGTTGCCGGCGACCTCCGGCACGTCCGCGTTCAGGGCTGCCTCCGCGTCGAGTACGCCGTAGCCGTAGATCGGATCATGGCCCGGAACACCTGCGTCCTTGGCCGTGCTGACGATGCGGTTGATCACCTGGGCCGCGCTCATGTCCGGGTATTTGGAGCGGATCAGTGCGGCCACACCCGAGACCAGCGGCGTGGCACCGGAGGTGCCGGACCAGTCGGCATAGAGGCCGCCGGGCAGTCCGCCGACCAGGTTTTCGGCCGGTGCCGCAACACCGATGACGATGCTCTGTGCCGAGGCCTCCTGGCTCGCCTCGCCGTCGCGGTTCAATCCGGCCACGGTCAGCACGCCGGGGATGGTAGCCGGGGCGCCGGACTGTTCCGTGCCGCCCGCGCGGTTGCCCGCGGCGGCGACGACCACCACGTCATGCTGTTCGGCGTAGAGGAACGCCGCGTCCCAGCTCTCCGGCCAGGAGGTGCTGGAGCTGGTCAGTGACATGTTGATGACCTGCGCGCCATTGTCCACGGCCCAGCGGACGGCCGCCGGGATCTGCTCGTCGACGCCGATGCCCGAGGGGTTGGGCGTGCCGAGCCAGGTCGACGCCGTCAGGATCTGTGCCTTCGGTGCCACCCCGATCACGCCGTCCGTGCCGGCGCCGATCCCCTCGTCCTTGTGCTTGGACTTGGACTTGGACTCTTTGTCGTTCTTCTTTTTGTCGTCCTTCTTGTCTTTCTCCGGTGCATGGCCGCGTCCGGCCAGCAGGGTGGCAACCAAGGTGCCGTGCTCCGGCGTTTGCCCGATGCCCCGCTGGCCATCGGGATCACCGGAGCCGGATACGTCGGTACCGCCCACCACGGCACCCTTGAGGTCCGGGTGCGTCGCGTCAACGCCGCTGTCGATCACTGCTACCTTGACGCCTTCGCCCTGCGATTCGTCCCAGGCGGCGCGAATCCCATAGGCGTCCAGCCAGTATTCCTTGTCGCGGGTGTCGTCCGCCTGGGCCGGGCCGGCCAGCACCAACGAAGCGAGCACCGCGATCGCCGTTCCCAGCGAGAAGGCCTTCGACGCGGCCGCGCGTCTGGCCGGCCGTTCACTGTCGCGCTGGCGCATGGATGTCCCTTCGTTGGCAAAGCGGTTTGGTCCCCGGAACCCGGGAAGCTCAGTGCGGCAGCCGGGTGGCCGCACTCAGGGCGATTCCGTCAAGAATATCGTGTTCGCTGGCGGTCGCACCGTCCACGCGGCCGCCGGTCAGCGCGGCCAGCCGTCGGGAAACGGTCCGCCAGATGAGCGCGCCGGCGCCGATGACATCGACCCGTCCAGGATGCATGTAGGGCAACGCGGCCCGCTGTTGCCGCGTCATCTCCAAGAGGGAGGTGCACGCAGCATCCAGCCGGGCACCGTCCAGATGCGCCCCGTGGATGGTTTCCGGACGATACTCGGCCAGCTGCAAGGCGTGGGCGGTGACCGTGGTGACGGACCCCGCCACTCCGACCAAGCGGTCGACGTCGGCCAGCGGCACCTCGTCGAGCACGCGCGCCAGGTGTTCTTCGGCGCCCGCCACGGCGTGGGCGATCTCGGCGGCGGTTGGCGGATCCGAGAGCAGGTGCCGCTCGGTAAAGCGGACGCAGCCCATGTCGGTGCTGAGCGCGGCCAGCACCCCGTCGGCGGTTCCCAGCACGAACTCCGTGCTGCCGCCGCCCAGGTCCACCACCAGCACCTTCTCCCCCGGTTGCGGCGCCAGGACGTTGGCGGCGCCCGTGAAGGACAGCTCAGCCTCTTCCCGGCCACTGATCACTTCAGGTTCCACGCCGAGGCGCTGGCGGATGCCGTCGACGAAGACCTGGCGGTTGGCGGCGTCGCGGGTGGCGGAGGTGGCGACAAAGCGCAGGGTTTCGGCACCGTGGCTGCGCAACTGGCCGGCATAGTCCTCCGCCGCCGCGAAGGTCCGCTCCAACGCTTCCGGCGCGAGCGCCCCGGTGGCGTCGACGCCCTGCCCCAGCCGCACGACTCTCATCTCGCGGACCACGTCGGCGAGCCCGCCGTCCTGGACATCGGCGATCAGCAGGCGGATCGAGTTGGTTCCGCAATCGATGGCTCCGACGCGTGCCACTACGACTCGCCTCCGTCAGCCTGGCCGGACGTGGGGCCATCGACGGTGCCGCCGTCGCCGTCCGCCGCCTCCCTGCCGCCGGCTCGCCGGGCCTTCTTCGCGGCCAGCTCCTCGGCCGTCAGTCCCTGCGTCCGGGTGTGCCGGCTTAGATCCCGGGCCGGAGCGATGCCGTCCACATCCCAGGCTCCGGGGCAGTAGCAGCGGTCCGCGGTCCACCATTCCGCGATACGTTCAATCGCTTCGTCGCCCAGCGGATTCACGCCGGGACCTGCGGCCAGCGAATGACCCACTAGGACGTGCAGGCATTTGACCCGCGTGGGCATGCCGCCGGCGGAGACTCCCGCGATTTCGGGCACGTCGCCGATGCCGGCCCGGCTGCCGACCTCGTCGCGGGCCGCCAGGTACTCCTCGTGCGCGCGGCGGTAGGCCGCGGCCAATTCCGGATCCTGCTCCAGCCGTTCGGTCATCTCCGTCATGACCCCTGCGGCCTCCAGCCGGGATACCGCCGACGTGATGACCGGGTGGGTCAGGTAGTACGTGGTCGGGAAAGGGATTCCGTTCCCGAGCCGCGGCGCCGTCGTGGCGACCAGCGGGTTTCCGCAGACGCATCGTGCGCCGATCTCCACGACGTCGCGCACGGGCCTGCCGAGCTGGCGGCTCAGGGTGTCGAGATCGTCGGGGGTGGGGGTGCGCTGAGCGTCGTTCATGGCTCAGTCCTTTCCTGGCGCTGCGGCCCGTGGGGCAGGGCCGTGTGATTCGGCAGGCTCTGCCGGGAGGTCAGTCTGCTGCGGGCGAGTCTGTGGCCGCGCGGGTCACCGAGTTCCACAGGGCGTCGACCCACGGCAGGTCCTCGGGTGCGGTGGCGGAGGCATGTTTGTTGGACTCGCGCAGTCCCTCCGCGCCGGTGACCATGTACCGCTTCTCCCCCGGCATTACATAGAATATGCGATCCCGGGCCTGCTGCTTGATGTAGGCGGGATCGTCCCAGCGGGCCAGTTCCTTGGTCAACTGTTCGTTGGAGTCTTTCTTGGCGGCGATGTCCGCCTGCAGCGCGGAGAGTTCCGCCCGCTGTTCAATGAAGATCCGCACCGACGGGGCCAGCAGCACGGTGATTGATACCAGCACCAGGGCCAGCGCCAGCAGGCGCCCGGAGAACGCTTTCGCCGGGACCGGCACGGCGTCGGCCGGGGTTTCCCTGGCCGGTGGCCGGGGCTTTTGGCCGGCAGCCGGTGCGGCCGGCTGCCGGATGGCCTCGGACAGCTGCCGGCGTTCGGCCGCGCGGGCTTCCGACGGCGAGGGTTTGGGTTTCGCCGGCGGCTTCGGCTTTCGCTGCTGGCCGGCGTCCGGCGCGCGGGGGGTGCGGGCATCCGGCTGCGGAGCGGAGCTGGTCGGGGGCCGGCCGAAGTCGGCCCGGATCACCTGTCCGGTCTCCGGTTCCCGCGCGTCGGTGTCCTTGCCGTCCACGCCGCCCGAAGCAGGCCCGCTGCCGGCCGGGCGGCCGGCCCGGGGCATGTTGGGGCGTCGGGTGGACATTCGCGGCTCCTCACCGTGGTCGTCGTGCGGGGCTCCGGCTTTGCCGCCGGGCCCCGCTTAAGACATTACCGAGGGTCGGGCCGAACTACGCCGTGAAACGCGGGAAGGCGCCGCGACCGGCGTAGCGGGCTGCGTCGTCGAGCTCCTCTTCGATGCGCAGCAGCTGGTTGTACTTGGCCACGCGCTCCGAACGGGCCGGGGCGCCGGTCTTGATCTGGCCGGCGTTGGTGGCCACGGCGATGTCCGCGATCGTGGTGTCCTCGGTCTCGCCGGAGCGGTGCGAGGTGATCGTGGTGTAGCCGTTGCGCTGGGCCAGGGCCACGGCCTCCAGGGTTTCGGTCAGCGAACCGATCTGGTTGACCTTGACCAACAGGGAGTTGGCGGTCTTGGCATCGATGCCCTGCTGCAGTCGCTCGGGGTTGGTGACGAACAGGTCGTCGCCGACCAACTGCACCTTGTCGCCCAACTCGGCCGTCAGCGCGGCCCAGCCCTCCCAGTCGGATTCGTCCAGCGGATCCTCGATGGAGACCAGCGGGAAGTCGGCCACCAGCTGGGCGTAGTAGGCGCTCATTTCCGCCGCCGTCAGGGACTTGCCCTCGAACTGGTAGGCGCCGTCCTGGTAAAACTCGGAGGACGCCACGTCCAGGGCCAGGGCGATGTCCTTGCCCGGGGCGTAGCCGGCACGGGTGATCGCCTCGGTGATCAGGTCCAGCGCGGCCCGGTTGCTGGGCAGGTTCGGGGCGAAGCCGCCCTCGTCGCCCAGCCCCGTGGACAGGCCCTTCTCCTTCAGCACGGTCTTGAGGCTGTGGTAGACCTCCACGCCCCAGCGCAGCCCCTCGGAGAACGTGGCGGCGCCCAGCGGCACCACCATGAATTCCTGGATGTCGACGTCGGAGTCTGCGTGCGACCCGCCGTTGAGGATATTCATCAGCGGGACCGGCAGCACGTGCGCGTTGGGGCCGCCCAGGTACTTGTACAGCGGGAGGTTGGCGGATTCGGCGGCGGCCGAGGCCACGGCCAGCGACACACCGAGGATGGCATTGGCGCCCAGATCGGATTTGTTGGAGGTGCCGTCCAGGTCCAGCATGGTCTGGTCGATCAGCCGCTGGTCGGTGGCGTCGAGGCCCGCCAGCGCCGGCTGGATGGTGTCCACCACGGCGGCCACGGCCTGGCCGACGCCCTTGCCCAGGTAGCGGTCCTTCTCGCCGTCGCGGCGTTCCACCGCCTCGAATGCCCCGGTGGAGGCGCCGGACGGAACCGCGGCCCGTCCCATCGAGCCGTCGGAGAGCAGCACCTCAACTTCTACGGTGGGGTTGCCGCGGGAATCAAGGATTTCACGCGCGTGGATGGCATCGATCAGCGCCATGGAGTAGCTCCTGTTCGTTGGAACGAAAGATGGAATGTCTGCAGGCGAGGCCGTGGCCGGCTGCAAGGTCCGGCTTAAGACTAATCGAGATCACCCGCCGCGGTTTTCTTCCGTTACGCGCTGCTGGAATCTGCGGACGGCACCCCGCAGGGCCTGCTCGGGGTCCACGCCCGCCTCGACTGCGCGGCGGACGACGGCGAACAAATCCTCGCCGACCTCGCGTTCTGCCCGGGCAGCACCGGCTGCGCCGGTGCCCCCGGCCGCGCTGTCTTGCTCCGGCCCGACCGCCGACGCGCTGCCCGCCCGGGCCGCGCGGTCCAGCGATTTAGCTGCCAACGCCAGCGCCGGCAGCGAGTGCGGAAGCCCGTCGAACGGCGTGGTCCGCTCCGGCTTTTCCGCCGCCTTGACCGCGTCGTAGCCGGCCACGATCTCGGCGATGGTCTCCGGAAACTTGTCCTGCAAGGACCCGTCCGGCCGGAAGACATGCCGGTTCCGCCGGATGAGTTTGGCTGTCAGTTCCGCGGCCACGGCGTCGAAATCAAAATGTCCCCGCTCTTCCTGCAGACGGGCATGCAGCACTACCTGGTAGAGCACATCGGCCAGTTCGCCCTTGAGCTCGGCAACGTCGGCCCGGCCGGTGTGGCCGGTTTCGATGGCTTCGGCCAGTTCGTGGGCTTCCTCCACGAGGTACTCGACCAGCGACTCATGGGTCAGCGCCGCGGTCCACAGGCAGTGTTCGCGCAGTTGTGCCACGACGTCCAGCAGCCTGGCGAGCGCCCGCCCCCGGCCGGGCTCAGCGGAGGCGTCCGGGAGCACCCCCCGGCCGGACTGAGCGGGGGCGTCCGGGAGCCGCCCCCGCTCACACGAGTGTCCGGCGTGCGGCATCGCGGCGTCAGCCCAGCTGGCTGTTGAAGCCCTCGCCGATGAACTCGATGAGCGCCTCACGCTCTTCCAGCGGCAGGAAAGCGGCCTCGGCCGCGTTGAGGGTGATCTCCAGCAGGTCGTCCAGGTCGTAGTCGAAGGTTTCCATCAGCAACTCGTATTCGTCGGAGAGCGTGACTCCGCTCATCAGCCGGTTGTCGGTGTTGATCGTGACCTTGAACCCGGTCTGGTAGAGCAGGTCGAACGGGTGGGAGTGGATATCCTCGCCGAAGACGGAGATCGCGCCGGTCTGCAGGTTCGACGACGGGCTGCACTCGAGCGGGATGCCGCGGTCGCGGACCCACGAGGCGACCCGGCCCAGCGTGACCATGCCAACCTCTTCGCCGTCCTCGTCGTCGGGCCCGAAGTCCACTTGGATGTCCTCGGCGATCCGGACGCCGTGGCCCAGCCGCAGCGCGCGGCCGCTGACCAGCGCGTCCACGATGCTGTCCACTCCGGCCGCCTCGCCGGCGTGGATCGTCACCGGGAACTGTTGTTCGGCCAGGTAGGTGAAGGCGTCCTTGAAGCGCGAGGGCGGGAAGCCGTCCTCGGCTCCGGCGATGTCGAATCCGACCACGCCGCGGTCACGGTGGCGCACGGCGAGTTCTGCGATCTCCTGCGAGCGGTCGGCATGCCGCATGGCGGTGACCAGCTGGCCCACCTGGATGGGGCGGCCGCTGGCTTCCACGGCGTCCACGCCGGCTTCCAGGCCTGCCTGGACGGCCTCTACCGCCTCGTCCAGGGTCAGGCCCTTGGTTAGGTGCTGTTCGGGCGCCCAGCGGACCTCGCCGTAGACCACGCCGTCGTCGGCCAGGTCCTCCACGAATTCGCGGGCCACACGGAACAGGCCTTCCTTGGTCTGCATCACGGCGATGGTGTGGTCAAAGGTTTCCAAGTAGCGGACCAGCGAGCCGGAATCCGCCGACGCGCGGAACCACTCCCCGAGCGCCACCGGGTCGGTGGAGGGCAACTCGTGGCCCTCGGCGGCGGCAAGTTCAATGATGGTGGCCGGGCGCAGTCCGCCGTCCAGGTGGTCGTGCAGCGAAACCTTCGGCAGGCTGCGGATGTCGACGTCGAGGTCGGCTGCGGTGTCTTCGGAGTATTCAGGCTCAGTCACAGGCACCACCTTACGCGAGCACCGGGCACGCCTGAACCGGCGCGGATCCCCTCGCCGGGTTCAGTCGTCGAGTCTGGCGGCGGAACGGTTGCGGGAGGGCACGGCCAGGGGAACGTACGGTTCGAAGCGGACGGTCCGCGAACCCGTTGCCGGCAGCTGGTCGGCGGGATCGCGCCGTGCCGCCACTGCGGCGTCCCGGCTCTCGGTGGCCGCGCCGGCATCGCCTGCCGCCGCCGAGGGGCCGGCTTCCGCCGTCGACCCGGCATCCGCCGCCGTCCCCGCTTCGGCGGCCGGCTCCGCTCCGCGGTGCCCGGCCGGGGCAGCCGCGCGCAGCCGCGCGGCACGGCGCCGGTTGGCCAATTTCATGCCGTGGTCCAGTGCAAGGCCCAGCAGCAGCGCCAGGATGATCGCCAGGCCCGCGGCCAGGAGGCTGTTGTCGTGGAACCACCGCCCGGCCAGCGCCCCGATGGCTACCGAGTACAAGGACCAGGAGATGCCGGCGGCCACGGAAAACAGGACGAACTTGCGGTGGTTGTACCCGGTGGCGCCGGCGGTCATGTTGACGGCCACCCGGCCCACCGGGATGTAGCGTGCGCTCAGGATCAGCAGCGCGCCGCGCCGGTCCAGCTCCCTGCGGGCCCAGGCGAAGGCCGCGGCAACCCGGGGACGCTGCATCCAGCGGAAACGGTCTGCGCCGATGCGGCGCCCGATCAGGTAAGCGATGTTGTCCCCCGCCATCGCGCCGACGGCGGCAACGGCGGCTACCAGCCAGATATTCGGGGCTCCGGCGGATACCGCGATGGCAGCCAGTGCCACGACCACCGATTCGCTGGGCACCGGCGGGAAGATCCCGTCGATCAGGCAGAGAGCCAGAAGCAGTGGGTAAATCCACCATTGCGCTGCCGCGTCGATGATGAAGACGCTGAGCGCGTCCATGAAAGTCTGCACGAAGTGTTCCTGTCCGCTGGATACCTAGTCCAACGATGCCATGCCGCATCTTGTGCCGCTATCGGGTAGATCCCTGACCGGGCCCCCATCGCTCAACGCCGCAGACCCCGCGGTGCGCCGGGGCATCCCCCGCTCCGGCCGCACCATTTCATCGTAGCGGGGCCGTGGGAACGCCGGGAAGAGCTTGCCCCGGTGGATATATATCCGTGCTGCCCCAGTTGTTTTCAGCTGGGGTTCTGGGTGGGTCAGGCCACCCGGTCGATGATCAGCCGCCGGGCCGGCCGGCTCCCCTCCGGGGCAATAACGACGGCGCCGCGCAGCGCATCCTTGGCGCGGTCGAACCTTTCGGGGGTATCGGTCAGCAGCGTCATCAGCGGTTCGCCTGCGCGGACCACCACCCCGGGCTTGGCGTGCATCCGCACGCCGGCCCCGGCCTGCACGGCGTCTTCCTTGCGCGCGCGTCCGGCACCGAGCCGCCAGGCGGCGACGCCGACCGCCAGGGCGTCCAGCTGCATCAGCACGCCGTCGGCCTCGGCGTAGACGACCTCCGACTCCCTGGCCACCGGCAGCTTGGCGTCGGGGTCCCCGCCCTGGGCGCGGATCATGGATTTCCAGACGTCCATGGCGCGGCCGTCCCGCAGCGCGGCAGCAGGGTCGGCATCCGTCACGCCGGCGGCGTGCAGCATCTCCTCGGCCAGCCTCACGGTCAGCTCCACGACGTCCTCGGGGCCGCCGCCCGCCAGCACCTCCACGGATTCCTCGACCTCGATGGCGTTGCCGGCGGTCAGCCCGAGCGGCGTGCTCATATCGGTCAGCAGTGCGACGGTGTTAACGCCCGCGTCCTGGCCCAGGGCGACCATTGTTTCGGCCAGTTCCCGGGCGTTGCGCTCATCCTTCATGAAGGCGCCGCTGCCGACCTTCACGTCCAGCACCAGTGAGCCGGTGCCTTCGGCAATCTTCTTGCTCATGATCGAGGAGGCGATCAGCGGGATCGCCTCGACCGTCCCGGTCACGTCGCGCAGCGCGTAGAGCTTCTTGTCCGCGGGAGCCAGACCGGCCCCGGCCGCACAGATCACGGCGCCGATGTCGGCCAGTTGGCTCATCATCTCGTCATTGCTGAGCAGGGCCCGCCAGCCCGGGATCGACTCGAGCTTGTCCAGGGTGCCGCCGGTGTGGCCGAGGCCGCGGCCGGACAACTGGGGCACCGCCACGCCGAAGACTGCCACCAGCGGGGCCAGCGGGAGGGTGATCTTGTCCCCCACGCCGCCGGTGGAATGCTTGTCCGCGGTCGGCTTGCCGAGCGAGGAGAAGTCCATCCGCTCGCCGGAGGCGATCATCGCCGTCGTCCAGTGCGCGATCTCCTCCCGGTCCATGCCGTTGAGCAGGATGGCCATGTTCAGCGCGGACATCTGCTCGTCGGCAATGGTCCCGCGGGTGTAGGCGTCGATGGTCCAGGCAATCTGCTCCGGGCTGAGCGTTCCCTTGTCCCGCTTGGTCCGGATGATGTCGACGGCGTCGAATGTTTCGGTCATGTCCTGCTCCTTAGGTGATGCGTTCCGGCCGTCAGGCCAGGTGCTGCGGTCCGAAGGCGTCGGGCAGCACCTGGTCCATGGTCCTGACGCCGGCCGGCGTCATCAGCAGCATGCCGGGCGCGCGGAACTCGTACAGCAGCTGACGGCACCGGCCGCACGGCATCAGGGCGTTGCCCTCCCCGTCCACGCAGCTGAAGGCGGCCAGTTTCCCGCCGCCCGTCATGTTCAACTGGCTCACCAGCGAACATTCCGCGCACAGGGTCAAGCCGTAGGAGGCGTTCTCCACGTTGCAGCCGGAGACGATCCGGCCGTCGTCGGTCAGCGCGGCGGCACCGACCGGGAAGCCCGAATACGGCACGTAGGCCAGCCGCATGGCGGCTTCCGCGGCCTGCTGGAGGGCGTGCCAGTCCACCTGGGCCGTCGTTGGTGCTTCCACGGTCATCCCTTGATGTATGGCACGCCGCTGGCGGCCGGGGGTCGGGCGCGGCCCACCAGGCCGGCGACGGCGAAGATGGTCACCACGTAAGGCAGCATGGCCAGGAACTGGTTCGGCACCGTGGAGCCCAGGGCGCTGAGCACGTACTGGAGGTTGGTCGCGAAGCCAAACAGCAGCGCCGCGAAGAACGCGTACAGCGGGTTCCAGCGGCCGAAGATCAGCGCCGCCAGGGCGATGTAGCCCTGCCCGGCGGTCATGTCGCGGCCGAAGCTGGAAACAAGGACCAGGGTGAAGAAGGCGCCGCCGAAACCGGCGACGACGCCGGCCAGCAGCACGTTCATGAACCGCATCCGGTTGACCTTTACGCCCAGGGTGTCCGCCGCCTGCGGGTGCTCCCCGACGGCACGAGTGCGCAGGCCCCACTTGGTGTGGAACAGGCCGAAGTAGATCACGGCCACCGCGACGTACATCAGGTAGCCGACCACCGACTGTTCGAACAGGATGGGGCCGATGATCGGGATGTCGGACAGCACCGGAATGCTGATGATCGGCAGCCGCGGCGGAGAGTTCCAGGTGGCCGAGTCGGCCGAGAGGACGGTGGAGAACAGGAAACCGGTCAGGCCGGAAACCAGCACGTTGAGCACCACGCCGACGATCACCTGGTTGACGATGTACTTGATGCTGAACACCGCCAGTACCGCCGAGACGAGCACGCCGCCGACGGCCGCTGCGGCCAGCCCGATGAACGCGTTGCCGGAGAGCGATCCGGCGACCGCGGCGGAGAAGGCACCGAACAGCAGCTGTCCTTCGATGGCGATATTGACGACGCCGGAGCGCTCGCACAGCACGCCGGAGAGGGAGCCGAAAATCAGCGGCACGGCCAGCGTGACCGAACCGGCCAGCAGCCCGTAGAGGGCCACGTTGGGGGTCCGGGCGCTGCCGACCACCCAGGTGAGGAATCCGACCACGAACAGCACGGCAAAGACGGCCACCAGCCAGCCGGGGACCTTTCGTCCGGACCGGACCAGCATGAACGACCAGACGGCGGCGGCGAGCATCAAGACGGCCGTGACCCAGCCGGTGACGACGGCCGAGAGCACCACCGACGGCAGCACCACCGGGTCGTTGGGGTCCGACAGCCGGAAGGTCACCGAGTTGTCCGGTGCCCCGACCGCGAAAACCAGGACGGCCGCGAAAGCCAGGACGGCCAGGATGACCGGCGTCTTCCAGTTCCGCACGGTGTCCGCGGCGGCTGGGCTTTGCTGCGGGGCGGTGGCGGTAACCGTGCTCATGCTGCACCTCCGGTGCTTGCGGTCTTACGGGGTTTTGCCGTCAGCTTGCCTGGCTCGGGGAGCCGGAAGATCGCGCGCACGAGCGGCGGCGCCGCGATGAACAGCACGATCATGGACTGGACCACCAGCACGATGTCGATGCCGGTGCCGGTGTTGGTCTGCATGGTCACCCCGCCGGCGCGGAAGGCGCCGAACAGCAGGCCGGCCACAAAGGTGCCCCACGGCGTCGAACGTCCCAGCAGTGCAACGGTGATGGCGTCGAACCCGAAACTGGCAGCGACTCCCGCGGTCAGAACGCGTTCGGTGCCGGCCACCTGCGCGACGCCGGCCAGGCCGGCGAGGGCGCCCGCCAGCACCATCACCACGACGTAGCCCTTGGTGACGCTGATGCCGGCGGTGCGCGCGGCGTGCGGATTGGAGCCGACCGCGCGCAGCTCGAAGCCGATGGTGGAGCGGTTGAGCAGCCACCAGCAGAAAACGGTGGCCAGAATGGCTACCACGAAGCCCCAGTGCAGCCGGAAGGTGTCGCCGAAGAGCGGCGGATACATGGCCGTGGCATCCAGCTGCGGGCTGATCGGGTTGGTGGAGCCCGGTCGCTGGAACGCGGGCATGGTCAGCAGGTACAGCACCAGGTTGATGGCCACGTAGTTGAGCATGATCGACAGGATCACTTCGTGGGCACCGGTCTTGGCCTTCAGCAGGCCGACGAGGCCGCCCCACAACGCGCCGCCGATGATGCCGGCGATGATGACCAGGAGCAGGTGCAGGCCCACCGGAAGGTGCCAGCTGAAACCGACCCAGGCGGCCAGAGTGGCGCCGATGATGATCTGGCCCTGCGCGCCGATGTTGAACAGTCCCGCGCGGAACGCCAGCGCCACGCCCAGGCCTGCGCAGATGAGCGGCGTGGCCACGGTCAGCGTCTGGGTCAACGGGTAGATCATCCGAGCGAACGAGGCGCCCTCAAAGTTGAAGATCGAGCCCTGGAACAGGGCGGCGTAGGCGTTGGCGGCGGCCGTCCAGCCGGCAGCCAGCATGTCCTGCGGGCGGGCGAAGAAGTAGCTGGAGGTCCGGGCGACTTCCTCGTTCGTCAACGCGATCAGGATGCCGCCGGCGATCAGGGACAGCACAATGGCGAGGACAGCCACCAGCGCGTTGCCGGAGACGATCCGCTGCATGATGGTCTGATGCGCGCGCAACTCGGGGTGCAGGCTCTCCCCCGTGGGTAACACGGCCGGCGGTGCCTGGGTGCCGTCGCCGAGGGCGGCAGCCGCCTCGAGCCGCTGCTCGTCGCCCTCCGCCGCGGGCGTTCCCGCGTGTTTCGACCGCTTCCCGTGCTTGCCGGACTCGTCCGCGCTCATTCCTCGCCTCCTTCGGCGTCTGTCTGCTGTACTTCGGCGTCCGTCCGGTGTGCCTGTGCTTCCTCGGCGCTCATGCCGGCCATCATCAGGCCCAGCTCGCCGCGCGAGGTGCCGGCGGGGACGATGCCCATCAGCCGGCCCTGGTAGAGCACGGCGATCCGGTCGGCAAGTTCCAGCACCTCGTCCAGTTCGGTGGAAACGATCATCACCGGCGTGCCGACGTCGCGCTCGGCGACGATCCGCTTGTGCAGGAATTCGATGGAGCCTACGTCCACGCCGCGGGTGGGTTGGGAAGCGATAAAGAGCTTCAACGGCCTGGACAGTTCCCGGGCCATGACCACCTTTTGCTGGTTTCCGCCGGAGAGGGTACCGGCCGCCGCCGCCGCAGACTGGGTGCGGACGTCGAACTCCGAAATGTATTGCTCGGCGTTCCGGGCGACCAGGGCCGGCTTCATGGCCAGGCCCCGGGCAAACGGCGGCTGGTCGTAGCGGTTGAGGATGAGGTTTTCGGCCACCGAGAAGGTACCGACCAGGCCCTCGACGCTGCGGTCCTCCGGCACGAAACCGACGCCGGCCTCGATGATGTCCTTGACCTTGCGCCCCACCAGTTCGCGGCCTTCGAGCCTGATGGAGCCGGACACGTGGTCCTGCAGCCCCAGGATCGCCTCGGTCAGTTCGGTCTGCCCGTTGCCTTGGACGCCGGCCACCGCGAGGATTTCGCCGCGCGCGATGCCGAAACTGATGCCGTCCACCACGCGCTGGCCCGTGGCCGAACGCACGGTGAGGTTGTTGACGGTGAACGTTTCTTCGCCCGGCCGAGCCGGTTCCTTGTTGAGGGTCAGGCTGACGGCGCGGCCCACCATCATTTCCGCCAACTCGGTCGTGGAGGCCGAGGGCGGCGCGTCGCCGATGACCTTGCCACGGCGAATGACCGTGATGATGTCCGAAACCGCCTTGACTTCACGCAGCTTGTGGGAGATGAAGACGATGGCCTTGCCGTCGGCCTTGAGCTGGCCCATGATGCCCAGCAGCTCATCCGTTTCCTTGGGCGTCAGGACGGCGGTCGGCTCGTCCAGGATCAGCACTTCGGCGTCCCGGACCAGGGCCTTGATGATCTCGACCCGCTGCTGCACCCCGACCGGCAGGTCCTCGACCACCGCGTCGGGATCCACCTCGAAACCGTATTGGTCGGAGATCTCCCTGATCCGGGCCCGGGTCTCCTCAAGGTTGAGTTGGCCGCCGGCCTTGGTCGCCTCATTGCCGAGCGCCACGTTCTCGGCCACGGTGAACACCGGGACCAGCATGAAGTGCTGGTGCACCATGCCGATGCCGGCCGCCATGGCGTCCCCGGGGCCGTCGAAGGTCACGGGCTTGTCGTCGACCAGGATCTGGCCTTCGCTGGGCTCGTAAAGCCCGTAGAGGACGTTCATCAGCGTCGATTTCCCGGCGCCGTTTTCACCCAGCAGGCTGTGCACCTGTCCCGGCTGCACCACCAGGTCAATGTGGTCGTTGGCAACCAGGGAGCCGAATCGCTTGGTGATTCCCTTGAGCTCGAGTTTCAAACCCCAACCCACCTGTTCTTTGTCCGTAGGTACGACGGTCGTCATCCAGCGGCGCGGTGCCGGACGGTGCTGCTGCCCGGACGCTGTGCCTAGCCTAAACCGGTTCGGCCGATTACAGCGCGAACCGCCGCCCTCGGCACCGGTGTCCGGTACGGAGGGCGGCGGTCCGCTGCGTGCTTACTGCTGCGGGCTGGCCTTGGATTCGACCTTGATCTCGCCCGAGATGATCGACTCCTTGATGGTTTCCAGTTCCGCCTTGGTCTCGTCGGAAACCGCTGCGTCGAGGTCATGGAACGGGGCCAGTGCCACGCCGCCGTTCTCCAGGGTTCCGACATACGGGGTGCTGTCGAAGTTGCCCTCGGCGTCGGTCTTGACGACTTCCTCGACCGCGTTGCCCATCAGCTTCATCACCGAGGTGAGGATGAATTCCTCGGCCTTGCCGGCGGTCTCGTAGCCGTCGGAGTCGACCCATACGACCTTGGCATCCTTGCCGTCGGCATTGGCTTCGAGCACGGCGTCCAGCGTGCCCAGGCCCACCGGGCCTGCCACCGGCATGATGATGTCAGCGCCCTCGTTGATGAAGTTCAGGGTGTTGGTCTTG
Organism: Arthrobacter sp. MDT2-34-1; assembly: GCF_059091365.1. NCBI lineage: Bacteria > Bacillati > Actinomycetota > Actinomycetes > Micrococcales > Micrococcaceae > Arthrobacter > Arthrobacter sp. MDT2-34-1. The sequence continues at coordinate 212,570 of NZ_JBNHGO010000002.1, forward strand.
CCCTTGCCCTGATCCTCGAAGTTGCCGACGAAGGTGCCGTTCTGGGCTTCCTTGTTCCAGCCGAGCAGTTCGACGTTGGCGTCCTTCTGCTCGTTGTAGTAGTCGACGCCGTCGGCGAAGCCGTCCATGAAGATGGTGACGGTGGGGATGTTCATGCCACCGTAGGTGGCCACCTTGCCGGTCTCGCTGGTTGCGGCCGCCACGTAGCCGGCCAGGAACGCCGCCTGCGCCGTGTCATAGATGATCGGCTTGACGTTGTCGCTGAACTCCGGGTCGTTGTAGTCGACGATCGCGAAGTTGGTCTCGGGGTTGGCCGCCGCCGCTTCCTTGGTCACGTCGCCCAGCAGGAAGCCGACCGTCAGGACCATGTTGCAGTTGGCCTGCACCATGGCATCCACGTTGGGACCGAAATCGGTCTCGGCCTGGGACTCGGCCTCGCGGATCTTGATGCCCAGCTCTTCCTCGGCCATCTTCAGGCCTTCGTAGCTCGACTGGTTGAACGAGCGGTCGTCGAATCCACCGGAGTCGGAGACGATGCAGCCGAGGTAGTCGGTGCCTTCCGCTGCCGGGCTGCCGCTGGCGCCGCCCTCTTGGGCCGGCGGTGCGCCGCAAGCGGTCAGAACCAGTGCGGACGCGCCCAGCACCGCGGCGGAGAGGCCGGTGCCGCGCTTAATCTTGCGCAGTGAAGTCTTCAATGTTCCTCCATAAAAGAATGTCTGCCCCGCCACAGTTCAATGGTCGCTTCACAAGAAGTGCGGCGTTTGACTTGTACTCCGCGTGGCACAGCACCTGTCCTGCAGGTGCACAGTTGATGACCCTACAGTAGTTCCCGCGCGACCCACCGGCGAAGCAATCGCTACCGGCGCGCGCAGATTGTTCAAAAGTTGTTACTTTTGGGTAGCACCGGCTGCCGTGTCCCGGTGACGCCGGGCGGCCAGCACGGCGGCCTTGGCCATGACGCGCACGCCCACGCCGATGGCGTGCTCGTCGGGAACGTAGTCGCCGCGGTGCAGGTCGAAGGTTTCGCCGCCCGGGCTCCGGGTGCCCAGCCGCATCATGGCGCCGGGCACTTCCTGGGTCATCCAGGCGAAGTCCTCCCCGCCCATCGACTGGGGCGTGAGGGTCACCGCGTCCTCCCCCAGCTCGCTCCGGGCCGCCGCCTCGAGCAGCGTGGTTTCCCGCTCGGTGTTGATCACGGGAGGCACGCCGCGGATGTGTTCGAGCTTGACGTCCACGCCGAACGGTGCGGCCACCTGGTTGACCACCTCGTCCACCAGCTCACCGGCGGCCTGCCAGGCTTCCCCGTCGAGGCAGCGCATGGTGCCGGCCATGTAGCCGACGGCCGGGATGGCATTGGGGGCGGCGCCCGCCTGGATTTGCCCCCACACGAGCGAGACGGCGCTGCGGACATCGATCCGCCGGTTGATGACGGCCGGGACACTGACGGCGATCTCGGCCAGCGCGAACACCAGGTCCTCCGTCAGGTGCGGGCGGGACGTGTGGCCGCCGCGCCCGCGCAGTTCAATCCGTATGGTGTCCGAGGCGGAGGTGATGGCTCCGATCCGCGTGCCGACCAGGCCGACGTCGATGCGCGGGTCGCAGTGCAGTGCCAGGATCCGCGGCAGCCCTTCCAGCACGCCCTGCTCGATGACGGCCAACGCGCCGCCGGGCATGGTCTCCTCGGCCGGCTGGAAAATGACCCGCACGCGGGCGGACAGTTCGCCTTCCAGATCCAGTTTGCGCAGGACCAGCGCGACGCCGAGCATCACCGTGGTGTGGATGTCGTGTCCGCAGGCGTGGCTGATGCCGGTGTTGACCGAGGCGTAGTCGAGGCCGGTTTCTTCCATGATCGGCAGGGCGTCGATGTCCGCGCGCAGCCCGATGGCCAGCGGGCCCTCCCCGATGTCGACGAACAGCCCGGTGCCGTCCAGCAGTTGCGGCTCGAGTCCTGCGGCCGTCAGCCGCTCGACCAGCTTCCGGGTGGTGAGGAATTCCTTGTGCGACAGCTCGGGATGCTGGTGCAGGTCCCGCCGGAACCGCCGGAGTTCATCCAGCAGTGGCGATGCCCAGACGCCGATATTGAGATTGGCCAGCGGAGTTTCTGAAATCTTCTGCACACCTGCACTCTATCGATTTGAGCGACGTTCCGAGGACGGTCGCCGGCCTTGCACACGATCAGGCTTTCGCCGCCGGTCCCGGGTGCCTTGCGGCTTTAGAGGACGTCGGTGTCGCCGCTGGCCCTGAGGTGTTCGACGGCGGACTTCACCTTCTGCGCGTGTTCCTTGGTGGTCACCAGCAGCGCGTCCGGGGTGTCGACCACGACGACGTCGTCGATGCCGATCAGCGCGATCACGCGTTTGGTGTCGGAGACCACGACGCCGGTGGCCGACTCCGCGAACACCCTCGCCCCTTCGCCGAGCACCGTAAGCCCGGAGGTTTCGCTGGCGGTATTCAACCGCCCGATCGCGGCGAAGTCGCCCACGTCGTCCCAGGAGAAGGAACCGGGGATCATCGCCACGTCCCCGGCGGCCGCCGCGGGTTCGGCCACCGCGTAATCGATCGCCGTCTTGGGCAGGTCCGGCCAGATCCTGCGCATCACAGCGCCGCGGGCCGGGGTGTCCCAGGCCTCGGCGATCTCGGTCAGGCCGGCAAAGAGTTCGGGTTCGTTGGTTTCCAGGTGCTTCAGCAGCAGGTCAACCGGCGCCACGAACATGCCGGCGTTCCAGGAATATTCCCCCGTCGCCAGGTAGCCGCGGGCCACCTGCTCGTCGGGTTTCTCCACGAACTCGGCCACCGCCTGCGCGGAGGGCGCGCCGGGGACCTGCAGCGCCCCGGCGGAACGGATGTACCCGAAGCCGGTAGCCGGATGCGTCGGGGTGATCCCGATCGTGACGATGTAGCCCTCGGCCGCGGTGTACACCGCCTCGCGAACAGCCTGCTGGAACTCCTCCACCGGGGTGATCACCTGGTCCGCGGCGAAGGAGCCCATGATGATCCGCGGGTCCCGCCGGTACAGGATCGCCGCGGCGAGACCGATCGCCGCCGCCGAATCCTTCGGTTCCGGCTCCAGCACCAGGTTCGCATCCTGAAGTTCGGGCAGCTGCGCGCACACCGCATGCCGGTGCACCTTGCCGGTCACCACCAGGGTCCGCCCCTGGCACAGCGGCTCAAGACGGGAATAGGTGGCGCGGATCAGTGTGGACCCGGAACCGGTCAGGTCGTGCAGGAACTTCGGGGCCGCCGCGCGGGACAGCGGCCACAACCGCGTCCCGGTCCCGCCGGCCGGTATAACGGCATGAAAACGGTCCAGCACGGCGTCGTCGTCGGCCGCACCCCGGCCTGCTGCTTGAGTGTTCACGCTCTCCACGGTAATCCAGCCTCGTGGGTACCGCCTTCATCCTAGAGGCCGATTTCTCCCATCGGGGTGGTTTGCCGGTGCCGTATCGGCGCCGACCGGCGCCGCGTCGAAATCCAGGTCCTGCGGGGGCGCGGACCGGCCTCAGCCGCCCCGTGGAAGCCGGTACAGCACGGGCGGCTAAGCCCCTGCTGTTAAAAAGGTCACACCCTGCCGTACCTAAATTGAATAAGCCCTCAGCGAAGCCTAGATTAGTCTTGAGCTATAGAGCGCTCTCGCACCGGCGTCAACTCTTGCGTGGAAGCCACGCTGCGCCTCTGCGATGCAGGGAGGGTAATTCAGTGTCGAAGACACCAGCAGGGACCTTATACCGCGGCCGTGAAGGCATGTGGTCTTGGGTAGGACACCGCATCACGGGCGTCGCAATCTTTTTCTTTCTCTTGGTTCACGTGCTCGATACCGCGCTGGTCCGGGTATCCCCGGGCGCCTACGACGCCGTCATGGCCACGTACAAGAACCCGATCATGGCCATTCTGGAAGCCGGCCTGGTAGCGGCCATCGTCTACCACGCCTTTAACGGGCTTCGCGTCATCCTCATCGACTTCTGGAAGAAGGGTCCCAAGTACCAGGCCAAGCTTCTGTGGGGGGTTGTCGGCCTCTGGGTCGTCGTCATGGTTCCGTTCCTCATCCGCCACCTCACGCTCGCTTTCACCGGGGGTCACTAACTCATGTCGGTCAACTCTGAAATCCAGGCTCCCCGTAGCGCCCGCATCGCTCCCGAGTACATGCGCAACAAGGGGCGCAAGGGCAACTTCGAACTGTACGCATGGCTGTTCATGCGGCTCTCCGGCCTCATCCTGGTGGTGCTGGTCTTTGGGCACCTGTTCGTCAACCTGATGGTGGGCGAAGGCGTCCACGCCATCGACTTCGGCTTTGTGGCCGGCAAGTGGGCCGACCCGTTCTGGCAGATCTGGGACCTGGCCATGCTGTGGCTGGCCATGCTGCACGGCACCAACGGCGTGCGGACCATCATCGAGGACTATGCGGAAAAGGACATCACCCGCTTCTGGTTCAAGATGGTCCTCTACGTGGCCTCTGCCGTCATCATCGTGCTCGGCACCCTGGTGATCTTCACCTTCGATCCGTGCCCGGCGAACGCCACCGCCGATCTGCTGCCGTCGTTCTGCCCGGCACCCTAACCGTCCCCGCGACAGACCGCGGCGCCGTTGCCCGTCGTGAACCCCACACGGCGAAGAAAACCCAGTTTCAACAGAAAGAGCATCCAGTATGCAGGTCCATAAGTACGACGTCGTCATTGTCGGTGCCGGTGGCGCCGGTATGCGCGCCGCGATCGAATCAGGCCAGCGCGCGCACACCGCAGTACTGACCAAGCTGTACCCCACCCGTTCCCACACCGGCGCGGCCCAGGGCGGCATGTGCGCCGCACTGGCGAACGTCGAAGAGGACAACTGGGAATGGCACACCTTTGACACGATCAAGGGCGGCGACTACCTGGTTGACCAGGATGCCGCCGAAGTGATGGCCAAGGAAGCCATCGACGCGGTGCTGGACCTGGAAAAGATGGGCCTGCCGTTCAACCGGACGCCCGAGGGCAAGATCGACCAGCGCCGCTTCGGCGGACACACCCGCGACCACGGCAAGGCCCCGGTGCGCCGCGCCTGCTACGCCGCCGACCGCACCGGACACATGATCCTGCAGACCCTGTACCAAAACTGCGTCAAGCACAACGTTGAGTTCTACAACGAGTACTACGTGCTGGACCTGCTGTTGGTCGAGGAAGACGCCACCCGCGCGGACGGCACCCCCTACAAGCAGAAGCGCGTCGCCGGCGTCGTCAGCTATGACCTGGCCTCCGGCGAGCTCCACGTCTTCCAGGCCAAGTCCGTCATCTTCGCTTCGGGCGGCGTGGGCAAGGTCTTCAAGACCACCTCCAACGCGCACACTCTCACCGGCGACGGCATGGGCATCGCGTTCCGCCGCGGCCTCCCGCTGGAGGACATGGAGTTCGTCCAGTTCCACCCGACCGGCCTGGCCGGCCTGGGCATCCTGCTCTCCGAGGCCGCCCGCGGCGAAGGCGGCATCCTCCGCAACGCCGACGGTGAGCGCTTCATGGAGCGCTACGCCCCCACCATCAAGGACCTGGCGCCGCGTGACATCGTGGCCCGCTCCATGGCCCTGGAGGTCCGGGAAGGCCGCGGCTGCGGTCCGAACAAGGACTACGTGCTGCTGGACCTGACCCACCTGGAGCCGGCGCACATTGACGCGAAGCTGCCGGACATCACGGAGTTCGCGCGCACCTACCTCGGCGTCGAGCCCTACACCGAGCCGGTGCCCGTGTTCCCCACCGCCCACTACGCCATGGGTGGCATTCCCACCAACATCAAGGCCGAGGTGCTGCAGGACAACGACACCGTGGTGCCGGGCCTGTACGCCGCCGGCGAGGTGGCCTGCGTTTCCGTCCACGGCTCGAACCGACTGGGAACCAACTCCCTGCTGGACATCAACGTCTTCGGCAAGCGCTCCGGCATCAACGCCGCCGAGTACGCCAAGACCGCGGACTTTGTCGAGCTGCCGGAGAACCCGGAGCTGTACACGATGGAGCTGCTCGAGACGGTGCGCGGCGGTACCGGTACCGAGCGGGTCGCCCAGATCCGCAAGGAACTGCAGGACATCATGGATGCCAACGTGCAGGTGTTCCGCGACGAGAAGTCCCTGACCGAGGCGCTGAACGTGATCGCTTCGCTGCGCGAGCGCTACAAGAACATCAGCGTCCAGGACAAGGGCAAGCGCTTCAACCTGGACCTGCTGGAGGCCGTGGAACTCGGCTTCCTGCTGGACATGGCCCAGGTGATGACCGTGGCGGCGCTGCACCGCACGGAGTCCCGCGGCGGACACTTCCGCGAGGACTACCCGGACCGCGACGACGAGAACTTCATGAAGCACTCGATGTGCTACCTGGACGTCGACGCCGTGACCGATCAGACGGCCGGCATCCGCATGGATACCAAACCCGTGGTATTCACGCGCTACGAACCGATGGTGAGGAAATACTGATGAGCACCGCGACCGAAATTCCCGAAGGACCGTCCAAGGTCGAGCTGGCTCCCGGGGTCGGCGGCGGCGGCGAAATCCCCAGCTTTGACATTACGCTGAAGGTCCGCCGCTACGATCCGGAGGTTTCCGAGGAAGCCCGCTGGGACGAGTTCAAGCTCACCATGTACGGCACCGACCGCGTGCTGGACGCCCTGCACAAGGTCAAGTGGGAGCATGACGGTTCCGTTTCCTTCCGCCGGTCCTGCGCCCACGGCGTCTGTGGCTCGGATGCGATGCGCATCAACGGCCGCAACCGCCTGGCCTGCAAGACGCTGTTGAAGGACCTGGACACGGCCAAGCCCATCACGGTGGAGCCGATCAAGGGCCTGCCGGTGGAGAAGGACCTGATCGTGGACATGGAGCCGTTCTTCCAGTCCTACCGCGAGATCATGCCGTTCCTGATCAACAACGGCCACGCGCCGACCCGCGAGCGGCTGCAGTCGCAGGAGGACCGTGAGCGGTTCGACGACACCACCAAGTGCATCCTCTGCGCCGCCTGCACCTCCTCCTGCCCGGTGTTCTGGACCGACGGCCAGTACTTCGGGCCGGCGGCGATCGTGAACGCGCACCGCTTCATCTTCGATTCCCGCGACGATGCCGGCGACATGCGCCTGGAGGTCCTCAACGACAAGGAAGGCGTGTGGCGTTGCCGCACCACCTTCAACTGCAGCGAGGCTTGCCCCCGCGGCATCCAGGTGACCAAGGCGATCACCGAGGTGCGCCAGGCCATCCTGCACCGCTCCGTCTAGCCCATCGCGGCGGTCCCCTTCGGGACTGCGCGGTCCTGGTGGCGCCGATTCCTTCCGGGAGTCGGCGCCACCGGTGTTTAAGGTTCCGGCAGGGGCCTCCGCCGGCGCAGGCTCCACGCCCGCTGCCGCAGCGACCGGCCTCCCCCGGCCGCCTGCCGGGCCAGCGCGTCCGCCGTGCCGACCGCTCCCCAGGCGGTGGCGATCAGGTAGACCTGGCTCAGCAGGTAGAACCACACGAACAGACCCAGGATGACGGCGTAAGAAGCCAGCAACGGGTTGCTGCCCGCGTTGCCCAGGAGCGTCGAGGAGAAGTACCTGAGGACGGTACTGCCGACGCCGGCTAGCAAGGCGGACTGGAGCATCACCGGGCGTGGCATCCGGATCCCTGACGCCACGCGGAAAAGGACCACGGCAACCGCCGTATCCAGCAACAGCATGACCACGATGCCGGCAATCCGGGTCAGCGGAACCACGGCATCGCCTTCGATACGGAGCAATTCCACGATCAGGTCCAGCGCGGTATTGGCTATGGCTGCGACGAGCGACGTCACGATCAAGGCCACGCCCACGATCAGCAGCGTGCCGGTGTCCTTGAGCTTGACCAGGACGACGTTCGTATCCAGCGGGGGCAGGTCAAAGATGCCCCGCATCCCCGTCCGCAGCCCGGCGATCCAGCCCAACGAGGTCCAGATCATGACTACGGTAGAGATGATCAGGCTGACCCCGAATGCCTCGCTGCGGGAGAAGAGCTCTTGGGGTGTGGCCAGGCCCCCGTCTCCGGTGTCGATTAGTCCCGGGATGAAGTCGTTCACCACCCGGATGATGGCCATCTGCAGGTCGCGGTTGCCGGAAACCACCAGGCCCAGGATGGAGAAACCGGCCACCAGCATCGCGGCCACGGAGAAGAACATCTTGTAGGCACACCCGGCCGCCAGCAGCGACCCGTGCCTCAGGGCGTAGAGATTCATGACCCGCATCAGGCGCCGGGAGTTGAGCGTTGCCAGCCTGTACCTGGCCGCGGCCAGGACGCTTTGCAGGGTGCCTTCTTCGCGCTTGGCGCGGCCTGCTTCCCGCCGCTGCCTTACGGCGGCGAGCAGCAGTTGCTGCCGTTCCAGCGGATCCGGCGTTGCCTCAGCCTGCTCCTGCTGGTCCGGCGCCAAAGGTCAACTCTTCCCGTAGTATCCACACACCAGTCTCGTCGTGCTCGTAGAGCCCCATGCTACTGACCCGGAATGCGGCGTCATAATCAGCGAGCTTGCTTTCGGCCGAGTCCATGCTGGCTTCGCTGACGTCGTGCGCCACGGTCACGTGCGGGTGGAAGCCGAACTCGAGGTCGCGTTCCAGCGGCCCGGACTGGAGTTTTTGGTGCAGCGCGACGCACTCGTCGAAGCCCTCGTCGATGCTCAAGTAGACCACGGGCGAAACCGGGCGGAAACTGCCCGTGCCGCGCAGGGAGAGGGTGAACGGGGACTGCGAACTGGCCACGGCCCGGACGTGCTGCACGGCCTCGTCCCAGTCAAGCACCGGAGTGGTGGTGACCAGGGTGATGTGCGGCGGTATCACCGAGGCCAGCGGGTCTCCGAACGAGGCCCGCCAGCCCTGCAGCTCACTGGCCATCGGCTCCGGGACCCCGATGACCACGCCGACGCAACCGACCGCCGTCCGGGCACCGCGGCCAGCATCGCCGTCGTGTTCGACACGGGCGATGCTGTCCTGGTCCTGCTGGCGCATGGCTAGCGCCCGCCTCCGGCGGGCAGGAAACCTACCTTGGAGTACACATCAGCGAGTGTAGCCGATGCGATTGAACGTGCCCGCTGGGCCCCGCGCGCCAGCAGCCGGTCCAGTTCGGCCGGATCGTCCAGCAGCTCCTGGGCCCGCGCCTGCACCGGGGCGAGGGTTTCGACGACCACCTCGGCCAGATCGACCTTCAGATGACCGTACATCTTGCCCTGGTACTCCTGCTCAAGCTGCCCGACGGTCTTGCCCGACAGCGTGGAGTAGATGGTGAGCAGATTGGAGATGCCCGGCTTGGCCTCGCGGTCGAAGCGGATTTCCGTACCGTCGTCGGTGACGGCCGACTTGATCTTCTTGGCGGCCTGCTTCGGGTTGTCGAGTATGTTGATCAGACCGGCGGTCGACTCCGCCGACTTCGACATTTTCGCTGTGGGGTGCTGGAGATCGTAGATCTTCGCCCCCTCCTTGGGGATCACCGCTTCGGGCACCACGAAAGTTTCCCCGAACCGGTGGTTGAACCGCTGGGCGAGGTTCCGCGCCAGTTCCAGGTGCTGGCGCTGGTCCTCGCCGACGGGCACCCCGTAGGGGCGGTACAGCAGGATGTCCGCGGCCATCAGCACCGGGTAGGCGAACAGCCCCACGGTCGCGGCGTCGGTACCGTTCTTCTGCGTCTTGTCCTTGAACTGGGTCATCCGGGAGGCCTCGCCGAAGCCTGTCACGCAGTTCAGGACCCAGGCCAGCTCGGCGTGCTCCGGCACGTGGGACTGGACGAAGAGCGCGGTGCGGTCGACGTCGATGCCGCCGGCGATGTACTGCGCGCAGGTCACCCTGGTGCGGTGGGCGAGATCCTTGGGATCGTAGTCAACGGTGATGGCGTGCAGGTCGGGAATGAAGTAGAAGGTTTCGTACTCGTCCTGCAGCTTGACCCAGTTGACGAGTGCCCCCAGGTAGTTGCCCAGGTGCAGGGAGTCGGCGGAGGGCTGCATGCCGGAGAGAAGTCGAGGACGCTCGGCCTGCGGCCGGCCCGCCTGCCCGGCGGCCCGCAGGGCGGTGTCTGTCGGTTCTGTGGTTCCTGTGCTCATCGGGATGCTTCCTAGAACTGGTAGTCGACGACCAGCGGTGCGTGGTCGGAGAATCGGGCGTCGTAGGTGGCGGCACGGTCGACGGCGGCGGTCGTCGCGAGATCGGCCAGCGACGGGGTGGCCACCTGGTAATCGATGCGCCAGCCGGAGTCGTTGTCGAAGGCCTGGCCGCGCCAGGACCACCAGGTGTAGGGACCGCTGACATCCCCGGCCAGCGACCGGTGCACATCGCGCCAACCGATCTCCTCGCCGAAGAAGCGGTCGAAGTAGGCCCGTTCCTCGGGCAGGAAGCCGGCACGCTTGACGTTGCCCTTCCAGTTCTTGATGTCCAGCTCGGTGTGGCCCACGTTCAGGTCGCCGACGACCAGCGCGTAGTCCCGCTCGGCCTTCAGCTGCGGCAGGCGGTGACACATGGCGTCCAGGAAACGGTACTTGTCCACCTGCTTGGGGGTGTCCACCTCGCCGGAATGGACGTAGGCGCTCACCACCGTCAGGGTCTTTTCGCCGTCGATGCCGTCCACCGCAAAGTCGGCCTCCACCCAGCGGCCGGCGGAGAGAAAGTACTCATCGCCGATGTGGCTGCGGGTGGCAGTGGGCTCCACGCGGGAGGCAATGGCGACACCGGCGCGGCCCTTGGCCTCGGCTTCGGCATGCAGAATGTGCCAGTCGCTGCCCAGCAGCTCACGTACTACCGCGTCCGGTGCGCGCACCTCCTGCAGGCAGAGGATGTCCACGTCCCGGACGGCCAGCCAGTCGGCCATCCCGCGCTTGTAGGCGGCGCGGATGCCATTGACGTTGACGCTGGCAATCCGCAGTGTCTTGCCTGCCTGGATCAGTCCGCCGGCGGCGTCGCGGGAGGTGGTCGGTGCGGTGGAAACGGTTGCCAAAGTCACCCGACTACCTTACCCAACCCTTCAGTTCAGCCAACAACTGTGCCGCTGACCGTTCCGCCGCCGTCTTCCTTGCGGATCATGCCGCGGCCGTTGTGGGCCGTGATCTCCACCGTTTCCAGCGCCCGGTCCACCATGCCCTCGTCTTTGCCGCGGTAGTCGCGGATCACCTTGGCCTGCACCTGGATGATCTTGAAGCTGTGGTCCAGCTTTTCGTCCCGCACGGCATTCGCCCTAGAGATTTCTTCCTCGACGAGGGCGGTACCGCCGCCGGGAGCGGGGTTGACCCGCCCGGCATAATCGGCCTGCACGTTGGCCAGCTTCTCCTTCGCCTTGCGGGTGGCACCGCGGACGCTGAACACCACGAAGGCGGCCAGGGCCAGCCATGCCAGCGACACTGCGACGACGATCCAGCCGATGACGTCGTTCTCATTGGCGGCAAAGATGACCGCGACCAGGAAGACAAGCACCAGCACTGCCAGACTGATGTTGCCGGCCTTGAACGGCAGCTGGCGGGCGGTGGACGAAACGGAAGACTCGGGACCAATTGATCGCATGGGCCTATTCTCTCAAATCCGCGCGCCTGCGTGCGCCGTGTCCGCCCACGGCTCAGCGCCCGCTACCACTGCACCAGGCAGAACGGGTGCCCGGCCGGGTCCAGGTACACCCTGAAGGTCTCGGTGCCCGAGTCCATGCTCGTGGCTCCCAGCTGGAGTACCAGTCCTTCGGCGATGTCCAGGTCCCTGACCCTGACGTCAACATGCATCTGCTGGGGATGCTCCTGTCCCGGCCACTGGGGCGGTTCGTAATCCCGGACCTGCTGGAAGGCGATGGCCGGCCGGTCCGGGGCATCCCCGATGCTGATCCAGCCGTCGTCGTCCTGTTGGACCCGGATCATGCCCAGCAGCTCCTCGTAAAAGGTGGCCAGTACATCGCTGTCCGGACAATCGATGACCAGTGCCTGCCACGTGCCGATCATGTGCCAGCTCCTTACTTGGTTCGGGCCTTGGGACGGTGTCTCCATCATTGATGCGCCGCAAGGGTGTGGCAAGGACAAGGCGGCAGCCCGCCCGCCGCACCTCGCGGTCCCCGCCCGCCGGCCGTCGGTCCGCGGTCCCGCCCGCCGCACGTCGGTCCGCGGTCAGTTCAGGAAGAGCTTGCGCAGCCTGCCAGTGGTCAGGATCAGCCCGAGCACGATCATGACCAGGAAGTACGCCACGTGGATCCAGGTGGCGGCGGTGAAGGCGCCGACGCTGAGCTGGCGCAGCAGTTCCACGCCGTGCCAGAGCGGGAATGCCTGGATCAGCCACTGGATCGGCTCCGGGTAGACGCTGAGCGGATAGAAAGTCGCAGAGAACAGGAACATCGGGAGCATGATGAAGTTGATCCAGTCCATCTGCTGGAACGTTTTCATGTAGCTGGTGATCGCCATGCCGAAGGAAGCGAAGCCGAAGGCCACCACCACGGCTGCGGGGATCATCAACAGCGCCCAGGGCGAGGTGATCAACCCCATCGCCCCCATCACCGCGGTGAAGCCGGTGGCGTAGAGCGCTCCTCGCATCAGCGCCAGCAGGATCTCGCCGAGCGCCACGTCCAGCGGTCCCAAAGAGGTGTACAACATGCCTTCGTAGAGCTTGGCAAAGTTCAGTTTGAAGAAGACGTTCCAGGTGGAGTCGTACACCGCGCCGTTCATCGCCGAGACGGCCAGCAGCGCCGGCGCAATGTAGTTCGCATAACCGATCTCGGTTCCGCCGGGGCCGCTTATCGTGCCGATCAGCGAGCCCAGTCCGATCCCCATCGCCACCAGGTAGAGGACCGGCTCGACGAAGCCGCTAACCATGATCGCCCAGTTGGTTCCCCAGGTCGCCTTGACGCCGCGGGCGAAGACCGCCCGCACGTTGCCGGCATAGAGCGAGCCAAACGGGCGGCGCGCCGGCTCGAGCCGCGGCGGCTGCGGGAGAACGTGCTGGCTCATTTGCCCAGCCTCCTGATATAGATGCGGCGCGCGAAGACCCAGCCGGCCGCGCAGAGGACGGCAAGGTAGGCGACGTGCAGCACGGTCAGCCAGGCCGGTTCAACATAGCCGTAGCTGAGCACCCGGCCCAGCTCCGTCGAATGCCACAGCGGCGAGATCCATCCGATCCAGCGCACCACCAACGGCATGGCCTCCAGCGGAAAGAACGTGCCGGAGAAGAGGAACAGCGGCATCACGATGAACCGCTGCACCAGCGCGAACTGGCCGCGGTCTTCTTCGATGCTGGCCGAGTACGCCATCAGCGGCAGCCCGAAGGCCATCCCGCCCAGGGCCGCCGTGATGACCATCAGCCAGGCGGTGGCCTCGGTCACCGCGCCGAAGATGACCAGGCAGAGGAAATACAAGCCGGTGGTCAGCAGCAGGCGGGCCAGCACGCCCAATGAGTGCCCGTTGACCAGTTGGTGGCTCTGCAGCGGCGAGGCGTTGGGACCGTAGTAGGTCTTGCGCCATCGGAACCCCGACATCACCGAGTACGTGTTCTCTTCGCTGGCCACCATGATCGCGGCGGTCGCCAGGAGGGCAGGCGCCACGAAGACCAGATACGGCACGGACTGGCCGTTTCCGGCGTCGAGCGAGGCGTTGGTGTTGGCGTCCACCAACGTGGCGAGCCCCACGCCCATGGCAAACAGGTATACCAGCGGCGTGCCGACCGCCGTCATCAAGACGGTCCAGCCGTAGCCGCGCAACTGCCGCAGCCAATGCTCCAGGAAGTAGACGGAACCGAAGTTCCGGGCGCGCTCGGCCGACTGCAGCGGGGTCAGCGGCGAGCGCAAACCGGTGACTGGCCGCGTCAGCGCGTCGATTTCCCGCAGTGACAGCTGCTCCGGGGCCCGCGCATCGACCGAGCCCGCGGCGGCCGCGGCGTCCGGCACGGAGGCTGCAGCGGTCGCGGTTCGCCCGGACTCTTGGGCCGCGGGCGCCGGTGATTCTTCGGCCGCGCGGACCGGAGTTTCTTGGGACGCGCGCGCCGTGGTGTCTTCGCCCGCGCGCGCGGTGGTTTTCTCGGCCGGGCGCGCCGTGGTCTCCATGTCCTGCCCGCCCGGCACCTGCGGGGGCTGTTGCTCAGTCAATGAGGCTCCTGCCGGTCAGCCGGAGGAAGACGTCCTCCAGGCTGGAGCGCCGGACCAGGGATGTGATCGGGCGCAGGCCGCGGTTGGACACCTGCTCGAGCGCCGCCTCGCCGTCGTCGGCATAGACCAGCACACGGTCCGGCAGCGTTTCCAGCCGCTCCCCGATGCCGGCGAGCTCCGGGGCCACGGTGGTATTCCGCTCGGAACCGAACCGAAGCTCGAGGACCTCTCGGGTGGAATGTTCGCGGATCAGGGCTGCCGGCGACCCTTCCGCCATGATCTTTCCCTTGTCCACCACGATGAGTCGGTCGCAGAGCTGCTCGGCCTCGTCCATGTAGTGCGTGGTCAGGATCAGGGTCACGCCCGCTTCCTTGAGCCGGAAGAGCCGGTCCCAGAGGATGTGGCGCGCCTGCGGATCGAGTCCGGTGGTCGGCTCGTCGAGCAGCAGCACCTTCGGATCGTTCATCAGCGAACGGGCGATGGTCAGCCGCCGTTTCATGCCGCCGGAGAGAGCATCAACCTTCGCCTTGGCCTTGTCCGTCAGCTGCGCGAACTCCAGCAGTTCGTCCGCCTTGGGCCGCAGGTAGGAGTACGGCAGCCCGAAGTAGCGGCCGTAAACAATCAGGTTTTCGCGGACCTTCAGTTCCTCGTCCAGGTTGTCCTGCTGCGGCACCACGCCCAGATGCGCCCGCACCTCCGGCCCGTGTCGGTCCGGGTCCAGGCCCATGATGCTCAGTTCGCCGGACGTCCGCTGCGACACGCCGCCGATCATCCGCATCGTCGTGGACTTGCCCGCACCGTTGGGGCCGAGCAGCCCGAACGACTCCCCCGCCGGGACTTCGAAGGAGATACCGTCGACGGCGTTGAAATTGCCGTAGGTCTTCACGACGTCCCGGGCGGAAATGACGGCCGCGGAGGTTCGCTGAGGCAACCGGTGTGAGAGAGATGTTTGAGGCACTGCTATAGCCTAGATCACACTAGCGATTGAGGAAAGCCAATCGGGATTCAGCCTCCGGCGTGTCCGATTGGCAGCGGTGCCTGACCAAGCTGAGGCGCCGCGGCCGCCGGCGGTAGCTCCCCGGCGCGGCCGCCGGTGGTTGCGCCCGGCGGCGCCGCCGGCGGTGAGGCCCCGCGGCCGGCGGGGACGACTCATCGGCCAGAGCCGCCACTCTGGCGGGGCGCATGGGCCTCGACCGCATACCTGACCACCTCCGCGGCCCGGTCGGTCAGCCTGACCCCTTCGGGCCAGACGATCTTCACGCCAACCGGGCGGACCGCCGGCTCGATTGGCAACGCGGTGAAAGTCCGGCCTTCATAGGTGGCATCGCCGGACGGCCGCTGCACCAGGACCGAGTAGCCGATACCCCGCCCGACCAGCGAGCGGGTCAGCTCGAAGTCAGTGGTGCGGTACTTGATTTTCGGCACGACGGAAGCGTCACGAAACACCGACATCGTGTGATGGCTGCTCGGCGGTGCATCGAGCAGGATCATTGGCTCCTCGGCCAGGTCGGCCAAGCTCACCGCCTCCCGGCCGGCCAGCCGGTGGTCGGCCGGCAATAGCGCGTAGGCATGCATGGCGCCCAGCTGCACCGACTCCAGTCCCGGCCGCAGGTCCATGTCGTAGACGATGGCCAGGTCCAGCTCTCCCGTGAACAGCTTGTCCTGCACGGCATCCTGGGTGCCTTCGACGAAGTCCAACTGCACCTTGGGATGCTCAGCGGCGAAACGCTCCAGCAGCCCGGGCAGGACAGTCGGCGCCAACGTCAGATAGCAGCCCACCACCAGCGGGCCGGCCAGCTCTCCCCCGCCGCTGCTGGTGCTCAGCTCCAGCTCCTCCGCCTCCCGCAGGAAGGTTGCGGCGCGGGCGTGCAGTTGCCGGCCTGCAGGTGTCAGGCTGACGCCGTGTGCCTTGCGGCGGACCGTGAGCTGCGTGCCGAAAATACGCTCCAGTTCCTTCACTGCCGCGGCCACTGCCGTCTGTGAGACATGGAGTTCGTCGGCGGCGGCGGCAATCGTGCCGGCCTCTGCCACTGCGACAAAGTACGCCAGCTGCCGCAGCGTGTACCGGACCAAAGCGCCTCCTGCGCCGCAGGGATATAACCAAAGCTTTTCGGGGGATATTTCCCCTCTTTATGCACTTTACCGGCGGATATGTCTGCTGTCACACTCGTGGGAGACACACCTCACGCCGGGTACGGTGCGAGGCCCGCCGGCAAGGATCCGGCAACCCGTTTCCGGACCAACATGACGAGGAGAGCGAGAATGACCGCCGCCACCGAAGCCCGCCCGGTTCCCACCGCGGACTGGGTCACCATCCCGGATCTCTACCGGAACCCGTATCCGATCTATCAAAAGCTGCGGGCCGAAGCGCCCGTGCACTGGGTGCCCGCCGTCAACCGGTACATGGTTACCAGCTACCAGGCCTGCCACGTGATCGAGCAGGACCAGGAGCGTTTTTCGGCCAACGAGACCAATTCGCTCATGAAGCGGGCCATGGGCCACTCGATGCTGCGCAAGGACGACCCGGAGCATGAGGTGGACCGGAAATCCTACGGGAACGTGCTGCGGCCCAAAGCCATCAAGGAGCACTGGAACGCCATCTTCCAGGCCAACAGCGACAAATACCTGGCGCAGTTAAAGGCGGCCGGCCCGGGCGCCGACTTTGTCTGGGAGTATGCCGCTCCCTACGCCGCGGAAAACCTGCGTCTGATCATGGGCTTCCACAATGCCACCCAGGAAGACATGCAGCGTTGGTCGCAGACCATGATCGACGGCACCGGCAACTACGCGGACGACCCGGACGTCTGGAGCAAGTCGGAGCAGTCGTACAACGAAGTCGACGACGCGATCGATGAAATCCTGCCCTACCTGCGCAAGAATCCGGATGCCAGCCTGCTGTCCGGGCTCACCTCCATGCCGATCCCGCTCGAGGCCATCCGGGCGAACATGAAGATGACCATCGGCGGCGGCCTCAACGAACCGCGCGACGTCCTGGGCACCACCGTGTGGGCGCTGCTGGCCAACCCGGACCAGTTGGCCCAGGTGCTCGCTGACGAATCCCTCTACGCGCGCGCCTTCGAGGAGTCCGTGCGCTGGGTCGCACCCATCGGCATGTACCCGCGGGAGGTCACGCGCGACACCGTCGTGGAAGGCATGCAACTGCCGGCCGGTGCGCGGCTGGGCATCGTCGTCGGCGCAGCCAACCGCGACCCGGCGGTGTTCGAGGACCCCGAATCCTTCAACATCAACCGGGAGAAGAAGCCGCACTTGGCATTCGGCGGCGGCAACCACTTCTGCGCGGGCGCCTGGGTGGCACGCGCGTCGGTGGCACACATTGCCATGCCGCAGGTTTTCCGCGAACTGCCGAACCTCCGCCTGGATCCGGACAACACTCCGGTCGACGCCGGCTGGGTCTTCCGCGGCATGACCAAATTCCCGGTGCTCTGGGGCTAAGACCGGCCCGCTCACCCTTCCGTTCCACCCAAACCAGCGCCCACAGCAAGGACACTTCCCCATGGCAAAGATCAGCTTCCACCACTCGGATGGCAGCGTGGACGTGCTCGACGTCGACCCCGGCACCTCCCTGATGCGCGCCGCCGTGACCAACGGCGTCGACGGCATCGTCGGCGAATGCGGCGGCCAGGCCATGTGCGCCACCTGCCACGTCTACGTCCGCCCCGAATACCTCGACGGCCTGCCCGAAATCGGCGACGACGAAGACGAAATGCTCGACTGCACCGCCGGCCCCCGTGACGAAACCCGCAGCCGGCTCGGCTGCCAGATCACGGTCGGCAACGGCCTCGAACAGATCGAAGTCGACATCCCCGACGACCAGATCTAAGGGCGGACCATGAGGCAAACGTCAGGCAACATCGTCATTGTTGGCAACGGCCAGGCCGGCATGCAGCTGGTGGATTCGCTGCGCAAGGAAGGCCACACCGGGGCGATCACCCTGCTCGGCGACGAGCCGCACCACCCCTACCAGCGGCCCCCGCTGTCCAAGGACTACCTGGCCGCCGGGAAGACCCCGGCCCCGCTGCCGCTGCGCCCGGAAAAATTCTTCACCACCAACGACGTCGACGCCCGCCTCGGCGTGCGCGCCACCTCCATCGACCGGGCCGCCAGGACCGTCACCCTCGACGACGGCACCACCCTGTCCTACACGAAGCTGGTGCTCGCCACCGGGGCCGCCAACCGCGAACTGAGCGTCCCGGGCGCCGGCTTGGCCGGCATCCACGGCCTGCGCACCCTCACCGACGCCCAGACCCTGCACGCCCGCCTCGACACGGTGGGCTCCGTCGTCGTCATCGGCGCCGGCTTCATCGGCCTGGAGTTCGCCGCCGCCGCCCGCGCCCGCGGTTTGGACGTCACCGTCCTCGAATATGCCGACCAGCCCATGGGCCGGGCCCTGACCCCCACCATGAGCGGGTTCTTCGCCGCCGCGCACCGGCGTCTCGGCGTGACCCTGCGCCTGGGCGAAGGCATCGCCTCCTTCGACGCCGACGAGACCGGGCACGTCACCGCCGCCATCAGCACCACCGGCGAACGCTACCCCGCGGACCTGGTCGTGGTCGGTGTCGGCGTCATCGCGCGCACGGAACTCGCTTCTGCCGCCGGCCTCGAGGTGGACAACGGCATCACTGTGGACGCCACCCTGCGCACCTCCGACCCGGACATCTACGCCATAGGCGACTGCGCGTCCTTCCCCAACGCCCACGCCGGCGCCCGCACACGGCTCGAATCCGTGCAGAACGCCACCGACCAGGCCCGGCACGCCGCCCGCGCCATCCTCGGCACCGGGTCCGGCAACTACGCGGACCTGCCCTGGTTCTGGTCAAACCAGGGGCCCCTGCGCCTGCAGATCGCCGGCTTGGTCGCCCCCGGCGACGAGGTAGTTCTCCGCGGCGACCCCGCCGACGAAAAGTTCTCCGTCTTCTGCTTCCGCAACGGAGTGCTGGTCGCCGTCGAATCCGTCAACCAGCCCGCCGACCACATGGCCGCCCGCCGCCTCCTCGCCGCCGGCGCCACCCTCACCCCCGAACAGGCCGCCGACCCCGCCTTCGGCCTCAAGGCGCACTCCAAACTGCAACCGGCGGCGCTCTAGCAACACCACCGGTAAGGCAGGCAGCGGCGGCGGGTCAGGTGGCGGCGGGTTAGGTTGCGCGCGGCAGGTCAGGTCGCGGCGGGTCAGGTCGTGGCGGCAGGGTCAGGTGCCTCCGCCGCTGCCCAGTGCCTGCACGGCATGGCCCAACACCGCCTCGGCCCTGGGACTGAGGACCATGGTGTCCGGCCAGATCGCACACATGGTCGTCTGCGATACGGGCGGCGATAGCGGTCGCACCGCGACCGGCCGGCCTTCGACCGTCACGGCCGGGGCGGCCGGCCGTGACATCAGCAGCGCGTACCCCAGCCCCCGCCCGACGAGTGCCTGCACCAGCACCGCCTGCGGCATGGACGTGGCGACGTACGGGCGCAGGCCGCGTTCCTCAAAGACGCGATACGTGTTCGCCGTGCTCGGACTCGACTCGTACATGATGAGGGGTTCGGCGGCGAGGTCCGCCAAATCCACCGTTGGCTGCCCGGCCAAGGGATGTTCCGGCGGCAGCACCGCCTGCAACTCGGTCTGATAGATGGTGCGCTGGCTGTACCCGGCCGGGAGCTCCATGTCGTAGACCATGGCCAGGTCCAGCAGCCCGGCGTCCAGTGCAGGCAGCAGGTCGTCGTGGGAGCCCACCGTGACGTCCACGCTGATGCCCGGGTACTGTTCGGGCAGGCGATCGAGCACCGAGGGCAGGACGCTGCTGGCGAAGCTCGCGAAGCACCCCAACCGCACCGGTCCCTTCAGTTCGCCGGCTGCGCCTGAGAGGTCGCTGATCAGTGCTTCCGCATCGCGCAGCAGCAGTCGGGCCCGTTGCGCGAAGAACTGGCCCGACGGCGTCAGCTGGAGGCCGCGCGCCTTTCGCCGCACGCAGAGCTGCTCCCCCGCGGCCCGTTCGAGGGCCGTGATGGCCTGTGACAGCGCGGACTCCGAGATGTTTAGGCTGGCGGCAGCCGAGCTGAGTGTCGGATGGTCCGGGAGGGCAGCGAAGAGTTGAAGCTGTCGCAAGGTGAAATCGACCACAGTACTTCAGTCCAATCAAAGAAGTTCGTCGCTTATCTGAAGTTTACCGAAGATTGCGAGGCGTGTCACAATGGTTGTCACGTTCAACGTTCTGCCCCGAATGGTGGCTGATCCCAACCGGCGGGCATCGCCGGGCTGCTAAGCAGACCCGGCGGCGGAACCACACGACCCGGGCCGAACACCCCGGCCTCGTTGTTCCCGCCTGCCTAAGCTCCACCCATCTGGTCGCGCCGGCCTCCTCGGTGTGACCGACCCAAGAGGACAACTATGAGCACTACAGTTTCCGGGCAATCGTCCGCCGCCAATCAGCGTCGCGTCGCGTTTGCCACCATCATCGGCACCACCATCGAGTGGTACGACTTCTTCATCTACGCCACGGCAGCGGGCCTGGTCTTCGCGCACCTGTTCTTCGAGCCGGCCGGCGAATCCATCGGGCTGCTCCTTGCCTTCGCCTCCGTTGGCATCAGCTTCCTGTTCCGGCCTCTGGGCGCCTTCCTGGCGGGCCACTACGGCGACAAGCTCGGACGCCGCGCCATGCTGGTCATCACGCTGATGATGATGGGTGCAGCGACGACGCTGATCGGCATCCTGCCAACCTACGAGACGGCCGGAATCCTGGCCCCGGTGCTGCTGCTCTCGCTGCGCATCCTGCAGGGCATCTCCGCCGGCGGCGAATGGGGCGGCGCCGTCCTGATGGCCGTGGAGCACGCCCCGCGTGACCGCCGCGGCCGTGCAGGCTCCTTCCCCCAGTTGGGTGTTCCGCTCGGCATGCTGCTCGCTTCGGGCGTCATGACTTTGATGACCGGCGTGATCTCCCCCGGCGAGGCCTTCCTTGAGTGGGGCTGGCGCATCCCGTTCCTGCTTAGCGTCGTGTTGATCGCCATCGGCTACATGGTTCGCCGCTCGGTGGACGAGTCCCCGGTGTTCAAGGAGATTGCCGACAAGAAGCAGCAGCAGAAGGTCCCCATCGTGGAACTGTTCCGCAAGCACTGGCTGCTGGTCATCCTGGCCGCACTGATCTTCGCCGGCAACAACTCTGCCGGCTACATGGCCACCGGCGGGTTCATCCCCAGCTACGCCACCAGCGAGGCAGTGGGCATGGAGCGCACCGACGTGCTGCTGGCCATCACGTTCGCCTCGGCCATGTGGTTCATCTTCACCGCCCTGGCCGGCATCATGGCCGACAAGATCGGTCGCAAGCGCACGTACCTGATTGGTTTCGGCGCCCAGCTGCTGACGGTCTTCCCGCTGTTCTGGCTGATCGACACCGGTTCGCTGGGCATGCTGTACCTGGCGCTGGCGCTGTTCAGTTTCGGCCTGGGCTTGAGCTACGGCCCGCAGGCGGCCTGGTACAGCGAGATATTCCCGGCCTCCGTGCGATACTCGGGTGTCTCGATCGCCTACGCACTGGGCGCGATTCTCGGCGGCGCGTTCGCCCCGACCATCGCCCAGGCACTGATCAATTCCACCGGGACCAGCAGCTCCGTCTCGGCGTACCTGTTCGGCATGACGATCATCTCCATCATCGCCGTGCTGATCCTGCGCGACCGCCCCGGCATCGATCTGTCGATCAACAATCAGGCCGAGCAGGAAGTCGGCGCCACCGTCTTCGATAAGCGCCGCGGAGTTTCCACCGACGACGCCGTCAAGGCCGGCGTCTAAGCCACCAAGGCTGTGCTGGAGTAACCCCAGCTGACTCAACACCGAGGCGGGTTTCCTGCCGGAGCTATTCCGGCCGGACGCCCGCCTCGGTCGTGTCCGGCCGGTCCGTCGACCTCTTCGGCGCCCGGTGAGACGTCGCGCCTCGGTTGTGTCCTCCGGTCCGTCGACCTCTTCGGCGCCCCGACCGGGGTCGTACTTTCTCCACCAGAACATGCTGCGGGGGCTGGTTGTGAGCTCAGGCAGCCTGCTCCGCGGACCAACCACGCCGCTGCAGTGCCGCGGTGATTTTTTGGATCGCGCGGTCTGCGCCGTTGGCCATGTGTCGTCTGGAGATCCGGACTTCGTCCCAGTCTGCTCCCCGGGCCCGTTCCGCCCGTTCGATGTCCCGCGCTATTTGGTCGGCCTGGCCGTGGCCTTCGCCCTCGTATTCGATGGCGATCCGGTATTCAGGCAGCGACAGGTCGGGGCTGTGCAGAATAGCGCCGTCGTCGTCCCTGATCGGCTTGTTCACCTCGGGTTCCGGCAATCCCGCGCTACGCATGGCCAGCCGAAGCCTGGTTTCGGGCGGAGAGTCCGCTCCGACCCGGGCCAACGCCAAGGCTGCACGAGCCTTGTGCAGGCCCCGCTTTCCGGGGTGGCGGCTCAGCAGGGCCTGAAGATCCTCCCGGGTGGTGAATGGAGTCACGCGCCCTTCGAAGTCCGGCCGCGGAATGCGCAGGAGGTAGTCGGCTATCACCACCAAGTCAGCCAGATCGAGGGCCTCCGCCAAGTCCAGCCATGTCCGCGTGCGCGTCGTGACGCACAGTCCGTCCACCCAAGCCACTTCATCCGGAACGAGCCGGGACCGGTGGCCCACCACGCCCGGGCGTTGCATCCGTGCGCGGTCGCTTGGACGCGAGATATGGACCCGCCGATCGAAGCCGGCGGCAGGTTCGGGAAAGCCCCAAAGGCGTGCCGCGGTGTCATGTGAGGCAGCGCTCGAATCGCTGATCCGCGTGAACGGGCGCACGCGGGCTGCGAGGTCGAGGCCGGCCGGCTGGAGGGTGCAGATGCCCCGGCTTATGCGGATGAGGCGTGGGTGGCGCAACTGGTTCTTGCTCAGCCCCGATTTCAGGCCGTCCTCGATCGTGAACGCGGCGGCCTGCAGGTGCGGCGGGAGCGGCCTCAGCCGTGGCAGGTGCTGTTCCGGTCCCGGTCGGTGTGCTGGACTCATCCGGACATTATCTACAGCCGGCGCCCTGGCGTGCGGAAGTTATTCACAGGTCATCGAGTGGCGAGTAGCTGCAGCGAACGTCGGCGTGTCGCTGCAACTTTCCGCCAGTCCATTGTCGCCAAAGTTGCCGCCGCCCCGGGGGCTGCTGACGATTGGCTGCCGGAACAGTTTCGGCCGCCGCTCATGATTGGCTGCCGGCTCAGCCCGGCCGCCGCTGATTCTCCGGCCGCGCACGAGGTTAACCCCCGGCCGCCCCTGAATCTCCGGCCGCCGGTGAGGCCAAGCGCCCGGCCGCACGCTTACCGAACAACGCCGGCTGGAACCAAGCAGCGTGGCCGGAAACGTCAGAGGGCGGCGTCCGGAGTCCGGACACCGCCCTCTTGACGTTCAGCGCAAGGTTCAGCCGGCCTGGCGCTCGGCGGCTCCCACGACGTTGGCCAGCAGCATGGCGCGCGTCATCGGACCGACGCCGCCCGGATTGGGCGAAAGCCAACTGGCCACGTTGCGGGCCTCGGGCTCCACGTCGCCGGTCACCCGGGCCTTGCCGTCCTCGTCCTCGACGCGGCTGACCCCAACGTCCAGCACGACGGCGCCGGGCTTGAGGTCGGATGCCTTGATCATGTGCGGCATCCCGGCGGCGGCAATCACGACGTCGGCCTCGCGCAGTTCCGCCGCCAGGTCGATCGTTCCGGTATGGGCAAGGATCACCGTCGCGTTGATCTCCTTGCGGGTCAGCAACAGGCCCAGGGGGCGCCCCACGGTGACGCCACGGCCGACGACCAGCACGCGTTTGCCCGCCAACTCGACGTCGTGGCGCAGCAGCAGCTCGACACAGCCGTGCGGGGTGCAGGGCAGCGGCGAGTCCAGCGGCTCGCCCACGTTGAGCACCAGCCGGCCCAGGTTCATCGGGTGCAGGCCGTCGGCGTCCTTGGCCGGGTCGATTTTCTCCAGGATGCGGTTGGTGTCGATGTGCTTGGGCAGCGGCAGCTGCACGATGTAACCGGTGCAGGCCGGGTCGGCGTTGAGCTCGTCGAGGACCGCTTCGAGTTCCTCCTGCGAGACGGAGTCAGGCAGGTCGCGGCGGATCGACTCGATGCCCACTTCGGCGCAGTCTTTGTGCTTGCCGCCGACGTACCATTTGCTGCCCGGGTCCTCACCGACGAGCACGGTACCCAGACCGGGCACGATGCCCCTGGCCTTGAGCGCCGCTACCCGTTCCGTGAGCTCGGTCTTGATTTGCGCCGCGGTGGCCTTGCCGTCCAGCACGCGGGCGGTCGGCGGGGTCGTGTAGAGGTTCATGTCACCACTCCTCGTGGCCGGGGTAGAGCGGGAAGTCGTCGGCGAGCTTCTTCACGCGGGCCCGCAAGGCGGCGGTATCGGCGCCGCCCTTGAGCGCGGTGGCAATGATGTCTGCGACCTCGGTGAATTCGGCCGCCCCAAAACCGCGGGTGGCCAGCGCCGGCGTACCGATGCGCAGCCCCGAGGTAACCATCGGCGGGCGCGGATCGAACGGCACGGCGTTGCGGTTGACCGTAATGCCTGCCTCGTGGAGCAGGTCTTCGGCCTGCTTGCCGTCCAGCTGGGAATTGCGCAGGTCCACCAAGACCAGGTGGACGTCGGTGCCGCCGGTCAGCACGGACACGCCGGCCTCGGCCACGTCGGCGGCGGCCAGTCGCTCGGCCAGGATCCGGGCGCCTTCGAGCACGCGTTCCTGGCGCTGCTTGAATTCCTCGCCGGCGGCGATCTTGAAGGCCACCGCCTTGGCAGCAACCACATGCATCAGCGGGCCGCCCTGCTGGCCCGGGAACACGGCCGAGTTGACCTTCTTGGCGAAGGCTTCCTTGCCCAGGATCACGCCGGAGCGCGGGCCGGACAGGGTCTTGTGGACCGTGGAGGTGACGATGTCCGAGTGCGGCACCGGGTTCGGATGCAGGCCGGCGGCGACCAGCCCGGCGAAGTGCGCCATGTCGGTCCAGAGGTAGGCTCCGACCTCGTCGGCGATGGAACGGAAGGCCTCGAAGTCCAGCTGGCGGGGGTACGCGGACCAGCCGGCCACAAGCACGTTCGGGCGTTCGGCCAGCGCCTGTTCGCGGACCTTATCCATGTCCACCCGGAAGGTCTTCGGGTCAACCTCGTAGGCGGCGACCTGGTAGAGCTTGCCGGAGAAGTTCAGCCTCATCCCGTGCGTGAGGTGGCCACCGTGCGCCAGGGACAGGCCCATCATCTTGTCGCCCGGCTGGATCAGGGCGGAGAGGGCGGCCGCGTTGGCCTGGGCGCCGGCGTGCGGCTGGACGTTGGCGAATTCCGCGCCGAAGAGCGACTTGGCCCGCTCGATGGCCAGGTTTTCGGCGACGTCTACGTGCTCGCAGCCACCGTAGTAGCGCCGTCCCGGGTATCCCTCGGCGTATTTGTTGGTCAGGACCGAGCCTTGGACTTCGAGCACCGAACGCGGCGCGAAGTTTTCGGAGGCGATCATTTCGAGAGTGTCGCGCTGGCGACCGAGTTCGGCGTCGATCACGGCGGCGATTTCAGGATCCACCTGGGACAGCGGCAGATCGGTCACAGAGGGCGTAGAAGTCAAGGGAGAATCTCCTGGGTGGTGGGGCTTATCTCACTGCTACAGGCCAGATTACCGGCTGCAGGCACCCGCACGCATGACGCATGACCTGCCCCGGACACACTCCGGCCCGAAGGTGACCTTGCGTCCCAGGCGTGCGATCCGAGGTCGGTATATGCAGGAGCGGCAACCAACGGTCTCCGGCCCTGCTGCCGCTTCCTGGTGGTGTCCCACCTAACGCCAGTCGCGGCGAGCCAATCCTAGCAGCCGGTCACGGCACCGGGCGGTCCGAGAGCGCAACCTGCACGCTCCGGGTCTCGTCGTCGCGGCGCACTTCCACGCTGACTGTGTCGCCCGGGTTGTGCTGGCGGATGGCGGCCAGCAGGTCTTCGGCGCTCGCCAGCGCCTCGCCGTCCACGCTCAGCAGCACATCGCCGGCGCGGATTCCCGCCTCGTCGGCCGGGCCGCCGTTGCCTACGGACAGGGCCAGGACGCCCTCCGCCTGCGGCACGCCAAGCTGCTCGGCGATCGCCGCCGTGATGCTGGCGGGAGTCAGGCCCATGAAAGCGTGGTCGGCGGTCCCGTCTTCGAGCAGTTCCTCGGCGACTTCCCGGGCGGTGGCGGCGGGGATGGCGAAACCGAGCGACACCGCGCCGGCCTCCGGCGGGATGTAGGCCTCGCTGATGCCCACCACCTGGCTCCGCGCATTGACGACGGCGCCGCCCGAGTTGCCGGGGCTGATCGGCGCGTCGGTCTGGATCAGGTCCACCAGCGCCAGGCTCGACGAGGCGGAGCCCGGGATGGAACGGTGCAGGCCGGAGATAATGCCTGCCGTGGCAGTATTCTCGAAGCCCAGCGGCGAACCGATCACCACGGCAAGTTCGCCAATCGTCGGCAGCGACGTGTTGAACTCGGCGGCCGGGAGCCCGTCTCGCTCGGTCCGCACCAAGGCCAGATCGGACACCGCATCCGTCGCCAGCACCTTGCCCGCGCTGCGTTGCCCGTCGGCGAAGCCAACCTCCACGGTGGTGCTGTCGCCGACCACATGTTCATTGGTCAGGATCAGCCCGTCTCCGGAATAGACCACGCCGCTGCCCAGGCCGTTGTCGGTAAAGACCGTCACCACCGACGGCTGCACGTTCTCCACGATCTCCGGAATGCCGCCGGCAGGCTGCGCCCCCGCGGGCTGTCCTCCTGCATCACCCGGCGCCTGCGTGGTCCCGCCGGTCGCGGCCGGGTCCCCTCCGCCGGTCACGGCCGGCTCCCCGCCGGTCTCGCCGGTACACCCGGCCAGGCCAGCCAGGAGCGCGGCGACCAGCAGCACGCGCCCTGCACTACGGAGCGTTTTCTCCCGTTCCAAATGCGTCATGGCCCGGACCTTCCGTCGTCGCTGCTGCCACCCTAGACCCATCGGGATGGGCAGAAAACGCCTTACGGCCATCGGATGGATCCGGCACGCGATACTCTTCCCGCCGGCCCGCCACACTCTCGGGCCGGTCTGCCATGGGATCCCGGGCCACCGGCCCGCTGCGCTCTCGGGCCCGCCCTCCACGCTCCCCCGCCGCCCGCCTCAGCGTCCCGCCGGCCCGCCACGCTCCCCGCCCGCCTCAGCGTCCCGGCCGCCGCCCACGGAATACCCGGCCGGCGGCCATCGTTGCACCGGACAGATGTTGAAGTGTCAACAAATCGGAGGGGCATCGTGACGGACCAGGCAATCGGCACCGGGCAACAGCCGCTGCAGGCGGTGGTGATCGGCGCGGGCCAGGCCGGGCTGAGCGCCGCCTACCAACTGGCCCGCCGCGGCCTGGTCCCGGACCAGGACTTCGTGGTCCTCGACGCCAACGACGGCCCCGGCGGCGCCTGGCGCCACCGCTGGCCCTCGCTGACCTTCGACGCGGCGCACGGCCTGCACGACCTCCCCGGCCTGCCCCTCGGGGTTCCGGACCCGCAGGAGCCGTCCTCCGCCGTCGTGCGCCGTTATTACGGCACCTACGAGCGGCGGTTCAATCTCCCCGTGCACCGGCCCGTGCGCGTGACCTCGGTGGACGACGACGGTACCTTCCTGCGCGTGCGCAGCGCCACCGGCGGCGAGTGGCTGGCGCGGACCGTCATCAGCGGCACCGGCACCTGGGACAAGCCGCACTGGCCGCACTACCCGGGCCGGGAGACGTTCCGCGGCCGCCAGTTGCACACCCGGAACTTCTGGTTGGCGGACGAGTTCCGCGGGCAGCGGGTGCTGGTGGTCGGCGGCGGGACGTCCGCGCTGCAGTTCCTGCTCCAACTGGACGCGGCCGGCGCGGACACGCTCTGGTCCACCCGCCGCGACCCCGACTTTACCGCCGCCCCGTTCGACATGGAATGGGGTGTCGACGTGGAACGCCGCGTCAGCGAGCGCACGCGCGCGGGCCTGCCCACCCTGAGCGTGGTTGCCGCCACCGGGCTGCCGCTGACCGAGACGTACCGGAAGGGCATCGACGACGGCGTGCTCGTCTCGCGCGGAAAGCTGGCCCGCATCACGGAGCACGGCGTCGAATTCGCCGACGGCTCGGCCGAAGACGTGGACGTCATCCTCTGGGCCACCGGATTCCGGCCGTCACTGGACCACCTGGCGCCGCTGCGGCTGCGTGAACCGGGCGGCGGGATCAGGATGGGCGACGACGGCGTCTCGGTGGCGAAGGAGCCGCGGCTGTTCCTGGTGGGATACGGCGCATCCGCGTCCACGGTCGGGGCCACCCGCGCCGGCCGGGCGGCCGCCGTGGCCGCCGGCAGGTACCTTGCCGCAGAAGCCGAAGCGCAGCCGGTACCCTAGGATGCGTGACTGAAGCCCCCGCCGCCACCGCCTACACCCTGATCCTCTCCTGCCCGGACCGCCCCGGCATCGTACATGCCGTCGCCGGCGCCCTGGCCGGGGCCGGCGGAAACATCACCGACTCGCAGCAGTACGGCAGCCCGCAGTCGGGCCGGTTCTTCATGCGGGTGGCTGTGGCCACGGACCTCTCCTACACCGAACTCCATGACCGGTTGCAGCCGGTCGCGCAGGAGTTCGGCATGGACTGGAAGCTGCGCCGCGACGGCGTGAAGATGCGCACGCTGCTGATGGCGTCCAAGTCGGCCCACTGCCTGAACCACCTGCTGTTCCTGCAGCGCTCCGGCACATTGCCGATCGAGATCCCCGCCATCGTCTCCAACCACCAGGACCTGGCCGAGCTCGCCGCGTTCTACGGCATCCCCTTCCACCACATTCCGGTCACCCCGGACACCAAGCCGCAGGCCGAGCAGGCCCTGCGGGACCTGGCCGCGCAACACGACGTGGAACTGGTGGTGCTGGCCCGCTACATGCAGGTGCTCAGCAACGAGCTCTGCACTGAACTGGCCGGCAAGGCCATCAACATCCACCACTCGTTCCTGCCCAGCTTCAAGGGCGCCAGGCCGTACCACCAGGCGCACGCCCGCGGTGTGAAGCTGATTGGCGCCACGGCGCACTACGTCACCGGCGACCTGGACGAGGGCCCGATCATCGACCAGGAAGTCATTCCGGTCCGCCACGCCCACACCGCCGAGCAGTTCGTGGCCCTGGGCCGGGACGGCGAGGCGCGCACCCTGGCTCGCGCCGTGCAGTGGCACGCCGAACACCGCGTGCTCCTCGACGGCACCCGCACCGTCGTCTTCAACTAGTTCGACGCCGGCGTCCACGCGCCGGGCTCCCCTCGTCGGGGCCCTCTCAGTGGTCCATTCACGACGGCGGTGTCCGCCCCTGTGCCCGGCCCGGCGCAGGGGCGTACTC
Organism: Arthrobacter sp. MDT2-34-1; assembly: GCF_059091365.1. Classification (NCBI taxonomy): domain Bacteria; kingdom Bacillati; phylum Actinomycetota; class Actinomycetes; order Micrococcales; family Micrococcaceae; genus Arthrobacter; species Arthrobacter sp. MDT2-34-1. The sequence goes on from NZ_JBNHGO010000002.1 coordinate 241,936, forward strand.
TCATCGGATGGGCAACCATGAGCCTGAACTGAGGGCGTTCTACGACCGGCAGGCGCCCGAGCGCGACCGGCGCTGGAGGGATCCCCGCAGGGACGCAGCCCGGCAGGAATTCATTGCCTCCCTGGTCGCAGCCCGGCGGCACAGCGTGTTGGAGATCGGCTGCGGCACCGGCACGGACGGGCTCGCGTTCAAGGCCGCGGGAATCCATTACACCGGCGTGGATCTGTCCGAGCAGAACGTCCGGCTGGCCCGGACGAAGCACCTGGAGGCGGTGGTCGGTTCGGCCCGGGAGTTGCCGTTCGCCGGGGGAACGTTCTCCGCCGGTTGGACCATGAGCACGCTGCTGCACATCCCCGACCAGGACCTGCCGGATGTTCTCGCCGAGACCATGCGGGTCCTGGCCTCGGGCGCTCCGCTGGCGGTCGGGCTCTGGTCCGGCGACGACGAGGAGGGCATCGTTGCCGACGACGACTTCGAACCGCGCCGCTTCTACAGCCGCCGCAGCGACGCAACCGTCCGGCGGCTCTTCGGGGAGCACGGCCTGATCTCCGGTTTCACCACCTGGGAGCGGCCGGAGTCCGACCGGCACTATCAGTTCTTTATCCTGACCAAGCCGTGAGCGGCAGGCTCCGCGGCACGGAAGGTCCGTCACGAAGCTCCTGCGGCGGGTCCGGTGTCGCTAGGCTGATGGGATGGCCCACATCATCACCATCTCCGGCATGCTGCCGGCCGTCGATCCGTCCGCCTTCGTCGCCCCCACGGCGACGCTCAGCGGCGACGTGGCGCTGGCAGCCGACTCCAGCGCCTTCTACGGCGTCAGCGTCCGCGGCGACACCGCTCCCATCCGCGTCGGCGAGCGCAGCAACCTGCAGGACAACGTGGTCCTGCACGCGGACCCCGGTTTCCCCTGCACCGTCGGCGCCGGCGTCAGCGTCGGCCACGCCGCCGTGATTCACGGCTGCACGATCGAGGACAACTGCCTGATCGGCATGAGCGCCACGGTCATGAACGGCGCGGTGGTCGGTGAGGGTTCGCTGGTGGCAGCCGGCGCCGTCGTGCTGGAGGGCACACAGATCCCCCCGCGTTCGCTCGTCGCGGGTGTCCCGGCCAAGGTCCGCCGCGAACTCAGCGAGGACGAGTACCAGTCGGTGCTGGACAACGCCGCCCGCTACGTGGAAATCGCCGCCTTGCACCGCGACGCGATCGACGACGCCGCGGAGGCATAGCCGCTGAGAGCCCGGTCAGGCCGTGGATTGCTGCAGGTGCCTGGCCGGATCGAGGGTCTCAAAGGCGGCCGTGCCGATCATGAACGTACCGCGCTGCGGGACCCAGAAGCCGCCCAGCCTGGCCTGCTCGGGAAGCGGTCCCGGCGGCCCGAAGTCCGTTGCCCCCAGCCGTGCACTGCTGTTGTCAATGAACCACAGCCGGCGCGGGGCGGCGCGGAACCGCTGCCGGTTCGGGGCGGTCCCCGCCAGCCGCATCCGCCCCAGCCGCAGTGCCGGGCCTGACATGACGCCCATGGCGGCCAGGAAGGGGCCACTCTGCCACAGCCGGTCCGGCGTCTTGGCCGTCATTCCGGACATGAGCCGGGTGACCGGAGTGTCCGAGACGGTTGCGTCCCAAGAGAAGTCGATGTCCGGGATGGACACGGTGAAACCGCGCGGCCCGATCCAATCAACCGCGATGGCGTGCACCGAGGTGTGCCGCAGTCCGCTGCCGAAATACCGGGGACAGGATTTTTCCGCCGGCACCGTGGTGAAGATGCTCCAGTTTTCGGCGGGGTCACGCAGCCACACGGAGGTGTAGCCGGGGCCGACCGAGGTGACCGGAAACCGCCGCAGCCCCAGCACATGGCCGGAGGAGAAGGTCAGCCCCGACACGACGTAACCGAAGAACCGTTCGTCGTCGCCGGCGGGAAGCCGTGCGTTGCGTTCCAGATCGTTGACAGTGAGCCTGAGGTCTTCCATGTCATTCGCCTCCGCGCGTTGCGGCCAGTCTACGCTCGGGAAAGGCCGGCCGGATCCGTGGCAAGGTTCGGCAGCACACGGGCCGCGCCGAGGAAGTTGCGTTAACTTCTTGACTACAAGGCGGCGCTGCCGCACGCTTTTCTGTATGCGAGCCGATCAGCCGTCCACCCTCGAGGCCCCGCAGCCTCCGGTGCCGCGCACACCCCAGCTCCGGCCGGGGTCCCAAAGCGCCCTGCGGCGGCGGAACAGCCAACGGGTCCTGCAGGCGCTGATGTCCCGTGGCCCGCTTACCCAGGCCGAACTGTCCCGGCAAACGGGGCTGTCCACCGCCACGGTCTCCAACATCGTCAAGGCGATGGCCGACGACGGACTGGTCAGCACCGCGCCCACCACGAGTTCCGGCCGCCGCGCCCTGTCGGTCCTGCTCGACGGCCGTGGCGCGGTTGCCGTCGGAGTGGATTTCGGCCGCCGGCACGTGCACGTGGTGCTGGTCAGCCTCGACCACCAGGTGCTCGCCGAAGGCGCCGTCGAATTGCCGCTCGGCCACGGGGCCGAGCAGGGCATCGACACCGCCGCCCGGCTGGCGCAGCGGCTGTTGGATGAAAACTCCGTTTCCCCCCGGGCCGTGATCGGGGTGGGCGCAGGCATACCGGGCCCGATCGACCGGAGGACCGGCACCGTGATCCACGGTGCCATCCTGCCCGAATGGGTGGGCATCAACCTGCTGGCCCGGCTGCGGGAGAGGTTCGGCACCGACGTCTTTGTGGACAACGACGCAAACCTGGGCGCCCTCGCCCAAGTCAGCTGGGGCCCCTACCAGCACGCGCAGAACCTGGTCTTCCTGAAGATCGGATCCGGGATCGGGGCCGGCCTGGTCCTCAACGGCAAGCTCTATTACGGCCATGTCGGCGTCACGGGCGAGGTAGGCCATGCCACGGTCGCCGAACACGGCATCATCTGCCGGTGCGGCAACCGCGGGTGCCTGGAGACGGTGGCCTCCACCTCCACCATGATCGATCTGCTCAGCCGCGGCCGCGGCGAGCCCATCGGCACCGAGGACATCGTCCGGATCGCACTGGAGGGCGACCCGGCCGTCCTGCGCGTGATCGATGATGCGGGCCTGGCCGTGGGACGCGCCCTCGCCAACGTCTGCAACCTGCTCAATCCCGAGGTCATCGTGGTCGGCGGTTCGCTGACGGGCCTCGGCAGCATCCTGCTGGACCCGATACGGCGCGGGCTGCTGCGCCACGCGGTTCCGGTAGTCGGAGAATCCACGGAGTTGGCGATGTCCACCTTGGGCAGCCGGGCCGAGGCGTTGGGCGCTGCGACGCTGGTGCTTCAACAGGCCGAACTCCCCGTCGCCTAAGCACGGACGGGACCGTCCCGGGATCGTGTTTGCGTTCAACTCTTGACGACAAGGTGTGTGACGGAGTTAACTTCGGTACTAAGCCACACATCCGTGTGCGGGTCTTGCCGACCCCGTGGCCATGACTGCTGATTGATGGAGGCGTTTATGCGACGCAAATCTTTGCTCGCCGGCGTTGCGGCCGCGGGTTTGCTCCTGTCCGCGTGCGGCGGCGGAAGCGCGGTGGACGAAGCCAACCCTGAGGAAGCGTCGGGGTCGGTAGGAGTCTTCACCTGGTGGGCGGACGGTTCCGAGAAGGTCGGGCTGGATGCGCTGGTGGAAATCTTCACCGAACAGTATCCGGAGCTGAAGTTCGACAACCTTGCCGTCGCCGGCGGCGCCGGCAGCCAGGCCAAGAGCGTGCTGGCGGCCAACCTGAAGTCGGGCAATCCGCCGGACTCGTTCCAGGCGCATGCCGGCGCCGAGCTGCAGGACTACATCGCCGCCGACCAGCTCGAGGACCTCACCTCCTTCTACGAGGACGCCCAGCTCAACGAGGCGTTCCCCCAGGACCTGCTGGACCGGCTGACCGTTGAGGGCAAGATCTACTCCGTCCCGTCGAATATCCACCGGGCCAACGTGGTGTGGGCCAACGTGGACGTGTTGAAGGACGCCGGCCTGGATCCGAACAGCCCGCCGGCCGATCTCGACGCCTGGTTCGCGGACATGGACAAGATCAAGGAGGCGGGGAAGACCCCGCTGGCCGTGGCCGGCACCTGGACCCAGGTCCAGCTGTTCGAGAACATCCTGCTCGCCACCCTTGGCGCCGAGGGTTACAACGGGCTCTGGGACGGCACCACCGACTGGTCCGGCCCCGACGTGACCGAAGCCATCGAGAACTACAAGAAGACCCTCGGCTACACCAACTCCGACCGTGACACCCTCAGCGACTGGGGTCCTGCCACCCAGCTGGTGGAGGACGGCGCCGCCGCCTACAACGTGATGGGCGACTGGGCCGAAGCCAAGTTCGCGCAGGACGGCAAGAAGCCCGGTGAGGACTACGTCTACTTCCCCACCCCGGGCACCGACGGCATCTTCGACTTCCTGGCCGATTCGTTCACACTGCCCAAGGGTGCTCCCAACCCGGCCGGTTCCGAGGCCTGGCTGACCACCATCTCCAGCGTTGAGGGCCAGCAGGCATTCAACGCGGCGAAGGGCTCCATCCCGGCCCGCACCGACGTGCCGTCCGACGAGTTCGGCGAATACCAGCAGAGCGCCATCGAGGACTTCTCGTCCGACACCATCGTGTCCTCGCTGGCCCACGGCGCCGCCGTGCCGGTGGCCTGGCTGAACGAGCTGAGCACCGCCGTCAGCAAGTTCGGCGGCCCGCAGGACGTGGCTGCCCTGCAGGAATCCTTGGCATCCATCGCCGAGAAGTTCGGGCAGTAAGCCAGGACGCCCCGGAAGGGCGGGCGCGGCACCACCACCGCGCCCGCCCTTCCATGTCACACCGGCGTGTACGGCGGCACTAGGAGAAGTCCATGTTCAAGAAAGTGAAGACCTGGGGACCGGGGCTGGCCCTGATCGCCCCTACCCTCATCCTGCTGGCGGTCTTCGTCTACGCGTTGATCGCGGAAAACGTCCGCATCTCGATGACCAACCAGCACACGGCCCGGCCGTCGTCGGAATTTGTCGGCCTGGAGAACTACCTCCGGCTGTTCGGGGACGCAGATTTCCAGCACGCACTGCGCAACCTGCTCCTGCTGACGGTGGTGTTCCTGGCCGGCACGCTGGTCTTCGGCTTCCTCTGGGCCTGGATCCTGGAGCGGCCCGGGGCCGGCGAGGGGCTGTTCCGCTCGGTCTACCTCTTCCCGATGGCGGTGTCCTTCATCGCCTCGGGCGTGGTCTGGCGCTGGCTGCTCTCAAGCCTGCAGACCAGCGAGCCCGGCGGTGAGCGCGCCACAGGTTTGAACCGGCTGCTGGACAGCACGGGGCTCGGCTTCCTGCAGAACAGCTGGTGGTCCGATCCCAACTGGGGCATTGCCGCCATCGCCGTGCCGGCCATCTGGCAGCTCTCCGGCTACGTGATGGCCCTGTTCCTGGCCGGATTCCGCGGCATCCCGGAAGAACTGCGCGAGGCGGCGCGGATCGACGGCTGCAGCGAGTGGAAGCTCTACCGTCACGTGATCTTTCCGCAGCTGAGCCCGGTGATGCTCTCGGCTGTCATCATCATCGGCCACATGTCCTTGAAGCTGTTCGACCTGATCCGGGCGATCGTTCCCGACGCCAATACCTACGACATCCAGGTCCCGGCCACCATGATGTGGGTCAAGTACATCGGCAGCGACTACGCCGACTCGGCCGCCATCGGCACCATCATGCTGGTGCTGGTCGCGCTGGTGGTCGTCCCGTACCTCGTCTACACATCGCGGCAGGAGAAGCGCTGATGGCCACCGCAACTGTCCCGCCGCCCGTCGAGGTTTCCCGGCCCCGGCCGGCGGCTCCCCGCACCGGCCGGCAGAGGATGAACCGGACGCTCAAGTACTCCATCCTGCTGCTGTTCGTGTTTGTGGTGCTGATTCCGGCCTACGTCCTGTTCATTACCAGTTTCAAGGGCCCGTCCGACGCCGATCCCTCCACCGCGTGGCTCTTCCCGACGACGTGGGAAACCGCGGGATGGGCCAAGGCCTGGGACACCCTGGGCCCGGCGTTGGGCCGCACCTTCGCCATGGTCATCCCCGCCTCGATCATCTCGGCCCTGCTCGGATCGATGAACGGGTTCGTGCTATCCCGCTGGCGCTTTCCCTACGCCAACGTGGTTTTCACCCTCATCCTGTTCGGCATGTTCATCCCGTACCAGGCCGTGATGATCCCGCTGACCCAGCTGATGCAGGGTCTCGGAGTGCCCAACGGCATCCCCTCGCTGCTGGTGCTGCACATCGTTTACGGCCTGCCGATCTGCACCCTGATCTTCCGCAACTACTACGAATCCGTGCCGGCCGAGCTGATCGAAGCGGCGCGCATGGACGGAGCCGGGCTGCTGCGCACCTACGCCTCGGTGATCCTGCCGGTCTCCGCCCCGGGCTTCGTGGTGGTGCTCATCTGGCAGTTCACCTCCGCCTGGAATGACTACCTGTTCGCGGCGTTCTTCTCCTCCGGCTCCAACGGCCCGGTCACCATCGCGCTGAGCTTCTTGGCCGGCGGACAGCTGACCGACTACGCCGCGTCGATGGCTGGCGCGCTGATCGCCTCGCTGCCCACCCTGCTGGTCTACATCATCCTGGGCAAGTACTTCGTCGGCGGCCTGATGAGCGGTTCGGTCAAGGGCTGAGCGGCTCCCCCAACAACACCTGGCGCCTGCCTCCTTAGGGGAAGCAGGCGCCAGGTGTTGTTGTGATCGGGCCTAGATGTTGTGGCTGCCGCCCTCGCCGCGGCGGGTGTCGTCGGCAGCCCGGGCGCCGTCGTTGCGCGCGTCATCGACATGCCGGCCGCCGTCGTCGCCGTACCCCGCGGCCGCGTCTACACCGCGGTCGGGGTCGGCGTCGCCGCGGTGGGCGCCGCCGTCGTGCTTGCGGTCTTTCCGGGAGTCCCGGTCCTTGGTGTTGACGTCCGGGTCCAGGTCATCGGCGCGGCGCAGCTTCTCGTCGCTCTCCTGCTGGATGCCTTGGGCGTCCGCCTGCCGCCGCTCGGCAGCCTGGCGCAGACGGTCGGCTTCAATCTTGGCACGCTCGGCTTCGACGTCCGCCCGCTGGGCCTCGGCCTGCGCCTGGGTGGCGTCCGCCTGGCGCTCCCGCGCCTCGACTGAGGACACCTGCGCTCCCTGCCGCAACTCCGCTGCCTCCCTGCGGTTCTCTTCCTGCTTCTCGAACTTCCGCTTGGTGTTCCGCTTCTGCGCAAAGAAGACAATGACTCCGATGATGATCAGGAGTACAACTATCGCGATGATGATTCCGACGATCATGCCTGTATCCATGGTGCGGGCTCCTCCTCGTTGTGGCGAAATTACTGAGCCTGCTTACTTTGTACCATCGATAGGTCCACATCGGTAGGGCAGGGACACGCGCGGCAGGACGGGACAAAGGGCAATCGGTGCCCATGGACGTCCCGGCCGCCGGCCGCCAAGATGGAGCCATGGGACAACCGCCCCGGATCGTCACCCCGCCCTGCGCCCGGCCCGGCGCCCCGGATCCGCGCGCAGCCACCGGCCGGAAACTGCGCTGGGGCGTGGTCGCCACCGGGACCATCGCCACCCGGGTTACCGAGGACATCGCCCGGCTGGAGGATGCCGTGCTGCAAGCGGTCAGTTCCCGCCACCAGGCCAACGCGGTGGCCTTCCAACGGCGTTTCGGCTTCGCCACTGCCTATTTCGACGGCGATGCCGGCAAGGGCTACGACCAGCTTTTCGCCGACCCGGACGTGGACGTGGTCTACGTGGCCACTCCGCACGGCCAGCATTTCGAGATCGCGGGACGGGCGCTGCAGGCCGGCAAGCATGTGCTGTGCGAAAAGTCCCTGACCATCAACGCCCGGGAAGCCCTGGAGCTGACGGAACTGGCGGCCGCGCGGGGACTGTTCCTGATGGAGGCGGTCTGGACGCGCTTCTTGCCGATCATCAACCGCGTCTGGGACATCCTCGCGTCCGGCGAACTCGGCGAGGTCCGCTGGGTGCAGGCCGACCTTGGATTCCCGGCGGTCTACGACCCGGCTGCCCGGTTGTGGAATCCGGCAGCAGGCGGCGGAGCGCTGCTGGATCTGGCGGTCTATCCGCTGACCTGGGCGCTGGGCACCCTGGGCTTCCCGCAGACGGTGGCCGCCTCCGGGCAGGTCAACGACGACGGCGTCGACGCCCAGAACGCCATGACGCTCAGCTACGGTTCGGGTGCCCAGGCGCAGCTGGCGTGTTCGTTGCAGGCCGCCTCGCCGCGCACGGCCACCGTCGCCTGCACTGGCGGGTGGCTCCGCAGCAACGCGCCGCTGCATAACCCCACCGAGCTGGCGGTCCAACCTCATTTGGGCCAGCCGCGGGTGGAAACCTTCCCGAGCGTCGGCCGCGGCTACGTTTTCGAGCTACGCGAAGTCACCCGCTGCGTCCAGTCCGGCCTGCTGCAGAGCCCCACCATGCCCTGGGCGGACACCGTGGACACCATGCGGCTCTTCGACGGGGTCCGCGCCCAGCTGGGGGTCAGCTATGCCAATGACCGTGCGGTGCCGGTGACGGACTGAGCCGAAGAGCAGCGGGCCGACGCGGCGGCAGCGGACCGGCCCGGACAGCACGACGGCGGACGGCGCACCTTCCCGCGGGAGGTGCGCCGTCCGCCGTCGCAACGGGGTGGCTGCTGCCGGACGGGCGCCCGGCGCCGCCTACTTCTTGCCGGTCAGCGTGGCCACGATGCTGTTCAGCGTGGCCGACGGGCGCATGACCTCGGCGGCCTTGGCGGCGTCCGGCCGGTAGTAGCCGTCCAGGTCCACCGGGGATCCCTGCACGGCGTTGAGCTCGCCGACGATGGCCCCTTCGTTCTGGGCCAGCTCGGAGGCAATGCCGGAGAAGGCCGCGGCCAGCTCGGCGTCGGCGGTCTGGTTGGCCAGTTCCTGCGCCCAGTAGAGGGCAAGGTAGAAGTGGCTGCCGCGGTTGTCCAGCTCGCCGGCCTTGCGCTTGGGCGACTTGTTTTCCAGCAGGAACGTGCCCGTGGCGGCGTCCAGCGTGTCGGCCAGGATCTGCGCTCGGGCGTTGCCCGTGGAGGTGGCCAGGTGCTCGAAGGACACGGCCAGGGCCAGGAACTCGCCGAGCGAATCCCAGCGCAGGTGGTTCTCGGCCAGCAGCTGCTGGACGTGCTTCGGAGCGGATCCGCCGGCACCGGTCTCGAACAGGCCGCCGCCGTTGATCAGCGGGACGATCGAGAGCATCTTGGCGCTCGTGCCGAGCTCCAGGATCGGGAACAGGTCCGTGAGGTAGTCGCGCAGCACGTTGCCGGTCACCGAGATGGTGTCCTCGCCCTTGCGGAGACGCTCCAGGGTGAAGGCGGTGGCCTTCTCCGGGGCCATGATCTCGATCTGCAGGCCGTCGGTGTCGTGGTCCTTGAGGTACTCGTTCACCTTGGCGATCAGGTTGGCGTCGTGGGCGCGGGTTTCGTCCAGCCAGAACACGGCAGGAGTCTGGCTGGCGCGGGCGCGCGTCACGGCCAGTTTCACCCAGTCGCGGATCGGCAGGTCCTTGGTCTGGCAGGCGCGCCAGATATCGTTCGGGAACACCTGGTGCTCGATGAGCACGGTGCCGGCCCCGTCGACTACCTGCACGGTGCCGGCGGTCTGGATCTCGAACGTCTTGTCGTGGCTGCCGTATTCCTCCGCCGCCTGGGCCATCAGGCCGACGTTGGGGACGGTGCCCATGGTGGTCGGATCGTAGGCACCGTTGGCGCGGCAGTCGTCGATAACCACCTGGTAGATCCCGGCGTAGGAGCTGTCCGGCAGCACTGCCAGCGTGTCGGCTTCCTGGCCGTCCGGCCCCCACATGTGGCCGGAGGTGCGGATCATGGCCGGCATCGAGGCGTCCACGATCACGTCCGAGGGAACGTGGAGGTTGGTGATGCCCTTGTCGGAGTCCACCATGGCGATGGCCGGGCCCTCGTCCAGGCCCTTGTCGATCAGTTCCTGGACGCCCTTGCGGTCCTCGGCGTCCAGCGCCGCCAGCCCGTTCAGGATGGCGGCCAAGCCGTTGTTCGGGCTCAGGCCGGCAGCGGCAAGCTTGTCGCCGTAGGCTGCGAACAGCTCGGAGAAGTAGGCCTTGACCACGTGGCCGAAGATGATCGGGTCGGAGACCTTCATCATGGTGGCCTTCAGGTGCGCCGAGAAGAGCACGCCTTCTTCCTTGGCGCGGGCCACCTGGGCGGCCAGGAATTCGTCCAGCGCGGCGGCGCGCATGACCGTGCCGTCGATGACCTCGCCGGCCAGCACCGGGAAGGCGTCCTTCAGGACCGTGACGGTACCGTCCTCGGCCACCAGCTGGATCTTGATCTTGTCGTCGGCCGGCATGACCACCGACTTCTCGTTGGAGCGGAAGTCATCGGCGCCCATGGTGGCCACGTTCGTCTTGGAGTCGGCGGTCCAGGCGCCCATGCTGTGCGGGTTCTGGCGCGCGTAGTTCTTCACCGACAGGGGCGCGCGGCGGTCCGAGTTGCCCTCGCGCAGCACCGGGTTGACCGCCGAGCCCTTGATCTTGTCATAGCGGGCGCGGATGTCCTTCTCCTCGTCGGAGGACGGATCGTCCGGGTAGTCGGGCAGCGCGTAGCCGTGGCCCTGCAGCTCCTTGATGGCAGCCTTCAGCTGCGGCACGGAGGCGCTGATGTTCGGCAGCTTGATGATATTGGCTTCCGGCTGCTTGGCCAGTTCGCCCAGTTCGGCCAGGGCGTCGCCGATCCGCTGCTCGGGGGTGAGGTAGTCGCCGAAGACGGCGATGATACGGCCGGCGAGCGAGATGTCGCGGGTCTCCACTTCCACACCAGCCGTGGAGGCGTAGGCCTCAACGATCGGCAAGAACGAATAGGTGGCCAGCATCGGCGCTTCGTCGGTGTGGGTATAGATAATCTTGGCCATGGGTGAGGCGTCTCCCTGCAAAAGTGGGTCTCTTTGGTTACTCAACTCCTCCAATTTACCCGAGGAGGGCGGCCGGGCGCCGGTTGGAGACGCGCACACCGCAGACCGCGAGGCCGTCGGGAAGCCGTCGTGCCGCAGAAGCCACACGTGTCCGGACCGGTCCCGCGCCCGGCACGACGGCGGTGCACCGCCTCCCGGGGGGCGCGAGGCCTGGCGCCCGGCACGACGGCGGCGCACCGCCTCCCGAGGGGCGCGACGCCTGGCGGCCGGTGCCGGGCACGCCGGTTCCCTTGAACCTGCGCCCCCGGCACCCTGCCGGCAAGGATTTTCGCCCGTTGACGAGGCCCCGCTGCCCAGCGGGGGGACCGGTCAGTGGAAGAAGTGGCGTGCCCCGGTGAAGTACATGGTGATGCCGGCGGCGTCGGCCGCTGCCACCACTTCTTCGTCCCGGACCGAACCGCCGGGCTGCACTACGGCACGGATGCCGGCATCGAGGAGGATCTGCAAGCCGTCGGCGAACGGGAAGAACGCGTCCGATGCCGCCACGGCACCGCGGGCGCGCTCGGACGCCCCGGAGCCCTGCACATTGGCCGCTCCCCCGGCAGTGTCGGCCCCGCCGTCGACCGCCACGCCGAGCGTATTGGCCCGCTCGACGGCCAGGCGGCAGGAATCCAGCCGGTTGACCTGGCCCATGCCGATGCCCACCGCGGCGCGGTTGGCCGCGACCAGGATGGCGTTGGACTTCGCTGCCCGGACAGCGCGCCAGGCGAAGGCCAGATCCGCCAAGGTCGCCTCGTCGGCGGCCTCGCCGGCGGCCAGCGTCCAGTTGGCAGGGTCGTCGCCGTCGGCGTCGATCCGGTCGGAGGCCTGCAGCAGCATGCCGCCGGAGACCTGCTTGTACTCGACCGTGTCCCGGGCAAAGCCGTCCGGCAGGACCAGCAGCCGGATGTTCTTCTTCTTCGACAGGATCTCGACGGCCTCCGGCTCGAAGCCCGGGGCGACAACCACCTCGGTGAAGATGTCCTTGACCGTATTGGCCATGCCGGCGGTCACCGTTCGGTTTGCGGCGATGACGCCGCCGAATGCGGACACGGGGTCGGTCGCGTGGGCCTTCGCATGCGCATCCGCAATGGGATCGGCGGCGCCCGGGGACGCGACGGCGATGCCGCAGGGGTTGGCGTGCTTGACCACCGCGACGGCCGGCTCGGCGAAGTCGAAGGCCGCGCGCACGGCGGCGTCGGCGTCGACGTAGTTGTTGAAGCTCATGGCCTTGCCGTGCAACTGTTCGGCCTGCGCGATGCCCGGCTCGGCGCCGGTCTCCGCATACAGCGCGGCGGCCTGGTGCGGGTTCTCGCCGTAGCGCAGCGACTCCGAGCGCTCCAGTGCCAGGCCGGCGTACGGCGGGAACGCCGGCGCCGCCTCGACGGCCTCGGCGTCGTCGCCGAACTGCTCGGCGGTCCACTTGGCCACGGCGGTGTCATAAGCGGCGGTGTGGGCGAAGGCCAACGACGCCAGCCGGCGGCGGGTCTTCAGGTCGAATCCGCCGGAACTCGCCGCCTTCACCACGTCCGCGTACGCGGCGGGATCCACCACGACCGCCACGGACGGATGATTCTTCGCCGCGGCCCGCACCATCGAAGGGCCGCCGATGTCGATCTGCTCCACGACCTCGTCCTGGCTGGCGCCGGAACGCACCGTTTGCACGAACGGGTAGAGGTTGACCACCACGAGGTCGAAGGGCTCGATCTCGAGGTCGGTGAGCTGCCGGACGTGGTCATCGAGGCGGCGGTCGGCCAGGATGCCGGCGTGAATGCGCGGGTGCAGCGTCTTGACCCGGCCGTCCAGGCACTCGGGGAAACCGGTGATCTCGGAAACCTCGGTGACCGGGATGCCTGCAGCGGCGATCTTCTTGGCCGTCGAACCGGTGGAAACGATGCCGACCCCGGCGCTGTGCAGGCCTTCCGCCAGCTCCTCCAGCCCGGTCTTGTCGTACACCGAGATCAACGCGCGGCGGATGGGAACACGGTCAAGCTGCTTCAGGCTCACACAAATCTCCAAGGAAGGATGGCTTCGGGGATGCTCCAAGTCTAGCGTCGGGCTTCTGCCGGGCACCGAGTGTGAAGCGGATCCGCGGTGTGGGTAACCTCATGGGGACACGCAAAGGAGAACAGCACAACATGTCGGCACCGATGACTGAGGACGCGGCACTGCGGATCGGTCGCTTTTCGCTCGTGGTCTGGCTGCTGGGTCTCCTGGTTCTGTGCGGCGCGCTCGGCTTCGCCGTTCCCCGGCTGCTGCCTCACCTTTTCACCGCCGCGGCCGCCACGGGCGCCGACCCCGGTCCGGCGGACGGACCGGCGGCAGGGAACGCAGCGGATCCCGCGCCCGGCGCCGGGGAAACGACCGGCATGGCGTCGGCGGCGGCCGGGGAGGGAACCGTGGCCGAAGCCGGCGGCCCCGGCAGCTATGCAGGATCCGGCAACGCGGTCCTTGGCTACCAGCGGCCGGCCGGTTACGACGGTCCGTTCGAGATCGTCATCGACAGCGGCGTGGATGCCAGCGTAGCCGTGGACGACCCGGAGAACCCCGACTGGCCGGTCCACTTCCTCTACAACTCCGGCGACCGGGACGAACCCTCGGCCGGTCTCCTGGCCACCGCGCGGGAAGAATTTTCACTGCATGTCGAGGCGGACGGCGACTGGCGCCTGGAGGTCCGCCCGGTCGCTTACGCCGTGCCGGAAGACGGTAGGGTCGCCGGCTCCGGCCCTGCCCTGGTGCGCTACGAGGGCGATGAGGTACTGGCCGAATTCACCTACACCGGTGACGCCAACATCGCCGTCTACACCTGGCAGGAATCGCGTCGAAACCTGGTGGTCAACAAGATCGGCAGCAGCACCACACGGTTCTCCTGGCAGCCGTACCCGGTGACGTATTTCCTGGTGGACACCAGCGAGGGCAGCTGGAGCCTGGACATCGGGCGCTGAGAACTGCGCCTAACCCGCGGCCAAAGCGCCCAGTCCCTGCAACTGTGCCTAAAGTAGAGCCAGATCCCGATTCTGTTCCTTAAGGGGAGAGACCCATGTCTTTTGCTGAAACGCTTGACCAAGCGTTCAAGGCCCGCATCCCCGTGCTGTATGTCGAAAGCCATGAAGAAGCACGCGTGCACGCCGAAGTGCTCAAGTGCGCCGCCGCGCTGCGCACCCCGCGCCCCGTCTGGACGTGGAACGCCAGCAGCGGGCTCCTCTCCCCCAGCGACGGCCAGCAGTCCAACACCACGGCCCCGGCGCGTGCCCTGGACCGGGTGCTCGGCGCGCACGATCCGGGCGTCTTCATCTTCTTCGACCTGCACGCCTACTTCGGCACCGACCAGCGCCCGGCGGACCCCGAGGTGGTCCGGAAGGTCCGCGAGGTCTCTGCCGCCTTCCGACAGGGCACCACCGGTCGGGTGCTGATCATCGTCGCCCCGGTGCTGCGCATTCCGCCCGAACTGGAGAAGGCCGTCACGTTGGTCGACTTTCCGCTGCCCAGTCATGACGAAATCAAGGCCATGCTGGCGCACATGATCAGCCAGAATTCCGACGGCGGACGGATCAAGGTCAGCCTGGGTGAAGCCGACCAGGAGAACATGGTGCAGGCGGCCCTGGGCCTGACCATGGCCGAAGCCGAGAACGCCTTCGCGCGGGCGATGGTCGACGACGGCGAGCTGACCGCGCACGACGTGCACGTGGTGCTGGACGAGAAGCGCCAGACCATCCGCAAGTCCGGGCTGCTGGACTACGTGGACGTGAACATCAGCCTGGACGAGGTCGGCGGGCTGAACAACCTCAAGCGGTGGCTGGCCAAGCGAAAGGGATCCTGGCTGGATGCCGCTGCCGACTTCGGCCTGCCCGCGCCCAAGGGCGTGCTGATCACCGGCGTGCCCGGCTGCGGCAAGTCCCTGACGGCCAAGGCGATGGCGTCGGCCTGGGGGCTGCCGTTGCTGCGGATGGACATCGGCCGGGTCTTTTCCGGCCTGGTCGGCTCCAGCGAACAGAACATGCGCAACGCCATCGCCACCGCCGAAGCCATCTCGCCGGCGATCCTGTGGATCGATGAGATCGAAAAGGGTTTCTCCGGCACCAGCGGCGAGGGGGATTCCGGAACCTCCGCCCGCGTCTTCGCCTCGTTCCTGACCTGGATGCAGGAAAAGCGCCATCCGGTTTTCGTGGTCGCCACCGCCAACAACATCGACCGGCTGCCCCCGGAGTTCATGCGCAAGGGCAGGTTCGACGAAATTTTCTTCGTCGATCTGCCCAGCGACGCCGAACGCCGGGTGATTTGGCAGATCCAGATGGCCGGCAAGGGCACCGCCGCCAACCAGCTGCACGCCGTCGCCAACGATCCGGCCGCCGTCGGGCTCCTCGCCGATGCCTCGGAAAACTATTCCGGTGCGGAAATCGAACAGGCGGTCGTCGCCGCGCTTTTCGATGCCTATGCCGAAGACCGCCCGGTCCGCCTGGACGACCTGCAGCGGGCCGTCGCCAACATGATTCCGTTGGCCATCACGCAGGCCGAGGAAGTGGGCGCCATCCGGCAGTGGGCTGCCTTGCGTGCCGTCGGTGCCACCGGCAGCGAGGATCTGGACGCGGACATTCGACAGCCGATCGACCCGGCGCCACCTGCCGGTGGCCTGCCCGCCGCAGCCGCCGGGCAGCCGGTACGCGGCGGCCGCACCGTGGACTTTTAGACAACACCCGACCCCTCGGAGGAAGAGCGATGGACCAGCAACAACTGATCGTCACGGTCAGACCCGACGGCGCGGTATCGGCCGAGACCCGCAACATCTTCGGCGCCGAGTGCCTGGACTACATCACGGTTTTGGAGGATCTGCTGGAGGCCGAGAGTGTATCCAGCTCCTACACCGAGGACTACCACCGCACCGCCGTCACGACCAGCGACTACGTCCGCAATGAGTCCGCAGACCGATAGCCCCGGCGTGCCCGGGCAGCCGCGCGTCCCGGTCCCGGAGCCCCGCATCAACAACGGCTGCGCCCCGGCGCCGTCCGACGCCGGCGTCATCCGGCACGCGCGGTTCCTCCCGGCCACCGAGGCCGAGGGACCGGGCCGGCGGGCCGCGCTCTGGCTGCAAGGCTGCTCCATCCGGTGTCCCGGCTGCTTCAACCCCCACCTGTGGGCCGCCCACGGAGCAGAGCTCGTCCCGACCCGGCAATTCGCCGCCGATCTCGTCGACCAGGCGGTGGCGGCGGGCGCCGAAGGCCTGACCCTGCTGGGCGGCGAACCCTTTGAACAGGCGGCGGCCAGCGCCGTCGTCGCGCGCGCCTTCCAGGCCGCCGGCCTGTCCGTGATGACGTTCACCGGCTACCTGCACCGTGACCTGCGGCGCTGGGCCGCGGACCGCGAAGACATTGCCGGGCTGCTCGCTGCCACCGACCTGCTCGCGGACGGACCGTACCTGAGGGACCGGCCGGAACTGCACCGGCCCTGGATCGGTTCCACCAACCAGGGCCTGACCGCGCTGACCGGCCGCTACCGTAACCTGCTGAAGGACATTCAGGCACAGCCCGACCGAATCGAGATCCGGGTCGCGGCCGACGGCACCGTCGGCCTGAACGGCTGGGCCACCGACGACCAATTGGACGCTCTGCTGACGGATCTGGGCGCCCGGGCCGACCGCCCGACCGCCCGCCGCCACCCGCTCGCCCCCGCCACCATGCCCCGCCCGGTTCCGGCCGGCGCCGAACCAGGAGAAACCCCATGAGTGTTTCCGTTCTGCTGATCCCCGCGGCCATCGCCGCCGTCGCCACGGTCAATGCCGCCCTCGAGGGCAGGGCCAAGAGCCGCACCGCGGACACGGTGCCGGAGATTGCTGCCGTGCCCCAAATCCAGGTGCAAACCCGGATGCGGGACCTGAACCTGCTGCAGGCTGCCCTGGAAGATACGCAGGCGAAGGTTTCCCGTGTCACCGAGGCCTCCCTCGAGGCGGACTGGGCAGACGTGGCGGCGGTCTTCGAACGCGACGCCGACGGCATTTGGCAGGTCCACTTCAGCGGTGAAGACGTCGACCGGCGGCGCGCGGCCGAGATCGTCCAGGCGATCGACGCCGCGTACGCGCGCCAAGTCCAGCAGGCGGTGCTGCAGAAGCTGCGGGAACGCGCGCACACCGCCGGCCTGGAGCTCGCATCCGAGAGGGTCGAGGAAGACCAGAGCGTCACCATGGTCCTGAATGTCCGCCGCTGACTCTCCCGCCGCCCTCGCAGGCCGGACCGGAACACCGCCCATTCCCTGGCTCGGTGTCGCCAGCCTGTGGCTGCTGCTGCCGCTGCTCGGCCTCGGGGTCTTGGGCTGGGCCGGCTTCGTGATCATCGGCCTGCTGGCGCGCCGCGCCGCCTGGCTGTCCGCCGGCGGCCTCTACCTGGTGGCACTGCTGGTTTCGCTGTTCATGAACGAAGAGGCCGGCCCGACGGCCCGGCTCCTGCTCTGGGCCATCAGCTCACTGCATGCGCTGGGCATCAATCAGGCCTGGCTGCGCAACCGCTGGACCCAGGCGTCCCGCTCCTCCGGCAGCACGTGGAGTGCCCTCGTCCGCCGGACTCCAGCGGGCACCGGAATGGACAGCACGACCGCGATGCCCACCGCCGCGGCCATGTTCCGCCGTCGTCCCCGTCCCGCCTCGCCGCTCGCAGGGACTGCTCCGGCCCCCGCGGGGGCCGCGGCCGATCTCCTCAACGACCCCGGGCTCGACGCGGCAAGCTACTACGCCCAATCCGGCAGACCGGGAGCAGGCGCGTCTTCTGCGCTGCCGGCCGAGCCCGTGGACGTGAACTCGGCACCGGCGGCGGCCCTGCAGAAGCTGCCAGGGATCAGCAGGCACAAGGCGCGCAAGGCCGTGCGGTTGCGCCAGGAGCGTGGGCCCTTCCGCACCGTGGCGGACTTCGCCGCCGCTTTGGATGTACGGAATCCAGAGCTCGCACGGTTGAACCGGTTGGTGGTCTGCAAGCTTCCGCCGGCCAAACCGGTGCCGTTTGGAAGGTCGGTGGATCACTGATGTCTTCGGCCCAACCGAGCCTGATGTGGAATCTGCGCCAGAGCCTCTGGCTGCTGGTCCCCTTGGGAACCTTCGGGTTCCTGGGCGGAGCTGCCTTGCTGGTGGTCGGTTCGCGGGCGGGGCGGCCGCTGTGGTGGATCCTCGGTCTGGTCCACCTCACCCTCACGGCCGTGGCCATAGCCCTGGTCGACGGCACCGGCGTGCAGGAAGAAATCGCCACGTGGCTGCTCCTGGCATGCTGGCTGGCCGGCAGCAGCTTCGCTCTGGCCATCAATCCCGAATACCTGCGCTTCAAGTGGGACCGGGACCGCGGCGCGGCCCGTCCTTCCCGCACCACGGGGTCAACAACACGGGCGCGCTCCGGCAGCCAGCTGAACTCCCGCGGTCGGTCGCGCAACCGGTCCGGCTCGGGCAGCCCCAGGTCCGCGCACGGTAGCCGTGCCGGTTCCCGCAACGGCGCCCCGGCACCCGGAGCCGGCACTGGCGGGGAACCCCGGGCGGCCCGGCCGGACGCGCCAAGTTTGGCCGGACCACTTGGCCGGCAGGCTGCAGCTCCGGCGGCTGCCTCACGGGCGACGGCCGATGCCGCATTCGAACCGGTGGATGTTAATGCGGCCACCGCCCGCGAACTCGAAACCCTGCCCGGATTCTCGCGTCCGCTTGCCAAAAAGGCCGTCCAGGTCAGGGAAAAGCGCGGCGGGTTCACCTCTGAACAGGACTTCGCCGCCGCCCTGGACCTGCCACCGCACATCTTCCAGCGGCTGCGCGGCCGCATCGCCTGCCGGCGCCTGCCGCAGGCACCGCCGTCGTTCGGACGCGTAGTGGATTACTGAAGCGGTACCCGGGCAGGCCCGGGTACCGCCTGGCACGTCCGACACGGACCAAGGCGCCAGTGCTCGGGCAACCTCCGGGACCCCGGCAGCATTTGGCGCTCCGTTAGTCAGCACTCTGCGCGCTCGGGGCCGAAACCGCGGACTGCGCCGAGACCGGCGAGGGCGCGCTCTGGGCCGAGACCGGGCTGGCGGGTGACTGCGCCGAGACCGGCGAGGGCGCGCTCTGGGCCGAGACCGGGCTGGCCGGGCTCTGGGCCGTAGCGGCGGAGGCCGCTGTCTTCACATCCTGCCGGTCCAGATTCACGGCAGCCGGGGACACGCTGCTGCTCACGACAGGGGCAACAGCCGGTGCATCTGGCGCCTGGACGATGCCCGGGCCCAGATCCTGGCTTCCGAACCCGGAGTCCGCGACGGCGGCACCGGCACCGATTGCCATGATGCCGAGGGTTCCGGTTGCGATCCACAAAGTGCGCTTGTTCATGTTGATGCCTTTCATCCTGCGGTGAGGTGCTGATGAATCAACAATGCACGCCGACCGTGAGACGTTCAGGAGAACTCCATGAGAACGTTCTCATCTGCCGCCCGCGACTAAAGTATCCATAGCTACTCCCTGGAAGGCCACGAATGACGCAGACCGCTCACCTGCCCACCGGCGACCAAATCGTGCAGGAACTCCCCTGGCGCTGGCGGGTGCAGGGCAAGATCTTCCTGCTTGGCGGCCTCGGCTTCATGTTCGACGCGTGGGACGTCACGCTCAACGGCGTCCTGATCCCGCTGCTGTCTGACCACTGGGACCTCGTTCCGGCGCAGGCCGCGTGGATCGGCACCGCGAACCTCATCGGCATGGCCCTGGGCGCCTTCATCTGGGGATCGATTGCCGACATCATCGGCCGCAAGACGGCGTTCACTGCCACGCTGCTGGTCTTCTCGCTCTTCACGGTCCTCGGAGCCTTCGCCCCGGACCTCGTCTGGTTCTGCGTTTTCCGGTTCATTGCGGGCTTCGGACTTGGCGGCTGTGTCCCCGTGGACTATGCGCTGGTCGGCGAATTCACGCCGCGGCGGCTTCGCGGGCGGGTCCTCACTGCCATGGACGGATGGTGGCCGGTCGGGGCCGCGCTCTGCGGCGTCGTCTCGGCCCTCATCATGGCCACCGTGGCCGATTGGCGCTTCACCATGCTGATCATGGTGCTGCCGGCGCTGCTTGTCTTCTGGGTCCGCCGGTCGGTGCCCGAATCCCCGCTCTATCTGGTCAGCCGGGGCCGCACGGCGGAGGCCGAGCAGGTTATCAACAGCATGATCGAGCGAACCGGCGCAACAGTTCGCGAATGGCGGCTGCCTGAACCGAGCGAGGCGCCGCGCCTGTCGGCCGTCAACGTGCTGGAGCAGTTCCGCGCGGTCTGGAAATTCAACTGGAAAATTACGACGGCGGCGTGGGCTTTGTTCTTCAGCATCCTGCTGGTCTACTACCTTGCCCTGACCTGGATGCCGATCATCCTCATCGACGCCGGGTTCGCCGCAGGGCGGGCCTTCCTGACCACGGCGGGCATGGCCGCCGTGGGCTTGGTGGGCGTCATCATCGCCGCCTACTTCGTCGAGAAGACTGGGCGCAAGTGGATCCTCGCCATCACCGGGCCGTTGTCCGCACTGACGCTGGTCGTCGTCGCGCTTCTAATTGATGTCCCCCCGGCGGTGGTGGCTCTGCTGCTGGCCTACGGCATGATCGTGCAGATTGCCATTCCCGTGCTGTACACCTACGTCTCCGAGCTTTACCCTACGGAGCTGCGCGGGTCGGGCTTCGGCTGGGCATCGACGTTCTCCCGCGTCGGCGCGGGCTTCGGCCCACTCATCTTCGCCTCGGTCATGTGGCCCTACCTCGGGCTGGCCTGGTCCTTCGCCATCGCCGGAGTCCTGGTGCTGCTCGCCGTGTTGTGGATGGCGCGCTTCTCTCCCGAGACCAAGGGCGCCGAACTTCTCTAGTGCAAAGCCCCCGCCCCGCCCCGCAGACGGCAGTGCGCCCTTCCGCCATCAGGCGGAAGGGCGCACGTGGCTAGGAGCCGACCGGGGTTTACTCCGGGATGTCGGCGTCCGGCGTCTCTTCGACCGACACCATCGACCACGCGCCGTCGGCATAGTTGGCAGTCACCGTCAGAGTGGTGCCGTCCGAATCCCATTCCTTGGTCTCGACGGTCTGGCCGTCCTTGTCCAGGGTGGTGCTGGCATCCTCCATGAACGGAACCACTGCGCTCAGGTTGCCTTCGTCGTCCTTGGCCTTATCCAACGCCACAACGTTCAGCGCCTTCGGCTGGCCGCCGGCAATCCAGCCGCCGTCCGCGTAAACAGCCTCGAGGGCGTCAGCCTCTTCCATGCAGCCTGTGCAATCCGCGGCGACTGCACGCATCAGATCTGCGTCACCGGTCTGGACCGCGTAATTCTTGGCGTCAAAGTAGTAGTACGTGAAGGAGGCCAGGCCTTCGGCCGTATCCTCGGCCATCCGGTCGTTCTTCTCCGGAGTCCGCACATTCTGCGCCGGCGCTTCGGTGGTAGCTGCTACCGGTTTGTTGCTGTCGGCTGGCTTGTCGGCACCGGCCTCGCTGCCACAGCCGACAAGCGCAATCGCCGCCACGGCCATCACGGCGCCGGACATCATCAACTTCTTCATGCTCTCCCCTGGAGTAACGGTATGCGAGGGCCGACTGCCGCTCGTCTCGGTGGCGTCAGCACCGTCACATACCCTATCCGCGGGTAGGCCGGATATTATGAAAAAAGTGCTTCAAGTGCTGCATATCACAACACGCAATTGGCTCCGCGCTAACAGCCCGCCCCCTCGGGATTCTCAAGGCAATTATCTGCGTAGTTATTGACCACTGAACGCCAGACGCTGATCGCTGCAGAAGGAGCCGTAAAGGAGCCAGTAGCGGAAATTGGGATGGCTGGACCGCTGTTCACGCTGTACGTGCCCCGAAAAGTTGTCGTCAAAGAAACCCGAAAATCGCCGGTCTCACGGTAAGTATGGCTAGTAGGCGTCTCACCGCCCCACTGCTCCTTGGGCAAGGGGCCCCCTGGATTTGAAGTTGGTCCGAGACGAGCTCCGTCACCATAGCCCCAGGTGAACTCAACCGGCACTGCATGAATAGCTACATCTTGCCCCAACAAGACGATGCGATGAGTCTGCTCGCTCGCAGTGGCATAAACATTAGTGTGGGCACCAACCAAGGTATGAGGACTCGGTTGGATGGTTATCCTTCCAGCATCCACTGGGAGAGTGCGAAATTGCTCAACTATCCTGCTGGCAATTTGTTCGAGAACGTCGTCCGGATTAGAGGAATAGATGCATCCAAACTCTGGCAAATTTGTCCATCCGAGCGAAGGAGCAGCAAGGCTCCGCCACGACCATACGACCGCCGTCCCGTCTTCACCATCTTCGCAAGAGGGCACACCTGGTAAGCATCCTCTATCGATGTCATCGCCTTCATGGCACGCCAGCTCAAACCGAAAATCCTTCGAGGGTTCACCAGCTGCGGGGTAAATGGCCCACAGTTCCGTTCCGGGCAACTTTTGATAGACGCCTATGGCAATCCCTTCGTCATCGAATCGCCCTGTGCCTGGAAGGTCGGAAGCCGTTGCAGACGTTGCACTTAGAAGGGAAAGTAATATCGACAGTGGTCCGAGAATCCAAACGCGAAGCATCATGAGTTCAGTTCCGAACTTATTGAGCTGGCTCGATAACGCCGACATCAACCGCAGTCCATGCACCCTCTTCAAAGACGGCCATGAACAAATCAATCGAGCCGCTTGACGCCTGCTCGCTTTCGTGGAGCTGGCCTGAAGAGTAATAAGATAAGCGATCGTAATCGACTTGCACCGGCAACTGATAGACGGCGTTTTGATCGACCGCGATTTCATCTCCGAAACCAGTCGCCTGCACTGCACCTCCAACGAGCCACCTACCATCGGCATGCCAGTTTTCGATCACTTTCATGGCTTTCTGACACCGGGAGCAATCGCTCGATGTAATACGTCGAATTTCTTCGGTATCACCCGACTCGTAGGCATAGCTCAGCAAGTCGTACCAATAGCGGGCGAACGCCTTCAGCCCTTCTTTGGTCCCCTCCTGAGCGGCTTCCGGCAGTTCCGGCACCGGGACATTTTCCGCGGGGCCTTCCTCGGTTGCAGATTTGTAGGTCGGCACGGCTGAAGGGGTCGGGACCGGCGGCGGGGTCTCACTGGCTGGAGTCGATGCAGCGGGTTGGGACGGAGCGGAGGGCTCGGCCCCGGCAGAGCCGGTGCAGCCCGATAGGGCGAGGGCAGCCGCTGCGAGGAGCGGGGCAAGGACTCGGGCGGCGCGCGTTCCTGCTGAGAGTGGTAGCTGCTGGCTCACTCAGACCCCCCGGTGCTGGTCGGCTAGACGCTAGGTGCGTGCCAGTCTAGCCAGACGCCTCAGCGGATGCGGAGGTTTTCCACAGGTTTGGTCTGCGTCACGTGGAAACGTCAGCCATCCCTTGACAACGCTCTCCCTATCCTCGGTGTTGGCAAGGAAACCGCGCCCGAGAACCCCGATGAGACACCGACGTCGTTGTTGAGCCGAGGCTAGGCGAAGTTGGCGAGGGTTTGCACCAGAAGTTGGCGTTCCTCAACCTTGATCCGTTCGTGGAGAGATTGTTCAGTGTCGTCGTCGAGCACCGGCACCGCGGCCTGGGCGAGAATGGGTCCCGTATCGACCCCGGAATCGACCAGATGCACTGTCACGCCGGTGATCTTGACCCCGTGGGCAAGGGCATCGCGCACGCCGTGGGCGCCGGGGAACGAGGGCAACAGCGCCGGATGGGTATTGAGCAGCCGCCCCTCGAAGCGGGCAACAAATACGGCGTCGAGGATGCGCATGAACCCTGCCAGCAGCACCACGTCCGGTTGGAAGGCGGCGGTAGCTTCTTCCAACGCCCGGTTCCATTCCGGCCGGGCGGCGAAGTCTCCGGGAGCCACGCTGAACGTCTCAATGCCCGCAGCGGCGGCACGTTCCAGGCCGCGGCAGCCGGGCACGTCGCTGCCCACGGCCACGATCTCGGCGTTCAGGCGGCCGTCGCCGATAGCGTCGATGACGGCCTGAAGATTGGTGCCGGAGCCGGAAACGAGGACCACAATGCGCATGGAAGCAACTTTATGCGTCCCTCTCGCCTAGGCTTAAACCCATGTTGCAGAACACGCGCCCGGCGCCGACCGAGGAACAGACCAAGTCGGCGGGGCTTTTCATCCGTGTGCTGCTGCTGCTACTGGCTTCCACGTTCCTGGCGACGGCGCTCCCGCTCCCCTGGAAGGCCGTGGCTCCCGCGCTTGCCGTGGCCAGCATCGTGGTGGCCGTGATCGGACTCGTCAAAGCGGTGCGCGCCGGCCTGCCGGGATCGCTCCGGCTTACCTATGTGCTGGGTGTCGGTGCTGGCGGCTTCTTCCTGCTGACCACGCTGGCGCAAGTGCTTTTCTGGCCGCTGACGGCCGAGTTCGAGGCCTGCAACCAGATGGCCGTTACGCAGTCAGCCCGCGAAGAATGTCTGGCCGCCTATGAAGACGAGCTGCTGAACCTGAACGACCTGCTGAGGCCGTAGGTTACTTCCGGCTGCGGGACTTGGCCGGCTCGCGCTCCAGCCAAGGGGCCACCGCATAGCCCAGCATCGTGCCGACGGCGACTTCGCCCGCCACCCAGAGGGCGGTCGAGATCGGATCGGGTCCGATCTCCGTCAACCGTCCGATCCCCAGCGAACCGTTGGACAGCCACACCAACCCGGCGGTCGCGGCCCCGGCGACAGCACCGACGAACAGGCCCAGGACCACGGTGGAGCCGGATGCGGTGAACCAGCGGGCTTGGATCTTGATGGAGAGCCACTCGTCGAAATGGTTCTCGCCCTCGCGCAGGAACCACCATCCGGCCAGCACCCCCGCAAGCACGGGCAAGGCCAGGGCCGCGAGGCCATAGGACAGCTCCCCCGTCGGCAGCGCCCCCAGCACCGGGAACGCGGGCATCGGGCCCACCGTGGTGGCCAGCGGACCGATTGAACTGCCCGAGCCGATAGCAAAGCCGGCCCCCGAGGACCATGCCAGCGTCCACACCACGAGGTTCGGGACCAGCCCAAGCTGCGCCACCGTGAGCACTGCGCCGCCGATAATGCCCGCGCCGAGCTGTTCGTAAATCTCCACGATTTCGGCCCAGTGCAGGCCGAGATCCACGGCGAGCAGCAAGGCCGAGAGTGACACCGCGGCCGTCACCGCCAGCAGCCCCGCGCGGACCGCCGCCCAGACGTAAGATCCCGCCCAGCGTGAGTGCTGGCTGGTGCGGGCGACCCAAGCCGCGGCATCCACGCCGATCAAGCGCCCCCACGATCCAGCCTCCCGGTACGCGCCGACGATCAGCCCGGCACCGGCGGGCAGCAGCGGGATGAGCGCGCCGGCCACAGTGGAAATATCCACTTCGTCGGTGCGCACCATGTAGGCGGTTGCGGCCCCCGCCGCCGCGTACGTTCCCAGCGCGCCGCCCAGCGCCTGCCACAGTTGGTCGGTGTACGAGGCCCTCGCCAGGCGCCGTCCGGCGCGCCAGGAGAGGAAGAACGGAACGAGCATGAGTCCCAGCGGCACCAGAGATAACGTGCCGCGCAGGGTTTCCGCCGAACTGGAGCCGGTCTGGATGGCCAGTTCCAGCGGGACGCCGTGGATCAGCAGCCATGCCTGGCCTCCGAGCCGCGCCAGCGAATCGAAGCTGCGGTCGTCGAAGCCGTCCGCGAACCACACACCTACCAGCGGCAGCAGCACCAGGATGGCCGAGAGCAGGGCGCACTGAAAGAACTCGAAGACACCCTGCAGCCACAGGGGCATCGGCAGTCCGGCCTGGCCTTCCGGTCGCGACGTGAGTTTCATTGCTTCTATCGTGCCAGCCCGGCTGCCCCTGTCCGTTCAGCGACTCGGTGCCGTGGCAATTGGCACACGGCGCGCTCGAGCGGACCCTGCCGACGCAGCGGGTGCCGGGCTGGGCTTGGCAGCGGGTTCGAGTCGCTGCAGTTTCCCGCGCTTGTTGCTGGAGCACCAGCTCACGAGACGCTAGTGTGGGGCACCCCGAAGCAGAGGAGAGCCCCGTGGGCAAGGTGGTCATGTACAGCTCGGTGTCGGTGGATGGCTTCGTCGCGGACGAGGATGACCAGCCCGGACCGCTGTTCGACTGGTTGTCCAACGGTGACGTCCCGTTGGACGAGAGTGGCGAGTTAAAGGTGTCGCAGACGACCTACGACTACACCCGGCCGTACTGGGACCAGATCGGGGTGACGCTGGTCGGCCGCCACGTCTTCGACCTGACGGACGGCTGGGACGGGAAGCCTCCGAGCGGGGTCGACCACGTGGTCGTCGTGACGCACCGGCCGGAGCCCGAGGGCTGGGACCCCGAGGCGCCGTTTCACTTCGTCGACGGTGTCGAGGCAGCCATGGTCAAGGCGCAAGAGCTTGCAGGAAACCGCGTCGTCGAGGTCGCCGCCGGTGACGTCGGTGGCCAGATGCTTGCCGCGGGCCTGGTCGACGAGGTTCGCATGGACGTCGTACCCGTCGTGTTCGGGTCCGGCAAGCGCTACTTCGGGTCGGTCCACGCACAGCACCTGCTGGAGGATCCCGACGTAGTGATTCAGGGCAACCGGGTGCTTCACGTGCGCTATCAAGTGCGCCGCTGATGGGCCTCAACGCCTCACACCCCGCAGCCACGCTCCCACCGGCGCGCCGCTCTCCCCCACCGCAACTCGGAACGGCCCGCTTTGTCCGGGAAACTCATACTGCTTCGAGAGTCGGGCTCAACAATGGAATGGGCGGCCGGATGACATTGACATCAATCCGGCCGCCCCGCAGGCGGATATTTGCTCAACGAAAATTCAACGCAGGAAACCAAATTCCGCGGACTCTTTCCGTGGCTCCGCCAGTCTGCAAGAACCGTGTTTCAACGATTCTTTCGGCATCGGCATTCCGTACGCCTCTAGACCGCAGCACCGCAAGGGCTGTCGATTTGAGGGACGGTGTTGGTTACCGGTGTGTTAGCGCTTGCGCCGCTTGGGAACGGTTTCGTTCTCCAGGACCGCCTTTTCGCGCTTTTCGGCACGCTTTTCTTTGATGCTTCTGCCTTGTTTCTTGGCACTCTCGCGTGACGGCGTTTTACCTGACATTCGTGCTCCTCTTTCTCAAGCGGGATGTCTTGCTAAAGACCATACCCGCTTTGGGAAATAAAGCCAGCCCCCTATTCCTGCTCCCCGGAATACCGGAAAAGGCCCGGATTCAGGCCATCAAGTCCGCCAGCCCCTTGGCCAATGCACCCGCAGCTCCCAGAAAGGCAAGCACGACTACTGCGGTCCTGGCGTGCTCGTCCCGCAGCCGCCGTCCGAGCCGTTCGCCGGCAACGATGCCCATGATGATCGAAAGCACAATCACCGCCCACATCCACCAGTCCAACTGCGGCACGCTGCCCGGGTCCACCGCCAGCTTCGCGCCCACGGTGATGATGCACAGCTGCAGGAAGAATGGCTGCAGCGTCGCAGCGAACCGGCGCGGCGGCCAGTGGGACAGAATGGCGTACGCGCTGACGGTGGGGCCACCCACGCCGGCGAGCGCGTTGGTCAGCCCGGAGCCGAAACCCGCGAGCACCTTGGGCAGCTGCCCGGAAACGGTGACTTCGGCACGGCCCAACACCACCGCCACGGCCAGCCCCGCCATCACCACCCCGCCCACCACGGCGGAGAGCACAGCAGGCGTGACCTGCACCGCTAACCAGGAACCCAAAACCGTGCCGGCGGCGGCCGGGACGGACAACCACAGCAGCAGGTTCCAGTCAATCTCCTGCCAGACCCGGGGCACGATCAGCCCGCAGGAGACGACGGCGCAGATGTTGATCATCATGATGCCCTCGTGCGGCCCGAGCAGGATCGCCAGGATCGGCGCCACCAGCAGCGCGAACCCGATGCCCGCGATGCGCTGGGCCACCGAACCGAAGAAGATTGCGCCGGTGATCAGCGCCAGGAGTCCCATGGTCACCCGACCACCCTCCCAGAGTGGAGTTAGGCAGCCGTTCACCGACACGATCACACGTGCTTGCCTGCCGGCCGCCGGCCGCGGGCAGGCTGGGCGGTGTGAGGATAGCTATCGTTGCCGAATCATTCCTTCCGCACATGAACGGGGTCACCCAGTCGCTGTTGCAGGTCATCGCCCACCTGCGCCGCCGCGGCGACGACGTTCTGGTGATCGCACCGGCGTCGTCCTGGCTGGAGGACACCGCCCCGGCCACGGTGGAGGGCTACCCGGTCCACCGCCTGCCGTCCATTCCGCTGCGCGGTTATCCCAACGTGCGGGTGGCGGCCGGAACCGTGGCTCGCCTCCGCCGGGTGCTGGCGGACTTCGGTCCGGACGTGGTCCACGTGGCGTCGCCCTTCATCCTGGGCTGGCGTGCGGTACAGGCCGCCCAGCAGCTCGGCCTGCCCACGGTCTCCGTCTACCAGACCGAGGTGCCCGCCTACGCGGCCCGCTACGGCGCGCCCTGGCTGCAGGAGCTGCTGTGGCAGCGGGTGGAGAACATTCACAAGGCCTCCACCCTGACCCTGGCGCCGTCGTCGTTCGCCATGGAGCAGTTGCGCGGCCGCGGCATCCGCGTCCACCTGTGGCGCCGCGGCGTGGACACCAGCCGTTTCCATCCGGATAAGCACGACGCCGGCTGGCGGGCGTCCGTGGCGCCGCGCGGCGAACGGATCATCGGCTACGTGGGCCGTCTGGCGGCGGAAAAGCAGGTGGAGGACCTGGCCGTGCTGGCCGACCTCCCCGGCACGCGGCTGGTGGTGGTCGGCTCGGGTCCGCTGAAGGAGGAGCTGCAGGAGAGGCTGCCCGGCGCCCACTTCGCCGGTTTCCAGGGCGGCGAAGACCTGGCCCGGCATGTGGCTTCCTTCGACCTCTTTGTCCACCCCGGCGAATCCGAAACGTTCTGCCAAACCATCCAGGAGGCCATGGCCAGCGGCGTGCCCGTCGTCGCTGTGGGCCGCGGCGGCCCGGTGGACCTGGTCGATCCCTCGCGGACCGGCTGGATCTACGAGCCCGGGAGGCTGGACCAACTGCGCGGGTACGTCCAGGATTTGGTGGGCGACGACACCAAGCGCCGCGCGCTGGGCAGGGCCGCCTTCGACTCGGTGCAGGGCCGCACCTGGCCGGTGCTCTGCGAGCAGCTGGTGGACTATTACCGGCTGGCCACCCGGGTCAAGCGCCGCGCCCTTAACCTCGAAGCCCGCGGCGTGCTCGGCTTTCTCACCGGGTGAAAGCTTCAGCCCGGACCGGACCGGTGGACGCCCTCCCTGCCTCGACTAGGATGTGGCCATGCCAACAGAAACCGGTTCCGTCCCGCCCGACAGTGGCTCCTCCCTGCGACAGGAGCAGCGCGTGCCGACCGGACAGGAGCAGCGCGCTTCGGCCGGGCAGTCCGTGCCGGAGCGGCTGGCCGAGCAGTTCAAGTCCCTGGGTGTCGCCCGGACCTACGGAGAACCGCTGCAGGTGGGCGGCGACACCGTGGTGCCCGTGGCCATGGTCCAGTACGGATTCGGCGGCGGCGACTCCGGGGGAGCCGCCGGCGGAGGCGGCGGCGGGATGGCCGTTCCGCTCGGCGCCTACATCGGCAACGGCACCGGACCCGCCAGCTTCCGGCCGAACACGGTTGCGTTGTTCACCGTGCTGATCCCCCTGGTCTGGATCACCGGGCGGGCCCTGGCCCGCGTGGTCCGGGCCGCCAAGAAGTAGGCAGCGCCGGCCAGGGAGAACGGCGCGGAAGCCGGTCCGGGCCGCGAGAACCCGTGCCCGGCAAGCTTGCCTCCGAGAGCCCGCTCCCGCCCTGGCGGACCCTGCCTCGGGCCCTAGCGGACACCGTGGCGGGACCGTAGGCTCGAACATGACAGCCACCTACCGGAGAAGGACAGTCCCGATGAAACTGAGCCATATTCCCCTGCGCCTTTCCACCGGCGCGTTCATCCTCAACTCCGGTCTGGGCAAGCGGAACCTGGACCGAGACAGTGCCGCGGCGATGCAGGAAATGGGCAGCCGCGCGATCCCCCAGTTAAAGGAAATGGAACCCGAGAAGTTCGGCAAGCTGCTCGCGTACGGCGAGACCGCCCTCGGCGCCGCCCTGCTGCTGCCGTTCGTGCCCAGCCGGCTGGCCGGCCTGGGGCTGGCCGTATTCTCCGGTTCGCTGCTGGCCATGTACTTCAACACCCCCCACATGACCACCGAAGGCGGCGTCCGCCCCAGCTCCGAGGGCACCCCCGTGGCCAAGGACGTCTGGCTGCTCGGCATCGCGCTGGCGCTGATCCTGGACACCAAGGACAAGAAGCCGAAGGTCCTCACCACCCTGTAACTTCCGCGGCGCAGGACGACGGCGGAGCGTCCCCTCCGGCGTCGTCCTCCCCGTCCCCAGCGCCAGCGGCAGGTGCCGGACGCCGGTTTCAGCGTGAGATGATGGAAGCCATGGCCGCTCTCACTTTTCCGCTGGTTGACGTCAGCGAAATCATCCGGCTGGTGGGCGGCGCCGCCTTTGCGCGCGGCAAGATCTACGCCTCCGACGGCTCCGTTGCAGAACCCGTATGGGACCCCTCCGTCCGGCTGCTGACCGCCAAGGTCATTGGCACCGCCGCCCTGCCGTACCGCTGCCGGATTTACTTGGAAACCGGCAAGAGCGGGCAGTGGCGCCCGGCATCGTCCTCCTGCAGTTGCCCGGTGGGCGACGACTGCAAACACGTGGCAGCCGTGCTCTTGGCCAGCAACAGCCAGCACGTCATCTCCAGCCAGGCCTTCGCGCGCGAGCCGGAACCGGAATCGGCCGGCTGGCAGGACTCGTTGGAGGGGCTGATCGGCGGCACGCCGGACCCGGCCCGGCAGGACACCGGCAAGCCGTCGAAGGCCAAGGCGAAAAGTACGTCTCCGCTGGGACTGCAGTTCGACCTCCTGGAACCCGGACGGCGGCAGGACCGCCAGTACCGGCCCTCGGGCCTCTCCCTGCCGCAGGCCTCCGCGCCGGGCCCGAACTGGACGCGCAAGGCCGGGAACAGGCTGCGCGTCGGGGTCCGTCCCGTGCTGCAGAACGAGACCGGGCGGTGGATCCGCAGCAAGCTGCGCTGGAACACCATCAGCTACAAGACCTACGGCCTGCCGCTGGACCCCGAACAGCACCGCTGGTTCAGCCAGTTTGCACCGCTGCACCGGGCCACCGGCCTCACCTACTTCGGCGAAGACAACGACTGGCTCTTCCTCGACGAATTCAGCAGCCCGCTCTTGTGGGAACTCTTCGCCGAGGCCAAGCGGCTGGGCATCGCCCTGATCGGCGCCAAGGCCGACACCGTCGTCGAGGTCCGGGAACAGGCCGTGATCGGTCTGGACGCCCACCGCGACGAACCGG
The DNA here is from genome assembly GCF_059091365.1 of Arthrobacter sp. MDT2-34-1. Lineage (NCBI taxonomy): Bacteria > Bacillati > Actinomycetota > Actinomycetes > Micrococcales > Micrococcaceae > Arthrobacter > Arthrobacter sp. MDT2-34-1. The sequence continues at coordinate 273,146 of NZ_JBNHGO010000002.1, forward strand.
CCGACGCTTCCGCTGACGCCGCCACCCCGGAAGCCGCGGCGGAAGCCCGCGCGGCCGAAGCCGCGCCGGAAGCCCCCACCCCGGAAACAGGCGGGGAGACCGGGCCGGCGACCGCGGACCTGGTCCTCACGCCGTCGCTGCGGATTGACGGGCGCGAACTGCCCACCGGGACGGCGGGCATCGTCGGCACGCACGGCGTCTACCACTACGCCGTCGACGGACAGACCGTCATCACGCTGGCCCCGACCGGGCATCCGGTGACCGACCAGGAAGCGAACCTGCTGCTCTCCGGCACCCCCCTGAAGGTGCCGGCCGCCGACGTCGAGCAGTTCATGGAGCGCTACTACCCCGTGCTCAGCCAGCGCATCGCCGTCGTCAGCAGCGACGGTTCGGTGAGCTTCCCGGAGATCGTCCCCCCGGAGCTCGTGCTGACCGCCTCCTACCGAAAAGGCAACGTGCTGCAGCTCGGCTGGCACCTCGAGTACCGCCACGGGGACAAGCCGCTGCGCCTGCCGGTCGACGAGCAGCCCGACGGCAGCCACTACCGCGATCTGTCGGCCGAGCAGGACCTGCTGGAGGCGGCCGAGGCGGTGCCGGGCGTGGGCACGACGGCGGCGCGCACCCTCCGGGACATGGCCACCGTGGATTTCACCCGCTACGCGCTGCCGGCGCTCGAACAGCTCGACGGCGTGCGCGTGGATATTGTCGGCGACAAGCCCGACTACCAGGAACTCACCGAGGCACCCGAGCTGACCATCAGCACGGTGGAGACCGACGAGAGCGACTGGTTCGACCTGGGCGTCATGGTCCGCGTGGCCGGCCGCACCGTCCCGTTCGGGAACATCTTCAAGGCCCTGGCCCGCGGCCAGACGCGGCTGTTGCTGGTGGACAAGTCCTACCTGTCGCTGGAGCAGCCGGTCTTCGACCGGCTCCGCCAGCTCGTGGACGAAGCCCGCCACATGCAGGACCGGGAATCGGGCGAACAGCTGCAGATCAGCCGCTACCAGGCGTCCCTCTGGGAGGACCTTGAGGAAGCCGCCACCGAAACGGTGCAGGCGCGTACCTGGCGCGAATCGGTGCAGGGGCTGCTGGAACTGGAAACAGTCGAGCAGACCCCGCTGCCGGCCGGCCTGCACGCCGACCTCCGCCCCTACCAGGCCGAAGGCTTCAACTGGCTCGCCTTCCTCTGGCGGCACCGGTTGGGCGGCGTGCTGGCGGACGACATGGGACTGGGCAAGACGCTGCAGACCCTGGCCCTGCTGCTGCATGCCAAACAGCAGGGCGACCCGGCCACTGCCCGGCCGTTCCTGGTCGTGGCACCCACCTCGGTGGTGTCCAACTGGGTCAACGAGAGCCGGCGCTTCGCCCCCGACCTCCGGGTCGAGAGCATCACCGACACCCAGGGCCGCGGCCGGCCGCTGTCCGAGATCGCGGCGGACACCGACGTCATCGTCACGTCCTACACGCTGTTCCGGCTGGATTTCGACACCTACAAGGAGATGGACTGGGCCGGGCTGATCCTGGATGAAGCCCAGTTCGTCAAGAACCGCGCCACCAAGGTCCATCAGTGCGCCCGCGATATGCACGCGCCCTTCAAGATGGCGATCACCGGCACGCCCATGGAGAACAACCTCATGGAGCTCTGGTCCATCTTCTCCATCGTCGCGCCCGGCCTCTTCCCGTCCGCGGTCCGGTTTGTGGACCAGTACCAGCGGCCGATCGAACGCAGCCAGGACAAGGAGCTGCTGCAGAAACTGCGCCACCGGATCAAACCGCTGATGATGCGCCGCAGCAAGGAGGCCGTGGCCGACGACCTGCCCGAGAAGCAGGAGCAGATCCTGGAGGTGGAGCTGACGCCCAAGCACCGGCGGATCTACGACACGCACCTGCAGCGCGAGCGGCAGAAGGTGCTGCGGCTGGTCGAGGACATGGACAAGAACCGGTTCACGATCTTCCAGTCGCTGACCCTGTTGCGGCTCCTGAGCCTGGATCCCTCGCTGGTGGACCCGAAATACTCGTCGGTCCCCTCCAGCAAGCTGGGCGTCCTGTTCGAGCAACTCGAAGACGTCCTCGGCGAGGGGCATCGGGCGCTGATCTTCAGCCAGTTCACCAGCTACCTGAAGAAGACCGCCCAGCAGTTGGACGCGGCCGGCATCGAGTACTGCTATCTGGACGGCTCCACCCGCCGCCGCGCCGACGTCATCGACACGTTCAAGAACGGCAACGCGCCGGTGTTCCTGATCAGCCTCAAGGCCGGCGGCTTCGGCCTGAACCTCACCGAGGCCGACTACTGTTTCCTGCTGGACCCCTGGTGGAACCCGGCCACCGAGGCACAGGCAGTGGACCGCACGCACCGGATCGGCCAGACCAAGAACGTCATGGTCTACCGGATGGTGGCCCGCGGGACGATCGAAGAGAAGGTCATGGCCCTGAAGGAACGCAAGGCCAAACTGATCGCCTCGGTGCTCGAAGATGATGCGATGTTCTCCTCCAAACTCACTGCCACCGACATCCGCGGGCTGTTCGGCGAGTAGCCGGCACCCGGCAGCACCTCAGCACACCTACTGCTTCTTGAGTGCCTCAGCGCCTACTGCGTCTTGATTTGCAGCAGCCGCCAGCCTTCGGGCACCTGCGCTTCGATCGCGGCCTTGGCTTCGGCATACGTGTCACCCTCGGCCGACAACTCCTTGGTTTCCACCGGCTGAATGATTCCCACAACTTTGACCACGGACTAAAGATATCCTCGCCCGCCCGGGCACCGCGGGATGCGGCGTGGTGCTTCCGCTCACGCCCGCCGGCCGAGGTGCCGCGCCCGGCCGGGTACGCGCCGCCGGCTCACGCCGGCCCGGCCCTCCCCATGGACGGTGGGGCCGCCGGAGGCTTCGCTCAGCCAAACTTTTCCTCCCCGGGCAAGTCACTTGCCTCCGGCATGCCGGCGCCAGACCAGGTCCAGGCCCGCGTGGGCGCAGTCGATGTTCCAGTCCGTGTACTCCACGCCGAGGGCGTCCGGATGGTCGGAGGCGAACACCACCACTCCCGGGTAGTCCCGGATGAACTCCGCCAGCATGTCAATCCCCTGCCGGTCCAGATCGGCGTCGAGCCGGTTCAGGACCAGCAGCGGCGGATCGCCCAGCGAGGCCCTCGCCAGCATCAGCCGGGCCAGCTCGGAGGTGGTCAACGGTTCGCCGCCGCGCTTGAGCTGGGTCTCCTCGCGCCGCTCCAGTTGCCCGATCCGGCCGGCGAGGCCGACGCGTTCCAGGGCCGCCGATCCGTCCTCCCGCGGGAGGTCGGGCCGGCGATACCGCACGCTGCGGGCGATCGAGCCGCGCTCCACGTACATGCCCGCGGCGGCGTAGCCCACCAACTTCCGGCGAATGCGGCTGCCGCTTTCCAGCAGGTGCCGGCCGCCCACCATGGCCACCGCGTGCGGGTCGCTGCGGATCCCGACCAGTGTCTCCAGGGCCCTGCTCCCGGCCGCCGGATCGGCGGTGCGAATGCGGATCCGCGCGCCAGGGCCGGCGGACAAGGGCGGCACCGGGCAGTTCCGGCAGGCGGCCAGGCCGTCCACCAGCACGGCCCCGCCGGCGGGGGAACCCGCCGGGACGGTTACCTCCGCCGCTGCGCCGGACGCTGCCGTCCCGGCCGCGGCCCCCTCACTGGTTCCGGACCGGGCTGCCGGGCGCCGCCTTCGGGCATCCCGCGCCGCAGCGGCCACCGCGAGGGCCGGACCGAGAATGCGCCGCGCGGCCCGGAAGTTCTGCCGGTATTCCACCACCCGACCCAGGTCCGTGACGGGCGCGGAGATCATCCCCACGATGGTCAGCCCGGCGGCGATGCTGGCCGTGGGCACCGCCTGCCAGGTTCCGACCACGGCCACGGCGGCGCCGGCGAGCGAGGCGGCTGCCGCCGCCGCCCCGCGGATGTAACCGGCGGCGGCGGCGCGGTGCACGGCCGCGTCCACCACCTTCCGCCCGGCCTTGTCGATCTGCCTGACCTCCCGGTCCTCGCCGCCGGCCGCACGGATGGTGCCGGCGGCAATCACCGTGTCGGCGAGCCGGGCGGCCAGCCGCCCCCGGTGTCGGCGCAAGGCGCCGGCGCGCTGGAACGCCGGCCGGGACAGCAACGCCAGCCCGGCGGTCAGCAGTACCAGGGGAACGAAGACGGCGAACGCCAGCACCGGGGACAGGAACCACAGCGCCACCGTGGTTCCCGCGATCAGCGGGATGCCGACCGCCAGCGGCGCGATGCCCAGCGCGATCCAGTTCCGGACGCTGGAGAGGTCGTTGGTACTGCGCGCGATGGTCACCCCCGGCGACGGTCCGCGGTCGGTGGCCAGGGCGGAGGCCACCAGTCCCTTGCGGATCTCGTGGATGTAGTCCTGCCCTAGCTGCTCGGCCAGGACGCGCTCGAGGGCCCGTAGGCCGCCCAGCCCCAGCGCCGCTGCAGCCAGGCCGAGGGCGGGCGGCAAGATGCCGGCAGCATCCGGCGCGTTGCCGCCGAGCAGCCGGGTCATCAGCAGAGCGCTCGCCCCGGCGGCCGCGGCCATCAGCAGGCCGGTCCCCAGCAGGGCCGCCATCAGCCAGCGGCGCCGGCCGCGCAGCAGCTGAGGCAGCCGCCCGTCGGCCGGCGGCGGATCTTCCCGCGGTGAGTCCGCCCGATTCCGTGCGGCCGGCGCGGCCTTGGCCACCCGGGCCGCCACTGTTACCTCCGCTCCGGCAGCAGCTGCAGGGCCGTCGCCGGGTCGCACAGGTCGTAGGTGTTGATCACCGGGGCATCAATGACGCCGGCTGCTTCCCGGGCGGCCAGCGGCGAGGCGGTCAGCAGGCCGGAGACGGCGGGCACGCTGACGCCGGCATCGCGCAGGACGGCCACGCCGGCGGTGGCGCCCAGGGCGTCGGCCGCGGAAAACACCACGTGGTCCACGGCGGCATGGAAGACCGGGTCGGCCAGCAGCCGGGCCGTTTCGCCCTGATAGACGCCGTCGGCAATTTCCACCACCACCACGTCGGTCTCGGAAGTGGTCAGCGCGTCGATCAGGCTGGTGAGCAGGCCGCGCACGCGCTCGTAGTCCAGCAGGTAGGTGGTCGGGAAGCCGAAGTCGGTGAAGTCGAGCACTTTCGCGGCTCCGGCATCGGCGAACAGCAGCGGGTCGTTGCCGGCGCCGGTGCCGGTGGCCTTTCCCGCGGACACGTGCAGGCCGGCCGCGGTCAGGCCCTTGACCAGGCAGCCAAGCGTGGTCGACTTGCCGGAGTTCATGGACGTGCCGAGCACCGCAATAACCGGCGGCCGTCCCGGCAGCGCGGTGCCGGCACCGATCGAGTGCGGCGCCAGGTCGGCCAGGTTGACCGCGCGCCCGTCCCGTGCCAGCAGGCGATGGGCTGGATGCGGGTGGCCATGTCGATGCCGGCGTGCTGTTCCAGCACCCGCGCCGCCAGTCCGCCGCCGGCCACCAGCGAGCATTCCGACAGGTCGGCGGGTACAACCGCCAGGAACTGGTCCGGCGCGTACCGGTTGCCGTAGGCCACCAGGATCTCGTCGCCGACGAACATTGCCTGCCGCCGTGAGGCCGGGCTCTCCAAGCGGGTGTGCTTGCCGATCTCGACGACCCGGGCCAGCACCACGTCGCCGGCGGCCGGGGCGGCCTGGAGCAATTGGTAGCCGGTGGCGTCGAGGCAGAGACGCTCGGCCAGGAACCGAGTGGTGTACGCCTTCTTGGCCCGGCGCAGCCGCTGCGGGTCCACCGGAGCGGCCGCCGGGCCGAAAAGCTCCTCGGCCGCACCGACGGCCGATGCGGCAACGGAGAAAACCTCCGCCGCCGCGCCGGCCGCCGGTGCTGCAGGGGTTCCTAGTGCTTCGAGTCCTGTTGTTCCAGCGGTGCCTGCGGGGAGATCTGTGATGGTCATGGCCTGCTCCTTGGTTGTTGGGTCCGTCAGGAATGAGTCAACACATCCGCAATGAAACGAACATGACAGCCGCATGAGGGCTTTCTCATGAACCGTTTACCCTGCCGTCACCCGCGCTCCCCATGCCGTTCAGCCTGCCGCGCTTGGAAGTTCCCCCGCCTTCCGGAAGCCGCATCCGAGCCGGCGCGCACCGCCGCCGGGCTATGGTTGATCAGGGGACAAGTCACTGCGGGAACCGTCCCATCCACCGGGCAAAAAGGGGAAAAGTGCTGGCACTGGTACGTCACGGGCAGACCGACTGGAACGCTGAGGGCCGGCTGCAGGGGCATACGGATGTGCCGCTCAACAGCGTGGGCAGACGGCAGGCGCTGGACGCCGGCGGCTGGCTCGCCGAGAGCGATTGGAACGTCCTCGTGTCCTCGCCGCTGGGCCGCGCGATGGAGACCGCCCGCCTTATCGGCAGCCGGGTGGGGCTGGAGTTGGCGGAAACCGTGCCGGACCTCTCAGAGCGCGACTACCGCGGAATCGAAGGCACCGTGCTGCGCGGCCTGGAACGGCCGGAGATCGACGCGCTCATGCGGCAGGCCGAGCCCGAACGCGAGGTGGCCGCGCGGGGCGTCGCCGGCCTGCAGGAAGTGCTCCGCACCTACCCGGGCCGCAACATCATCGTGGTGGCCCACGGCACGATCCTGCGGCTCACGCTGAATCTCCTCCACGGCACGCCGCGGGGCTACATCGCCAACGGTGAGACCGTGCGATTGGATCCCGACCTGGTGCTCGGCTACCGGGCGGACCCGGACCAACTGGCCGCCGCGCGCTTCTGACCGGACCGGTGCTCGGGTTCCGGCCGCCAAACGGTGACGGGGCCGAACGGGTGATGGGGGCGGGCCACCAGCTGCCGTGGAGCGGCCAGGTTCCTAGCTCCCGTCCAGGTGCCGGTGCAGGACGGCCGCCGCATGCGCGGACAGTTCCTCCCGCGGTGCGCACCAGTCCACCCAGCGGTGCAGGAAGGCGGTCACCTCGCCCGGGTCAACCGGCTCCAGTCCCCCTTCGGCCAGCACGGTTTCGCTGATCAGATCCAGCTTGACCGGGCTCACCCGGGTGAGGCGTCCGCCGTCGTAGTCCCAGCCGTAGCCGAGAACCAGGTTCAGCATGGCGCGTTCGGCGGGCGAATCGCGCCCGGTCTCCCGCACATAGCGGGCGGCCGTCTCCTCGATTTCCTCCTGGCGGAGCGCCTCGAGTTCTTCTTCCCGGACAGGCCCTGGTTCACCGCCGCCGGACGGCAGCGCGGCGGCGGCGGGCGCGGCGGCGGCCTCGGCCCCGGTGCCCGCCACAGTTGTCCCCGCCACTGCCCCTGCCCCCGCCTCGGCGTCGTCGAGCTCGGCATAGTCCTCGTCGGAGAGCCAGTCTTCGCTCTCGTCCTCGGTGTCGTCCGCGAGCTCGATGATCGTCCGCAGCCACGCCTGGGCCACCCAGCGGCGCGCACCGAAGTCCTCGTCCACCATGTGCTCCGGCAGGTCCGTCGAGGCATCCAGTCCTTCCCAGGCGTCCAGCGCGGCGCCGGTCAGGTCTGCGTCCGCGTCGAGCACCAGCCCGGCTTCCTGGGCGTCCGCGTTCAGGTCTTTGAGCGCGGCGGCCGGATCGTCCACGAGCCCGGTTTCCATCACCGTGCCGCCGAAGATGTTGCCGTCCAGCAGTGCCAGCAGCCCCACCTTCTCGGTGCCGGTGGTGAATTCGAAGAGCATGTTGGCTTCGTCGCCGAAGACGTCCGCATAACGGTGCAGGGCCGTCACGGCCACCGGATGCTTGGCCCATTCCGGCTCGGTGAACCCGTCGGCCACCAGCCGGTCGGCCAGGGTTTCGGCGTCGCGGCGCATGTCCGGACGATCGATCAGGAAGGCCAGCGCGCGCAGCATCGGCACGGTCCCGGGGCCGGTTCGGTCCTCGGCCAAATCCAGCCAGGCGTAAAACAACTCATGACGGCGCTGCTGGCCGGATGCGTCGGCCGTGTCCCACAGGTCCAGCAGGTAACCGGCCAGGGAATGGGCGTCGATGGGGCTGGGCGAGTCCAGTGTGTCGGCGAACGGCCGTTCCAACTCGCGGTAGAGCTCCAGCAGCGGGTCGCCGGCCGGCCCGCCCTGCCGGCCACCGAACCGGCTGTTCTTCAGCTTTTTCGGCTTGCGCTTGCGGCTCACAGGGCTCATGGCACGAGTGTGCCACGACCGCCGCCGCGAAGGTACCACCGGGCGGGCCCGCGGCCGCGGCGCGTATCGGCTCACAGGCCGCGCATTCCGCAGAGGACCCGTGCGGAACGTCCGCCCCGGATGTAAGACTGGCCGCATGCCGTTTTACCAGGACCCCTCCGCCACCGAACCGCTGACGGCCATTCCCCTGGTCCAGCGCACCAAGAGATGCTTCCAGCTCGCGGCGCCGATTTTCTACCGGGCGGAAACAACCTCCCCCGTGGTCCGGATCGAGGCGCACGATCTCTCCGCCGGGCTCGAGCACAATTCCACCGACCTGGCGTCGGTGCCCACCTGGATGTGGGGACTCATCGCCAGCTACGGACGGCAGACCGCTCCGGCCCTGCTGCACGACCAGCGCACGACGATGTGTTCCAGCATGCCGGGCGAGCAGGGGCTGCAACTGCGCCGCATCTACGACGAGGAATTCCGCCGCGCACTGCTGGACACCGGGGTGGCGGCCTTGCGTGCCCGGCTGATGTGGGCGGTCGTGACGGTCCAGGCTTACCTTCAGTATGCCGGTGCCCGCGGCCGGCTGCTGACGGCGTCCGTCGGGGCAGGTGCCGTCGGGCTGCTGGCCGGCGCCGTGCTCGCGGCAACCGGCGCCGGCCTGGTGCCCCTGGCCGCGGCTGTCCTCCTGACCGGCGCCCTCTGTTTGGCTTGGAGCCGCGACTGGGCGGTGGTCGCCGTCCTGGCTCCGGCGTTCGCGTTGTTCTCGCCCGTGCTGGCCGCAGCCGCCGCCGGGGCCCTGCTGCTCTGGGTCTGCGAAACGGCGTGGTGGGCAGCGGGCAAACCCTTCGCAAAGCGGCCCGATCCGCCACCCGTCGTCGGACCCTTGGCGCGGACAACTCAACCGTGAGCCCCGGCGGTATTTCCGGGCCCCCGGGCGCGCTCCCTGGGCCGGCTTCCCTGCCCGGAACCGGTGCCGACCAGCCCCCCGAAAGCGCCGGTTTGGTTTGATTGGCAAAACCAAACGGAAACGGCTAAACTTGAGGCATGCCCGCCAGCTCCCGCAAACAGCCCGATCCGGGCGTCATGATCCGTGACGCCGTGGCTCAAGTGGTGCGCTGGGCATCCCATGCGGAGACGCGAAAACAGCTGTTCGACCCGCGCGAGGTTGGCCTGACGCCCACCGACGTGGCCTTGCTCGAGTACATCGACGACAACGGCCCCGTCCGGGTCTCGGAACTGGCCTCGCAGCAGGGCGTGGACAAATCCACCATGACCCCGCAGGTCCGCCGCCTGGAGGACAAAGGGCTGGTGGACAAACAGTCCGATCCGGACGACGGCCGGGCCACCCTGGTGACGGCGTCCACGGCCGGACGGCGGATGCACCGGAACATCGGCAAGGCCGGCGCGGCCGTCGTCGATGAAATCCTGGCGGATTGGTCCGACGAAGACCGCGAAGCTTTTGCCCAATTCTTTACCCGCTTCGCCGAGCAACTGCTGCGCGGTGAAGCGTCCACCCGAAGCGACTCAGAAAGGAACACGACCGGCGATGTCATCGAAGGCTCTTGAGCAAGGTGGCAAACACGATCTGCATACGCTTTCTACACGGTTGACCGCAACCCGGCAGCTGCTGACCCAGAAAGTACGTACCGCCGGTTTGCTGTTCCCGCTGCTGACCCTGGCCGGTACGGCCGTGTTCTGGTCCATCGTCTGGCTGCTGGACACCGCCCCCGTCCACGCCCTCTCCCCCGTCAACGCGTTGCTGCGTATCTACGGCACCGGGATCGCGGTGATCGCCACGATGGTCATCGTCGGCGCCTCCGTCTGGCTGATCGTCAAGCGGTTGGGCTACGCCGACAGGTTCACCGAGGTTCTGTTCGAGCATGCCGACGACATCGGGCCGGTTCCGGCCGCGTCCGGCAGCCTGGCACGGAGCGCCACGGCGCCGGCGGCCGGCAGCACCATGTCCCCGGCGGCCGGCAGCGCCTTCGCTGCGCTGCCGGCCGCGGCTCCCCGACTGCAGCTTGAGGCCGCACGCACCGACGCCGATGCGCGGCCCGTCTACGCACTCGCTGCCCCCACGGCGCAAGCCGAAGCCATGCCCGGCGCCCCGGCTGCGGCGGCACCGGGCGGGGAAAAGCCTGCCGTCGCCGAAAACCGGGCGGCAGACCCAGCGACGGGATCGGCCTGCACCGCCCCGCCGCTGGCCAGGGGCAACCCGCTCAAGAAGGGCAAAGGCCGCCGGAAGTAGCGGCCCCACCATCCAATGGCCGGCGTCAGCGAACGGGCGCCGGCCATTATTCTTGCCACACGCCGCCCGCTGCCCGGGGCGGAGCTTCGCTGTTGCCGGTCAGCCCCGGGACGGATCCAGCTGGGCGGCGGCCGCCGCCTGGAGGTCCGGGTCGCCGGTGGCCATGGCATACAACCCGTAGTTGATCGGACCGGCCGAAACCAGTTCGGCACAATGTTCGGCCAGCCGCTGCGGCACCCGGCCGCCCGCTTCCCGGAAGGTCCGCACGGTCAATTCGAAGGCCTCGGGGGTGGACATCATGTAGTGCAGGCTGAAGTCCAGGGCCGGATCCCCCACCCTGGCGCTCGTCCAGTCCAGCACCGACCGGATCTCGGCGTTCTCGTCCAGCAGCAGGTGGGCCGGGTACAGCTCGCCGTGGCTGAAAGCGGTGAAGTCCGGCCAATAGCTGTCGTCGCCCAGCCAGGCGTCCCACCGTCGCAGCAGGTCCGCCGCCACCCGGAACTCCGATCTCACCTTGTCCAGGTTGGTTCGCATCTCTTGACGGACCTCGGCAGCCGTCAAAGCCGGGATGCCGGCCTGCCGCGCCTCGTCCGCGCTGATGCGCTGCAGCTGGGCGATCAGCCGTCCCAACGACGCCCAGTAGGCGGGAGACTCGCGGTCGAAGTGCCAGACGGGCTCCCCGTCCTCGAGCGTCAGGCCCGGCTCGCCCGGCAGTTCGGGGTAGGCGATCAGGCCACGGTTTCGGATCCGCCAGTCCGGCACCGCGGCGGAAATCCTGTTTTTGACCAGGTTCAGGATGCTGGCCTCGTCGGCCATCTTCGATGCGACGTCAGGCCGCCGCGGGATCCTGAGCACCCACCTCTTGCTGTCATGGGCGGTGGCATAGGCCACCAGGTAGTCCAGGCCTGCTTCGTTGAACCGGACGGAGCGTGGATCGATGGCCAGCCCGTTTTGTGCGGCGAGGTCGGCGACGGAGTCCGGTGTGTAGTCGTGCGCTGCGCTCATGGGTACCTCCGGTCGGCTGTGTGCCACTGTAGCCACAAGCCCGTGCGGAGGCCATGCCCGCCGGCCACGGCGCCTGCCCGGCCCTTAATGCCCCCGCCGTACCGCCGCCATCACTGCGGCAAGCACGACGGCGGTGCCCCGCCCCGCGTGGGGAGGCACCGCCGTCGACGGTTCCCGGAGGACGGCCGTCCTCTTCGGTCAGCCGCGGTCCGCCACGTCGTCGGCTGCCACTCCCTGGCGCAGGGTGGCGCCGCGGAAGAACTCCGGGTTGCGCCGGTACATGAGCACCATCAGCACCGCCCCGAGCAGGATCACGCCGCAGCCGAGCACGAATACCAGGCCCAGGCCGCCGATCGAAGAACCGGAACCGTAGGCAGGATCCATCGAGTCCACGGCCGTCTGCACGAACATCACCAGCAGGATGACCCCTCCCAGCAGCGGCGCCAGGAACTTGAGCCCGAAGCCGCGCAGCGAGGCGAAGGCATCGGCCCGGAAGTACCAGACGCACGCCAGGGCGGTGACGCCGTAGTAGAAGCAGATCATCATGCCCAGCGCGGTGATGGTGTCCCACAGCGCGTTCTCGGACATGATCCGGGTGACGGTGTAGAAGCCGCCGGCCGCCACCGCGGCCGCGACGGTGGCGTAGCTGGGCGACTTGAACCTCGGGCTGATCGTGGCGTAACCGGCCGGCAGCGCCCGGTAGTGGCCCATGGCGAGCATGGTCCGGGCGGGCGAGACGAAGGTGGACTGCAGCGACGCGGCCGAACTGCTCAGCACGGCCAGGGACATCAGGATGGCGAACGGTCCCATCACCGGGCCGGCGAGCGTGGCGAAGATGCTCTCCTGGTTCTCCGGGTTGCCGGCGCCCAGGCCTTCGGTGCCCACGCCGGCGTAGGCCAGCACGGCCAGTGCCACGGTCATGTAGATCACGACGATGACCATGATGGTTGCCGCGGCGGCACGGCCCGGCGTCTTCTCCGGGTCCTTCGTCTCCTCGTTCATGGTGAGGGTGACGTCCCAGCCCCAGAAGATGAAGATGGACAGTGAGATGCCGGCGGCGAAGGCCGAGAAGGATTCGACGCCGAACGGGTTGAACCAGTCGGCCGAGATCTCCAGCGCGTCGAACGCCGTCCCTCCCGCCACGTGGCCGAAGGCGGCCACGGCGAACCACACGAGCACCACGACTTGGAACGCCACCAGCACGTACTGGAAGGTCTTGGTGGTTTCCATGCCCCGGTACGAGATCCAGCAGGCCAGGCCGATGAAGATCCAGGTGGTGGCGATGTTCAGCGGCAGGTTGTTGGTCAGGTCGGCGAGCGCTGCGTTGCCGGTGAGCTGGGCGAGCATCAGGTAGAAGAAGTCGACCGCCACCGCTGCCAGGTTGGAGAGCACGATCACCGTTGCGGCGATCAGGCCCCAGCCGCCCATCCAGCCCACCCAGGGGCCGAAGGCACGGGTGGCCCAGGTGAAGGACGTGCCGGAATCCGGCATGGCGTTGTTCAGTTCCCGGTAGCCGAGGGCCACCAGCAGCATCGGGATGAAGCCCACCAGGAAAATCGCCGGCAGGTGCACGCCGACCTCGGCGATGGTGGGGCCGAGCGCCCCGGTCAGCGTGTACGCCGGGGCAATGCAGGAGACGCCGATGACGACGGCGCCGAGCAGGCCGACCGAACCGGATTTCAGGCCCTTCCGGCTCAGTCCGCCCGCGGTGCGCCCGGGCTTGGTGATGGTAGTGGTCATGGTCATGCCTCCTTGCGGCCGGCGCCGTCGGAATTTTCAGGCCCCGTGGGCTCGCCGGGATCTTCGGTAAGTTGTGGGGCGCCCAGGTAGCCGCGCGGGACCACCACCATGGGCACCGGCAGCGCGCGCAGCACCTTGCTGGCCGTCGCCCCGAGGAACAGGCGGTTGTGCGGCGCCAGCCGGCTGGAGCCGATCAGCATCACTTCGCCGTCGTCCCACTCCAGCGCGTCGATGGCGTCTTCGATCGAGCGGCCCTCGGCGACGCCGGCGGTCACCCGGCCGGGCAGCACCGCTTCTGCCTCTGCCAGCCGGTCCTTCACGTGGGTTTCGGCGCGGGACACCGCGTCCGCGTCGGAGGAATCCAGCGGCACCAGCGAGAGCAGCCGCAGGTCCAGGTCCCGCCGATGGCCGGCGTTCAAGGCGACCTGCATGACCTCGTCCGCCCCGGCCCGGTTGCCGATGCCCACCGTGATCCGCGAGACGGAGTCGGTGCGCCGGTAGCCGCGCGGCGCCAATGCCACGGGGACCGTGGACGCGTGGAGCAGTCCGCTGGCGACGGTGCCGACGCTGAAGCGGCGGAAAACACTGTTGCGTCCGGCACCGATCACGATCAGCGCCGCGCCGAATTCCTCGGCGGCGGCAAGCAGGCCCTCGGCGTTGGAGTCGGCGGGGCGAACATGGGCGCGGGCCGGAACGTCGTCGGGCACCAGGTCCAGTCCCTCGGCCAGCCACTGCCGGATCTGGTCGGAGAGGATCCCGCCGAAGCCCGATTCGGGCCGCGGATAGGCGCCCGAGTAGGGCGAGGATTCGGGCAGCACCATGACCAGGTCGAGGCTGCCGCCCTGCCGGCGGGCCAGCGCCGTCGCGAGGTTGACCGCCTCGCGTCCGCTGTCAGTGGCGGTGTAGGCCACAACATAGCGCCGCATGCCTAGCCCTCCCGGCCGGCAGCAGGGATGAGCTCACCGGCGTCGGCCGTGTGTGCCGCGAGGATGCGGGCGGCGGTCGCGCGGCCCATCCGCACTGCGCCGTCCACGTGCTGGTAGCCGGCGCCGGCCAGATCGGAACAGGACCAATGGATCGGTCCGACCGGGGTCGACTGGTCCTTGCCGTAGCGGGACAGGCCGCCCAGATCGTAACTGGAGGCGTAGGCGCCGCGGGTCCATTCCTCTGACCCCCAGTCCGACTCGTAGTACACCACCGGGGCCAGCGCGGCCGGGCCCAGGTAGTCGGCGATTGCGGAGAGGATCGCGGCCTTGCGCTCCCCCGCGCTGAGTTCGAACATCGCGTCTGCCTTCTCATCGCTCACGAAGCCGACCAGGGTGCCGCGCGAGTCGCCGTGGTTGGTGTTGTCGTACACCTCCTGGACCACCGAGTTGGCGCCGAAGCACGTTCCCGAGAGGCCGTCGGCCCGCCAGAACGGCGTTTCGTAGACGGCGTGGACCTTGATCACCAGGCCCAGGGACTGGTGCTGGTGCATCTGGTGCTGCCGGCGCGGCAGCGGCGGGTCGTAGGAGACACGCGAATACAGGTTCGGCGGCACGGCCATCACGGCGTAGCGGGCCTCCACGGTGACGCCGTCCGCGGTGGCGGTCACGCCGTCGTCGTTCCAGCGCAGCGCGCGCACGGGTGCGTTGAGCACGACGTCGTCGCCCAGTTCGGCGGCCAGGCGCACGGAGACCTCCTGCATGCCGCCCACCACGCGCTTGTCCAGGATGAATTCGTCGTCGACCAGGTTGCTGAACGAGCCGGCGGACGCGGCCATCAGCACCGCCTGCAGCACCGAGAACGAGTGCGCCGGCTTGGTCAGCATGCCGCCGGCCACGAACAGGCCGATGTTGTTGCAGGCTTCCTCGTCCGCGGACTGCTGGCGCAGCCACTGGTCGAAGGAGATGGTGTCCAACTCGCGGGCCTTGGGGTGCGCCCACGGTTCGTCGGCGCCGACCTCGCCGGCCAGGGCGTCCAGCAGCCCGATCAGCCGGTTCATCTCGGACTCCGTGGAGGCGCTGACCGGGAACATGGCGCCGGTGTAGCGCTTAGCTTCGCCCGTGGGGTCCAGGTAGATGCTCTCGCCGTCGCGGTAGCGGCTGTAAGTCTCGAGCCCCAGCTCGTCGAGCAGCTCCAGCAGGGCCGTCTGGTCCGGTGAGACCCACTGTCCGCCGATTTCGAGCATGGCTCCGTCCACCACGTCGGTCCAGGTCCGGCCGCCCACGCGGTCACGCGCCTCCAACACGGCCACGGACATGCCCGCCCGCTTCAGGTCCCAGGCCGCGGTCAGCCCGGAGGGCCCGGCGCCGATGACTACTACGTCCCGCTTCAACTTACTCACTGTATTCAACTCCCATTCGTGCCGTGGCGGTCCGGCCGCTTGGTACCTGGCCCCGCCCGCTAAATGAACGACATTCATTTAGCGTCAACACTGTAACCCGTGCCACAGCGTTTTGGAAACCGGTGCCTCCACGGACGTTCGGAAAGCGTTGCGTAGGATGGCCCTACAGGCCGCACCGCCGCGGCCCGCACGGCCGAGGGAAGAGGGAGCCCGTGGTAACAGCACGCCCAGCCGGCGAGGACGCCTCCGTCCGGAACGGGAACCGCCCCGCCGGACGCCCCGTGCAGAAACTGCTGTCCAAGGAACTGATGACGACGGCGGCGCTCGGCCTGATCGAATCGCGCGGCTACGAGGGGCTCACCATGTCGGCCCTGGCGCGCACCCTCGGGGTGGCACCCTCCGCGCTCTACAACCACGTGGCGTCGAAGCACGACGTCCTGCTGCTCCTTCAGGACCATGTGATGGCCGGCGTGGACGTGAGTGTGTTTTCCGACCTGGAGTGGGCGGACGCGGTGCGTCGCTGGGCGTGGTCCTACCGCGACGCCTTCACCCACCACGCCCCACTGATTCCCGTGATCGCGGTGCTGCCCGTCACCGGCGCACCGCACACGCTGGCCATGTACGAGGCCGTTACCGCCGGCTTCCTGAAGGCCGGCTGGCCGGAGCCGCAGGTCGTGCCGGCAATCGTGGCCCTGGAGTCCTTCATTTTCGGGTCGGCCTTCGACGTGACCGCGCCGGCAGACATCTTCGAATCGGGCGAGCTCGCCGCGGCCAACCCGGCCTTCACCTCCGCCGTGCGGTCGCAGGACGCCGGCCCCGCTGGCTCGGCTGCCGACGCGGCCTTCCGGCTGGGCCTCGAGGCGCTGATCGCCGGCCTGGAGATGCAGCTCGAGGCCGCTCGCTCCGCCTGACCCCGGCACGCCTGTTCCGCCTGGCCACGGCACGCCTGTTCCTGGCCACGGCACGCCCGCTGCAGCCCCGGCACGCCCGCTCCACCTGCCCCGGCACGCCAGCCTCATCCCCGGCGCGCCTGCTCCGCCTGCCCCCCCTGCCCCGCTCGGCCCACGATCGAGAAGTCAGATAACGCCCCTTCCAGGCCCGAAAAGGGCGTCATCCGAATAGTCGATGGTGCGTGGGGATAGTTGGCCTGCGGGAGCCGGCAAGGGGACGGCGGCGGCCGGGTGGTCCTTTCGACGAGCGGAAGCGGGACTTCCGAGCGGGCGGAAGGGGCGTCTTTCGTGCCCGCCTTTTCCGCAGGAAAAACCATTAAACCGCAGCGAAAGTGCACCGTTTACCCATGCAGGGAAGCATTCCCCGGCAGGTGTCGCAGGATAGGCAAAAGCCAGCCGTTTGGGGGCTTCCGGCTTGCTAATTTTCTTGAAGAGCTGGCGAGGTGCCAGCCAGCCGCTGGCCAGAATGCCAGCGATTCAATCGCACAGGAGTTCTCATGCTTTCCATCATCGCCACCCTCCAGACCCTCGGTTTCACCGTGAAGAACCGCCTGCGGCGCGAGGAGACCGGCGCCACCGCCGTCGAATACGCCCTCATGGTTGGCCTCATTGCCGTCGTCCTCATCGCCGGCCTGACCATCTTCGGCCCTCAGCTGCGTGACTTCTTCGGCACGCTCGGCACCAAGTTGAACATCACCGGCGGCACCGCTCCGGCCGGAGGCTAATCCCGGATTGGACAAATCCACCTCCTGGGTGGCTGGGACGGAGGCACGGTTTCCTCCCGTCCCAGCCACCGAACCGTGAAAGAGCAACACATGAAGCGCATGACATCGGAACGCGGAGCGGCAGCCGTCGAGTTCGCCCTGGTCTTGCCCGTTCTGTTGTTGCTGCTGCTGGGGATCGTCGAGTTCGGACGCGTCTACAACGCCCAGATGCAGCTCACCGCAGCTGCACGGGACGGCGCGCGCGTCATGACCATTAACGGCACGGCGTCCAGCGCGGCGGAATCCCGGGCGGCAGTGATCGCCTCAGCCCCGGCTCTAAACCCGCGGATTGCACCTGAGCAAGTCACCGTCGCCGTTTCCCCCAGTGCCACCGGTTTCTGTGTGCCCGGCTCGGTCGCCACCGTCACCGTGGCCTACCCCATGAATTTTCTGTCCGGCCTCTTCGGGGCCAGCATCACCTTGACCGGCAAAGGAGTCATGCAGTGCAGCGTCTGAGCGACGAACGCGGCGCCACCGCCGTCACCACCGCACTTTTCATGGCGGTCCTGCTCGGCATGGCCGCGATCGTCCTTGACATCGGGGCCCTGTACTTCGAGCGCGCCCAACTGAAGAACGGCGCCGACGCCGGCGCGCTGGCCGTCGCCCAGAACTGCGCGGCAGGTCACTGCGATGCGGACTTCACGGCCCTCGCCACCTCGCTCGCGAGCCAGAACGCGAACGACGGCCTGGCCAACGCCAGCGTCCAACTGGACCCTGCCGCCGCCACCGCCACCGTCACCACCACCACCCGGTCTTCCGACGGCCACTTCCTGGCCCAACACTTCGCGCCCATCCTCGGCCTCGGCGACTCCGCCTCCATCACCACCGAATCCCGGGCCCGCTGGGGAGCCCCCGTCGCCGGCACATCCGTCCTCCCCATCGCCATTTCCTATTGCCAGTTCCTGGGCATGCTCGACGGCGGCCTGCAGCGGGTGGAATTCAACCCGAACGGGCTGAACAACACGGCTGGATGTTCCAGCTCAACGGTGCCGGGCAGCACCGGCGCGGCCTATACGATCCCGGGCGGCTTCGGCTGGCTGAAGCAGGATCCGGCCCGCCCGTGCCAGGCCAAGATCAACCTCGGCGCGACCGGCCTTCCGGGCTTCCCGGTCGATCCCGAAGTCGCCAGCGATACGGGTAACGACGTGCCGTCCGCCTGCAAGCAGACCAACATGCTGCAGCAGATTGCCGGCACCACCGTCCTGTTGCCGCTGTATGACAAGGTCGGCGGCCAGGGGACGAGTGGCTGGTACCACGTCATCGGGTTCGCGGCCTTCAAGGTCGCCGGCTGGAATTTCAGCAGCACGTCCCATAACAACCTCAGCCCGGCCTCCGTCCAGTGCACCGGCAACTGCCGGGCACTCATCGGAGAGTTCGAAACGTTCGTGACGCTCGACGCCGGCGAACAAGACTTCATCTTCGGCGGCGCCAACAACACCTTCGGCGCCTCCCTCGTCACGCTTGTCCATTAGGAGCACCGTCGGTGAAAAAGAGAATTATCGGGGCCATAGCGGCCCTGCTGATGGCCGTCGTCGGAACCATGATGGTCCTCGCCTACATCGGCAGCGCCGACCAGCGCGCCCTGGCCGGCACCGAGACGATGGAGGTCCTGGTGGTCGCAGAGAATGTGCCGGCCGGCACGCCCGCCGAAGAGCTCGGCGCGTACGTTGCGGCTGAGCTCGTTCCGGCCAAGGTCGCGGCGGCCGGGGTGGTAACGGACGTGCAGAAGCTGGCCGGACAGGTCGCGACCGTCGACCTGCTCGCCGGCGAACAGCTGCTGGCCGCCCGCTTTGCCCCGCCCGCGGACCTGCAGGAACCGGGGACCGTGGCCGTCCCGAAGGGCATGCAGGAGGTCTCCATCTCCCTGGAGCCGGCACGCGTGGTCGGCGGGCAGTTGCAGGCCGGAGACACCGTCGGCGTCTTCATCTCCATGGAAGGCCCGGGCGACGGCAAGGGCGTCACACACTTGGAGCTGCATAAGGTCCTGGTCACCCGGGTCCAGGGCGTGGCGGTTGCCGCCGAGTCCGGCAATGCCACCGTCCCCGCGAACAACGTGCTGGTCACCCTGGCGGTCATGGCACCGGACGCCGAAAAGATCGTGTACGCCCAGGAGTACGCCCGCACCTGGCTCTCGAAGGAACCGGCCGACGCCAGCGAAAAGGGAACGCGCCTGGTGGACAGCGACGAGGTCTACGAATGAGCCGCTACGTACTGGTGGGCACCGACGCCGGCTTCGAACAACGCTTCGCCGCCGCCGCGGTAGGTTCCCTGGCCGGCCATACCCAGCTGTGGAACGGCGCGGGCCTCCCCACCGAACCCAACGATGTCTTCGCCGTGCTGTCCAACCCGCAGCTCCTGGATGCCGTGGTGCTTGGCCCCGGGCTGGCCACCGGTCAGGCGCTGGCCCTGGCGGCCGAATTCGAATCCCAGCGGCCCGAGATTTCGGTGCTGCTGATCGCGGCGCCGAGCCCCGACGTCGTGCTGGCCGCCATGCGCACCGGCATCCGCGACGTCGTGGCTCCCGGCGCCGATGTCCGCGATATCGCCGCGCTGCTGCACCGCGCGGTACGCAGCGCCACCCACCGGCGGCACAGCGTACCCTCGTCCGATGGCCAGGCCGCGAACGGCCGCGTCGTCGCCGTCGTCTCGCCCAAGGGCGGCGCCGGGAAGACCACGGTGGCGACCAACCTCGCCGTCGGGCTGGCCGCCGCCTCGGAGCAGCAGACCGTCATCGTCGACCTGGACCTGCAGTTCGGCGACGTGGCCAGCGCGCTCTGCCTGGAGCCGGAACATTCCCTGGTCGACGCCGTGCAGCCGCACGCACAGAAGGACAGCATTGTGCTCAAGTCTTTCCTGGCCCGGCACCCCAGCGGGCTGTATGCGCTGTGTGCACCGCCGTCCCCGGCCGATGCCGACCAGGTCACCGGCGAGCAGGTATCGCTGCTCCTCGACCAGTTGGCCGCACAGTACGCGCACGTCATCATCGACACGTCCCCGGGGCTGTCGGAGCACACGCTGGCCGCGCTGGATCGCGCCACGGACTATATCTTCGTGGGCGGCATGGACGTTCCCAGCATCCGTGGGCTCCGAAAGGAGCTCGAAATCCTGCGCGAGCTGGGCATGGAACCGCTCACCCGCCACATCGTGTTGAACGGGGCGGATCCGCGCGACGGGCTCACCCGCCGCGATGCGGAGACCACCCTCGGCTGCAAAGTCGACGACGTCATCCCGGACACCCGCGCGGTCCGGATTTCCACCAACCAAGGCGTGCCGGTGCTCGAAAGCGCCCCGCGCGATCCTGCGGCCCGCGCCTTGCACAAGGTGGTGGACCGCTTTGCCCCCGCCCCGGCCGGCCTGCTCAAGCGCCGCGGTCGTCACCGAAGAGGATAGCCATGAACCTTGCCCAACGGCTTCAGGCAGTGCACGGCACCGCCCCGACAGCTCCCCCCGCCCGCCACCATGCCGCCGCGCCCGCTGCCCCCGCCACCACCGCGCCGGCACCGGCTGCTTCCGCATCCGCTGCTCCGGCGACGACGACGACGGCGACGGCGACGACGACGACGGCGACGGCGGCGACGGCGACGGCGGCGACGCCGGCGACTGCCTCGTCCACCCTGGCCGCGGCGCAGCCGGCCGCTGCCGGCCGCACGGCTCCCCCGGCCGCCCTTCCCCCGGCCCAGGATGCCCTGTCCAAGATGAAGGAACGTGCGAGCACGGTCCTCTTCGAACGCATGGGATCACGCCTGCTGGATGCTTCCCTGGACGAGGACAAGCTGCATCTCGTGGTGCAGCAGGAGCTTGCCAAGGTGGTCGAGGAAGAAGAAAATTCGCTCAGCCACCTGGAGCGCCAGCGCCTGATCCGTGAGGTCAGCGACGACGTGCTCGGCTACGGTCCGCTGCAGCCGCTGCTGGAGGATCCGGACGTCTCCGAAATCATGGTGAACGGACCCGACATGATCTACGTGGAGCACAAGGGCAAGCTCTCGCGCAGTTCGGCCCGCTTCCTGTCCGAGGACCAGCTGCGCCGGGTCATTGAACGCATCGTGTCCAGGGTCGGCCGCCGGATCGACGAATCGTCGCCGCTCGTTGACGCCCGCCTGGCCGACGGCTCGCGCGTGAATGCGGTCATCCCGCCGCTGGCAGTCAACGGGTCCTCCCTGACCATCCGGAAGTTCGCCGCAGACCCCTTCCAGGTCCAGGACCTCATTGGTTTCGGCACGCTCTCCCCGGAGATGGCCGCGTTGTTGGACGCCTGCGTCCGGTCACGGCTGAACATCATCGTCTCCGGCGGCACCGGCACCGGAAAGACCACGCTGCTCAACGTGCTCTCCTCCTTCATTCCGGCCGGCGAACGCATCGTCACCATCGAAGACGCCGTAGAACTGCAGCTGCAGCAGGACCACGTGGTCCGGCTGGAAAGCCGCCCGAGCAACATCGAGGGCAAGGGCGCGATCACCATCCGCGACCTCGTCCGCAACTCGCTGCGCATGCGCCCGGACCGGATCGTGGTGGGCGAGGTCCGCGGCGGAGAAACACTGGACATGCTCCAGGCCATGAACACCGGGCACGACGGATCGCTGTCCACGGTGCATTCGAACTCCCCCCGGGACGCCATCGCGCGCCTGGAGACCCTGGTGCTGATGGCCGGGATGGACCTGCCCCTGCGCGCGATCCGGGAACAGATCGCCTCCGCGGTGGACGTCATCGTTCAGTTGACCCGCCTGCGCGACGGTACCCGCCGGGTAACGCATGTGACCGAGGTACAGGGCATGGAAGGCGACATCGTGACGCTGCAGGACGCCTTCGTCTTCGACTACAGCGCCGGTGTGGATGCCAGCGGCAGGTTCCTGGGCAAACCCATGCCAACCGGGGTTCGTCCCCGGTTTACCGACCGGTTCCGGGAACTGGGCATCGACCTGCCGGCCGACATCTTCGAGCCGGCCGCCGGCCCGTTGCGCCCGCAGGCGGCGACGCGATGACCCCGGCGGTCCTGGTTATAGGAATGCTGTGTTGCTACGGCTCGCTGGCCTTGCTGGTGTCGGCCGCCTTCGGCACGCGGTCCCTGCGGCTTTCGGCGTCCCGCCGTGGCGCCCCGGAACAGGGCTCCCGGCTCAGTGACGTGGCCGCCCGTTCCACCGCCACCATCGAACGGCTCCTGGCCCGCCGCCGGGAAGCCCCGGCGATGGCCGGCGCCCTCGAAGCCGCCGGGCTGAGGCTCAGCCCCGCGGAACTGGTGGTCCTGGTTTTGTCCGGCGCCGTGGTCGGCGCGGCCCTCGGGCTTATGCTCGCCGGGCCCGCCGCCGGCCTGCTCCTGGCCGTTGCGGCCCCGGCCGTCGCCAAGGCGGTCCTGGTCTTCCGCGCCGGCCGGCGCCGGGCGGCCTTCGCCGACCAGCTCGACGACACGCTCCAGCTGCTGGCCAGCGGCCTGCGTGCCGGCCACAGCCTGCTGCGCGCCGTGGACGCGGTTTCGGCAGAATCGGCGGCACCGACGTCCGAAGAGCTGCGTCGGGTGGTCAACGAAACGCGGCTGGGCCGAGACCTCGGCGAATCGCTGCACGATACTGCCGACAGGATGGGCAGCGAAGACTTCCACTGGGTCGCCCAGGCCATCGACATCCACCGCGAGGTAGGTGGCAACCTGGCCGAGGTCCTGGACCAAGTGGGCCAGACGATCAGGGAGCGCTCCCAGATCCGGGGCCAGGTCAAGGCGCTCAGCGCCGAAGGACGGATCTCCGCCCTGGTCCTGATGATCCTGCCCTTTGGCCTCAGCGGGTTCCTGTTCGTGTCCAGCCCCGGCTACCTGGACAGTTTCACCCAGAGCCCGCTGGGTTTCTCCCTGCTGTTCGTGGCCGGAGCACTGCTCGTCGCGGGCGGGCTGTGGATGCGCAAAGTCGTCAGCTTTAAGTTCTAAGTTCAGCACCGTAAGTAAAGGAGTCCGCCGATGCCGCTGACTGTCATGGTGGCTGCCGCAGCCCTGGTGCTGTCGCTCCCGCTGTTTGCCTGGTCCCTGCTGGGCGGCAAGCATCCCCAGCACGAGGCCATCCGGGCGAATCTGTCCCGTGGCCTGGCCGGGCCGCGCGCGGTCAAACGTAAGCGCGGGCGCCGATTCGAGGCGCTGGCCAGCCGGTTCACGCCGGCAACCTTTGCCCAGCGCTTGGAACGCCAGCTGGCGCTGGCCGGACGTCCCGAGGCCTGGCCGCTGAAGCGGCTCATGGCCGCCAAGATCGTACTTGCCGTGGCAGGCATTGTAGTCGGGCTCCTGTACGTCGCAGCCGCATCCAAGGGGTCCAGCGTCCTACTGGCCATCGTCATCGCCGTCGTCGCCTACTGCCTCCCTGATCTTCTGCTGCACAGCGCGGGCCAGAAACGCCAGGCAACGATTAGCGAGGAACTGCCGGACACGTTGGACCAAATGACCATCGCCGTGGAGGCCGGCCTGGGCTTTGACGCGGCGGTCGCCCGGGTAGGAGCGAACGGTTCCGGTCCGCTGGCCGCCGAACTGATCCGCGTCCTGCAGGACATGCAGGTGGGCCGCTCGCGCCGCGAGGCCTACGACTCGCTGGCCGGCAGGACCACCTCCAACGACCTGCAGCAGTTCGTTCGCGCCGTCATCCAGGCGGACGCTTACGGCGTTTCCGTCTCCGGCGTGCTCCGCACGCAGGCGGCCGAAATGCGCGTCAAGCGGCGCCAGCGCGCCGAGGAAAAGGCCATGCAGATCCCGGTCAAGGTAGTCTTCCCGCTGATGTTCTGCATACTCCCGGTGCTTTTTATCGCGCTGCTCGGCCCTGCGGCACTGAACATCATCGCCACCCTGGGCGGCTGACGAGGACCGGCAGGCACGTCGGCATCCTCAGCAATCCCGCAACATTAGCCAAAGAAACCGGAAAACCGGCAGACCCGCCCGACATCGGAAAGTAGTCTCGAACCATGCCCATCCCATCCACCCACTGTGCACCGACCGGGCCGGCCCCGGCCGGGACCCGCCGCGTGCGGCGCCTGCCATGATGGCCGCTGACCAGCACCACGTCCTGCCGCTGGTTGACCGCGCGGTAGTGGAGGACCTCGGCGACGGTTTGGCCGACCACGGCATCGCCCGCGGCTTGGTCCAGGACTTTTCCGAGGCATGGCCGGAACGGTTTAGCTGCCTGGAGACCGCGTTGGACAGCCAGGACCGGACCGATTCCTTGGACGCAGCACTCAGCCTGAAGACCGCCTCGATGATGGTGGGTGCCAGCCGACTGGCCTGGCTGGCCGGCGAGGTGGAGGCTCATATTCGTGCGGCGGATTTCGCAGAGGCAGCCGCCCTGCTTGGTCTCATCCAGCAGTGCGGTGCGGCCACGGTGAGCGAAATGCAGGGCATGAGGGCCGAGCCAGGAGCACCCGCTACACCTGGCGATCCGGCGCCAGCCGATAACCGATTCCCCGCACCGTAACGAGCCAGCGCGGGCGGTGCGGATCTTCCTTCAGTTTGCGCCGCAGATTGCCCACGTGGACTTCGATCGCCCGCTCATCGGCTTCGCTGATATAGGCGTCCTCGGGGTAATAGTCCCCGCGCACTACCTTGACCAGCTCCGCCTTCGAGCGGACCGCCCCCGAACTGCGCAGCATCTCCTGGAGCACGTTGAACTCGCTCCTGGTCAGCCGCAATTCCTCACCCTCGCGCGACGCCGTACGGCGATCGGAATCGAGGACGAGCCCATTGTGCTCGAGGATTCTGCTGTCGGCGGGCGGGGCCGCCGGCAGCGGCGGTGCGTTGGCCGGGATGGCTTCCAGCGGATGGGGGGTGCGGGGCCGGCGCATCATCGCATGGATCCTGGCCCGCAGCTCGCGGGGACGGAACGGTTTGGTCATATAGTCGTCTGCGCCAAGCTGCAACGCCGTGAGCGTGTCGAGTTCTTCGTTCCTGCTGGTGAGCATCACGATGTAGCAGTTGCTGAACTGGCGGATCCGCCGGAGCACTTCGAAGCCGTCGATGTCCGGCAGCGAGATGTCCAGGGTGACGACGGTGGTGATCCGTTGCCGCACGGCATGGATCCCTTCCCGCCCGCTCGCGGCCGCCTGCACGTCGAATCCTGATTGCAGGAGGACGGCGCTCACAAGATTGCGGATGTCCACGTCGTCTTCAATCACTACGGCCGCACCCGGGTCACTCATTCTGCATCTCCTCCCTGCGGTCCGCGTCGGGCTGCCCGAAGGCCATCCGGGCCTCTGCAGAAGCCCGATTCTCTGATACTCCTAGAGGTTAATCGATTCTTTCTACTGTGAGCCTATGTCGGGCAGTGATGTGATGAAAGGGTGACCAACGATCCACGGAGCCGAGGGACCTAAAGGAACAAGGGCTGTGGCCTGTGAGCGGGTCCGGTGACCGTGCTGTTACCCCTCCTGCTTGCCGCGCTCGGAGCCCTGGCCGGCTGGTGCGTCTTTGCACTCGCCCACCGGGAGGACCGCACGGTACTTCCTGCCGCGTGGCGCTGGCCGATGGCGGCCGCAACGGGCATCCTCTGCGGCCTCCTGGCTCCGGCCCGGGAAGCCGCAGAGCTTCCCGCCTTCGGCCTTCTCGCCGTCCTGGGCGTGCTGCTGGCCGCGATTGACCTGCGGCATAAGTTGCTGCCGAATCGCGTGGTCCTTCCGTTCCTGGGGACGGCAGTGGCACTGCTGCTCCTGCCTGCCTTGACGGGCTCCGCGTGGCAGCCGGTCATGGCCGGGCTGCTCGGCTCGCTGGCGATGTTTGCCGTCTACCTGCTGGCGGCTTTAATCAAGCCCGGCGGCATCGGCATGGGAGACGTGAAGCTTGCTGCCGTCGTGGGCCTGTATGCCGGCTACGACGGCGTAGCGGCCTGGGTGGCCGTGCTGCTGGGGGCGTTCCTGCTAAACGCGGCGGCCATTATCCTGCTCATGCTGGCCCGCGTGCTTAAGCGGGATTCGGACATCCCATTTGGCCCGTCCATGATCACCGCCACGCTCGTGGTCGCGCTGGCCGGCCCGCTGCCCGGATAGCCCCGGGCTTACAACAGCCGGCGGGCAGCGTCCGCGGAAGTGACGGTGAACATTTCCGGTTGCCGGAAGCCGCGCGAAGCGAACGCCCGCAAGACCGCATCCCGCACCGCATCCACCTCGTTTGCCGGGACCAGGGCGACGGCGGAACCGCCGAATCCCCCGCCGGTCATGCGGGCACCCAGGGCGCCGTTCGCCTGAGCGGTCTCTACAGCCAGGTCCAGCTCCGGACAGGAAATTTCGAAGTCATCGCGCATGGAAGCGTGGCTGGCGTCCAGCAACCGGCCGACGGCCGCGGGCCCCTCGGAGCGCAGCAATTCCACGGTCTCCACCACGCGCGCGTTCTCGGTAACGATATGCCGGGCGCGGCGGAAGGTCTCATCGTCGAGCAGCCGTTGAGCTTCCGGCAGCCGGTCGAGCGGTACGTCGCGCAGCAGCGGCACGCCCAGGGCTTCCGCGGCCCGGTTGCAGGAGTCGCGGCGGCTGGCATAGTCGCCGGTGGCATGGGCGTGCGAAACCTTGGTGTCCATGACCAGGCAGGCCAGGCCCGCAGCCTCGAGGTCCAGCGGCACCAGTTCCACGGCTTCGCTGCGGCAGTCCAGAAACACCGCGGACCCGGCCGCCCCGAACAGGGAGGCGTACTGGTCCATGATGCCGGTGGGCGCGCCGACCACCTCGTTCTCCGCGCGCCGTCCGGCGGCAGCCAGCCCGGCCCGATCCAATCCCGCGAGCTCCGGCCCCGCCCTATCCGGCCCCGCATCCGCCCGCCGCCCTCCCACCAGTTCGGCCAGGCCGAGGGCTACCGCGCATTCCAGCGCGGCGGACGAGGACAAGCCGGCGCCGACCGGAACGTCCGAATCCACCAGCAGGTCGAAGCCGGGCAGGCGTACCCCCGCCTGCCCCAGCGCCCAGGCCACGCCCAGCGGGTACGCCGACCAACCGGAAACCGAGCCGGGGCCAAGATCGTCCAGCCCGATCTCCACCGCCTCGGCGCCCGGCAGCGCCGAGGCCACCCGAACGGTGCGGTCGCCGCGCACGGCGAGCGCCGCCGTCGTGATCTTGTCGATGGCGAACGGCAGCACGAAGCCGCCGTTGTAATCGGTGTGTTCGCCGATCAGATTGGCCCGTCCCGGTCCTGCCCAGACCCCGTCCGGGCGGCGCCCGAACCGTGCGGCGAAGGCGTCGGCGGTGCGTGCGGCCAAAGCTTCGGCGGTCACGGGGCCTCCCCGCCGGCGCCCCCGCCGGCGGCCCGAGTCCCTTCGTCCGCCGCGCGTGTCCCGCCCGGGCCGCCGCTGCCGGCACCCGGTATGCGGCCAGGATCCGCCTCCCGCAGCGCGGCGGCCACCTGCTCCGGCAGGGTGTCGTTGATGAAGGCGCCCATCGCTGCCTCGGAGCCCGCCAGGTACTTCAGCTTGTCGGCGGCCCGTCGCGGCGAGGTCAGCTGCAGGTGCAGGTAGCCCGCTTCCCGCAGCGCCCGGGCGACCGGCGCCTGGTGCCAGGCGGCGATGTACGGGGTCGGGCTGTCGTAGAGCGCGTCGAACCGGCCCAGCAGCTGCGGGTACAGCACCGCCAGTTCGTCCCGCTCCGCGCCCGTGAGCCCGGCGAGATCCGCGATCTGCCGGTGCGGCACCAGGTGCACCTCCAGCGGCCAGCGCGCGGCGAACGGCACGTAGGCGCTGAAGTGTTCGCCTTCGAGAACCATCCGGGAGCCGTCGGAGCGCTCACGGCCGAGCACCGCCCCGGTCAGCGTCTGCCGCCCGCCGGTGGCCTCGAAGTGTTTCCGGGCCGCCGCCGCCATGGCCGCCCCGCGCGGGGGCAGGTAGGAGTAGGCGTAGATCTGACCGTGCGGATGGTGCAGCGTCACGCCGATCTGGGCGCCGCGGTTTTCGAAGCAGAAGACCTGGGCAATCCCGTCCGTCGCGCTGAGCGCCGCGGTCCGGTGCGCCCACGCGTCGATCACGGTGCGCACGCGGCGGGTGTCCAGCCCGGCGAAGGATCCGGTGTGCGCCGAGGTGAAGGAGACCACCTCGCAGCGCCCGCCGGCGGTGTAGGCGCGGCCCCACTCCGGGTCCTCGGGCGTTGCCAGCAGGTCCGGCCCGAGCGACGGAAACCGGTTCTCGAACACGGCCACGTCATAGTCGGCCGCCGGGATTTCGGAGGCGTAGTCCGGCGTGCTCGGGCACAGCGGGCACGCGTCCGCCGGCGGCAGGTAGGTGCGGGTCTGCCGGTGCGCGGCCAGCGCCACCCACTCCCCCGTCAGCACGTCGTAGCGCAACTCCCCCACCGGCGGCCGCTCCGGCAGGTCCCGGGTGTCCTGCGAATCCCGCGGAACCGGCCGCGCGCCGTCGTCGAAAAACAGCAACTCCCGGCCGTCCGCCAAACGGGTCGCGGTCACCGCGGTGACCGGGTCTCCTCCCGGAACAACGACGGCGGTGCCCGCCCCGGGCTGGGCCCGATCCACGGTGCTTCGCTCAGGCACGGCGCCGCTTCGCCGCACAGGTCACGCAAAATTGTGCTTCCGGCCGGATCTCCAGGCGTTCGCGCGGGATGGGGTTGCCGCACGAGGCGCACGTCCCGTAGGTGCCGGCCGCGAGCCGGGCCCGGGCGGCGGCGATGTCCGCCAGCGCCTTTTCCGTGCTGGCCAGCAACGCCACTTCGCGCGCACGTTCCAGCGTGGCCGTGGAGCCCTCGGGGTCGTGTTCGTCGTCGGCCGGGACGTCCCGGGTCGCCGCGGTGACCTCGGCAATGTCGACCGTGAGGCGCTCCACCTGGGCGCGGTCCGACGCCTCGCGGGCGTCCAGCAGCGCGGCGAAGTGCTCCACATCGTCGTGGGTCAAGCTCTCGCTCATCTGTGCCTCCCGTCGGCCGGACGGTCCGGCAGGTCCGGACCAGGGTGCCCCTAGAATACGCCGTTGCCGCGGTACATGGGGTGGACGCCTGTCACGGGACACTCCCCGCCGCGGCGGCGGTCCGGTCAGCCGGTGGCGGCCGGGCCGGGTCAGCCGGTCAGCCGGCCCCGTCAGCCGTTATCCGGTCAGCCGGTCAGCCGTTGAGCTTGCCGGCCATCCGCTCCCGCATGGCCACACTGGCCGAGTTCAGCCCGATGATCCGCACGTCCTTGCCGTGGGCGCGGTACTTCTCGGTGATCGCGTCCAGTGCCGCCACGGTCGAGGCGTCCCACAGGTGCGAGGCGTGCATGTCGATGATGACCTTGTCCGGGTCCAGTGCGTACTGGAACTGGGTGTAGAGGTCGTTCGAGGACACGAAGAAGAGCTCGCCGTCGACCACGTAGGTGGCTGTCTCCTCGCCGTTCAGTTCCAGCACCGTCCGCTCGACGGTCACCAGGTGCGATACCCGGTTGGCGAACAGCACCATGGCGGTCAGCACGCCGAGCCCGACGCCGATGGCCAGGTTGTTCGTGGCGACGGTGGCGATGACGGTGACGAGCATGACCGCGGTCTCGCTCTTCGGCATCATCTTCAGGGTCGAGGGTTTGATGCTGTGCCAGTCGAACGTCGCCCAGGACACGAAGACCATCACGGCCACCAGGGCCGCCATCGGGATCAGCGCCACGATGTCGCCGAGAACCACCACGAGGATGAGCAGGAACAGGCCGGCGAGGAAGGTGGAGAGGCGGGTGCGGGCTCCGGAGGCCTTCACGTTGATCATGGTCTGGCCGATCATCGCGCAGCCGCCCATGCCCCCGAAGAAGCCGGTGATGATGTTCGCGGCGCCCTGGCCCAAGGACTCGCGGGTCTTGTTGGAGCGGGTGTCCGTGACGTCGTCGACCAGCTTGGCCGTCATCAGCGATTCGAGCAGCCCCACGAACGCCATCGCCAAGGCATACGGGAAGATAACCTTCAGGGTTTCCAGGGTCAGCGGTACTGCCGGGAAGAACAACGCGGGCAGGCTGTCCGGCAGCTCGCCCTTGTCGCCCACGGTCGGCACCGCAACCGAGGCGAACACCGTGATCAGCGTCAGCACCACGATGGCGACCAAGGGCGCGGGAACCGCGTTGGTCAGCTTCGGAAGACCGAAAACAATCGCCAGCGCCAGCGCGGTCAGCGGGTACACCAGCCACGGAACGCCCAGCAGTTCAGGCACCTGCGCCATGAAGATCAGGATGGCCAGCGCGTTGACGAACCCCACCATCACCTGCCGCGGAATGAACCGCATCAGCTTGGCGACGCCAAGCGCCGCCAGCAGCACCTGGAACACGCCGGCCAGGATGACCGCCGCCACCAGGTAGTCGAGGCCGTGGCTTTCCACCAGCGGGGCAATCACCAGCGCCACCGCGCCGGTGGCAGCTGAAATCATCGCCGGGCGGCCGCCCAGGAACGCGATCGAGACAGCCATGGTGAAGGAGGCGAACAGCCCGACGCGCGGGTCCACCCCGGCGATGATGGAGAACGCGATGGCCTCGGGGATCAGGGCCAGCGCGACCACCAAACCGCCGAGCACTTCCGTCTTCAGCAGCCGCGGCGACTTGAGGGTGCGCAGCACGGACTGGCGCTCCTCGGGAGTCAGCTCAGGCCGGGCAGCGGCGGTTGTCGTGGGCATGGGGGCTCCATTCGCATCCTGAAGGCGGCAGGCCTTCGCGTACATCTAAAGTCTGGGGGCGCGGCGATGCGCGGGGAAGTAGTCGACGGACAAGAACGTCGATATCGGTTACAACCCTAACCTAACGTAAGGGTAGAGTTGTAACCGGGTGACCACGGGAGGGATGGACCATGAGCAAGGCCGAAAGTACCGCGTCGGGCACGCGCACGATGCACATCGGCGAACTCGCGGAGGCCACAGGCCTGTCGCTGCGGACCATCCGCCACTACGACGACATCGGGCTGCTGCCGGCCACCACGCGCACCGAGGGCGGCTTCCGGGTCTATACCCAGTCGGATCTGGACCGTTTGCTGATCATCCGCTCCATGAAACCGCTTGGCTTCACGCTGGAGGAGATGGCCGAGCTCCTGGACATCATCGACGTTTTAGCCGACGGCGCCGTCCATCCAGCCGAACGCAAACTCTTGCAGGACTACATCGGGCGCGCCGACGAAAAACGCAACAAGCTCGCCCTGAACCTGACCCGGGCGGACGAGTTCATCAGCGACCTGCGCGGGCGGTGACCGCCGGTCCCGCCCGTTCGGACCCCTCCCCCCTGCCGCTGCTCCCGGGGCAGCGGTAACCTCGGAGGAGGAGGTACCGCCATGGCAGCCGAACTCCAAACCGATGTGCTGATTGTCGGGGCAGGTCCCACCGGGCTGATGCTCGCCAACTGGCTGGCGAAGCTGGGCGTCGACCACATCATCGCGGACGGCAAGTCGGGCCCCACGAGGGAATCCCGGGCCCTCGGGGTGCAGGCGCGCAGCATGGAAATCTACGACCAGCTGGGCGTCGCCGACACCGTGATGGCCGAAGGCGTCCTCGCCGAAGCGGTGGTCATCGGGTTCGGCACGAAGCCGCGCGGCAGGGTCCCGCTGGGCCGGATGGGCCGCGGGATCACACCCTTCCCGGGCATCATGTTCTACGAACAAAGCAAGAACGAGGAGCTGCTGCTCAAGAACCTGCACGCACTCGGCGGCGAGGTGCTGTGGGAGTGCCGCGTTGCCGCCCTGGACGTCGCGGGCGGCAGCCACCCGGACCACCCCGTCACGGCGCAGCTGACCGGCCCCGCGGGCAAGGCGACGGTCCGCGCCCGCTACTGCGTGGGAACGGACGGCGCCTCGTCGACCGTGCGGACCAGCCGCGGCATCGGGTTTGAGGGCTCCACCAGTCCGCACACCTTCTTTGTCAACGACGCCACCGAGGTCCGGGGCCTCTTCGGCGACGTGGTCAATATCCGCGCGGGCGTGGACGAGTTCCTGCTGGCCTTTCCCATGAGCGGGCCGGACCACCTCCGGCTGATCGGCGTGGTCCGTGATCCCGAAGGCGGCTTCCAGGGGCGGGACAACGACAGCGGGGCGGACGTCTCCGAGGAGTCCCTCCGGGAGCGCCTGGTTCAGAAGTTCGGCGTCCGCTACGGCGCCTCGAACTGGTTCTCCACCTACCGCGTGCACCACCGGATCGCCGCCCGGTTCCGCGACGGGCCGGTCTTCCTCGCCGGGGATGCGGCCCACGTCCATTCCCCCGTCGGTGCCCAGGGCATGAACACCGGGCTGCAGGACGCCCACAACCTGGCCTTTAAGTTCGCCGATGTCCTCGCCGGCCGGGCCGCGGACTCCTACCTGGACCGATACGAGGCCGAACGGCGGCCGGTGGCGGTGCGGCTGCTGCAAAGCACGGACCGGGTGTTCGCCTTCATCACGTCGACGGCGCCGTGGGCGCTCGCCGCCCGGAGGTCGGTGCTGCCGTTCCTCATTCCCGTGGCGGCGCGGGTGGTGCCGCGGTCCTCCGGTGCCTCCCGAGTGTTCGGTTATCTATCGCAGACCCGGATCCATTACTGGATGGCCCCGGGCGCCAGGGAAGCGGCCCGCGGTCGGCGGGGCCGCGTCGTGGGACGGCGGCTGCCGTACACCGGCAGCAACTTAGACGTCCTGCGCAGCCTTCAGTGGCAGGTGCACTCGTACGGCGACCCGGGCGCCGTCGTCGTCAATCATGTGGAGGCAGCGCTGGGGCTGCCGATGCACGTGCTGCCGCGCAACGGGAACAAGAAGCTCGATCCGGACCAGCTGTATCTGGTGCGCCCCGACGGGTTCGTGGCGGCGCAGTCCCTGCCCAGCCATGCCGTGGCCACGTTTACCCAGGCGCTGCGGCGGGGACGCCGTTCCGCCAAGGTGTAAGCCAACGCCTGCTCCGCGCCCATCCGGGGCCGGACACGTTCGGAAGGAAAGCCGATGGTGCTGTATCTCTCGAAGTTCAGCTACACCCCGGAGACCTGGGCCAGGATGATCAACAACCCGGAGGACCGGGGGAAGGCGGCCAAGGCCTACATCGAATCCGTTGGCGGGAAATTGCACGGCTTCTGGTACGCCTTCGGCGCGCACGACGGCTACAGCGTGTGGGAGGCCCCGAATAACGTCTCCATGGCCGCCGTCGCCTTGGCCATCAGCGGAGGCGGTGCGCTGAGCTCCTTCGAAACAACCGTGCTGATGACCATCGACGAGACCATCGACGCCCTGCGCATGGCCGGCGAAGTCCGTTACCGGGCTCCCGGCGTCACGGGGTCCGGCTGACGACCACACCCTTGGGCACCACCATCATGGGGCAGAGGCCGTGGTGCAGCACCGCCTGGCTGACCGAGCCCAGCAACAGGCCCGGAAATCCGCCATGGCCGCGCGTCCCCAAGACCATCAGCTGGGCCGTGCGGGTGGCGTGGACCAGGACTTCGGCAGGTTTGGACAGATAGAAGTTCCAGCTCGCATCCAGGTCCGGGTAGCTGCCGCGGACCTCCCGCAGCGGGCCGTCCAGCTCCGCGGCGACCTCCTCGCGGAACCGGTGGGCACCCTCGGCGTGGTCCAGCCAGACCGAATCGCGGTAGAAGGGCGCCCGGGACGAAAGCATCCGCAGCGGGACGGCACGGCGGCTGGCTATCTCGGCCGCCGCCCACAGGGCGGGATTCGCACTGCCCGACTGGTCGACGCCGACCACCACCTGCCCCGCGTAGCTGAACTTTTCGGAGGCATCCGGCGGATGCAGCCCCCGGTCCGACCCCTCCCGCGGCGACGGCAGCAGCCAGGGCACCGGTCCGCCGGGCAGTTGGGCGGCGGCATCCGGGGAGAGTTCGGCGGCCGTCGCGCCCGGTTTCCAGCGCTGCGGCACTACCACCGTGGGGCAGGCGGCGTGGGCCGCCAGGCCCGAGGAGACACTGCCCAGCAGCCGTCCCGCAAAGCCGCCGCGGCCGCGCTTGCCCACCACGGCCAGTCCGGCGGAAGCAGATTCGTCCACCAGCACTTCGCTCGGGTCCCCGGCCACCACGTGCCCTTCGGCCTGAAGCCCCAACGCTCCGGCGCGGTCAAGCGCCGCCTGGAGCACCCCTTCGCCGCCGCGCCGGGCGGTGGCCAGATACTGGTGGTCCACCTGCGGATCGTCCACGCCCGCGGTTGAAACGACGGTGACCAGCCGCACCGGCCATCCGCGGGACTGGGCCTCGAACAACCCCCAGTCCAGCGCCCGGGCGCTGGTTTCCGAGCCGTCGAATCCCACCAGGACGACCTCTTCCATGCCTTCCACCCTAGGGGACGGCCGCGCGGCTGAGTAGGGGCAGCGGGCTCCGACGGCGGACGGCGCGTCACGAAACCATTGCCGTCGGCTGAACACAGGTTTAGACTGCTGAACATGCGTTCAGCAGCGCCGCCGCAGGCTGCCGCACCTAGTGATCTCACCGCCCGTGCCCGGGTCCGGGACACCGCGGTCGTACTGTTCGGCAGCCGGGGTTTCCGGGTGGGTGTCCGCGCCATTGCGGACGCGGCAGGGGTCAGCCCGGCGCTGATCCTGCACCATTTCGGTTCCAAGGACGGTCTGCGGACGGCCTGCGACGAGTACGTGTTGGCCAAAATCGGCGCGTACAAGCAACAGGCAGTCCACTCCGGCTCGCCGACGGAACTGCTGGCGGCCATGGCGGAGCTGGAGGAAACGGCGCCGCTGGTCGGCTACGCCTTGCGGAGCCTGCAGTCCGGCGGCGAGCTGGCCGAGTCCTTCATCGAGCACTTCGCCGCCGACGCCGAGGCCTGGCTGGCCGAAGGCGTCGCCGCCGGCACCATCCACCCGTCCGTCGACGAGAAGGCGCGCGCCCGCTATCTGACCATCCAGGGATTCGGTGCCATGCTGCTGGACCTGACGCTTCACCCGCCGGAGGATCCCACCGATTTTTCCGCCATCATGCGCGGCTACCTGGACCGGCACGGCCTGGCCAACGTGGAACTCTACACGCAGGGCCTGATGACCACCCGCGACCTGCTCGACGCCTACCTGATGTATGTGACGGACCCGCCCGGTTCCTGACCCGCCGCGTCTCTGTCCCGTCCGCGCCCCGCGCACCCTTGTTCCTTCCATATTCCGCCCCGAAGCAGGTGGTTTCCATGTCTGAAGTAATCGACCTGAACCAAGTGGACAAGGCCTTCGGCTCCGTCCGCGCCCTGGACCGGCTCAACCTGGTGCTGGAACCCGGCGAGGTCCACGGCTTCCTCGGCCCCAACGGCGCCGGCAAGTCCACCACCATCCGCATCATTCTCGGCCTGTTGAAGGCCGACGCCGGAACCGTGCGGCTCTTCGGCGAGGACCCGTGGTCGCGCGCGGTGCCCCTGCACCGTCGGCTGGCCTACGTTCCAGGTGACGTCAGCCTCTGGCCCAAGCTCACCGGCGGGGAGGCGATCGACCTTTTTGCCAGCCTCCGCGGCGGGATCGACCGCAGGCTCAAGGCCGAACTGTTGGAACGCTTCCAGCTGGATCCCACCAAGAAGACACGCTCCTATTCCAAGGGCAACCGGCAGAAGGTCGCGCTCGTCGCCGCCTTGGCCAGCGACGTCGAGCTTCTGGTGTTGGACGAGCCGACGTCCGGACTGGACCCGCTGATGGAACTGGAATTCCAGCAGTGCATCCGCGAGTCGAGGCAGGCCGGCAAGACGGTGCTGCTCTCCAGCCACATCCTGGCCGAGGTGGAAGCCTTGTGCGATAAGGTCACCATCATCCGGGCCGGCCGCGCTGTCCAAACCGGTTCGCTCGCGGAACTGAGGCACCTGCGGCGCACCGCCGTCGTCGTGGTGGCCGACGGCGATGCCACCGCGGTGGGCAGCCTGACCGGCGTGCACGACCTCCGGCGCGACAACGGGCGCGTGCACTTCACCGTTGACGAAGCCGCACTGCCGGCCGCGTTGTCGGCCCTGCTCCCGCTGGGTGTCCGCAGCCTGACCAGCACGCCTCCGACGCTGGAGGAACTGTTCGTTCACCAGTACGGCCCCGATGGGCGGGCCGCGGCCGAAAGCGGCAGGTCATGAGCACCGCTACCGCGGCGCCGGGGATCTCCCGTGCGCGCAGCCCACGGAATCAGGCGCTGGCCGGGACCGGCCGGCTTCTCCGCCTGGCGCTGCGGGTGGACCGGGTGCGGATCCCGGTCTGGGCGCTGGCCATCGGCGGGTTCATCAGCTACTTCGCGCTGGTGCTGCCCCAGGTGTACGGCGACCAGGCGGCATGGCAGAGCCGGGCGGCGATCATGCAGGACCCGTCCGGCGCCCTGCTGGCCGGCCCGGGGTACGGCCTGGAGAACTACGGCCTGGGCCCGATGCTGGCCAACGAAGTGCTGGGGATGCTGGCGGTGGCCACCGCGTTGATGTCCATCTTCTCGGTAGTCCGGCACACCCGGGCCAACGAAGAAGCCGGACGTGCCGAGCTCATCCTGGCCGGGCCGGTGGGACGACGCGCACCGCTGACCGCCGCGCTGGCGGTCATGCTGCTCACCAACCTGGCGGTGGCAGCGGCCCTGTTCGCGGCACTGGTGGCCAACGGTCTCGCGGCACTCGATTCCCTGGCGATGGCGGCCGGAGCGGCGTTGGTCGGGGTCGTCTTCGGCGCGGTGGCGGCGCTGACCGCGCAGCTGAGCGAACATGCGCGGACGGCCAGCGGCATGGCCGGGGCGCTGCTGGGGCTGGCGTACATCCTCCGCGGCATCGGCGACGCCCAGGCGCTGGGCGGCACCGCGTTGTCGTGGCTCTCCCCCATCGGTTGTGTCCAGCAGGCGCGGGCCTATGTCGAGCTGCGCTGGTGGCCCTTGCTGCTGTGCCTGGCGCTCGCGGCGCTGCTGGTGCCGGCGGCGTATCTGCTGCAGGGCCGGCGCGACCTGGCCGCTGGGCTGGTGCCCGCACGCCGGGGCCGCGCCAATGCCACGCCGCTGCTGGTGCGGCTGCCGGGGCTGTTCCTTCGGTTGGAGCGCGGCAGCATCGTCAGCTGGTCGCTCGGCCTGTTCGTCTTCGCCGTGCTGACCGGGTCTCTGGCCCAGGCGGTGGTGGACAGCTACGAGTCACAGCCGCAGCTGGCCGCGGTGCTGGGCCTGGACGACAGCTCCGACTTCCTCCGGACGGCCCTGGCCGCGTTCCTGAAGTATTTCGCCATGGCCGTGGCCGTGTTCGCCGTGGTCTCCATGGGCAGGCTCGGCAAGGAAGAAGCCGACGGCCGAACCGGGGCCGTGCTCGCCGCCTCGGTGGGGCGGGCGCACTGGGTCCTGAGCGCGCTGCTGGTCACCGCGCTGGCCTCGGCGCTGATGCTCGTTGTCTCCGGGTTGGGCCTGGCCCTGGGTGCGCTCTCGGTGGTTGGCGACGGTTCGGTGATCGCGGAATTCGCTCCCGCCGGGCTGGCCTTCCTGCCCTTGATCCTCTGTTTCGCCGGGGCCGGCGCCCTAGCCTACGGGCTGCAC
Source organism: Arthrobacter sp. MDT2-34-1 (assembly GCF_059091365.1). Taxonomy (NCBI): domain Bacteria; kingdom Bacillati; phylum Actinomycetota; class Actinomycetes; order Micrococcales; family Micrococcaceae; genus Arthrobacter; species Arthrobacter sp. MDT2-34-1. The sequence continues at coordinate 310,612 of NZ_JBNHGO010000002.1, forward strand.
GGCGGTACCTGGTGGGTCTGGATCCTGCTGATCGCTGCACTGCTGGCGGGCATGTACGGGCCGGTGCTCAACCTGCCGGAGGCGGTGCTGGACGCCGAGCCATTCGGACTGGTCCCGCGGGTTCCGGCCGCGGACGTGGACGTGCTGCCGCTGGCCTGGATGTCGGCGGTCGCCCTGCTGCTCACCGTCGGCGGGACGCTGGCCTTCCGGCGCCGTGACCTGGAGGCCTGACAGCCCGCGAAGCAGCGGCCCCCGGGCCGGTGTAGCGCCGCGACGGCCGCAAGCCGGTGTCGCTGCGGGGGCCGAAAGCCGGTGCGGCTACGCCCTGCCGTCCTGGTAGACGTCCGGAATGCCGTCGTTGTCGGCGTCGACATGTTCTTCGGCCTCGATGCGCCGGTAGTGCCGGTTGCGGGCACGCAGCACCACCGATGCCAGCAGCGCGGCCAGCAAGGACGCCGCGAGGATGGCCACCTTGGCGTGATCATTGGCCGGCGTGCCAAGCCCGAAGCTCAGCTCGGCCACCAGCAGGGAGACGGTGAAGCCGATGCCGGCCAGCATGGCGATGCCCAACAGGTCGACCCAATTCATCGACGTGTCCAGCTCCGCCCGGGTCAGCTTGGTCATCAGCCACGTGGTGCCGAGGATGCCGATCGGCTTGCCGAGCACCAGGCCCGCGATGACGCCGACCGCCACCGGATCGCCGAGGGCGGAGGTAAATCCATCAACCCCGCCCACGGCGACACCCGCGGAGAAGAACGCGAAGACCGGGACCGCGAAGCCGGCGGAAACGGGCCGGAGCCGGTGTTCGAAGATTTCGGCGAGCCCCGGACCCGCTTCCGGTCCGCCGCTGGCCTTGCTGCGCAGTACCGGGACGGTGAAACCGAGCACCACGCCGGCGATGGTGGCGTGGATGCCGGAGGCATGGACCAGGGCCCAGGCCACGATGCCGACGGGCAGCAGGACCGCCCACAACGCCGCGTGATGCTTCCCGAAGAAGCTGCGGAACTTCTGGGCGAGGAAGGCGTAGAGCGCGATGGGGACCAGGGCCAGCAGCAGGGCCGGGACGTGAATTTCACTGGTGTAGACGAACGCAATGATGGCGATGGCGATGAGGTCGTCCACCACGGCCAGCGTCAGCAGGAAAATCCGCAGCGCGCTGGGCAAATGCGAGCCGATGACGGCCAGGACCGCTACCGCGAAGGCAATGTCCGTCGCCGTCGGGATGGCCCAGCCGCGGATGGTTTCCGGACTGCCCCAGTTGATGGCTGCGTAGATGACGGCGGGAACCACCACTCCGCCAACGGCGGCCGCGACCGGCACCATGGCCTTCCGGGGGCTGCTGAGGTCCCCCGCGACGAACTCACGTTTGAGCTCCAGCCCCACCAGGAAGAAGAACACCGCTAACAGCCCGTCGGCGGCCCACGCCCCCAGGCTCAGCTCCAGGTGCCAGGGCTCGTAGCCGACGGTGAAGTCGCGCAGGGCGAAGTAGCTGTCTGCCGCGGGCGAGTTGGCCCAGATCAGGGCGACGACGGCGGCGGCCACCAGCAGGGCCCCGCCGACGGTTTCCCTCCGCAGGATTTCGCCGATTCGCAGCGCTTCGGCATAACTTCCGCGTCCCAAAACCTTGGTCTTGGCGGATGATTGGGGGGTCTTGGCGGCCATGGCGGGTCCTCAAAGGGTCGACAACAGAACTGCCGACCAGACTTCCCGGCGCACCGGGGTCCACCCTACCCGGGCACGCGGCGAGCGCCAAAGCCGGGCGCCGAGCACCACGGCCGGCCCGGCTAGCCCCCCGCCAACACCATGGCCAGCAGCCCGACGACGGCGGAGAGCACGCCGACGGCGGTGAAGATCTTGCCCAGCAGCAAGACGATCCGGCCCGGCCGCTCCGGCTCCGAGACCTGCCAGCGGTCCGGCCGCCGCGCGTCGTAGAAGACCAGCACGTCCGACCCGGCGGCTACATCGGAGCCCGTTCCGGTCGGGAAGACGCCCTCCAGGAATCCATGCCGGGTGTCGAACCAGCGCACACCGCGGCGTCGGCCGTCGTCGAACGCGACGCCGTCGGCGCGGTGCCACCGGGTTCCGGCCAGGCGGAGCACAGCGGCCACGAAGAGCAACAGCAGTCCCGGGACCAGGGCAGCCCACGTCAGCACTTCGGACACCAGTCCGATCGACGCGGCAAGATCCGGCATGCTCAGATCGTATGACACCTTGGGCATGCGGCGGAGAAAATGCTGCTGAACGTTGCACTGCTGTGAGCCCCTACGTCCCGCCTGGCAAATGTGTTGGACGCGGACCGTCGTCGTTCCGGGGATCATCATGCCGACTGCCGGGTTTCGGGGCGGCACCGGGGTAATTTTTCGCCGGTTGGGCACGTCCTGGCGCAGCGGGAGGGCCAAACTGCATGTACCGTCAAAGGAGTGGCCTGCCGCGGTCGATCCGCTGCGGGCTTATCCTGTGGCGGCAGCGTCTGTAACGCCCGCCCGCCCACGCCTACCATGGTGACTGCAGCCCCTTTTCGGGTTGGCGCCACCATGTTTCCGGAGGTTTTTTGTGACCAGCATGCCTGCAGTGCAGGACGCGTTCTACGCCGAGCCCGAACCCGACCGCGCGCCCGAGTCGACGGTCGAGATCGCCTCGCCCGCCGCCGTCGTACGCCTCACGGAGCGCCCCGACGTGGTCATGGTCAAGGGCGGTTACGCACTGGTCAACACCACCCTGACGCCGCACCAGGCGATGGTGGAGGACCTGCTGTTTGTCCGCAGGGCGCTGGACGAGGCGCAGATTCCCTACCTGCTGGTGCGCGGCAACGATGCCCGCCCGGTGGTGGCGGTGAACTGGGAGAAGCGCGACGAGCTGCGCGCGGCGCTGGTGGCCGCCTGCGCCGATGAGCCGTTCTACTCGCTGACCGTGGACGCGAACAAGAAAACCGCGCGGCTGGTGGCCGACGGCGAGCTCGCCGAGGGCGACCGGTCGCGCGCCTTCCGGTTGTACCGCCCTCGGATCGAGCCGACCGGCGGGCTGCGGTACGGCCAGGGCACGGGTGTGCAGGTGGAGCTGTGGCGCTGGGAGAACGACCTGATCCACCTGCCGATTGAAAACTCGCTGACGCGCCGCACGCTGCCGGCCGCGGAGGCGGTGCGCGGCGAAGTTGAACGCTACGGGCACCGCTGGCCCACCATCGAGAACATGTTCGCCGACCACGCCACGGACATCGACTTCGACATCGACATCGTCTTCTCCTGGGTGGACGGGAACAATCCGGAGTACCGCCGCTACCGGAACAGTTTCATGGAGCACGCCGTGGTGGGCGAGGGCGACGACGCCGAGGCCCGCTTCCGCCAGATTGACGAACTGCGGTACGCGCTGCGTTCGGTTTACATGTTCGCGCCCTGGATCCGGCGCATCTTCATTTGCACGGATTCGCCGCTGCCGGCGTGGCTGGACGCGGAGCACCCGGACATCCGCGTGGTGCGCAGCGAGCAGCATTTCCGCGACCCGTCCGTGCTGCCGGTGTTCAACTCGCAGGCGATCGAGGCGCAGCTGCAGCACATCGACGGCCTGGGCGAGCACTTCCTGTACTCGAATGACGACATGTTCTTCGGCCGGCCGGTGGGGCCGGACATGTTCTTCTCCCCCGGCGGCATCACCAAGTTCGTGGAGGCGGACACCCGGATCGGGCTCGGCGACAACCACCTGGACCGGTCCGGTTTCGAGAATGCCGCCCGGGTGAACCGCAGGCTGCTGCACGACCGTTTCGGCAGGATCACCACCCGGCACCTGGAGCACTGCGCGGCGCCGCTGCGCAAATCCGTGCTGCTGGAGATGGAGGAAGAGTTCGCCGAGGAGTTCAAGACGACGGCGGCGAGCCGCTTCCGGGCCAAGGACAACATCTCGGTGACCAACTCGCTCTACCACTACTACGCGCTGCTGACCGGCCGCGCGGTGACCAATCCCGGCGCCAAGGTCAAGTACGTGGACACCACCATGTATGCGGGCCTGAAGCAGCTGGAAAAGCTGCTGCAGAAGCGAAACAGGGACTTCTTCTGCCTTAACGACGGCAGCTTCCCGGAGGTCCCGGCCGAGGAACGCCAGCGCGTGGTCACGGACTTCCTGGCCCGTTACTTCCCGCTCCGCGCGCCGTGGGAGAAACCGCCGGCGGCGTAGTCTCACCGGGCGGCGGAGTTTCACGGGCGGCGGAGTTTCACCGGCTAACGGAATCTGCCCGGCTAGCGGAGTTTCCCGGCTAGTGGTGTGCCGGCATCCGGCCCGGCCGCACGGCGTCGGGAATGACGACGGCGGCGGCCTCGAGCAGCTGCCGGGTCTGCTCGGCGCTGACCTGGCGGCCCACCGGCAGGCCGCCGCGCGCCGGAACCACCGAATGGACCACGGTGTCCTCGTAGACATGGACCATGTTGTAAGCCTGCGCGGCATCGCGGCCGCGGGTGCTGCCGGCGTCGGCGGCCAGATCCTGGGTGTAGCAGGTGGCGGACGCGACGGACACCGGGATCCCGGCCACGGTGCCCGTAGTGGAATAGTGCAGGTGGCCGGCGATGATCGACTTCACGTCGCTGCCCCGCAGCACCTCGGCCAGTTCGGCCTGGCCGCGCAGTTCCACCAGCACGGACAGGTCCTGCACGCTCGGCAGCGGCGGGTGGTGCATGGCCAGGATGGTCCCGTGCGGTGCGGGTTTGGCCAACTCGTCGGCCAGCCACTGCAGCTGCTCGTCCTCCAGCCGGCCGTAGTGTGCCCCCGGCACGGTTGAATCCAAGGTCACCACGCGCAGTCCGTTGACGTCGTATACCCGGTCCAGCGGCTCGGAGCCGCCGGGTTCGTCCAAGAGCATGGTCTTCAGCCCGGCACGGTCGTCGTGGTTGCCCATCGCCCAGATCACCTGGGCTCCCAGCCGCACGGCTGCCGGTTCCACGATCCGGCGGAGCCTGCCATAGGCCTCCGGTTCGCCTTTGTCGGCCAGATCGCCGGTAAACACCAGGGCTTCGGGGCGGGATCCGGAGTCTTCCAGATCCTCGAAGATCTGCTCCAGCCTGGCTTCGCTGTCCACCGCCCCGTAGAGCCGGCCGTCGCCGCCCACCAGATGGGTGTCGCTGATGTGAAGTAAGAAATGGTTCGGCCGTGGATGCTCGGCCTGACGGAAGTCCATCATCTACCTTCTGTTGTTCGCCGGACGCCTGCTGTCCAGTCCACTACAGACCATCCAAACAGAAAAAAGCTGAACTGGGGATTAATTCGGGCCGGCAGTTACGTATATTGCGGCTAAGTTTTCTCCACGATCCCGAAACGGGCGGCGAACAGCGGGGCGAGCTCGCCGATCTGGGTGGAGGTCATGACCGCTCCGCGCAGGCCTTCCAGCCCGGCCAGTTCCCGGATGTCCAGGCCACGCAGGTCAACGTGCGCCAGCTTCGCCCCGGTCAGGTCGAGCCTGCGGACCCGGCTGTCTTCAAAGGCCACCCGGCGCCCGGTCGCGCCGCCCAGATCGAGTTCGTCCAGGATGCAGCCGGCAAACGCGACGTCCTGAAGTTCCGCTCCGCGCAGGTTCACATACCCAAGCTTGCAGTTGCGGAACTCCACCGATTCCCACTCGGATTCGTAGACTTCGGCCGACCCGAGGCGGGAGCCGTCGATCACCACCCGGCGGAAGCGTGAGCGCGGCGCACTGAAGTCCGGCGCATTCAACCGCTCGAATGTTACGTCCACGAAACCGGCAGAACGCAGGTCCGCCCCGTCTGCGGAAACATCCAAGAATGCGCATTCCGTGAAGGAGGCACCGGCCAGCCGCCGGCCGTCCAGTTCCACACCGGCAAACAGCTTGCCGGCCACGCGGGCCTCGGGAATCAACGCCGCTACCTGCCCGGGTAACAGTTCCCCCACATCCGGGGCGTCGAGGCGCGGCGTGAAGTCGTCGGGTTTAGCCATCTACGGAGCATAGCCACAGTTCCGGACATGAGCCGCCCCGACCCAAAGGCGGTTGGGCACCAATTTGGGGCGGTTCTCCCTGCTGTGCGCGAACAACCCGTGCGCATCCGCCCCGGGACGGTGTTCCATGGGCAGCATGCATCTACTCGTCCTGGGCGGCACGGCCTGGTTGGGACAGGCAATCGCTGCCGCTGCGCTGCGCCGCGGCCACCGGGTCACCTGCCTGGCCCGTGGAACGTCCGGGTCCGCTCCGGCCGGCGCCCGACTGGTGCGCGCGGACCGGGAAGCTCCGGACTGTCTGGACACCGTCGCGGGCCAGCACTGGGACGCCGTGCTCGATGTCTCCCGCCAGCCCGGCCAGGTGCGCCGTGCCGCGGCCGCGCTGGCCGGCACGGCGGAGCACTTTGTTTTCGTGTCTTCCTGCAGCGTCTACGCCGACCACCACACCCCGGGCGCCGACGAAACTTACCCGTTGCTGCCGCCCCTGGCCTCGGACGTGATGACGGCTCCGGACGTCTACGGCGAGGCGAAGGTCGCCTGCGAGCAGGCGGTGCAAAGCGCCTTTGGCCCCGACCGCAGCCTGATCGTCCGCCCGGGCCTCATCGCCGGTCCCGGCGACACCACCGACCGCACCGGCTACTGGCCGCTGCGCTTCGCCCGGCCGGTGGCCGACGACGGCGCCGTCCTGGTCCCCGATGCGCCCGGGTTGGACGCCCAGGTCATCGACGTCCGGGACCTCGCCGACTGGCTCATCGCCGCGGCCGAACAGCGGTTGGCCGGCGAGTTCAACGCGGTGGGCGACGCTTTTCCGTTGGCCGAGCATCTGGAGATGGCGCGCCGGGTCGCGGACCACGCCGGCCCGGTCCTGTCCCTGGGCCAGGAGGAACTGGCAGCGGCCGGCGTCAACCCCTGGGCGGGCGAGCGGTCCTTGCCGCTCTGGCTTCCGCTGCCCGATTTCGCCGGCTTCTCCTCCCGCAGCAACGCGGCCGCCAAGGCAGCCGGTCTGGCTTTGCGTCCGCTGCGGGACACGTTGGCCGACACGCTGGTGTGGGAGCTGGCGGCCGGCGCCGGCCGTCCGCGCAGAGCCGGTTTGGCGCCGGACGACGAGCGCCGGCTGCTGGCCATCGCGCACGCGGGGTCCTGAGGACCCGGCCATGGAGCCCCGCCAGCGGTTCGCTCGTCTCGGCAATGGACTCCGCTTGGCCTATGCCGAGGCCGGCTCCCCCGGCGGCACCCCGGTTCTGCTGGTTCCCGGCTACGGGGACTCCTGGCGGTTTTGGGTCCCGCTCTTGGACCGGTTGCCGGCGTCGCTCCGGCTGATAGCGCTCTGCCCCCGCGGCCACGGCGATTCGGACAAGCCCGCCACGGGCTACCGGCTGCACGATTTCAGCAACGACCTCGGCGATTTCCTGGACGCCCTGGCCATCCCACGGGCCGTGATCGCCGGGCACTCCAGCGGCGGCTATGTCGCGCGGCGTTTCGCCGTCGACCAGCCCGCACGGGTCCCGGCCCTCATGCTCATCGGCTCTCCGCTGAGCCTCTACAAGCGCCGGCCGCCCTTTGCCCCGACCATCGAGGCGTTCCGCGATCCCATCGACCCCGCCGACGTCCGCGCCTTCGTGGAGTCCTTCACTCTGCTGGCTGACCCCGGCGAGGCCGTCCGACAGGCGGTGCTGGCGGACGCGCTCAAGATCCCCGCCCGCGTCTGGCAGCAAACGCTGGCCGGGCTCGCCGAGGCGACTCCCCCGCCACCGGAGGCCGTCAGTGCCCCGACCCTCGTGGTGTGGGGCGACGACGACGACCTGCTCGCCCCTGCCGAGCAGAACGTGCTGGCCGATACCATCCCTTCCGCCCGGCGCAACCACTACCCCCGGGCCGGGCACACGGTCCTCTGGGACGCCCCCGACCGTGTCGCCGCGGACTTGCTGACCCTCGTCACGGACAGCGGGAAAAATCCTTGAGGCACCCGGGACACAGTTGTAGCGTGGCAGGCAGCAGGCCTACCGCACCGCTGCCCAAGGAGGCATGCCGTGACCATTCCACCGCCGCCGGAGCCGGCACACGATCCGAACGAGCCGGGACCCAGGCACCCGTTCCCGCCGGAGCCGAATCCGGATCCCTTCGCGCCGCCCACGCCCGAACGGCCCGAGCCCAGTCCGGATCCCAATGCGCCGCCCACGCCCGAACGGCCCGGGCCGCCCCCGGACCCGGGGCCACAGCCGCTTCCGCCGCAACCGCAGCCCGGCCCCTTCCCCGATCCGGGGCCGATCCTGCCGCCGAGAAGGCCCTGACCTTCTGCCGGTACGCGTCGGCATCGCCCCGCAACACGGCCGGTTTGCGCATCCGGCCCCCATAGAATGAACGCGTGACCGCTACCCTTTCGCACGCATGAGTTCGCGCCTGCACAGCCTCGTCATCGAGACGCTTGGCAAGCGCATCGTCTCCGGCGAGCTGGCGGCCGGCTCCACCGCGCATGCCGAGCAGTTCGAGGCCGAGCTCGGCGTCTCCCGTTCCGTGCTGCGCGAGGCCGTGCGCGTGCTGCAGTCGCTGGGGCTGGTCGAGTCCGTCAAGCGCATCGGCATCCGCGTACTGCCGCCGGAGCAGTGGAACAAGTTCGACCCCTCGGTGATCCGCTGGCGCCTGGCCGGAGACGGCAAGGGCGTGCAGTTGCGCTCGCTGACCGAGCTGCGCTCCGCCGTCGAACCGGCCGCCGCCGAGCTGGCCGCGCAGCATTCGCCGCAGGAGACAGCGGCGGAGCTCATGGCCGTCGCGGCAAAAATGCGGGCGGTGGGACGGGCCGGCGACCTGCAGCAGTTTCTGGAGCTGGACATCCACTACCACACGCTGGTGCTGGCGGCCTCCGGCAACGAGATGTTTGCGCAGATGCACTCGATGATCGCCGAAGTGCTGCGCGGCCGCACCGATTACGGGCTGATGCCCGCGCACCCGCACGAAGAAGCACTGCAATTGCACGTCGACGTCGCGGACGCCATCCAGTCCGGCCGCCCGGAAGCGGCACGGGCGGCCATGGACCAGATTATGCGGCGAACCGTGGAGGAAGTGCGCAGCGTCTGGGAGTCCGAGCCCCGGCTGTTCGAAGCCCCCGGCGCCTAGGCCTGCCTTTCCCGGATCAACTATTCAGCAGGCGCCCTTCCCGTGTGCGAGAAGGGCGGCTGCTGAATAGTAGATTCCGGACGCGGACCGACCGCCCGGCGGCTACTCCGCGTCGCTGAACCGCAACAGCACCTTCCCGCTCTGCGACGAGTCCCGCGCCATGTCGAACGCCTCCAGGGCGTCGGCCGCGGCGTATTCGTGCGTCGTCACCGGGTCCGCGTAGAGGGAGCCGTCGGCCAGCGCCGCAATCACGTCATCGATCTCGTCGTTGAAGCGGAAGGAACCCACCAGTTCCAACTCCCGGGTGATGGCCAGCGAGATCAGCGCCGGCTGCTCGCCCGAGGGCAGCAGTCCGACCATCACCACGCGGCCGCCGCGGGCCGCACCGCGCACGGCCGACGCCAGACCGTGATGGTTGCCGGACGACTCCAGGCAGATGTCTGCCTCGACCCCGGCGATCGCCTCGGCATCGGTCGCCAGCAGCGTGCGGCCGGCACCCACTTCCCGGGCGATGTCCAGCGGCTTCTCGTGCATGTCGACGGCGACGATCTCGCCCGCGCCGGCCCGCTTCAGCACCGCGATGATCAGGGCGCCGATCGGGCCGCAGCCGATGACCAGCACCCGCTTGCCGGCCACGTCTCCGGCCCGCGCGACGGCATGCCAGGCCACGCTGGCCGGCTCCACCAGGGCAGCCCGCCGCAACGGCAGCTTGGCGGGCAGTTCCCGCAGCATCCGCGTCGGCAGGTTCACGTAGCGGGCGAACGCGCCTTCGGTGTGCGGAAAACGTGCGGCGCTGCCCAGGTACGTGCAGCCCGGCGATAGGTTCGGGCGGTCCTCCGGGTACCTGGATCCGTCACCCGGCCCCGGCGTCGCCGGATGCACGGCGACGGCGGTGCCGGCGGCCGGTCCGCTGCCATCGGCCGCCGCCGCCGCCACGGTACCCACCACTTCGTGGCCCAGCAGCATCGGCGCCTTCAGGATGGATTCGCCGGCGGCGCCGTGCTGCCAGTAGTGCAGGTCGGACCCGCAAATGCCGCCGTAGGCAATCTCGACCACGGCTTCGTCGGGCCCGGCCGGCGCCAGCGCGACCGGTTCGACGCGCAGATCACCGGCCGCGTGGGCCACGACGCCGAGGGACTGTGTTGGGAGGGAAGTCATGGAAACTGCCTTTCGCTGGTTCTGCAAAACTACGACGGCGGCGCACCGCCTTGGGTGCCCGCGCCCGCCGGCCCCGGGAACTCAGGCCCGGGCACGGACTTCGCTGAGGCCTTGGCGCGAACGGGTCGGCCGGATCAGACGACGGTGGTCATGCCGCCGTCAATAAACACCACCTGGCCGTTCACGAAGTTCGAGGCGTCGGAGGCCAGCCAGATGGCAGGGCCCACGATGTCCTCCACCGTGCCCCAGCGGTGCGCCGGGGTGCGGCCCAGGATCCAGGTGTTGAAGGCCTCGTCGTCCACCAGGTTCTGCGTCATCTCGGTGTGGATGTAGCCCGGCGCGATGGCGTTGATCTGCAGCCCCAGGCTGGCCCACTCGGCGGTCATCGCCCGGGTCAGGTTGCGGATGCCGCCCTTGGAGGCCGTGTAGGGGGCGATGGTCGGACGGGCCAGGTCGGTCTGCACGGACGCGATGTTGATGATCTTCCCGGCGCTGCGTTCGATCATGTGCCGCGCGGCCTCGCGCCCGACCAGGAACGCGCTCGTCAGGTTGGTCCGCAACACGCGCTCCCAGTCGTCGACGTCCAGGTCCAGCATCGGCACCCGGTGCTGGACGCCGGCGTTGTTGACCAGCACCCACAGGGGGCCCACTTCGCGCTCGACCCAGGCAACGCCGTCGGCCGCCGCCTGGGCGTCGGTGACGTCGAAGGCCCGGGCGTGGATCCGGTCTGCGCCGAACTCCGCGGCCAGCTCCGCGCGGGTGCCTTCCAGCCGTTCCTCATCCAGCCCGTTGAGCACCACGACGGCGCCCGCGGCGGCGAGCCCGCGGGCGATCGCCTTGCCGATCCCGCGGCTGGAACCGGTCACCAGCGCCACGCGCGAGGAAATGTCGAACATGTTCACAGTCATTACTCTCCAAATGCGGACGGGACGGCCGCAGCCGCCCCGTCCATGTTGCCCAAGGTTGTACTAGAAAGAGGTGGCGATCAGGTAGATGGCCAGTGCCAGGACAAAGCCGACGACGCCCACCAGCGCCTGGCCCACCGTCCAGGTCTTCAGCGTGGTCTTGGTGTCCATCTGGAAGAACCGGCTGACCAGCCAGAAGCCCGAGTCGTTCACGTGGCCGGCGAACACCGAGCCGGCGGCCAGCGCCAGCACGATGGCGGCCAGTTCCACCGGGTTGAAGTCCGGGTTGCCCATGACGACCGGCTGGACCAGCGCGGCCGCGGTGGTCAGCGCGACCGTCGCGGAGCCCTGGGCCACGCGGACGACGGCGGCAATCACGAAGCCGGCGACGATGATCGGCAGCCCGATCGCGTCCAGCGAGCTGGCGATGGCGTTGCCGATGCCGCTCGAGCGCAGCACGCCGCCGAACATTCCGCCGGCGCCGGTGATCAGGATGATCGAGCAGACCGGGCCCAGGGCACTGTCCACAACGGTTTCGACGAGGCTGTGCTTCTTGCCCTGGCGGTGGCCCAGCAGCCACATGGCCAAAAGCACGGTGATCAGCAGGGCGATCGGGGTTTCACCGAGCGTCCGCAGGACCTGCACCCAGGTGTCCTCCAGCGAGACAACCTCGGCGGTGGCGAGCATGTTCAGGCCGGTGTTGAGGAAGATCAGCAGCAGCGGCAGCAGCAGCAGGAAGAAGATGGTGCCCAGCTTCGGGGCGGAGCGGAATTCGTTCTCCACCGAGCCCTTCGGGGCATCGAGGATGTCCGGCACGGCGATGTTGAACCGGCGGCCCAGGAAGTGGCCGAACAGGTAGCCCACCAGGTACCAGGTCGGGATGGCAATGACGAGGCCGAGGATCAGGACCAGCCCGACGTCGGCGCCCAGCAGGCCGGTGGCGGCCACGGGACCGGGGTGCGGCGGCACGAAGATGTGCATGACGGAGAAGGCGGTGGCTGCGGGGAACGCATAAGTGAGCAGCGATCCCCCGAGGCGTCGTGCCACGGTGAAGATGATCGGCAGCATGACCACGAGGCCCGCGTCGAAGAAGATCGGGAAACCGAACAGCAGCGACGCCACGGAGAGCGCCAGCGGCGCGCGCTTCTCGCCGAACTTGTTGATCAACGCCTTCGTCATGACGTCCGCACCGCCGGAGACCTCCAGCATGCGGCCGAGCATGGCGCCCAGGCCGACCAGCAGGGCCACGCTGGCCAGGGTTCCGCCGAAGCCACCCAACAGCGTCGGCATAATGTCTGCGGCCGGAATGCCGGTGGCCACCGCGGTGAGCACGCTGACAATAATCAGCGACAGGAAAGCGTGCACGCGGAACCGCATGATCAGCACCAGCAGCAGCGCGATGGCTGCTACGGCGACCAGCAGGAGGCCCGCCGTGCCCAACGTCCAGTTGAGCTCGAGTTCGGTCATCATTGTCCTTCGTTGTATCGGACGGTCGCCCGACGGGTTATCGGGTCAACCGTTTCAGTTGTTTGGCTAAGTCGTTTTCCGCCCGCCGGCGCTAGCTTCCCGCCGGGTGGGCCGGGTCCTGCAGGTAGTGCTCCACCAGCACCGCAATCCGCTCGGGGGAATCGGTGACGGAGACCTCAAGGCCCGCCTCGTCGTCGCCGAGCGGTTCCAGCGTCTGGAACTGCGAATCCAGCAGTGTCGGGGGCATGTATTCGTGGTCGCGCCCGCTGATCCGCTCGGCAATCAGTTCCTGGCTGCCGGTGAGGTGAATGAACCGGGTCTGCGGCGCGAAGGAGCGGATGAGGTCGCGGTAGCTGCGCCTCAGCGCCGAGCATGCGACGACGGCGGTGGTTCCCTCGGCCAGTTTCTCTGCCATGACCTTGCCGATGGCGCTCAGCCAGGGGTGGCGGTCGGCGTCCGTCAACGGCTGGCCGGAGGCCATCTTTTCCTTGTTCGCCGCGCTGTGCAGGTCATCGCCGTCGATGAACTCAAGGCCGAGGTGCCGGGCGACCGCGCTGCCCACCGTGGATTTTCCGCATCCTTGGACGCCCATGACCACCAGCGGGGGATATTGCAGGGACATGGGCAGAACTCCTCAGACGCATCATTACATCTGATTTGGTGACCAATCTCTCGTCAATAAATCAGATTTATCCGGATCAAAGTACCACCGGCGGAGAGGCTCCGGCAAAACCGCAACCTTCCGTCGTCGACGGCGTCGATAACGAATCGGCCTTCGCTTGGCCCCGGCCCATACCCCCGGCGGGCATCCCGAGGCTACATTTGTCTTATACGGTGTCCGGCGCGGCACCGGCTGCGGCGCCGCGGAGCCCGAGGAGGTCGGAATGTCTCTATCGGATGACGAACGGCAGCGCCTGGACAGGCTGGGGCAGCAACTGCAGAACGACGACCCGCGCCTGGCCCGCTCCCTGTCGGCCCGCGGCGTGCTGGTCTTCGGCCACGTTGTCGGGGCGGCAACCCTGCTGGCCTTGGCCGGCGCGCTCCTGCTGTTCATCGGCATAGCGGGGAATGCGCTGGTTCTGGCCATGCTGGGCCTCATCTGCCTGGCCGCGGGCGCGATCCGCGGCTGCGCCGATTTCGTGTCCCGCCACCGGCGCGGGTGAGAGCGGCCGCAGCAGACACCTCGGCCGGGAACAATGCGAACCACGTCACTTTCGTTACCTCGCCATGTCACAGGGACGGTGCCCTAACACACCCCTTGATGTACTTTTGCTCAAGCGCGTTCATCGGGAACCGTGCACCCGCACGAGAAGAATGCCGCGGACGAGTTCGATTCAAAGGTGAAAGAGGTCTCCTGTGACACAGGATCAAATGGAAGCGGTCGCAGTCGCAGCGCAGCAGCAGCAGCCGGTCCGCAAATCGGCAGGGCACATTATTGTCGATTCATTGATGGCGCACGGCGTCGAACGCACGTACGTGGTTCCCGGCGAGAGCTACCTGGAAGTGTTGGACGGGCTCCACACTTCCAGCATCGACACCATCGTCTGCCGCCATGAGGGCGGCGCGGCCTACATGGCCGAGACGGACGGAAAGATGAACCAGCGGCCCGGCATCGCCATGGTCACCCGCGGGCCCGGCGCGGCCAACGCACACGTTGGCCTCCACACCGCCTGGCAGGACTCCACGCCCATGGTGCTGTTCGTGGGCCTGATCCCCTTCGAGCACCGTGACCGCGAAGCCTTCCAGGAATTCGACATCAAATCCTGGTTCGACACCGGCGCCAAACGGGTCATGGTGCTGGACCACCCCGAGCGGGCCTCGGAAATCGTCGCCGAGGCCATGTTTGCCGCCATGAGCGGGCGGCCGGGACCCGTCGTCGTCGGTCTTCCCGAAGACGTCATCCGCGAAGAAGTGGACGCCACGCTGCACCCGGTCATCCCGGTGGCGCAGGGCGGCATGACGGTCACGGACTGGAAGGCGCTCAAGACCGCGCTGAAGGACGCCGAGAAGCCGCTGTTCGTCGTCGGCGGCAATGACTGGACCCAGGAAGGGTCCAGCGCACTCACGACCTGGCTCGAAGAGCACAACATCGCGGCTGCCGTCGAATGGCGCTGCGAGGGCACCATCCCCTTCGACTCCCCCTCCTACGTGGGCCCGATCGGCTACGGCCGGCCGAAGCCCACCTACGACCTGCTCGAGGAAACCGACCTGCTGGTCTTCGTCGGCACCGTCCCGGGCGATGTCATCACCGACGGCTTCCTGGTCCGGCAGGACTGGTCGAAGAAGAACTTCCTGGTCACCATCGACCCGTCGCTGCGGGGCCGCTCCGGCCCCGTCTCCTACCAGATCGTGGCCAAGCCTGATGTCTTTGTCCGCGACCTGGTCATGATGGACCTGCCGGTGAAGGAAGAGTGGAAAGACTTCACCCAGCGCATGCGCGGCGAGCAGGTCAAGTTCGCCGCCCTGCCGCCGGCCGAGCCCGGCGACGGGCCCGCCCGGATGGACACCTTGATGGCCAACCTGGTCGCGGGCTTGCCGCGCGACGCCATGGTCACCCTCGGCGCCGGCGAGCACACCAACTGGGCGCACCGCTACTTCCCCACGCACGACTACGGCTCCATGCTGTCGGCCCGCAACGGTTCCATGGGTTACTCCGTCCCCTCCGCCATCGCCGCCTCGCTGGCCCACCCGGGACGGCGCGTGGTGACCATCGCCGGCGACGGCGAGTTCCTGATGAACGGGCAGGAACTGGCGACCGCCGCCCAGTACGGTGCCACTCCGCTGGTCATCGTCATGGACAACCAGGAATACGGCACCATCCGCACCCACCAGGAACGCTGGTACCCCGAGCGCATCTCCGGCACCCAGCTGAAGAATCCCGACTTCGCCCTGATGGCCCAGGCCTTCGGCGGCTTCGGGGTGAAGGTCGAGAAGGACGCGGACGTTCCCGCCGCCCTCGAAGCTGCCCTCAAGGCCATCGACGAGGACAAGACCTTCGCCCTGATCCACTTGGTGGTCGAACAGCGGGTCAAGGCCTACTGACACCCGCCAGCTGGTCGCAGGCGGGTGGCCGGGGCGTAATGCCCCGGCCACCGGCGTTTACCGTGAAAATGTCTCTCCCGGAAAATCACGAAAGCGTAACCTTTCACCCTCTTCCTTCGATTAGTCAGGTGTAAGGGCGCGCCGCAGCAGCAGTACCGCGGCCGTGCCGAGCAACCTTTTGAGGAGATCCATGTCGAACCGTTTCCGCACCCTGAGCCTGCCCGCCAAGGGAGCCGCCCTGGCCGCCGTCATCGCCGTGGGAGGCGCCGGAGCCGCCGTGGCAGCACCCGCCCTGACCGCCGTCGGCAATTCGGAGACCGCGGTCACCACCCCGGCAGTCCCGGCCACCCCGGCCGTCCCCGCCGGCGAGGGTGAGAACGCAGTCCCGGCCATCCCGGCCTCCCCCGCCGTGCCGGAAGTCCGGTCCGCAGCCGCAGCCGATGCCGCGGTCGACGTCACCGCCGGCGCAGACGGAGCAGAGGCTGACGCGGCGCTGGGTGCAGAGGCCGAGGCCGGCACCGAGGAGAACGGCGCCGAGCTGCATTCGGGTGCCGCCGTGGCTCCGGCAGTCCCGGCCGTCCCGGGTGCCGACGGCGTGCCTGCTACTCCGGCCGTCCCTGCCGTTCCGGAGCTGCCGGTAACCGCCAACGCCAAGGCCGAAGCCGCGATCGACGCGCGCACGGAAGCCGCGGAAACCCGCGCCGAACTGCGTGGCGCCGCTTCGGTCACGGTAGAAGCCGGACAGTAATTCCCGTGGTACCGGGTGCGGCGCCTACACTGGGGGCGCCGCACCCGTCGCCCGCTGTCTGAAAGAACGTCGACTTGCCCCCATCACTTCCCGACGACATCGTGTTCGCGGCGCAGTCCGGAGATGCAGCTGCATTCGGCGAGATCTACACCGCGCTGGCACCCGGGCTCAATGGATACCTGAAGGTGCGCGGTGTGGAAGACCACGAAGGCGCAGTACAGGAAGTATTCCTCGCCCTCTTCTCCCGCATCCGGTCGGTGAACGGCGGGTTCCAGGGGCTGCGGACGCTGGCGTTCTCCATCGCCCATGCCCGCTACGTAGACGATGTCCGGCGCCGGGCCCGGCAGCCAGTGCTGTCGCCCTACGACCCGGATGCCGACGCCCGAGCGGTGGAGTCCGCCGAAACAACTGTCCTGGAGACGCTCGCCGAGAGCGATGTGGGACGCCAGCTCAAGGAGCTGAAGCCGGAGCAGCAGGAAGTGCTGATGCTGCGCGTGGTCGCCGGCCTGTCGATCGAACAGGTTGCCGAAATCATGGGCCGGAGCGCCGGCTCCATCAAACAATTGCAGCGGCGCGCCCTGCTTAAACTCAAATCCGTTCTGGAAAGGAAGGAGGTCCTGGTATGAACAGCGCTGAAATGTCCGACGACGACGCCGTCCTCCGGCTGCTGGACGAATCCGGGCTGGCTCCTTCTGCCCCGCTGGAGTCCACCTTGCTGGCCCTCCGCGCCGCCGGGGAAGCCCCCATCCCGGCACCATCGCCCGAGGTGCTGGCTTACCTGACGCCGGCTGCCGGCACGGCGGCCGCGGGCGCGCAGGTCGTGCCGCTGCGCCGACGCCGCACGGTGCGCGGCGCCCTGGTCCTCACGGCCGCGGTGGCCGCCACCGGGCTGGGAGTGTCCGGCGTGGCGGCGGCCAACCCCGACTTCCGGGCAGCCGCGGACCAGGCCGTCCGGCAGGTCGTGGGCTTCCTCGCCCCGTCCGGCACCGGCCAGGAAACTCCCCAGGACCACTCCGTGCCCGCAGCCCCCGCCCGCGCCCCGGCCGTAACGGGCGAGGCCCCGGTTGAGGAAGGCGGCTCCGGCTCGGCCGACACCGGCACCGATTCCCCGGCCGCTCCCGCTGCCCCGGCACATCCTGCTGCCCCCGCGCCGCAGCCCGGGCACAAGGCGGAGCGGACCCCTGGTACCGATGATGCTGCCGGGCAGGATGCCAAACGTCCGCCGGGCACGCCGTCCCGGGACGTGCTCCCCGCGGTGCCGCCGCTGGAGGGCGGACTGCCGGATCCGTCCGTGGGCCAGCGCGACGGCAATCCCGGCAAGGAGGCCCCGCGGATAAAGCAGGAGGCGCCCGTCCCCGCTTCCGGCCACCTTCCGACGCTGCAGCCCCTCCCCTCACCGGAGCGCTGACCGGCCACAGTCCGGCGCTCCGGCCACGCCGTTGCGTGACCGCTGCCCGACCGCCGGCTCTCCGCCGCCGCCGGCCGGAGGGCTGACCGGCGGCCGTCGGGAATGACGGCGGCGATGCCCGCGGCCGAAGGCAATCCTCCGACGCGGGCTCTTTCGGCAGGCGGGCGATAGTGGCAGAGTTGCGCAAGGGAACACCGTTCTGTCGGGTCAGGCAGGAGGATTCATGACCGCATCGCCGCTGGTACTTGGCCCGATGCTGCGCTATGTGGACCAGACGTCGGCCAGCATCTGGGTGGAAACGCGCGAAGCCGCCACCGTCGCCGTCGTGGTTCAGGGGCGCAGCTGGCAGGCAGGCACGTTCTCCGTGCGCGGCCACCATTACGCGCTGGTCGAGGCCGAGGGGCTGGAGCCAGGAAGCGTCACACCCTATCGGGTGGAGGTTGACGGCATGCGGGCCTGGCCGGAACCGGACTCGCCGTACCCTGCACCCGTGATCCGCACCCTCACGCCCGGACGCCCGCTCCGGCTGGCCTTTGGATCCTGCCGCACCAGCGTCGAGCATGACGCGGCCGGCAACAGGCAGCACGGCGTGGACGCGCTCCGGGCGTACGCGCTGCACCGTGCCGACGGCGCGGCCCGGCACGGGGACAAGGCCGGCACCGCGGACAGAACCGGGAGCGGGGACGCGACCGGCGGGGCGCTCGACGGGACCGGGACGGACCCCGGCTGGCCGGACCTGCTGCTCTTCCTCGGCGACCAGGTCTACGCGGACTCGACGTCCGAGGCGATGCAGGAGTTCATCCGCGCTCGCCGCAATATCAAGGAACCGCCCGGCGAAGAGCTGAAGGACTACGCGGAATACGCCCACCTGTACATGCTCGCGTGGTCGGACGGCGCCAACCGGTGGCTCCTGTCCACGCTGCCCAGTGCGATGATCTTCGATGACCACGACATCCGCGACGACTGGAACGCCTCGCAGAGCTGGCGGCGGAAGATGGCCCAGAAGCCCTGGTGGCATGGCCGCATTGTCGCCGGCCTCGCGTCCTACTGGGTCTACCAGCATCTGGGCAACCTGTCACCGGAGCAGCGTGCCGAGGACGAACTGTGGCAGCAGGTGGTGAACCATCCGGGCGACGGCGAACCGGACCTCAGCGACGCGCTGGAAGCTTTCGCGGAACGGGCGGACCGGCAGCCGGACACCTACCGCTGGAGCTTCACCCGCGACATCGGCGGTTCACGGCTGGTCGTGCTCGACTCGCGCGCGGCCCGTGACTTGCAGCCGGACCGGCGGACGCTGCTGGACGAGGAAGAAATTGCCTGGCTGGACGGCCAGCTCCAGGGCGGCTTCAAGCACCTGCTGATCGGTACCTCGCTGCCGTTCCTGCTCCCCAGGGGCCTGCACCACATCGAGTCCTGGAACGAGGCCCTCAGCGAAGGGGCCTGGGGCAAGCTGCCGGCGGCCGCCGGTGAACTGCTGCGGCAAGCCGTGGACCTGGAGCACTGGGCAGCCTTCCAGCGCACCTTCCACGAGGTGGCGGCCATGGTGCAGGAGGTGGCCGACGGCGGGCGCGGACCGGCGCCGGAGACCGTCACCTTCCTCTCGGGCGACGTGCACTTCTCCTACGTGACGGAGGTGGTGCGAGATTCGGGCAGCCGGATCGTCCAGGCCGTCTGCTCGCCCGTCCGCAACCCGCTGCCCCGCTTCCTGCGTTATTTCACCGCCGCCATGTCCTACGGCATCGCCGCTCCGGTGGGCGCGCTCGTAGCCCGCGGCGCGAAGGTCCCCGATCCACCGTTCACCTGGAAGAGCCACATGCGGCCATGGTTCGACAACAACCTGGCCAGCCTGGAGGACTCCCCCGACGGCCTGAAGATCTGGTGGGAAAAGGGCGTGGTGCATGACGGCGACGACCTGCACCCGCGACTGGAAGAGGTCGCCTCCCTGACCATCGCGCCGCAGGGCATTCGGATTGCGCGATAGCCCGATGGCGCGATGGCGCGATAGCCCGATGGTGCGATGGTCCGACGGTGCGATGAGGCGTAGGCCAGTCCCGGCGGCTGTCCGGGGCGCGTCGTCCGCCCACTTACGCTGGTGATATGGAATCGCCGATCGACAGCTACTTGCGCACCCTGCACGCCGAGATCTCCGAACTCCGCGACGGGACGCCGTATCTGGTTGGTCCTGCCTCGGCGGTAGTCAATCCGGACGACTTCGGGATCTGCCTGGCTACCGTGGACGGCTACGTCTACGAGGTGGGCACCACCCGCAAGGAATTCACGCTGCAGTCGATCTCGAAGCCGTTCAGCTACGCGCTCGCGCTGGCCGAGCTTGGTTTCGACGCGGTGGATGAGAAGGTGGACGTGGAGCCCTCCGGGGACCCGTTCAACGAGATCTCCCTCGCCGCCGGCACCGGGCGGCCGGCCAACGCGATGATCAACGCGGGCGCGCTGGCGGTCACCGGGATGATCAAGGGCTCCGGCGGCAGGTCCGCGATCAAGCGGATCCTGAACACGTATTCCGGATTCGCCGGCCGGAAACTGAAGAGCAGTCCGCGCGTGTTCGAAGCCGAGCTGCGCAACAGCGACCGCAACCACGCACTGGCCTACCTGCTGAGCTCATTTGGCATCATCGAGGACAACCCCACCACCGCGTTGGAGAACTACCTGCGGCAGTGCTCGGTGCAGGTGACCTGCCGGGACCTGTCCATCATGGCCGCGACCTTGGCCAACGGCGGCACCAACCCCGTCACCGGCAACCACGTCATGGACATCGGGCCGGTGGAACGGGTGCTGTCGGTCATGATGACCTCGGGCATGTACGACGACGCCGGAGACTGGGTCACCAACGTGGGGATGCCGGCGAAGTCCGGGGTGGGAGGGGGCACCCTGGCGGTGCTTCCCGGCCA
Organism: Arthrobacter sp. MDT2-34-1; assembly: GCF_059091365.1. Classification (NCBI taxonomy): domain Bacteria; kingdom Bacillati; phylum Actinomycetota; class Actinomycetes; order Micrococcales; family Micrococcaceae; genus Arthrobacter; species Arthrobacter sp. MDT2-34-1. The sequence continues at coordinate 331,294 of NZ_JBNHGO010000002.1, forward strand.
GGTCGGGCTCGCGGTGTTCTCCCCGCCGCTGGACGACCACGGCGGGTCGGTCCGCGGGATCGCCGTGAGCCGACGGCTGTCCGAGGACATGGAGATGCATTTCGTGCGTTCCGCGCGTGCCGGGCGTTCCGCGATCCGCGCCAGCTACGACATCACCGTCGTTCCTTCCGGCATCCGCCGCACGGACGAGTCGGCCGAGGTGCTGCGGGAGAACGGCCATCGCGCGCAACTGATCGAGCTCAACGGCGACCTGCTGTTTGCCGGTACGGAATCGATGGTCCGGGAAATCAGCTCGCTCCCCGACGACGTAGAGCTGGTGGTCCTGGACCTGCGCCGCGTCGACGAAGTGGGCGGCGTGGCCCTGCGCATGTTCGCCCGCCTGGAGGAGATTCTGGCCGCGGACAACCGTGAACTGCTGCTGATCGATCCGGAGGACAGGCTCGCCGACGTCTTCATCGACACCGGGCGGCACGTGCCGGTCTTCGACACCCGCACCGGGGCCGTCGAGTTCTCCGAGAACCGCCTTATTGCCCGCTACGGAGATCCGCTGGGCGTGCCCACGTCGGTGCCGGTGGAGCAGTCGCTGGCCCTGGGCACCCTGCACGCGGACGAAATTGTCGCCCTGGTGGAACGCATGGAGCCCGCGAAGTACGAGGACGGCGAGATCGTCCGGCGGGTCGGCCAACGGTTTGGCGGGGTGTACTTCATTGTCTCCGGCCGGATCAGCACCATCGCCGCCGACTCCGAGGGACGGCGGGTCAAGCTGAGCACGCTCAGCGCCGGCATGACGTTCGGCGAACTGGCACTGGGCAGCGAAGACCGGCAGGAGACCACCGAGAAGGCGGACGGCCCGGTGGAACTCATGGTGCTCTCCGCGGAGGCGATCGAGGAACTGGAGGAGCAGGACCCGAAACTGGCGATGCGCCTGTGGAAGGCGCTCACCCGCGACGCTTACACACGCGTGGACCAGTTCCTGCGCGAAACCGCCGTCCGGATCCGCGACTGACCGTCCGCGGCGGCCCGCTGCCGGCGGCCCAATGGGCATCCACCAGCGGTGATCAACTATAGTTACGGGCAGTCGTACCACCTGCCACATCGGCAACAGAAACCACACTAGCCTCGGTCTCTCCGTGTCTTGTTCCCGGCAGAGGTTACAGAAAGGAACGTGTGAACTTTTTCGAGTTTCTCGCGAAACGGGCCGACGACATGCTGGAAATGGGCATCGAGCATGCCATCCTCGTGGGCGTTGCGGTCATGCTCGCCACCGTGATCGGGGTCGGCCTGGGCATCGCGACTTATCGGCACGAACGGCCGCGCGAAACAGTCCTCGCGGTCACCGGTGCTTTCCTGACCGTCCCCTCCTTCGCGTTGTTCATCCTCCTCATCGGCCCCCTGGGCTTGGGCGCGCTGCCCGTCGTCGTCGCCCTCACCATGTATGGCCTGCTGCCCATCGTCCGCAACACCATCACCGGCCTGCGCGAAGTGGATCCTGCCATCGTGGAATCGGCCACGGGCATGGGCATGAGCCGAACCCAGCGGCTGCTGAGGATCGAACTGCCGCTGGCGTGGCCGGTGATCATCACCGGCATCCGCGTCACCACCCTGGTCCTGCTGGGCATCGCTGCCATCGGCGCGATCGTACTGGGCCCCGGCTACGGAGAGCTGATCTTCACCGGCCTCGCCCGGGTGGGCACGCCGGTGGCTGTCAACATGGTCCTGGCCGGAACCCTCGGCGTGATTGTCCTCGCCATCCTGTTCGATCTGCTCTTCCACACCGTCCGCAAGCTGACTACCTCCAAAGGAATCCGATGACCGCTTCCGACCATCAGACCCCCCAGCCCAGGCCGGTCAAGATCCGCTTACAGAACCTGTCCAAGAGGTTTCCCGGACAGAAGGACAACGCGGTCGACGACCTGACCCTGGACATCCACGAGGGCGAGATCGTGGTGCTGGTCGGCCCGTCGGGATGCGGCAAGACCACCACCATGAAGATGATCAATCGGATCATCGAGCCCACCTCCGGCCGGATCATCCTGGACGGAGAGGACGTCACCACCACCGACCCGGACCAGCTCCGCCGCCGCATTGGCTACGTCATTCAGCAGGTCGGCCTGTTCCCGCACATGACCATCGGCGAAAACGTGGCCACCGTGCCCAAGCTGTTGGGCTGGGACGCCAAACGGATTTCCGCTCGGGTGGACGAATTGCTGGACATGGTCAACATGCCGCCGTCGACGTACCGCAACCGCTACCCCAAGGAGCTCTCCGGCGGGCAGCGGCAACGGGTAGGGGTGGCACGCGCTCTGGGTGCAGACCCGGAAGTGATGCTGATGGACGAACCGTTCGGGGCGATAGACCCGATCACCCGGGACCGGCTGCAGAACGAATTCCTGCGCCTGCAGTCGGAGGTGCGCAAGACCATCGTGTTCGTCACCCATGACATCGATGAAGCAATCAAGATGGGCGACCGGATCGCCATCCTGCAGGACCGCTCCCGGATTGCCCAGTACGACACCCCGGAGCAGATCCTGACCGCCCCTGCCAATGATTTCGTCTCCGACTTCATCGGCAACGGCGCCTCCCTGAAGCGGCTGAACCTCAGCCGCGTGGCCGACATCGAGCTGACCCAGTGGCCGACCGTCCGGCTGGACACCCCGGCCGAGGACGCGCTGGAGCAGTTGCGGCGCAGCGACCGCTCCGCGCTCCTGGTGCTCGACCACGCCGGCCGGCCCCGCCGCTGGGTGGGTGCGGACGACCTGCATCGGGCAGGCACACGCGCCCTGGACGAGGTGGGGCTGCCGCCGGAAGCCATGGTGGAACCCCGCGCAACGCTGTCCGATGCCCTCAACGAGCTCATCACCGCCCGGTACAGCGTGACCATCGTGGTGGACTCGCACGGTGTCTACCAGGGCGTGGTGGATATCGAACAGATCAACGAGGCCATCCGCGCCATGCGGGACACGGCGGTCACTCGAGCCCGGGCCGGTCTGGGCGAGGTGGCCGAAGCCGTACAGGCGGGTGGCTGACGTGTCCGCTGCCACACCACAGCACACGGTGCACGACCAAGACGTTGCGGTCCAGCCACCGGCCAGGACGCGGCGCAGGACCCTGACCGGTTACCTGCTGGTGCCGGCCATCCTGGCGCTGGCCTGCCTGGCGCTGTACCTGTATGTCGGCTCGCAGGAACTGGACAGCATCGAGGCGCGCGCCCTGGCCCCGGCCAACCTGGCCGCCGCCCTGGGCCGGCACCTGCAGCTGACCGCGGTCTCTACGCTGCTGACCCTGGTCATCGCGGTGCCGTTGGGCATCCTGTTCACGCGCCCGGCCATGCGCCGGGTCCGCCCCTACCTGATCACCCTGCTGACCCTGGGACAGGCGGTTCCGACCATCGCCGTGTTGGTCCTGCTGGCCGTGGCTTTCCTGTTCCTGGGTTTCCAGGCCGCCATCGTGGGGTTGGTGCTTTACGCCATCATCCCGGTGCTGCTCAACACCATGGTGGGCCTGGAGCAGGTCGACGAATCCGTGCTGGAAGCCGGGCGGGGCATGGGCATCTCCAAGTTCGGCGTCCTGCGCCGGCTCGAACTGCCCCTCGCGGTGCCGATCATGCTGGCCGGCGTTCGCACCGCACTGGTCATCAACGTTGGTACGGCCACCCTGGTGACCTACATCAACGCGGGCGGACTCGGGGACATCATCGTGGCCGGGCTGTCCACCAACCGCGTCCTGGTCCAGATCGTCGGCGCCGCGCTCACGGCGGTGCTGGCACTGCTGATCGACTATCTGGCGAGCATCGCCGAAGACTTCCTGCGCCCGAAAGGGCTCTAGGCCATCCCCTGCATGACGAAAGAGGAATGATGAAAGCGAATAGTTCACGGAAGACGGCGTTCGCCGCGTTTGGCGCCGGAGTGGCCCTGCTGCTGACGGCCTGCGGCGGCGGCGACGCCGCCGAGGCGACGGGCGACGGCGAGCTCGCGGGCGCACACTTCACGGCGGGCTCCAAGGAATTCACCGAATCGATCCTGCTGGCCCAGATCGCGGCCGTCGCGCTCGAGGATGCCGGTGCCACCGTCGAGGACAAGACGGGCATCTCCGGCAGCGCCACCGTGCGGGAGGCCCTGGAGTCGAGCCAAGTGGACTTCTACTGGGACTACACCGGAACCGGCTGGGTCAATGTCCTCGGCCACACCACCGAGGACGTGCCGGAAGACCTCTACGCCGCCGTCGCGAAGGAAGACGCGGAGAACGGCGTCGCGTGGCTGGAACCGGCGCCGTTCGAGAACACCTACCGGATCGCCGCCAAGAAGGAGTTCGCGGAGGCCGAAGGCATCACCAACATGACCGAAGCCGCCGCGTTCATCGAGAAGAACCCGGACCAGGGTGCCGTCTGCGCCGCCAGCGAGTTCATCAACCGCGACGACGGGCTCCCGGGCTTGGAGAAGGCGTACGGTTTTGAGTTCAGCAAAGTAGTGGAGCTGGACCTGAACCTCATCTACACACAGGTCGGCGAGTCCTGCCAGTTCGGCGAAGTCTTCTCCACCGACGCGCGGGTCATCTCCAACGATCTGACCGTGTTGGAGGACGACAAGGAATTCTTCGTCCCGTACCAGGGCTCCATGACCCTGCGCCAGGAAACCCTGGACGAGTACCCGGCCATTGCGGAGATGATGGCACCGATCAGCGCCGCACTGACCAATGAAGTTATCACCGAGCTCAATGGCCGGGTGGATAACGACGGCGAGGATCCCCGCGACGTCGCCGAGGAGTGGCTGCAGGAGCAGGGCCTGGTGGGCTAGCCACCGGACCTTGCCTCCGCACAACGGCCAGCGGCCGCCGGTCACCACGACCGGCGGCCGCTGGCTGTAGCAGGCCTTACCGAATCCGCCGCAGTCCCGGGTTTCCCCGAATCGCTCGGCGTATCAGGCCTCCGCGAAACGTCCCACCGTCTTCTGCGCATCGATTCCCGGCAGGGCGGCGGCGAAGATGCGGTAGTAAGCGAGTTCCTCGCGGGTCCGCACCGGCGGATCCAGAACGCCTGCCTCCTGCTCGAGCTCGGCTTCGCTGACCGAGGCTTCGAAGTGTTCGCGGAGCACGTCGTTCATGCCGGTGCCCTCGCCGAACTGCTCCTTCGGCCGCCAGAGCACCTCGTGCGGAACCATCCCGTCGAAGGCCTTGCGCAACAGCCATTTGGCGGGCCGCTCCGGTCCCGTCAACTTCCACGCCGGCGGCAACGCCAAGGCCAGTTCCACCATGTCCAGGTCCAGGAAGGGCAACCGCGGCTCGATCCCGTGCGCACCGGCCACCCGGTCCACCCGCTGCAGTCCCCCGATGGGCATGCCTTCGATGGTCTCCAGCAGGTCTTCGTGCAGCGCCTCGCCGGAGTCATGGCGGCCGTAGTGCGAGTAGCCGGCGAACAGCTCGTCGGCTCCCTCGCCCACCAGCACAATCTTCACGTGTTCGGCGGCCAGCCGGGACACCAGGAAATTCGGCACCGCGCTGTGCACCAGCGTCGGGTCAAAGGACTCAAGTTCCGCGATCACCTGCGGTACCAGCGCGATCGCATCCTCGGCGGTGTAGACCAGCTCGTGGTGCTCGGTCCCCGCGGCGGCCGCCATCACCCGGGCGGCGAGCAGGTCGGCGCTTCCCTCCAGCCCGACGGCGAACGTCTTCAAAACCTTCCCGCGCTCGGCGGCCTTGCGGGCCGCCACGGCCGTGACGATGCTGGAGTCCACCCCGCCGGACAACAGGACGCCCACCGGCACGTCGGCCTCCAGGTTGCGCTCCACCGCCCGGACCAGGGTGTCGCGCAGGGCATCGAAGACCCACTGCGGGGGATCCTCGTCCGGCCGCCGGCTCTTGAGCAGCACCGGGGCGCCGGCCGGGAAGACGGGCCCTGCCATCAGGCCGTCCTCCGGTGTCCAGGCATGGCCGGGCGGAAACGGCTCCACGAAAGGCCGCCACTCGTCGTCGAACGCCTTCATTTCGGAGGCAAACAGCACGGTTTCTTCGCGCCGCGCCCAGTACAACGGGGACAATCCGAGCAGGTCCCTGGCCGCGACGAAGCGCCCGTCATCGCCGGCGATCACCAAGGCGAACGGACCCCAGAGCTTGTCGAAGGCGGCGACGCCTAGCTCCTCGTACAACCGCAGCGCGGCCTCCAGGTCGGACCGGGTCCGGAAACCCTCCTGCCCGAGCCGGTCGCGGATCCGGCGGTAGTTGTAGATCTCGCCGTCGCCCACCAGCCACGCGTCGCCGTCCCGGCCGGCCAGGGGTTGCTGCCCGTTCTCCGGATCGACGATGGACAGCTGCCGGCTGCCGAGCCAGGACCTGCCCACCCGGCGCGACCCCGATCCGTCCGGTCCACGGTGTGCCAACCGGTCCAGCATCCGTTCGCCCGCTGTCACATCGAACTCCCCGTGGGCAGCCACTATCCCTGACATCTGCATCCCGCCTTCGCGCTTGTTCAACAAATCCGGCGCCGCATGCGGCCGGGCTCTGTCCGCCCCAGGCGCTGCGACGCGACTTCTCCAGCATAGCCAGCCGGCCCCCATGCCCTTCCGCCGGTCGCGGGCCAGGCCGAAAGGCTCGACGGTTCCATGGTCATGGAGCCGGCGCGGTCCGGACCACTCGCCGCCGCTCTCTAGACTGGTAGGCATGACTGCAACGCTGGTGGCCAAGGACCTCTCGGGCGGCCACGGCCACCGCACCCTGTTCTCCAACCTGAACCTGACCGTCGCGCCGGGCGACGTCGTCGGGGTGGTCGGCGCCAACGGTGCCGGCAAGACCACGCTGCTGCGGATTCTGGCGGGCGCGGACGCACCGCTGGCGGGGTCCGTGAGCACGGCGCCCTCGGACGCCTTTGTCGGCTGGCTGCCGCAGGAACACGAACGGATTCCCGGCGAGAACATCGCCGCCTACCTTGACCGCCGCACCGGTGCCGCGGCCGCCACCGCCGCCATGGAAGCCGCGGCCGAGGCGCTGGGGTCCGGCTCCAAGCAGGCCGGCGATGCCTACGCCGCCGCCCTGGACCATTGGATGGCCAGCGGGGCGGCGGATCTGGAGGACAGGATCCCGCCCATGCTGGCCGAGCTCGGCCTGGGCGTCGGCCCGGATGCCCCGATGACCGGGCTTTCCGGCGGCCAGGCCGCGCGCGCCGCCTTGGCGGCCCTGCTGCTGAGCCGGTTCGACGTGGTCCTGCTGGACGAGCCCACCAACGATCTGGACCTGGCCGGACTGGCCCGGCTGGAGTCGTTCGTGCAGGGCCTGCGCGGCGGCGCGGTGCTCGTCTCCCACGACCGCGAGTTCTTGGCCCGCTGCGTGACCACCGTGGTGGAGCTGGACCTGGCCCAGAACAAGGTGGCGGTGTACGACGGCGGCTACGATGCCTTCCTGGAGGAGCGGGCCGTGGCGCGCCGCCACGCGCGCGACGCCTACGACGAGTTCGCGGAGAAGAAGGCGGACCTCGTGTCCCGGGCGCGGACCCAGCGCGAGTGGAGCTCCCAGGGCGTCCGGAACGCCATGAAGAAGAATCCGGACAACGACAAGATTCGCCGCAAGGCCAGCACGGAGTCCTCCGAAAAGCAGGCGCAAAAGGTGCGGCAAATGGAGTCCCGCATCGCCCGGCTGGACGAGGTGGAGGAGCCCCGCAAGGAGTGGCAGCTGCAGTTCAGCATCGGCGCCGCCCCGCGCTCCAGTTCGGTGGTCGCCACCCTGAACCAGGCCACCGTCCGCCGCGACGCCTTCACGCTCGGCCCGGTCTCGCTCCAGGTCAACGCCGGCGAGCGCATCGGCATCACCGGCCCTAACGGCGCGGGCAAGTCCACCCTGCTGCGCCTCCTGCTGGGACATCAGCAGCCCGACGACGGCGCCGCCGGGCTGGGTGCCAGCGTCGCCATCGGCGAGATCGACCAGGCGCGCGGCCAGCTCGCGGAGGACCGGCCGCTCGGTGCTGCCTTCGAAGCGCTGGTCCCGGACTACAGCCAGGCCGAGGTCCGGACGCTGCTGGCAAAGTTCGGCCTCAAGGCCGACCAGGTATCCAGCGCGGTCGGTGCCCTCTCCCCCGGCGAGCGCACCCGGGCCGCCCTCGCCCTGCTGCAGGCCCGCGGCGTGAACCTGCTGGTCCTCGACGAACCCACCAACCACTTGGACCTGCCCGCCATCGAACAGCTGGAGCAGGCGCTGGACAGCTACGACGGCACGCTGCTGCTGGTCTCGCATGACCGCCGGCTGCTGGAAAACGTCCGGCTGGACACCCGCTGGGACGTCGACGCCGGCCAGGTCACCGTCCGCTGAGTCCCTGAAGTAGCCAGGCTCCCCCTGCGCCGGCGAAGTCTCCGTCAACTGAGTCCCCGACGCAGGGTAGGCTCCCCGGCTCCGGCCGGCCCTCGGACAGGCCCGCCCCGGCCCGGCACACGAGTCGAAAGATTGCCGCTACCCCTTGACCGGTCGTTGCCAGCGGAGTAACTTCTTAGTCAACCGAAAGGTTGATCAAAGGAAGAGTTGAATAATGTGACTGGTAGTAGCGACGAGGCCCTCCTGGACAGGGCGTTCATGGCCCTGGCGGATCCGGCCCGCCGCCGCATCATCGCCCGGCTCAGCCGCGGACCGGCAACGGTCAACGAACTGGCCGAGCCCTTCGAAATCTCCAAGCAGGCGGTTTCGAAGCACATCCAGGTCCTCGAGCAGGCACAGTTGGTCACCCGCAGCAGGGATGCCCAACGCCGGCCCGTCCACCTCAACGCTGCACGGCTCGAAGCGCTTACCGCGTGGATCGACCAGTACCGGCTGGTTCGGGAGGCGCAGTACCGCGGACTGGACGCCGTGCTCGGCCAACTATCCAAGGACAAACCATGAGCAACTCACTCAAAGTCACCCTCCCGGAGGGCCTTCCGTTCATCGATACCGAACGCGAGTTCGACTACCCCGTCGCCGACGTTTTCCGCGCACACAAAGATCCCGACCTGCTCAAGCAGTGGCTGGGCCCGCGGGGCATGAAGATGGACGTCGACCACTACGACTTCCGCACCGGCGGCAGCTACCGCTACCTACACACCGGACCCGACGGCCAACAGTACGCCTTTACCGGCATATTCCACACGGTCCGCGAGAACGAGTTCGCCATCCAGACCTTCGAGTTCGGCGGCTACCCGGACGTCGTGAGCATCGAGTTCATGACCTTCGAGGACCTCGGCAACGGACGCTGCAAACTGATCGGACATTCCGTCTACCCCACGCTGGAGGCGCGCGACGGCATGGCCCAGTCCGGCATGGAAAGCGGCATGAGCGAAGGCTACGAGCGGCTGGACGAACTGCTCGCCGGCGCCCGCACCGCGTAAAGAGGCGGCACTGCCGCGGCATGAAGCCGAAGCCAGCCAGGCTCCGGCCTCATGCCGCGCGCACTTCCCTGTTCAAAGGTTCCCGCCCGCCACCACCATTGGCCTCCTTGGAATTAGAAAGTATGCTGAGGATTCCCTGCACCCTAGTCGGAAGGTGGTTTCATGGCGAACGATGATGAAGGACGCAAGGAAGTAGCCAAGATCCTGAAGGACGCCGACATCGGCGTCCTCACCACGGTCAATGCCAGCGGCCAACTGTTTAGTCGGCCCCTGGCACTACAGGAAGCAGAGTTCGACGGCGACCTGTGGTTTGTGACGCACGATCCCTCGCCCAAGGCCAACGAAATCCGCGCCAATCCGCACGTCAATGTGTCGGTCAGCGGGTCGGACGGCTACCTGTCCATCTCGGGCACCGCCTCCATCGTCCGGGACCAGGCGAAGATCGACGAACTGTGGGGCCCCATGATGGAACCGTGGTTTGAGAACGGCAAGGACGACCCCACGGTGGCCTTGCTCCGGGTCGAGGCCCACACCGCCGAATACTGGAAGCCGGATTCCCCCAAGGTGGCCACGCTGTTCAAGCTGGCCAAGGGAATGGTCACCGGGAAGCAAGCAGACGACGTCGGCAAGAACGACGTCGTCAACCTCTAGCCGGAGGCATCTGCCGATCGGCACCACAGCACGCACTTAAGGAGTCAGCAATGTCCGGAAATCTTTTGGCCCGTTCTGTGCACGACCTTACTGCCGCCGCCTGGTTCGGCGGTTCCCTGATGGGCGCCATCGGGCTTAACGGGGCGGCCGCCGCCGCCCAGGATCCGCGCGAGCGCACCCGTTTGTCCAGCATCGGCTGGATGAAGTGGGCGCCGGTCCAGACCGTGGCCTTCGTATCGCACCTTGCCTCCGGCCTGCCGCTGCTGGCGGGCAACAAGGGCAGGATGGTCAAGCAGGAAGGGGTGACGCGGAATACCGTCATCAAGACCGTCGTCACCTTGGCCGGCGCGGCCGTCACCCTCTACGCCGGAATGCTGGGCAAGAAGGTGGAGAAGATGGCCGAACAGGGTGCAGAGGGCGCCACCGAGCCGTCACCGATGGCGTCACCGGAGCTTAAGTCCGCGCAGAAGCAACTCAAGCTGCTGCAGTGGACCATCCCGGCCTTCGCCGGCACGGTCATCGTGCTCGGTGCCAAGCACGGCGAAATGCAGCGGCCCGCCACCTTCTTGGAGGGGCTGCTCAAGCACTAAAGGTGAAGGCCCGCCCACGCGGTGTGCAATGTCCGGAGCGAGCCGGACAGGTGCCGCGTTCGGGCGGGCCACCTGCTCTCCGTCTTTCCGCGGCTGGTGCCGGCCACGAAGGCGCGCGTCGGGCGCCGGCTTCCCCCGTGGTCCTCCCCTGTTTCGGAGCGTCAGCCGCTGCCTGCACGGGCTGGGCCTGCTGCACGGTTACGATGGTTGAAACGTTAACGCGGGACGGCAGAAGTGGGGAACGGGCATGCCGGCAGCATCATGACGGCCACCAAAGCGGCGGCCGCCTTCGCGTGGGCTGCCATCGCCGGCATTTCGGCTGCCGGGCTGCTGGTGTTGGGCCAGGTCGTCGCGGCTTCGATCGTCGCTCCGCCACGCTTCGACCTCGTGGCCGTCCTCTCCGTGCTGATGCTGGTGCTGGCCTGGCACCTGCGCGTGGATACGCCGCTCATGCGCCGCCAAACCACCGCCGCGATGACCGCTGCCGTGATCGTCTGCAACGACCTCACCGCCCCGCTGCACGAAACGGTGGCGGTGGTGGGAGTCGGGCTCCTGGCCACCCGCGTGGTTTTCCGGCGCTTCCGCTGGGGAGAGGTGTACTGGTTCATCAGCCGGCTGCTCGCCTCCGCCGTGCTGGTTGCGGTGTTCCAAGCCTTCCACGCGGGCGGTTTTGCGTGGCCGGCCGCACTGCTGGCCGGCTGGCTGGCCTTCTTCATGACGGCGATTGCCGTCGAGCGTGCCTTCGCCACCACGGCCACGCGCAGCAGCACCTTCCGCAACGGCATCGGTTGGGCGCCGGCCCTGTGCACGCTGGCCATCAATCTGCTCCTGTGCCTGGCCGCCCAGTACGCCGCCCTCCGGTTCGGCCACGACGGCGTCCAGTCACTGCTCCTGGTCTTCGCGTCCGTGCTGGCGCTGGCGGTCACCGGCTGGCTGCGCAACCGCGAGCTGCGCCGCCGCCTCACCGGCCTGGTCGACGCCTCGCTCGAGCTGCCGTGGAGCCCCGACGGGCTCGACCGGACCCTCCTCGCCGCCGCCAGCGCCTCGGTGCGCGCCGACCGCGTGTCCTTGCGTCCGGAAGCGCCGCAAGATAGGGAAATCGGTGTCCGGATGCGTCGCTGGGACCACGGCGACAACTACCTGGTGGCCTCGCGGAACGGCGGCGCACAGTTCACCGAGGAAGACGAGCAGGTGCTCGACGCCTTGGCACACGTCGGCAGCATCATGGTCCGGCACGATGAGCTCGTGCACGAACTGCGGCTGCAGGCGGACACCGATGCGCTCACCGGGCTGGGCAACCGGCGCGCCCTCTGGCAGCGGCTGGCCGAGATCAACGCCGGCCGCCGCCCCGGCGAGGCCATCGCCGTCGTCTATCTGGATCTGGACGAATTCAAGACCGTCAACGACAGGCACGGCCACGACGTCGGCGACCTGCTGCTCACCGCCACCGCGCAGCGGATACGCTCGGAAATCCGAGAGGACGACGTTGCCGCGCGCATCGGCGGCGACGAATTCGTCGTGGTGCTCCGCGACGTCACCAGCGAAACCGGCGCCCGCGCCGCCGCCGAACGCATCGCCGCCGCGATCGCGCGCCCGCTCACCGCCCGCGGCAACACGCTGCGGGTGCGGGCCAGCACCGGCGTGGCGTACTCGGATCGCCCGGCACCTAATATCGAGGAGCTGCTGCGCAACGCCGATTCCGGCATGTACGGCTCCAAGCGGCTGCAGCAGCGGCTGCGCGACGCACAGCGCGACGGCTCGGAGGCCGAAGCCTGTCTGGCTGTTGCGGTTGAACGCGGCATTCGCCGGCGCCTGTTGCGTGTGGCGCTGCAGCCCATCGTTTCGCTGGACCTGGATGCGATCGTCGGATTCGAGGCCCTGGCCCGCTATGCAGACGACGAACTGGGCAACATCCCGGCGGACCGGCTGGTCACCGAGGCGAACCGGCTGGGCCTGCTCAACGAGCTGACCATCCAGGTGATCGATGGTGCGGCGGCGGCGATGGCCCGCATCAGCGAAATCACCAGCGTCCGCTCCGTCTCCGTCAACGTGGAGCTGGGCCAGCTCGCCACCGGATCCCCCGTCGTGGACCGGCTGCGGCGGATGCGCGCCGAAGGGCCGGAGCTGAACATCATCGTGGAGCTGACCGAAAACTCGTTGGACAAGATGTCCGAGCAGTCCCGGGCAGCCCTCGTACAGTTGCGCAGCGAGGGGTTCAGGATCGCCGTGGACGACTTCGGCTCCGGCTACTCATCCATGAACGCGCTGACCGAGTTCCCCTTCGACATCGTCAAGGTGGACCGCTCGCTGGTCAGCGGCGACGACGGAAGCGCACCGAACGACGACGAAACCGCCCGCAACATCGTGGTCAGCCATTTGATCGCCATGTTCACCGCGCTGAAGGCGGACGTGGTGATCGAGGGCATCGAGACCGCCGAGGCCGTGGAGTGGCTGGCCGGCTGCCCGGGTTTGAATGCGCAGGGCTTTTACTTCGGCCGGCCCATGTGGCCGGACGAACTCATCTCCCGGCTGGTCACCTCCGGGACGGCGGCGCTGCCGGCGCCGTCCCGCCGCGATTCGCGTCCGGCCATGGCCGGACGGACGGCCGAACATTCGCCTACCTGAGGCGCGGGCCGTCCGGCATCCGGCTGACGCCGCGGTGCCCGCGCCAATCCCTGCGGACGCTAGGCCAGTCGTTCCAGGGCCTGCAGCTGAAGCACGATCCACGGGCTGAAGGCCCACGGCGCTGCGGTCGCGGCGGTCCGCAGGTCGGAGGGCCGCACCCAGCGGTATTCGGCCACCTCGTCATCGCGCGGCGACAGTTCGCCGGCGGCCAGCGCCGTGTAGACGGGGCAGAACTCGTTCTCCACAATGCCGGACGCGTCCACCGCGCGGTAGCGGAAGTCCGGCAGCACCAGCTTCAGGTCTTCCAGCCCGAGCCCCAGCTCGTAGCGCACCCTTCGCCGCACGGCGTCGGCCATCTCCTCCCCCGGGGCCGGATGGCCGCACGCGGAGTTGGTCCAGACGCCCGGCCAGGTCAGCTTGTTCAGCGCGCGCCTGGTCACCAGCACGCGGCCCTCGGCGTCGGAAATATGGCAGGAAAAGGCGAGATGCAGCGGTGTCTCGCCCGTGTGGATCTCGGCCTTGTCGGCAACGCCGGCGGGCTTCAGGTTCTCGTCCAGCAGCACTACCTGCTCGGTTGTTTCCGCCGTCATGTCGGCCCGGACCCGGGCAGCTGCCGTTGCCGGGAGAGCTCCCGGCGGTCAGTGTTGTTCATACCAGCCATTGTATGGGCGGCAGGTGGGGGACCACCGGCAGCATTGGCGGGGACATCGGCACATGCGCGAGGGCAGTGGACCGTATCACCGAGCGGTAGGGCAAGATAAGAGCATGAAGGACGACGCGGCGCGAACCGATGAAAGGCCGGCGACGAAACAGGTCAAACTCATCGGCGAGCGGCTGCGGCGGGCGCGGGAGGACCGCGGGCTCACCATCCTGGAGACCGCGAACCACACCGGGTTGACCAAGGGCTTCATTTCCCAGGTGGAACTGGGAAAAACATCGGCCTCCGTCGCGTCACTGGCCTCCATATGTGATGCGCTGAATCTTCCGCTCTCGGCCCTCTTCGAGCCGCCGGCCGTTCACCTGGTCAGGGCGGATGCCCGCGAACCCGCGCGCTTCCTCGGCCACAAAGTCGCAGATTCGATCCTGACGCCGCCGGGCCAGGGAGGCGTGCAGGTTATCGAAACGGTCATTCAACCCGGCGGCGGAAGCGACCCCGAACCGTACCGGCTCCCCGTCGATCGGGAGTTCGTCACTGTTCTGCAAGGCGAACTGCACATCACCGTCGAAGGGCAGCAGCTGGAGCTCCAAGAGGGTGATTCGCTCACCTTTCGTGCCTCACTCCCCCATCTCTGGCGGAACCCCTCGAAAACCCGGCAAGCGCGGGTCCTGTGGGTCCTGACTCCGCATGCGTCGGTGTGACGTGCCGTCGGCCCTACACCCGGGGCCGGTGGGGCAGCGGCTTCAGGGCTTGGCCCAGATGCTCAAGTACTCATAGGCAATCTGAGCGGCGGCCATCGAGGTGATGTCGGCATGGTCGTATGCGGGGGCCACCTCCACGATGTCGGCCCCTACAAGGTTCAGGCCCGCAAGGCCCCGCAACAGGTGCAGGAGCTCCCGGCTGGCTAGGCCGCCAGGTTCGGGTGTCCCGGTGCCGGGGGCAAACGCCGGATCGAGCACATCGATGTCAACGGAGACGTAGAGCGGACGCGTTCCCACCCGATGCCTGATCTGTTCGACGATGCCGTCAAGTCCGGTGCCGATGAACTCGCTGGCACGAATGCGTTGAAAGCCCGTCGCATCATCGTTGTCCTGGTCTTCCGGCCCGTAAACCGATCCGCGAACACCAACATGGAGGCATCCCTCCGGGTCGATCAGGCCTTCTTCGAACGCCCGGCGGAATGGTGCTCCATGGTGGAGATTGGCGCCGAAATAGGGGCCCCAGGTGTCGAGGTGGGCGTCGAAGTGAACCACCGCCACCTGGCCGTGAAGGCGGTGCAGTGACGTCAGCGCCGGGTAGGCGATCGTGTGATCGCCCCCGAGCACGACCAGGCGCTGGCTCCGCTCCGATGCCTCGTCGAGGCCTCGAATCATGGCCTCCACGGCAGCCTCAATATTGAACGGAGTAACCGGGATGTTGCCTAGATCCGCGACCTGATGCTGCCTGAACGGATGGGAGCCGAGTTCGACGTGGTAGGGACGAATCAGGCGGCTTGCGCTGCGGATCGCCTCCGGTCCGAAGCGGGCCCCCGGCCTAAAGGTCACCCCGGAGTCGAACGGAATGCCGACGAGACCTACCTGATAGTCGCTGACTTGGTCCAGGCGGGGAAGCCCGGCGAACGTAGGCGCCGACGAGAACCGAGGGACGGCCGCGAAGTCGACCTGCTCGACGACGGGTTCGCCCTGTTCGTTGCGGGATGTGGCGTGCACTGGCAATGGGGGCAACGGTCTTCCTTATTTTTGGCGCGGGTTCGAAGGTATTGCAATACGTGACCTAGGTCATGCAACACTATCCCTACCGCCTGCAGGGCCGTCAAGACTCCATACCGGAGGTAGGGCCGGCAGCCACCGCCCATTGGACGAAACAACCAACGTCTGGCCAAGACAACCAGTCCCACGCCGAACACTCTGCCGTAGACTCAACGCCACTTCATGCTTGTTCGGAAGGACGGATCGTGCCTGACTCCCCCACTGCCGCTGCCCCGGCCTCAGTCAAAAGACCCTTGGAAGGCCTGCTGGTGGCCGACTTCTCCCGGGTGCTCGCCGGCCCGCTGGCCACCATGACGCTGGCCGACCTGGGTGCACGGGTCATCAAGGTGGAGCGCCCGGGCACGGGGGACGACACCCGCAGCTGGGGTCCGCCGTATTCCCCGACCGGGGCCACCTACTTCGAGAGCGTGAACCGCAACAAGGAATCGATCTGCCTGGACCTGGCGGATCCCGGCGACCGGCGGTTGGCCCGAAAGCTGGCGCTAGCGGCCGACGTCGTCGTGGAAAATTTTAAACCCGGCGGGATGGACAGGCTGGGGCTCGGGTATGCGGACCTCGCGGCCGGCAATCCGGGCCTGGTCTACGCCTCGATTTCCGGTTTTGGTTCAGCCGAAGGTGCGTCCCTGCCCGGCTATGACTTCATCGTGCAGGCGGTCGGCGGCCTGATGAGCATCACCGGTGAGGCGGACGGCTCCCCCTACAAGGCGGGCGTCGCACTGGTGGACGTGCTGACCGCGAAGGATGCGACCATAGGGATCCTCGCCGCGCTCAACGCCCGCGCTGCCACCGGCCGGGGCAGCCGGCTTGAGGTCAACCTGCTGTCCAGCCTGCAGGGCGCCCTGGCCAACCAGGCCCAAGCCTACCTGGGAGCAAACAAGGTCCCCCGGCGGATGGGCAACGAGCACCCGTCCATCGTTCCCTATCAGCTGCTGGAATGCTCCGATGGCCCGCTGGCCGTCGCCTGCGGCAACGACGGACAGTTCCGGCAGCTGGCCGGTGTCCTGGGAGAGCCGCAGCTCGCGGACGACGAGCGTTTCGCCACCAACAGCGCCCGGGTGCAGCACCGCCGGGAGCTCATCCCGCTGCTGGAGGAGGCCCTGTCCGCCGCCTCCGCATCGGTGTGGCAGGGCAAGCTCACCGGCGTCGGCGTTCCGGCCGGACCCGTAGCCGGGATCGACGAGGGCATCCGGTATGCCGAATCACTGGGGCTGGCCCCCACCATCGAAGTCCGCGATGCCAGCGGGGAGCCAGCCGGCCGCCAGGTCCGCCACCCGATCTCCTGGAGCCCGGCGTTCGAACCCCGCACCGCCGCCCCGCCCGCGCTCGGCGAACACACCACCTCGGTGCTGGAGTGGCTGCGCAGCCTGGACTGAACGTCAGAGGCCGCGCCGCCGGAGGGCCAGCCACAGGTGCGCGGCGACGTCCGGATCGTCGAGGCTGACGCCGAGCAGACGTTCGGCCACCGCCATTCGATGGCGCAGCGAATTCCGGTGCACGCCCAGTTGGCGGGCCGTGTCTTCCCAGTGGCCCCGGTGGCGCAGGTAGGCGGCCACCGTCTCCAGCAGCTCGGCGCGTCGGTACCCCGCCAGCGCCTCGGCCCACGCATCTGCGCGCGCCTCATCGTCGGCCGCCAATTCCACGAGCTTGCCCGCGGGCGCCGCGACCGCGGCACGGCGCACCGCCGACATCGCCGCCGCCACGTCCGCCAAGGCGAGGGATTCCGTCCACGCAGCACCAGTCTCCGCACCCCCGGAGGCAGCTGCCGACGTTGACGCCGGCGCAACCCCGGCTGCATCGGCGCCCGCGCCGCCCCCCGACCAGGCCAGAAGTTCCGCGTCGACCTCTTCCCCATCTGCCTGCCCGCCTGCTGCCTGTTCCGCGAGCCCGGCATCCAGCAGCAAGTAGGCCACGCCGTCGTCCGCGAAGCGCAGGGTACAGCCGGCCAGCGCCGCCGCGGGCGAGCCGCCGCCGTCGGCCGGCCGGAGCCGGGCTACCTCACCGGCGAGCGTGGCGAGGGAATCCGCCGTGCCCACCCGCGCGGCCAGCACGCGCACCCGTTCGGGCAGCTGCCCGAGGTTTCCGTCGGCGGCCACCAGCCGGGCTGCCTCCACCTGGCCGCGGGCAACCAGCTTGGCGACGACGGAGCCCAGCACCGTCGTCGTCCCCTGCAGCTCCTCGCGCTGCTGGGCTTTCAGCGCCAGCAGGACGCAGACCGTCGTGATGATCTGCCGATCGGCCTTGGTCAGGGTCCGGCCGGGGCCGATGGCCAGGAAGCCGTCGATCCGCCGTCCCACGAGGATCGGATACTCGACGACGGGAGCGCCGTGCAGCCAGAAGGTAGCGGCGGAATGGGTGCCGGCAACATTGAGTCGCGTGGTTTCCAGCCTGAGGTGCGGCAGCAACGGCAGCGCACTGGCCGGCCAGACGGTGGCCTCCGTCCCGCCGTCCGCGGGCAGGTAGGCCGCCCAGCCGCCCAGCGCCTGGGCCAGCCCCTGTACGACCGACGGCAGGGCATCCGGACGCATCGTCGCCCGGGCCAAAGCCGTCTGCGTTCCCAGGTTCGCTATCAGGTCGGCCTGGTCGCTCCGCGAGGCCAATTCCCAGAACATCCGCGAGACGTCCAGGAAGGGAACGCCGTCGGGGACCACCAGCAGCTCCACGCCCTCGGCGGAGCAGGCCCGGACCAGCTCCGGCGGCACGCTGTCCAGCCCCTCCCCCAGCCCCAGGCCAAGGGCGGCGACCCCTTTGGCCGCCAGCCTCCGCACGTACCCGTCCACGGTGGCGGCACTTCCGCTGAGCGGGATGCCGGTGGTCAGCAGCAGCTCGCCGCCCTCCAGGTAGGCCCCCGGGTCCGCCAGCTCGGACACATGGACACCGGAGAGCTGGATCCCCGGCACCGGTCCGGGAACCGCCGGCCTGAGCGAATCTCCGAGTTCATGGCTGAGCTGCGCAAGGGAAACCATGGACTGATTATCCAACACCGCCGGGGTCGATTGGGCAGAACATCCGATGACGTCATGCGGGACGCGCCTTTAGCGTTGCCCTATGACCGATGTGCTCACCTCCGCGGCCGGCGCGGCCGCCGCCACGCTCCCCCAGTCCCGCCACCTGGCGACCGCCATCCCCGGCCCCCGTTCCCAAGCGTTGCACCGGGACCGGCTAGCCCACGTCAGCGACGGCTTCGGCATCGTCCTGCCGGTCTTCATCGAGAAGGCGGACGGCGGCATCCTGCAGGATGTGGACGGAAACCGGCTGATTGACTTCGCCTCCGGCATCGCCGTGACCAGCATCGGCGCCAGCCACCGCCGGGTCCGCGAGCGGGTGGCCGCGCAGCTGGAGAGGTTCACCCACACCTGCTTCATGGTCACCGAGTACCAGTCCTTCACCGAGGTGGCCAAATGGCTCAACGAGCACACGCCGGGCGACTTCGAGAAGCGTACCGCCCTGTTCTCCACCGGCGCCGAGGCGGTGGAGAACGCGGTCAAGATCGCCCGTTCGGCCACCGGCCGCAGCAGGGTGCTGGTCTTTGACGAGGCGTACCACGGCCGCTCCCTGCTGACCATGGCGATGACCGCCAAGGAGAACCCGTACCGGCTGAACTTCGGCCCCTTCCCGGCAGAGATCGTCCGGGCCGCCTCGGCCAATCTCCTGCGCCCGGCGGCACAGCACGACGGCGGGGTCCCCGCCTCGGCCGCGGACGTCACCGCGGCGGCCCTTGCCTCGGTCGAGGCCACCCTCGCCGAGCACGGCCCGGACAGCTTCGCCGCCATGGTCATCGAACCCATCCAGGGCGAGGGCGGCTTTGTTGTTCCGGCCCCCGGCTTCCTCGCCGGGCTGCGGCGGATCGCCGACCGGCACGGCATCGTGCTGGTGATCGACGAGATCCAGGCCGGCATGGGACGCACCGGGACACTCTTCGCCAGCGAGCACGAAGGGGTGGCCGGCGACATCACGCTCACGGCCAAGGCGCTGGCCGACGGGCTGCCGCTCAGCGCCGTCACCGGCCGCGCCGACCTGATGAACGCCGTGCACGCCGGCGGCCTCGGCGGCACCTACGCCGGCAATCCGCTGGCCTGTGAGGCCGCGCTTGCCGTCTTCGAAGCGTTTGAGGACGGCAGCCTGCTGGCCAACGCCCGCGCCATCGAAGCCGCGGCGCGCCGGGTGTTGGAGCCGCTGGTCGCGGAGACCGACGTCGTGGCCGAATTCCGCGGCCGCGGCGCCATGCTGGCCTTGGAGTTCGCGGATCGGGACACCCTGGCCCCGCGGGCCGACCTGGCCAAGGAAGTTTCTGCGCGGTGCCACGCGCAGGGCGTGCTGACCCTGACCTGCGGCACCCATGGCAACGTCATCCGATTGTTGCCCCCGCTGGTCATCGGCGAGGACCTGCTCGCCAATGGCCTGCAGGTGCTGCGGCAGGCAGTCCTCGACGTTGCCGCGGACGGGAAGCCAACGTCGGCCGCTGCGGCATCGGCCTGACCCGCCTGCTGCGAACCGTCCTGCGGCAGCCCCACACCTCAACACCATCCCGCCGAATTCCCTTGGAAGGAACACCCGATGTCTTTGGACCATGACCTGATTTCGTTCGAATCCCTGCTCACCGAGGAGGAACGGCAACTGCAGAAGAACGTCCGTTCCTTTGTGGACAGCGCGATCAAACCGAACATCGCCGGCTGGTACGAAAACGCGGTGTTCCCGCTGGAGATCGTGCCGGAGCTGGCCAAGCTCGGCCTGCTCGGCATGCACCTGGACGGCTACGGCTGCGCCGGCCGCTCCGCCGTCGAATACGGGCTCGCCGGGGCCGAGCTGGAGGCCGGCGATTCCGGCTTGCGCACCTTCGTCTCCGTGCAGGGTTCGCTGGCCATGAGCGCAATCCACAAGCACGGCTCCGAGGAGCAGAAGAACGAGTGGCTGCCGCAGATGGCCACAGGCGAGGCCATCGGCTGCTTCGGCCTGACCGAACCCAGCGCCGGTTCCGACCCGGCCAGCATGAAGACCTTCGCCCGCCGCGACGGCGACGACTGGGTGCTCAACGGATCCAAGCGCTGGATCGGCCTCGCCTCGGTCGCCAAGGTCGCCGTGATCTGGGCGCAGACCGACGACGGCGTCCGCGGCTTCGTGGTGCCGACCGACAGCGCCGGTTTCAAGGCGACCCCGATCGAGGCCAAGCTCTCCATGCGCGCCTCCATCCAGTGCGACATCGAACTCACCGACGTCCGCCTGCCCGCCGGGGCGCTGCTGCCGAAGGCCAAGGGGCTGCGCGGCCCGTTCGAATGCCTGAACGAAGCGCGCTACGGGATCATCTGGGGCGCCATGGGAGCCGCCCGCGATGCCTGGCAGACCGCGGTCGACTATTCCAAGGAGCGCATGCAGTTCGACAAGCCGCTGGCCGGCTACCAGCTCACCCAGGAAAAACTGGTCAACATGGCGCTGGAGATTAACAAGGGCTTCCTGCTCGCCCTGCACCTGGGCCGACTCAAGGACGCCGGACAGTTGCAGCCCCACCAGATCTCCGTCGGCAAACTCAACAACTGCCGCGAAGCCATCGAAATCGCACGCGAATGCCGCACCATCCTCGGCGGCAACGGCATCACCCTGGACTACTCGCCGCTGCGCCACGCCAACAACCTCGAATCCGTGCGCACCTACGAGGGCACCGACGAGGTCCACACCCTGATCCTCGGTCAGAAGATCACCGGCGTCCCCGCCTTCCGCTGACCCCCTCTCCGAACGCCAAGGAGCACGCATGACCTCTCCGGTACAGCTGCAGCACTACATCGACGGCGACTGGGTTCCCGGTTCCGGCTCCCCCATCGCCAGCCACAACCCGGCGCACCCGGACGAAGTTGTCGCCAGGGGCCTGCAGGCCGGACCTGCCGAGGTGCAACAGGCCATGGCCGCCGCCGTCGCCGCCCGGCGTGAGTGGGCCCGCACCCCGGCGCACGAGCGCGGCGCCGTATTGCTGCGCGCCGCCGTCGTGCTTGAACAGAACGCCGAAGCCTGGGGGCTGGAGCTGGCCCGGGAAGAGGGCAAGACCCGGGCGGAAGGCCACGGCGAGGTGCTGCGGGCGGCGCAGATTTTCCGTTACTACGGGAACGACGGCGACCGCGCCGCCGGGGAGATCTTCTCCTCCCCGCGGCGCGGCGAGAAGATCCTCGTGACCCGCAAGCCGCTCGGCGTGGTCGGCGTGATCACCCCGTTCAACTTCCCCATCGCCATCCCGGCGTGGAAAATCGCTCCGGCCCTGGCATACGGCAACACTGTGATCTGGAAGCCGGCGAGCACCGTGCCGCTGCTTGCGCTGCGACTGGCCCAGGCGCTGGACTCCGCCGGACTGCCCGCCGGCGTGCTGAACCTGCTGATCGGCTCGGGCGCGATGGGCAACACCCTCGTCGAGCACCCGGCGCTGGACGGCCTGACCTTCACGGGCTCCACCGGCGTGGGCCGCCGGCTCGCCGCCGAGGCGGCCGGACGCGGCGTTCCCGTGCAGGCCGAGATGGGCGGCAAGAACGCCGCCGTCGTCCTCGCCGACGCCGACCTGCAGCTTGCCGCCGAACAAGTCCTGCTCGGTGCCTTCCGCTCCACCGGGCAAAAGTGCACCGCCACGTCGCGGCTCATCGTGGCCGAAGCCGTCGCCGACGAATTCCTCGCCGTGCTCACCGAACGCGCCCATGCCCTGACGGTCGGCGATCCGGCCGACCCCGCGGTGCAGATGGGACCCGTTGTCAACGACGCCGCCCGGAAGTCCATCCACGACGGCATCCATGCCGCCCTCGCCCAGGGCGCCCGGCGGATCGTCGGAGGCCAGCGGTACGAGGATGGCTTCCTTGCCCGCGGCTACTTCGTCCCGCCGACCATCCTGGAGCTCCCCGGCGACCGGGAGCTCGGCCTGTGGCGCGAGGAACTTTTCGGACCCGTGCTGGCCGTCCGCCGGGCGGCCACCGTGGAGCAGGCCTTCGAGCTGGCGAACGACAGTGAATTCGGGCTCTCCGCCGCCCTGTTCACCCAGGACGTTACCCGTGCCCTCGACGCGATCGACGACCTCGACGTCGGCATCCTGCACGTCAACTCCGAATCCGCCGGCGCCGACCCACATGTACCCTTCGGCGGCGCCAAGAAATCCGGCTATGGTCCCAAGGAACAGGGCGCCGCTGCCAAGGAGTTCTTCACCCATACCACCACCGTTTATCTGCGCGGCGGGACCGCCGGAGTCTGAGGGACACATGACTGCCTCCATCGATAACATCAAGCACATCCTGGTCGTGGGTTCCGGCGCCATGGGCTCACAAATCGGCATGGTCGCCGCCCTGGCCGGGTACCGGGTTACCGTCCAGGACATCGCCGAAGAGATGCTCACCCAGGCCAAGGAGCAACTGGCCGCGCGCATGCAGGCCAGTGCGGCCAAGGGGCGGATCAGCCACGGGGACGCCGAGAGCGCGTTGGGCCGCCTGGCCTTCGCCACGGACCTTGCGGCCGCCGCGGCGGACGCCGACTTCGTCATCGAGGCGGCCACGGAGCGGCTCGAGATTAAGCAGCAGATCTTCGCCCGGCTGGGCGAGGTAACGCCCCCGCACGCCATCCTGGCCACCAACTCTTCCACCCTCGGCTCGTCCAAGGTCGCCGCGGTGACCGGCCGGCCGGAGCAGGTCTGCAACATGCACTTCTTCAACCCGGCCCTGGTGATGAAGTGTGTGGAGGTGGTCCGGCACGAGTCGACGTCGCAGGCCACCGTGGACACCACGATGGAGCTGGCGCGGCGTTTCGGCAAGGAGCCCGTCCTGATTAACCAAGAGGTCCCGGGCTTCGTCGCCAACCGGCTGATGGGCGCCCTCCAGAAGGAAGCGCTGGCCCTGCACGCCGCGGGCGTTGCCAGCCTCGAGGACATCGACACCACGGCCAAGACCGCCCTCGGCCACCCGATGGGCCCCTTCGAACTCATGGATATGGTCGGCCTGGACGTCATCGACTTCATCGCCCGCGCCACCTACGCGGAAACGGGCGACGAGGCGGACCTGCCGCATCCGGCCATCACGGAGCTTGTCGAGGAAAACCGGCTGGGACGCAAGACCGGCCGGGGCTGGTACGGCTACTGACGAACCGCTCCAAGGGACTAACCACTTCAACCGCTCCCCCTCGTTCGGGGAAGACGACAAAGCCGCGCTTCGCCGATATCATCGCCATATGACGATGCAACGGCAACGGGCCGCGGGCCGAACAGGCGATTTGGCGCCGGCGGCCGCTTTGTTCCACAGCCTTTCGGACCCCACCCGGCTGACTATTCTGCAGCACCTGACCACGGGCGAGCACAAGGTCCGGGAGCTGACGGAACACCTCGGCCTTGCCCAGTCCACGGTCAGCGCCCACCTGTCGTGCCTGAGCGACTGTGGCCTCGTCACCTCGCGCCCGGAGGGGCGGGCGTCGATGTACTCGCTGACCACCGAGCCCGAACTGCTCGCCGCCCTGGCGTCAGCCGAGCAACTCTTGAAGGCCACCGGCTACGCCGTCGAGCTGTGTCCGACGGTTGCCGGCGGCCGGGCTGCCGCTGAGGCGCTGCCAGGTGCGGCGCCCTCATCCGAGGCATCGGCGTGAGCGGACACCACCACCATGCCGGGCCCACGCACCGCGGCCGGCTGGCCATCGCCTTCGGCATCACCGCCTCCATCCTGGTCGCCATGGTGGTCGGCGCCTTCGTGACCGGGAGCCTCGCACTGCTGGTGGACGCCGGACACATGCTCACCGACGCCGGCGGGCTGCTGATCGCCCTGCTCGCCGCTTCGCTCATGGCCCGCCCGCACACGCCGCGCCGCACCTGGGGATACCTCCGGATGGAAGTCCTGGCCGCCGGCGCCCAGGCCGCGGTCCTGCTCGCGGTCGGAATCTACGCGCTGGTTGAAGGTGTCCAGCGGCTGTTCCACCCGCCCGAAGTCAGTTCGGGCGGCCTGCTGGTCTTCGGCATCATCGGCCTGCTGGGGAATATTGTCGCCATGCTGGTGCTTAGCGCCGGACGGAACGCGAACCTCAACCTGCGGGCGGCTTTCCTCGAGGTGGTCAACGACGCCCTCGGCTCCGTCGCCGTCATCGCCAGCGCCGTCGTCATCGCCACCACCGGGTGGACCCAGGCCGACGCGCTGGCCGCGATGCTGATCGCCGTCCTGATCGTCCCGCGCACCGTCAAGATCCTCCGCGAGGCGGGCAGCATCCTGCTGGAAACCGTGCCGAAGGGCCTGGATCTCGAGGACGTCCGCCAACACATCCTGGAAGTGCCGCATGTGCTGTCGGTCCACGACCTGCACGCCTCGCGGATCTCCTCCAACATCCCGGTACTCAGCGCGCACGTGGTGATCGAGGATTCCTGCTTTGTGGACGGTCACGCCCCACAGGTCCTGGACCAACTCCAGCAGTGCGTGGCCGAACACTTCGAGCTGAGCGTGGAACACTCCACCTTCCAACTGGAGCCCGCGGGCCACGTGGAGCACGAGCACCCGGGCCACGACTGAGCGGAACGGCCGGCGCGGCATCGCCCCTCACACCGGCCGTTCCTTGCCGCCGGACGGGGCGAGCTACTGCGCCGGGACGAACTCCCCTGCCACCACACGGCCCATCAACTCCGTGAGGAGATCCACGCCGGCGAGCAGGTCGTCGTCGTGGGTCAGCTCCTTCTCATTGTGGGAGACGCCGTCCACGCTGGGCACAAACAGCATGATGGTGGGGACGACGTCCTTCAGGTTGGTCGAATCGTGCCCCGCGAGCGTGCGGACCGTTCCGTACGTCAGGCCCAGCGCCTCCGCGCACTTGGCGGCCAGCCGCATGCCCGCCTCGTCGTAGGACTTCGCCGCCCAGACGTGTTCGGCGCCGCGTTCGATCCGCACACTTGCCCTTCGCTCGATCTCAGCGACCCGGCGGTGCAGTTCGGCATCGGCGGCGGCAAGCACATCGGGGTCCGTGCTGCGCACGTCCACGAGCAGCTCCACCCGGTTGGCCACCACCACGGGCGAATTCGGGTAGACCGTGAATTCGCCGCAGGAGGTGATGACGGAATGCTCGTCGGTGCTGAACTCATCTGCAATCTCCCGCGCGGCGACCACCAGCGAGGAGGCTCCGAGCAGCGCGTCGTGCCGGTCGGCAATCACCGTGGCGCCGGTGTGCGCCTGCTCGCCGTGCACGATGAACTCGTATTTGTTAGCGCCCCAGGTGGATTCGACCAAGCCGATCGTCAGCCCGGCGTCCTCCAGCGACCGGCCCTGCTCAATATGGATTTCCACGTAGGCTGAAATATCCAGGGAAAAGTCGCCGATGGTGCCGATCGCTTCCAGCGCCTCGCGGACGGTAGTGCCGTGCGGATCGGTGGTGGCAAGGACCTTCTCGGCGGGCAGTTTGCCGGTGAACACGGAGCTGCCCATCATGGAGGGCTTGAACCGGCACCCTTCCTCGTTGAACCAGTTGACGACGGCGATGTTGAACGCCGGCCTGGTGCCCCCGGCCGCCAGCCGCTGCTTGAGCCGGATCGCCGCGTGGGCGCCCGCCAGCACGCCGTAGGCGCCGTCGAAGCGCCCGCCCAGTGGCTGCGAGTCCAGATGCGAGCCGACGGCGACGTACGGCGCACCGGGCACCAGCTCGAGCAGCGCGAACTGGTTCCCCACCGCGTCGTAGCGCACCTCGAAACCGTGCCCCTCGACCAGCCCGCGGAACCAGTTCCGGGTCTGCCCGTCCGCAACGGTCCCGGCCTGACGGTCCACTCCCCCGCCTGCCGTGGCACCGAACGTACTCATGGAGCGGAAGTCGTGCAGGAAGGACCCGGCGTCGTGGCTGGACTTGCCGGCCTGCTGCGAGGCGGTGATGGTCATGATGGCACTCCTAGGGTCTGATTGTTCAAAAGGTGCTCCGCGGACGACGCCGGCGCCGGGCTCGGGGCGCGGGCGGGCACCCGGTTCGGGGCCGGAAGCGAGGCGTTGCCCGCGCCGGGAGCCGTGCCCGCGTCCAACTTGTTGTAGGTAAATTCACCGCCGACGATCGTGGCAAGGACCCCGAGCGCGGAGATGTCGGCAGCGTCGAGCGGGGAGCCGGACAGCACCGCGAAGTCCGCCAACTTCCCCCTGCGCAACGTGCCCTTCTCGCTTGCCGCACCGGTGGCCCGGGCGGCCCAGTCGGTGTAGGTCCGCAGCGCTTCTTCGGCGGTGAGGCCTTCGGATGCGCCGCCGAGGATCCGTCCTTGTTCGGTGCGCCGGTCCACCCAGGACTGCATGGCGCGCAGCACGTTGTTATCGGCCACCGGCAGGTCGGAGCTGCCGGCAACCAGGATGCCCGCGTCCACCAGCGAGCGCCCCCGGTAGAGCCAGCCCTCGCGCTCGGGGCCCACCAAGGCGGCAAACTGGTCGCCCAGCGGGCCGATGAACGCGGCCTGCGGGGTGACCGCGATCCCGGCCGCGGCGACGGGCGCCAGCTGGTCCGGCCGCGAGATGCCGAAGTGCTCAATCCGGTTGGGCAGGTGGTTCCGGCCGTAGCGCTCCTGACAGCCGACAATGATGTCGGTGGCCAGATCGATGGCCGCGTCGCCGATGGCATGAAGCGCAATCGGCCAGCCGGCCCGGTAGGCCGCGTCCACGCGTTCACGGTAGGCCTCGGGTGAATCCAGCAGGTACCCCCTGGTGTGCTGGTGGCCGCAGTAGTCCTCGGTCACGGCCGCCGTGACGCCCAGCAATGAGCCGTCCATAAAGACCTTCACCGGCCCCAGGGACACCCAATCGTCGCCGAAGCCCGCAACCGCCCCGAGATCCAGGCCCCGCCCGTTGCCGGTGCCATGCATGTCGGCGGCGTTGGCCTCAAGCGGCCGCAGCGAGTCGAGCGCGGGCATCAGCTGGGCGCGGGCGTGGAGCTTGCCGGCCTGCTTGGCCTTCAGGTACGCCTGCACTTCCACCGGGCTGTGCCCTATCCAGCCGCCCCCGATGCCTGCCTCGGTGAAACTGGTGATCCCTTCGGCCGCGTAACGCGTGGTCGCCGCGTCCAGTGCCTCGACGATCCGCTCCACCGGATACGGCAGCAGCAGGTTCTGGATCAGCTGCTGCGCGGATTCTTCGACGACGCCGGTCGGGTAGCCGTCCGGGCCGCGGAGCACGGCGCCGCCGGTGGGGTCGCTGAAGCCGGGATCGAAGACGCCGGCCAGGCGCAGGGTGGCGGAGTTGGTGATGGACAGGTGCCCCGAAACGTGCCGCAGGTACAGCGGCCGGTCGCCCGTGATCTCGTCCAACCGTCGGATGTCCGGAAAGGCCCCGCCATGGTGCTTGTGGTTGAAGCCGGTGCCATTGACCCAAGCGCCCGGCCGGTCCTCCAACCGCCGAACCTCGGCGTCCAGCAGCGCATACAGTTCCTCGAGGCCGCGCGCCTGTTCCAGCTCGACGGCGCCCAAGCCCAGTCCCCACCAGGTGGTGTGGCAGTGCGCGTCAATGAAGCCGGGCACCACGGCGGCGCCGTCCAGCGATACTTCGCGGACGGCGGTGCAGCCGTCAAGCTCCTCATCGAAGCCGACAATCCGTCCATTGAGCACGCCGACGGCTCGGGCGCGGGGACGCTCCGATTCCAGGGTGAGGATTTCGGCGTCGCGCAGGATGAGGTCCAGTTTCATCGTGTCCCCTCCACCGCCGCCGCCAGAGGCTTGCCGGCATCCTGCGCAGCCGGCCGGGGTGAAGCCAGGCCTGCGATTTCCTCCGGCGCATTGGCCGTGCCCGGCGGCATCGTCTGCGGATCCGCGACCAGGTGCAGCAGCGCCAGCCGCCCGCTGGCCAGGGCACGCTCCAGCGCCGGCCCGAACTCGGAGGTCGCTTCGACGCGTTCCCCGTGCCCGCCGAAGCTGCGGATCCAGTCGGAGAAGTCGGGGTTGACCATGGAGGTGCCGGACGGCCGGTCCGGGTAGTGCCTGCGCTGGTGTTGGACGATGGTGCCGTAGATGCCGTTGTCCACCACGATCACCAGCGGAGCAGCGCCGTGCGCCGCCGCCACGGCCAGTTCCTGCGCATTCATCATGAAGTCGCCGTCGCCGCAGACGGCCACCACCTGCCGGTTCGGTTCTATCAGCGACGCGGCGACGGCCGCCGGGACGGCCAGTCCCATGGCGCCGTTGCGCGGTCCGATCAGCGAACCGGCGCCGTGGTGGGTCAGGTAGCGGTGGCCCCAGAGGGTGGCGTTACCGGCGCCGTACGTCACCACCTTGTCCGCCGGCAGCCGGTCTTCCAGCACGCCGAAGGCCACCCCCAGGTCAACCCCGGGGCTATGGTCCGGACGAGGCGTGGCGTAGCGGCGCTGGTCTGCGGCGAGCGCGTCCATCCAGCCGCTGCCCCGGGTGCCGCGAACCTCTGCGGCGGGAGGAAGTGCGTCGACGAAGGCCGACGGCGAAACGGCCAGATGCTGGTCAATCCGGCCGGAGTGCATGGCTGCATCCGGATCCGGCAGCACCAGCACAGTCGTGGCCTCGAAGCCCTTGGTGTAGCCGTCGCTGAGCACATCGCTCCGACCGCAGCCGATGAACAGCAGCAGGTCGGCCTCGTCCAGTTTGGCGGCCAGGGTGTCAGCCCGGCCGTAGCCGAGCCAGCCGGACCAAGCCGGCGAACCGTGCGGAACCACGTCGTAGGCACGCCAGTCGGCGGCCACCGGTACCCCGGCCTCGGCTGCCCAGGCAGCGAGCTTGCCGCCGTCGTCGCCCCAGCCCTCGCCGCCGGCGATGATCAAAGGGCGGGCGGCAGCGGCCAGCCGGCCGGCCAGTTCATCCATCGCGGCCGGCGGCGGGACGGCTGCTGCCAGCGCACGCGGTTGAACTACCCCCGCGTTGGTCGCGCGAACCAGCACGTCCTCCGGCAGGCCGATGACCACTGGTCCGGGCCGGCCGGACACCGCCAATTGCATCGCCTCGGCCACCGTCTCCGCGGCGCGGTGCTCGTCGTCGAGCACCACCACCCGCTTTGCCGTCGTCGAGAACCAGCCCTCCAAGCTGAACTCCTGAAACGAGTCCCGCCCCCGGTCCGCCACCGGGATCAGGCCGACAAAGAGCACCAGCGGCGTCGCGTCCTGCCACGCGGTGTGCACGGCAATCATCGCGTTCGCCGCACCCGGTCCGCGGGTGACCATCGCGATGCCCGGGATGCCGGTCTTGCGCCCCTCCGCCAGCGCCATGAACCCGGCGCCGCCCTCTTGGCGGCAAACCACGGTTGACACCGGCGAGTCGTGCAACCCGTCCAGGACATCGAGGAAGCTTTCGCCCGGTACCGAATACACGCGCCGGACGCCGTGCGCCTCAAGTTGTCGGACAATCAGGTGGCCTGCGGACATGGCCATAGGGTGGTGCTCCTTCGTCAGGGAATTCGTCGTCGGACGTTGGAATCAGTGCTTGAAGCCGGGCAGGTTCACGCTCATGCGCGGCGCCAGCGCACCGGCCACGGCGGTGAACAGGCTGAGGAACACCAGCAACGCGGCGGCCGGCCACCAGTGGTTTCCGGCGGCCGCTACGGTACCGGTTGCCAGCAGCGGAACGAAGCCGGAGAGCATGCCGGCGGTGTTGGAGGCGAAGCCCACTCCGGTGTAGCGGGTGCGCGCCGGGAACAGGCCGGTCAGCACCGTGCCGGAAGCCGCGTACGGGAAGGAGAGCGTTGCCACGGCGAGCACCATGCCGGTGACCACAAGCGCGTGGTTGCCGCTGTCCACCAGCAGGAAGGACGGCACCGCGGCCACGGCGGAGGCGATGCCGCCGAAAAGGATGACGCGGCTGGCACCGTACCGCTCGCCCAGTCGGCCGCCCAGGATGAGCACGGGAATTTCCACGATGGCGGCGATGATGCCGCCCAGCAGCATCAGCTGGGCGGGGTAGCCCAGGATGTTCACGCCGTAGTAGACCACAAACGCGGTGACCAGATAGAAGCCGCCGACGCCGAGCAGGGCCGCGGCCATGCCGATGATGATGTGCTTCCAGGACTCCCTCAGGGTGGTGCGGATCGGGGCCTTCTCTACCTGGTCGTGCTCCAGCAGCTCGGCGAAGACCGGGGATTCTTCCAGCCTGCTGCGAATGTAGAGCGCGATCAGCAGCATCGGGATGGCGGCCAGGAAGGGGATGCGCCAGCCGAAGGAGTTGAAGGATTCCTGCGAGAAGAACAACGTCATGAGGAAGAAGCCACCGGAGGAGAGGATGGTGCCGATCGGTGAACCGATCTGCGGCAGCGCCGCGTAGCGGGCACGGCGCTCCAGCGGGGCGTTCTCCACCACAATCGTCATTGCGCCGGACCACTCGCCGCCCACAAACAGTCCCTGGGCCACGCGCAGCAGCACCAGCAGCACCGGAGCGGCAATACCAATGGCGGCGTACGTCGGCAGCAGGCCGATGAGGCCGGTCACCACGCCGATGCCGACAATGGTGACCATCAAGGTCTTTCGGCGGCCGATTCTATCGCCCATCGCCCCGAAG
This sequence comes from Arthrobacter sp. MDT2-34-1, assembly GCF_059091365.1. NCBI lineage: Bacteria > Bacillati > Actinomycetota > Actinomycetes > Micrococcales > Micrococcaceae > Arthrobacter > Arthrobacter sp. MDT2-34-1. The sequence continues at coordinate 362,358 of NZ_JBNHGO010000002.1, forward strand.
AACATGCCGCCCAGCGGACGTGCCACCAGTCCGACGCCGAAGGTCGCGAAGGAGGCCAGCGCCGCCGCCGTTGCGTTCTCGTTGGCGAAGTACTGGACATTGAACACCAGCGCCGCCGCCGCGCTGAACAGGAAGAAGTCGTACCACTCCATGGCGGTGCCGATGAGGGCACCGATGGAAACCTTCATCGCCTCCTTGTCCGTGATCTGCCGGGTTGCCCCGGCCTCGAGGTTCAAGGTTTCTGACATGGTTCCTCCGTGTTGGGTGTTCAGGTGTTCCGCTGTGCCGGACGCCACAACGCGCCGATGACGCACACCAGCCTCCCAGAGTGCGCCGCGTCACACCCGCACGAAACGTTGCGGCTTTTCGCGGCTACGATGTGCAAAAGCACACGATAGGGGTAAAAACGCCATGGAAGCACCACTCATGGAGAACCACGACGACGATGACGCCTCCGCCGCCCGTTGGAACCTGCTGCTGGACCAGCTGTCCGTGGACAAGCTGACGGACCTCTTCATCGAACGCATCCTGCAACTCGACGACTACCGGGACGGGGTGCTGCCGGCCAGCGAGATCCGCCGCACCGGGGCGGCCTCGTTCCGGGCGCTGATTGAGAGCCTGCGCCCCGGCGACGACAGTGAGCGCCTCATCGCCGAGCGGCAAGGCATTTCATTGGACGTTGGTGTCTCCCGCGCGAGGACCGGCATCCCCGTGGAGTCCCTGATGACCGCAATCCGCATCGACTTCACCGTGATCTGGGGCGAACTCATGGCGCTGGCGGCTCCGGGTGATGCCGAGCTACTGGTGCGCCGGGCCGAAACGGTGTGGCAGGTGGTGGATTCCTACGCGGCGGAAACCCAAGCCATTTATATGGCGGAGCGCCAGCGAATGGCCCAGGAAGAATCGTCGGTGCGGCAAGGACATGTCGCCACCATATTCGGGCAGGTCGACCCGCCGCCGGAAACGCTCACCCGCATCGCCGACGAGCTCGGCATCGATGAAGCTGCTCCCCTCGTTGTCGCGGCAGCCACAACTGACGACGCCGCCGCGCTTCGTGTGGAGGTTGCCTCGGCTTCCCGCCGTGGCACAGAAATATTCACGCATCCCCTGCCCGACGGGCTGGTCGCCTTCTGGGCAGCCGATGACCGCCCGGGCAGCGCCGCACGCGAAACCACCGAGCACATCAAGAACATCCGCTGCGGCCTGGTCGCCCAGGTTGAGGGCCTCACTGATTTGCGCGTCGCCGCCCAGGCCGCCCGCGCCCTGGCATCCTTGGCCGAGGACAGTGATCAGCAGGCCCTCACGATGCAAAACGCCTGGGCCAGACTGGCCCGGCACCGCCTCTCGGAAACCGGGGTTCCTATTGTCCCCGACGTGGACGCCGCTCTGGCCCGATGCGGAACGGTGGAACGGGCCCGGCTGGTGGAAGCGGTACGGTCCTACCTTTCCACGGGCAGTATCGCCCAGTCCGCAGACCAGCTTTTCTGCCACCGGAACACCCTGATGAACCGGCTGCGTCGCTTCACGGAACTAGTCGGTGTCGACGTGACCATCCCCCAACAAGCCGCCCGCCTCGTCGTCGCTTGGTCCTGACCGAGCAACGCATTAATTTGGCGTTTGCAGGACGTTCCGATTGCAGTGGTGATGCTGCAGCGGGGCTTTTCCTGGTACCCCAGATGCCGCCCGCATCCTCCGGCGGGCCGGAATTGTCGCCGTCCAGGCAAGTGATCGCACCGGCGGGGACAATCGCATGCCCCAGCACTGTCACGGAGTGCAGCAACAGTCACCAAGGTCGTACTCCTAAACCAGCGTGCTGCCTTCGCAGGACCGCAATTGCCACACCGTCAAGCCCTCTGCAGACTCCATGTCCAGCTCGTCGCCGAGTCCTGATTTCCGGCGATTGCCGCGCTCACCGAACACACCCGCGGGATGGAAGAGGTTGAGGTGCCGGTTCTCCGAGCTAATATGGCGCTGGATGGCTTCGTGCAGTGTGTTGAGCGGAACTCCGAGCGCCAGGCGCAGCGTCCGCCAGATTCCGCCTCCGAGCCGGCCAGGGAGACATGGTGGTCCGCAGCCTTCTCCCAAGTTGGAATGCGGCAATCCAACACCCTGGGCGTGCATGCGCCTGAAGCCAGAAGCTGCAACGGATCCACGCCGATGCCACCGATCGCGCCGCAAGGGCCCATTGTTGGTCAAAACTATTCGTAAGATTGTGGGCTCTTTCAGCCTATTCTGCAAACAACGCACGACCTTGCGCAGAAATTCTGGACACCGTCCGCACGCAACTCGTGCACATCAGTCGGCGTGGTAGGGCTGCGGTTTTGGTGGAACCCGGACCTTCACGAGCGAACGCCGCGAGTAGCGTCTCCCGTCCCGAAACCGGCATAGCAACTCTCCGTACACGGGACTCTGGAAGTTATCCCGTTGATCAAGGGCGTTCTGGCCTCCAACCATCCTAAAACTAGACACTCCGCACTCGACGACGAGTCACGGCCGATCCCGCTGATATTGTGCAAGAAATCTATAGGGAGTCGATTCGCCATGCGCCTTAAGCATCTACATATCCGCAACTTTCGGGCTTTGGCTGATGTCGAGATACCTCTTTCCGAATTCGGATGCATCATCGGCGAAAACAACGCAGGAAAATCGTCAGTTCTCCACGCACTCGTTTTGGTCTTGACCGGCAGCGCCCCTAGGAAGACAGACCACTCCGACTTCCATGATCGAACGAGACCGATTCGGATAGAGCTAACAATCGAGGACGTTAGCCCGGTCGATTTGGAGCGAGTTTCGGACTCAGGCCACCGGGCCAGCCTTGCAGCCGACATCATCGACGGCACCATCACCTTCGTACGAATCGTGAATCCGGAAGGAGTCAAACAGTCCCTGAAAGTTTTGCGGCTAGCTCCATCGGATCCGAAATACAGCGATGAGGTTCTTACGCCCCTAATGAAGGGCAAGAAAGACGCGGCGCTCCGAGAATGCGTAGTCGAACTCATCCCCGAACTGGAGAACAGACTAGGTCCGAAACCCACCCAAGCGGCAATCAGGCTTGCCCGCGATGAAGTCGTTGCGTCTCTTCCGGCGAGTGAGAAAGTCCTTCGAGATGAGCCTCTCGGCACCGGCATTGACGCTGCAATAAAGCCCTTCCTCCCGGAAGCAATTTATATAGAGGCTGTCAAAGACGTTGCCAGTGATGTGAAGACCACTGACTCGGCTCTCTTTGGCAAGCTTTTGAAGATCCTTCTGGATGAAGTCTCTGATCAGTTCCACGACCTTGAGGATGCGTTCGCCAAAATCCACGAGAGGCTCAGTCGAGTTGCGGATGCTTCGGGGGTTTTTCATGACAACCGTCTCGCGCAGGTACAACGCATCGAAACCACTATCCAGAACTTCGTGCGTGAGAGTTTCCCCGACATCGATCTCAGGATGTCGGTCCCGGTTCCAGAACTGAAGACCATCTTTTCCGCCGCCGAGCTTACCGTCGACGACGGTCACGAAGGATCAATCACGAGTAAGGGAGACGGTCTGAAGAGGGCCGTTGCTTTCGCAATTCTGCGCGCGTACACAGTCCTCCGGTCCGGGATCAGCTCGGATGCTGCGCGCAGTCCGCGTGCTTCTTACATTTTGCTCTTTGAAGAGCCCGAGCTGTATCTGTATCCCCGAGCTCAACGTCAACTCTTCCGCGCCTTAGAGTTGTTCTCCAAAGACCATCCCGTTCTGGTTACAACGCACTCTCCAACCTTTTTCAGCGCCGATGCGACGAAGACGTTCATCAAACTCAGCAAAACACCTCAAGAGCTAGACACAGCTGCTCCAGCCACTCGTGTCTACCCTGTGGACCTCCGTGGACAGCTTTCTGATCGCGATGCCTTCCAAATGATTTGCCACGAACATAACGACATCGCGTTCTTCTCCAGAGCCGTCGTATTGGTGGAGGGCGACAGTGACGCGATCGTTCTGGGGCATCTTGCGAAGTTGCTGAACTCCGAATGGGATCATCTAGAGGAGAACATCGCGTTTGCAAGGATTGGTGGCAAGCACAATATCTCCCGCTACAAGACCTTCTTCGATTACTTCGGCATCGACGTACATGTCGTATGCGACCTGGACGCGCTACTTGACGGACATGTTCATCTGTTCAATGACGCCGCCACGACAGCCATGCATCAAGAACTTTTGGCAGCGGTCAATAAAATACTCCCACCCAAGGAAGGCCAAAGCATCACTCAGGGCCAGGCTAATCAGTTATCCAAGAGGGGCGATGCACACGGGAGTTGGCTCGAGGCTGAGTCGCAATTCAGATCTTGGGACGGTTCCCCGGACGGTTTCGCTGCCATCGCTTCCGCTATGAAAGACTTCTTCAGCAGACCCCGCAAGGATGAACGTCTGGAGATACTCCAAGGCGATGACCCCGAAGTAGTCCGGCTCAAAGACAAACTGCTCACCACGTTGCGAGGCAACAAGACGTATGTACTCGGGCAGGGGGATCTGGAGGACTACTACGGAAGCTTCGCCTCAAAACGCAAGACTGAAAAGGTCGCCAAGGCCCTAGAATTCTGCGACCGGGTCACGGACCTTGACAGTTTCCGTGCGCTGCATGACGCCCAAGAAGAGAGCATCGTCTTTGAGTTACGCGAAATCATGGTTCAGATGTTTTCCGGTGATCCAGCCTTGAACCTCGAGTTGATCAGCGAAAGTCTGGACAGTTCATCGGATCCGATCGAGGAGCCGGTACCGGCGTAAACATAGTGACCATGTCATGAGATGCAGCCGACCTGGGTTGTAATTCGACGTCTGGTACGGACCGGTGACTTCGCGGCTATCTTGCAGGGTTCGTGCGCAGGCGATTCCCGGCTCATTGGTCTTGAATTTCATGAGAATCGCAAGCGCGTCCTGGTCACCGCCCTGCACAACACGTAGCTCAAGCGACGTTCGACGCAGGCATGGATCGCCCGCGACGTGATGCTCGGCCGGATTGGGCTGCCGCCGCTGCAGCAACGCCAAGTGGACATCCAGGCTTGGCTGGACCACCAGGACGCGCTTTCCGACCATGACACCGAGGCCGATTTCCAGACCGACTACCTGCCACCCGGAGCTAATTTTTGGACGCCGTCGCGGCCCCGCTCAAGCAGTTGATGAAGGACAAAGGAGAGAAAATCCTCGGCTACCGGGAGAGCATCCATCCGTCATGCCCGGTGGCCGCCCGGCACCAGACCTCAGCGGCCCCTCCGAGAACATTGACACCGGAGTGCTGGCAGCCCAGACCGGGGACACCAAGCAAGCCGTCGGCAGGTAAGACCAGCCAAGAACAGCGGACAATGCGGGTGGCCGGGAGCGTTGCCTCCCGCCACCCGCCGTCGTCACCCTTCATCGGCCTATCCGGCAGCGGTTCTCTTCCCGACCTGTCGCGGAAGTGCTAGGGCCCGTTCCCGCCTGTTCCGTAGATGAACTCCTCGGCGTGAGCCACGGCCTTCTTAAACGAGTCGTTGCGTAAAGCCGCCTGTTCCGGGCCGCCGTTGACGCTTTCGGTGTAGTTCGTGAAGCCCGGGCGCAGCGCCCAGATGCCACCTGCCGGCGGCAAGTAGAACACGGCGAAGGAGCGGTGCTCGCCGTCGTCGTCCTCCCACACCGGAACGACGGCGACGGCGGCGCCGGTATCGACGTTGATCCACTGGGCGCGCGGCCGCGGTTGGCCTTCTTCGAAGACGCTCGGGTCCAGGAACGGTGCGGTCCCCGGCCCCCAGCGCTCCTCGAACCGTTCATGGAAGACGGGAAACAGGTGATGGTCGTACCGACGCCAACTGGAAACAGGCATTGATCCTCGCTTCATCGAAAGGGGAATAGCAGCCACTCAGGCCACACGGTATCCTCGGGCTCCGGTCGTGGGAAGCCGAGGTAGACCGGATCCGCCACCTCGGTGGCCGGGCGTACTCGCGGGACAGGGTGCGGACGCATCCTGTGCGTCATGGGCGGTGTCGGCGAAGCCGCCTGCCCGGCGCCGGGCGAAGCCGCCGTTGGGTCGCCGCGGCGGCCGCCGGACGACGCAGACGCCGTTTGCCCGCGTCCGCTGCCCACCCGGCGTCCGCGGTCGTAATCCGCGCGGCGGCCCACGTCACCCAGGACGGAGTAGGCCTGCAGGATGGTCCCCATCGCCAAGCCGTCAGCACGCGACCGCGGCGCATCGCCGTCGTGGTTCAAATCAGGATGATGCAGGCGGAGCAAGGCCCGGTAGGCGCGCCGGATGTCCGCATCGCTGGCGTCGGGCGCCACACCCAAGATGGCGTAGAAGTCGGCGTCACCCATGCTGGCCTCCCTCCTGCTGCCGGAAGCGTTCGCCGCTCATGGCCAGCCGGTGGCTCCGCCCGCGCCCGGGCGTCACCACCGGCTGCGATCCCACAGGTCAGGCGTCGATCATCTGCTTGGTGTCTCCGCCTTTGATCTCGATCTTACGCGGCTTGGCCTGCTCGCGGATGGGGATCCGGAGGGCCAGCACGCCGGCTTCGTAGTTCGCCGTGACCTTGTCCGTATCCAGCGTGTCGCCCAGGATCAGTTGGCGGCTAAACGTGCCGCTTGGCCGTTCGGCGGCAACGACTTCCTTGCCGTCCTCGATCTTGGACTTGCGCTCCGCAGCAACCGTGAGGACATTGCGTTCAACGTCCAGGTCAATGGTGGACGGATCGACGCCGGGCAGGTCGAGTTCGACGACGAACTCCTCGCCCTCGCGCCATGCATCCATCGGCATCGCCACCGGGCGAGCCTGGTTTCCGAAGACCTGCTGGGTCAGGCGGTCCAGCTCACGGAAGGGATCAGTTCTCATCAACATGGCAGCCTCCTTCAGTTCTTCTTCTCGGCGCTCACTAAATCTATGTTCGAGCGCATAGATATTATGACTCTGCGCTACTATGTTTGCAAGTCGGTTTTGGGAGGAATTTTGGCACGCGAGAAGAAGCAGCAGCCGCGGACGGACAAGGGCGTCTACGGCATCTCCGTGGTCTCCGACATCGTGGGCGTGGGCGAGCAGACCCTGCGCCTGTACGAACGGCGCGGCCTGCTGGAACCGGAGCGCACGGCGGGCGGCACGCGGCGGTACAGCCAGGACGACGTTGACCGCCTCCGCCGGATCGGCGAACTCGTGGACGACGGCGTGAACCTGGCCGGCGTCGGCAAGGTCCTGGAGCTGGAAGAGGACAACGCTTCGCTGCACCGGCAGCTCAAAGCCGCCAAGGAACGTGCGGCCGGACAGGAGCAGCCCGAGGAGCCGGAGGAAACCACGCGGCCGGCCTGAACGCCTCCCCTCCGCCGGGCACCCGGAGTAGGGTCGACACCGGGGACTACTGCGGAGCAGAACCGAACAAAGGACCACGCTCATGGGACTGCGAAGCGCGCTGTTCGCCGCGCAATACGATGCTGCCATTCGCCGCGAGCCGGCGGAGCTCGCGGCGCACCGCAAGGCCTTGCTGTCCGGCGTGAGCGGGATTGTGTACGACGTCGGGGCCGGCACCGGCGCGAACCTGCCCTACTTCCCGCCGGGGTGCTCCGTGACGTTGGTGGAACCGGACCCGAACATGCGCAAGCGGCTGGAGTCCAGGGTGGGGTCCCACTCGGCAGCGGTGCGCGTCGTAGATGCGCTTGCCGAGGACTTGCCGGCCGAGGACGCGAGTGTGGATGCGGTGGTGTTCACCCTGGTGCTGTGCAGCGTCCCCGACCAGGCCGCGGCCCTGGCCGAAACCAAGCGCGTGCTTAAGCCAGACGGCAAGCTCCTCTTCCTGGAGCATGTCCGCGGCCCGGGCGCGCACGGCAAGGTGCAGGATTTGCTGCGGCCGGTGTGGTCGTTTGCTGCACAGGGCTGCGAACCCAACCGGAATACCGCGGCGGCGATCACTGCCGCGGGCTTCAGCGTGGCGATGCAGGATAAGTTCGCCGTCGGCCCGGCCTGGCTCCCTATAAATCCAATGGTGGCGGGCACGGCAACGCCCGGAGCCATCCGCTAGGGAGTCTCCGGGCGCAGCGCGGCGCAGCCGCTTAGGCGGAAGATTGGTTACCCGAAGCCGCCGAGCTTGTCCTTCATGCCGCCAAGCTTCTCGCCCAATCCCCCGGGGAGCTTGCCGAGGAGCGCGTCGACGTCGATGCCCAGCTTGGACAACAGCCCTGAGTCGCGCTCGGTGTCCACCTTCTGCGGCAGTTCGGCATCTGCCGCAACTGCCTGGTCCTCGTTTCCCTGCTGCTTGAGGAAGTCGATGATCTGCTGCTTGTCGATCTGCATGGGTTTTCCCTTCGCTAGCGTGTCAGCGTACTGTCCACTCTCCTCGCGGCGGGCAGGTGTGGCAAGGGCTCGAGACGGCAGCCAACGCCGGATGGCATACTGTTTGGACTCCATAGCGCCGTGGAAATCTCGTGGACAGGAACGCTAGACATGGCAGGGCATTTCGAAGTGATCAAGGCGCCCGACGGCGGCTACCGGGTCAGAATGCTGGACGGCAAGGGGAATCTCATGGCCGAATCGGTGACCTATCCGTCCCTCCAGCAGGCCAAGGACGGCATCGAGCTCGCACGGGAAATCGCCGGCACCGGCCGCGTGATCGACCGAACGGACGGCACAGCAAATACTTAGACGGCGCAGCTGACGGCTTCGTTGCTCACCGTGCCACCGCCCTCCCTGCCGCGTAAACGTCCGCGGGCATCGCCCTCTGCAGCTTCCAAGTGATCGCGATCGGCTTCTCACCCGAGTGCTGCACGTAGTCGACCTGGCCCAGACACGTGTAGGGCATAGTCATCCCGGCATCATCTTTTGCATGCTCTCGTGTAAACAGAACAACCTGTGACCCGTGCGCCTTGCGGTCGAGGTACCGCCTCCCGACCGGACTCGTGGTAGACGCCGAGTTCTGTGATTCCCAGTGGAACAAGTCCTCGCTTAGCGCGTAGTCCTTGTACATGGTGGTGGCCGAGTGATTCTTCTCGTCCTTGTTCAAAGTGACGAAAAAGGCGTCGGTAGCTATTTCCGGGCTCCAGGCAACACCCTCTCTGTGCTGCGCGTTCCTCCCGCCGAGCTTGGCGATGCCGAGGGCAGCCAGAACTTCTTCGCGGCGGTATGTGGCATGCGAGTACATAGGTAGGTGTTGCAGGCCTAGTCCGAGCCCCTTAGGCATGTGGCGAGCAGCTTGAACACCGAGCTTCATCAGTTGGCTAATCTCGGAGCAAGCGTAAGGATAGGCCCGCAACTGCTCGAAGGCGTCGTCGTACTCTTCGAAGTCTCCACCATCGGGCCAGAGGGTAAAGAAGAGCATCCGGGCCAGGGTCTTCTCTCGCTCCCCCAAGTCTTCGTAGGGCGCGGCGGCTGGGGAAACGAGCGCGGTGTATGTCTCAGCCCGTTCCGGATCATCGACATGCATCAGCGCGGTCATCTTTTTGAGTACAAGCTGCTCCTCGAAAAGTGACCCACCAGCGCGGTGGATGGCCGGCTGCATGCCGGCATCGATCAGCCCAGCCTCACGGATCAGCGACGTCCAAGAGTCACCGGTTCTGCGGTATACCTCCGTCGCATCCCTGCCGGACTCGCGCAGGTAGTCCTCCAGCAGGACCTCGGCGTGTGACCGTACGTCGGCGACCAGCTGACTGCGGTTGAACCTCAGCTGGGATCTGATGTTATCCAGCACAGTCCGCTGCGCCACCCGATCCAGGATGATCTGGCAGCCGGAGGGCAAGAGCGGAAACTCCTCCTCGATCTGTTTCACGAGGCCTGCTCTGGTGGTTCCGGTCAGTGCCCGGAACTTGGGAGCGAAGCGGAATTCGCGGCGCTGCTGGCCGATGAAGTCCAGAACTGTCAGGACGGCCTTATCCTCGGCTCGCCGGAGGCCGCGGCCGAGCTGCTGGAGGAAGATGGTCGAGCTTTGCGTCGGGCGCAGCAGCAGGATCGTGTCAACTTCCGGCACGTCCAGGCCTTCGTTGAAGAGGTCGACGGCGAAGATGCAGTTGATCTCCTTGCTCCGAAGACTGGAAAGGGCTGAGGCTCTGTCCTCGCTGGTCGTATCGCCGGAGACGGCCACCGAAGCGATCCCGGCGCCGTTGAAAACCTTGGCCATGTAACGTGCGTGCTGGACGGAGACGCAAAATCCTATGGCTCGCATCTCAGTGGTGCTGAGCACTTTATCGCGCAGTTCCTTAATCACCTTGGCCGCGCGGGCGTCGTTGCCCGTGTACAGGACGCTCAGTGCCTGGAGATCGTAGTTCCCCCGCTTCCATTCCACCTGGCTTAGGTCGACGTCGTCCGCCAGTCCGAAATAGTGGAATGGAACCAAAAGGTCGGCTTCCAGTGCGTCCCACAGGCGAAGTTCGCTTGCTGTGCGGCCGCCAAAGAACGCCTCCGCGACGTTGACGCCGTCGCCGCGCTCCGGCGTGGCGGTCAGGCCAAGCAGCTCCCGCGGGCGGAGGTGGTCAATGATCCGGCGGTACGTCGGCGCTTCCACGTGGTGGAACTCGTCGATGACAACGACGTCAAAATGCTGGGGGGCGATCTGTTCGATGCCCTTGGACGCTAGAGACTGAACGCTGGCGAAGACGTGTTTCCATTGCGTCGGCTTATCCTCCCCGACGTAGAGTTCGCCAAATGTTCCGCTCTGCATAACCGCTCGGTAGGTGCGCAGGGCTTGCTCCAGAATTTCCTTCCGATGGGCGACGAACAGCAGAGTAAGCTGGCGGCCGGCTTGGTCGCAGAGCTGCTGGTAGTCCAAGGCAGCGACAACGGTTTTGCCCGTACCCGTAGCGGCCACGATCAGGTTTTGATGGTGGCCGTGGATCCCGCGGGACGTTTCAAGCTCCTCCAACATCTCAACCTGGTGAAGATGTGGCCGGACCTCCAGCCCAGTGGTACCCATGGGCTGCATCGCGGTGGTGCCACCGTTGCGCAGCAGGGCGGCATCGAGCCTTTCGGCGTCGGAATCCGGGTCATAGGGGACGAAAGCCCGCTGCTCCCAATAGCTGTCAAACGTGACTTCGAACTTGTTCAGCAGTGCGGGCGTTGTGACAGACGATAAACGCACGTTCCATTCCAGACCGTCCAGGAGGGCTGGCCTGCTCAGGTTGGAGCTGCCGACGTAGGCCGTGTGGAATCCAGTGTTGCGGCGGAAAAGCCATGCCTTGGCGTGGAGTCTGGTGGCTTGGGTTTCGTAGCTGATCCGCACTTCTGCCCCGTGTCTGCGGACCAGTTCATCAACCGCACGGCGTTCGGTGGCGCCCATATAGGTAGTGGTGATAACGCGGAGGGGGACACCACGTTCTGCGAGCTCATCGAGTGCCCTCTCCAGAAGACGCAGACCACTCCACTTGATGAAAGCACTGAGCATGTAGACCGCATTGGCCGAGGCCATTTCGGCACGGAGCTCTGCGGCCAGATTCGGATCGTCCTTGCCATTCGTTAGAAGCGCAGACTCTGATAGTGCGGTGAGTGGACGACGAAGGTTTCGACGTCGCAGTTTCTCCGGTGCATGAAGCGAGAGAAGCTGCTGCGGGCCGTCTTTGATCGAATCTTCTGCCTGGATAACTTCTAACATCCTGTTGGCAAGGGTCAGCCGGTCCTCGGGCTTCGCCGCTACTAAAGCATTCCTTGCGGCGTCACCAATATGTCTTGAAAGGATCTCCGTGACGCCAGCCCCGTCTAGTGTCTCGAAGTTCGCCTGGTACTCCGGCAAGTCCTCCAGTCGACGGGCCAAAGATTCCGTGTGCAGGGCCTCATATAGACCCTCGTGCAGGGCTTCTGCCTCTCCCCCAATGAATGCGTTCACCTGACCAGGGTAATCGAGCAACCCGGTAATCCATCTGGCCCGGAGTTGGCTTGCCAGTAAATCTAGCGGTGTGTACTCAGTGCAAGTAGTGCAGACCGAAGGTGCTCATTATTCCTCGTAACCCTTGTAAGCATTGTTTGCCGTTCAGATTCCGCGGCCAATGCGCCCAGGCAATGGCCGAGTCACGGTCGGTGTCAACGCGGCTGATCATCACCAGCTCCCCTGCGCCCGCGCATGGTCACGCCGGTAACGCGGCATCGGCAGGTGCCAACATATTGCTAAAGATAGCAAGCGCATGCCCCCGTTCGCACACCACCATAGGCCGTAAACTATGCGATCCAAGAGGGAGTGATTTCGAGCGATTCTTTGCTGTAGGTATTCACAAACCACGCTCCCTCCGCCGGGGCCGAACTTCGGCACAGAAAAGTCCTGATCTCAAACACCAGCGGTTTGGATGGAGCAAGGACAGGAAGCGAGGCTTGCGCATAAGAGGCTCACGTGTCGGAGCTAGGTCGGCGGCCAGAACAGCCACCTGCAACTCCTCTGCTCGGACCGGATGATCCGCATTATGTATGCGTTACCTTTAGGGGCGTTCTCCCGCAACGCAGCCGCTACAGGAGAACACCCCCCAATCAGTTCAGCTGGACAAGCTTACTACTCGCAAGCGACGCCATCGCCGTCGCGGTCGAGGTGTGAACCATAACCGGGGGCTCCACTGTAGACCGGAGCAGCTCCTGCAGCTCTAGCTGCAGCGCAGTTCGGGTAGTAGGCCGCAGGTGCCGGTGCTGGAACTGCGGGGACGTTTGCCTCGGCTTCCTCTGCGGCCCTCTGCTCAGCCGCCGCTGCTTCCTCAGCGGCTCTTTTTTCGGCCGCCGCTGCTTCCTCCGCGGCCCTCTTTTCAGCTGCCGCTTCTTCCTGAGCCTTCTTAGCGGCAGCAGCCTTCTTTTTAGCTGCTGCCTTTTCTGCGGCCGCCTTCTTTTCAGCTGCTGCCTTTTCTGCAGCCACCTTCTTTTCCTCTGCCGCCTTCTTCGCCGCAGCTTCCTTCTCTGCTTTTTCCGCGGCGAATGCTGCTGCTACCACTTCGTCGTGCGCATCCCTGTCCATCCACACAAGCTCACCGTTTTCATTTTCCGTGCAGAAATAGACCTCCCCTCTAACACCGCGTCGAGCATCCTCGACGTCACAGCCAGTGTTGGCGATCATGCTGGCGCTCGGCGAAGGAGTGGCCGTGACATTACCCGCAGCGGGCTCGAGTTTGTCGCTTCCGGTCGCAGAGGTACCCGTGACAACGAGACCCAGGACGAAGACCAGCACTCCGCCCAAGGCTGTAGATTTAGCTGCCTTCCCGTTCCTGAGCCCTATCCAGGACTGACGCCTGAACACGAGCGCGAATATGGCGGTTAGCAATGCGACAATCCCCAAGAGGACGAGATACGCGCCGAACCCGCCGGACGCCACGGAAAGTATCAGCAGCAGCAACAGAACAGCGGCAATAATCCAGAAGGACACACTGGGACGCCACTTGGGAGCCTGACTTTGGGCAGGTTGATCGTACGGATTGTGATACATGGGTTCCCCAACTTAGTGATGAAGCGTTTACGCACTGTTGGCAGAATAGCAGCCGAAGTTCGGTTCGCCCTAGAGTTCGACTCAAAGGGAGCGCGAATAATGACCCGAAATCAGGTCAGTCCCTGGTCACGATGGATTTGAACGACTCGAGCAATTGCTGCAGCCCGGAACTGCCGCCAATGCTGATAGGCATTACGTCGCCTGCCGCGCCCTTTCTGGTGAAAACTGCCTCATCAGCCGTCAGGAGGAGTGCAACGGGATCAACATCCCGCCACCGCACCCGCTCAAGTCTCGATCTATGGAATGAGCCAGCAAAGATGGGCGTCAAGAAGTCCGCGGGCGTTGCCGCCGCCGAGTCTTTCCTCATTACGACGACGCGAATCTCCGCGAGGGACGGCGCTACGGCCAGCCCCTCCTTCACCGTAGCCAGTACCGTCGATGCTAGTGCGCTGACATACAGCGCGTTGCGGTCCGCCCTGGTCCGCTTCTTGGTCGTAAGTTTCCCCAATGGGGTATAGGAGGGTGTCCTTTCCGGCACCATCTGTGCCGGTCCAAACAGGATGACCACGGTGGCGTAGTTCTCACCCTCTTCGACGCCCACATCAACACACGTCGCTTCGGATACGTTGTCACCAAACGCTTCCTCCAACGCCATCATGACCGTCTCCGGTTCATGCCGGAGGAGTTTCTCCCAGTTCTCCTGGGCAAGTTTGCATTGAACCTCGTAGCTTCGCTGCCATTCAGCTTCAAGTCGAGCCTTCTCAGCATGTGCCATTTGATCGGCTTGCGCCTTCGCCGCCTTGCGTTCGGCCAGCTGAAAACGACCTATTTCCGCGAGCACCTGCTGGGCCAACGCAGTCCGAATAAGCTCGTAGTTGGCCACCGGCGGCACTGGAACGTACGCCGGGGCCGCGCGCTCAAAGTCCTCGTGATGGAGTGTCACCAAGGACATCTCCAGCGCCGCGAGCTCCGCAATCTGCGCCTCGGCTGCGGCTGCTTTGTCGGCGCGCTCAAGCTGCGCGAGACTGGGACGTTTAAATTGGGAAGAACCGCCCTGCCGACGCTGCAGCGGCGAAGTAAGGCTCGACTGGCTCACCTGGATTCCGGCGACCTTAGCTGCCGAATAACTCCAGCCAGCGCCAGAGGAATCCTGCACGACGCTGTCTCCAAGGCTCGTCCGGATGCCTCGGCCGGACGCAGTGATGCGAACACCTGGCGCTATCTTGAAGCTCGCTCGTGCCATGACTTCTCCCCCGAAGAAACGATTGACTGGGCTTTAGCCTATCGGACGTACAGCGGCTAAAGCGCTGGCTCAACGATCGGGAAGTTGGTGACGCTTGCTGTGCTTGGGTAGACGGGTAGGGCTGGGCCACGTCGACCAGCTGACGACCTTGAGGGCCAAACTTCCCTGGGACCGCGGGCCTCATCAGGAAGCTACAGCCGGAAGCGTAGCGCGCCTGCCGGACGCGCGCCTCGAGTGCCCGGACCTTCCGGCGCGCCGGCGGATAAAGTACTCGGCGGCGGCGAGGTTGAGCAGCCAGGCGGCCCCCATGAGCACTGCGCGGCTCAGTTCGTTGGTCGGGCCGACCAGGAGGATCCAGGGGATGGTCACCAGGGCCTGCGTTCCGGCCGCGATTCCGATGGCGTAGCCGCGGGCCATCCAGGCACCGTGTGCGGCGAAGTTGCGCCGCCGGATCGCGAGGATGCCCAGGACGATGCTCACCGTCATGGCCGTGCCGAACACCAGTCGAAGTACGAGCAGGATGACGCCGTCGTCGGGCGGGAGGTCGTAGAAGACGGACATCCAAAGGCCGGAGAGGGCAACGAGCAGGCCGGCCGGGATGAGGACAACCCCGGCGATGCGGTGCCAGCTGTGCCTGCCTCGCTTGCCGCGGCGCAGCGAGGGCACAAACTGGAAGGCCCCGACCAGGCTGTAGACGATGGCCGCGGGGATGTGGATCAGCACGGGAAGGGGCGAGTCGAAGAACCGCTGGTTGGCCGGCGCGACCGCCGCTCCCCCGGTCAGCTCGGCCACGCGTATCGAGCCGAAGATGACCGGGATGAGGCTGACAAAGATCAAGCCGGCGGGTATGAGCCAGCGGCCGCGGGGCTGGCGCCCGGAGGCCTTGGTGACGGCGATGGTTTCTGCAGCCATTGTTTGCTTCCCCAAGTTGATGGGTGTACGGCGTACACCTTGTGATTTAAAAGTAGGTGTACGTTGTACACTTGTCAAGAGATATCTGCCATCAGAAAGGGTGGTCCTGATGGCTCAGCAGGTGGAGTCGGCACGCCGCACCCCGCTGAACAGGGAGCGGGTGTTGAGCGCCGCCGTCGTTCTTGCCGACGAAGCCGGTGTGGACGCGCTCAGCATGCGCAAGCTGGCCCAGGAACTGGGCGTGGTCCCGATGGCCCTCTACAAGCACGTCGCCAACAAGGAAGAACTGCTCGACGGCATGGTCGACGTCATCGTCGGCGAGATCGAGACGCGACCCAGCGGGACGGATTGGCGGAACGCGGTCCGTGAGCGGATCCTCTCCGCCCGGGAGGTCCTGCTGCGCCACCCATGGGCCCGCCAAGTACTCGAGTCGCGCACCAACAAGTCGCCGGTTGTCCTGGACTACATGGACTCGGTGATCGGCATGTTCCGCGCCGGCGGATTCTCGGTCGACCTCACCCACCACGTGATGCACGCCTTGGGCAGCCGGATGTGGGGTTTCACCCAGGAGCTGTTCGACGACTCCCAGAGCGCGCCGGCGGACGTGCCGCCGGAGATTCTGCAGATGATGGCCGCGCGGTACCCCCATATCGCCGAGGTTGCCATGGCGGGAGCGCACGACGACGGGTCAGTGGTCGGCCAGGGCTGCGACGACCAGTTCGAGTTCGAGTTTGCGCTGGACCTGCTGCTGGACGGTTTCGAAAGGCTCCACCAGCAGGGTTGGACCTCGGCCCAGCGCTAAGGCGGCGCGCGGCTGGATCACTGCATTTTGGCGGCCTGTACGAAATCGCGAATCAGCCCGACGTCCTTGACGCCGCGGCGGGATTCAACGCCGCTGGACACATCCACGCCGTTCGGCCGGAGCGTGGCAATCAACCCGCCGACGTTGGCGGGAGTCAGCCCGCCCGCCAGCAGCCAGAACCCCCGCGGCGGTTGCGCCTGGATGGCGCTCCCGTCGAAGGTCACTCCGGCGCCGGGCTCGACTGCGTCGAGCAGGATCCGCCCGGTGTCCCAGTCCGCCTTTTCGTCCGCGGGGAGGGCTTCGTAGGCACCGGCGGAGAAGGCGCGCAGAGTCCGGAACCCCGCGTCCTCGAGCATGCGGATGTCGCGGCGCGGCTCGTCGCCGTGCAGCTGGACGGTGGTCACTGCCGCGGCCCTGGCGGTTTCGAGCACCTCGCCGATGGGCTGGTTGCGGAACACGCCGACCGTTTCGACATCCGCCGGCACGGTTTCGCCGAGCGCGCGTGCCAATTGGGCACCGACTGTGCGCGGGCCACCGGGGGCGAAGACGAAGCCGACCGCGTCCGCGCCGGCGTCGATAGCGGCGGCGACCGCCTCTGGAGTCCGCAGTCCGCAGATCTTGACATAGGTTTCAGCCATTATTCCTGCCCGTTCGTGCTGTGCGTGTACGTGTGCATCCGCTCGCTCTCGGGACCGAAACTGCTCAGGATTTCGACGCGAGGGCTTTGCCGTGGCCACGGACTCCGCCAAGCACCTTCTGGGATGCGCGCTCCGGCGAGCGCAGCCGACTCTGGAGCCCGCCACTCTTGAGGACACCATCGTAGCCGCCCGCAGGTGCACCGCGTCCGGGTCGGCCGACGAGTTCCGGTCAGGCCTTGCCCCCGACACGTAGGGTATGAGGGACGAGCGCCGGAAGCCGACCAGAGGAGGAGAATGCGCGCCTACGTCCTCCTCCTGCTGGTGGTCATCTTCTACGCCGGCAATATCTTGACCGGCAAGGCGCTCGGCGACCTGCCGCCTTTGACCATCGCGTTCTTCCGGGTCTTCATTGCCTTCCTGGTGTTGCTCCCGCTGGGCTACCGCAGCGCCTGGCAGTCCCGCCGCCTGTTCCTCCAGCACCGCAGACCGCTGCTGCTGATGACGCTCACCGGAGTCGCCCTCTTCAATACGCTGATCTACACCGCCCTCCAATTCACCTCGGCCACCAACGCCTCGGTGCTGGAAGCCTCGGTGCCGGCGGTGACGGTGGCCCTCAGCTTCTGGCTGTTGCGCGAGCGGCTCAGGGCGGTCCAGTGGTTCGGCGTCGTGCTGTCCGTATGCGGCGCGCTATGGGTGGTGACCGACGGGCAGTTGGCTCGCCTCGCCGACCTGTCCTGGAACATCGGGGATGCCATCATGGCGTTGGCCGCCGTGTCCTGGGCGGTGTATTCGATCGCGGTGAAGAAGTATCTGCACCTGTTCCCGTCCTACGGGGCGGTCCTGGTGATGACCGGGCTGTCGGTCATAATCCTGCTGCCCGTCATGGCGGCGGAGTGGCTGATCGTGGGAGTTCCGCGGATCGGCGGAGGCCACTGGTCCGGCCTCGTGTACCTCGGCGTCTTCCCGTCGGTGATTGCCCTGATGCTGTACAACCGGGCCGTTGCCGTCCTCGGGGCGTCCCAGACGTCCGTGTTCCTGAACTTCGTGCCGGTCTTCACCATGCTCGGTGCGTATCTGCTGCTGAACGAGAGCATCAGCGTCATGCAGATACTCGGCGCAGCCCTGGTGATGTGCGGCGTGTTCTTCACCACCCGGGACAAAACAAGCGCCGGGCGCAAGGGCTCGCGGCCCGCCGTGGAACCTCGCAGGGATTCAGCCGCTGAGGAAATTCCTTAGCGTCCGTCCCTTTGGAACGGGAGCCGCTATCAGGCGTACGGTGGCTTCAAGGCGGCTGCAAGGGAAGGCGCAAGCGCGCCCGAGCATGCGCTGTGACCGTAAGCGGCGAGCGTGAAAACCAGCCGCGAACAGCAAACCGAGGGAAGGATGGACATGGAACCCGAGGATTTCGACCTGCTGGTGATCGGCGGCGGGAAGGCCGGCAAGTCGCTGGCGATGGACCTGGCCAAGTCCGGCCAGAAGGTGGCGATGGTGGAGCGGGCGATGGTCGGCGGCACCTGCATCAACGTGGCGTGCATTCCCACCAAGACCCTCATCCAGTCCGGCCGGGTGCTGGACACCGTGCGTCGGGCGGCCGAGTTCGGCGTGGCGGGCGCGGAGCAGCCCCGGATGGACCTCGACCTGCTGCGCCGCCGCAAGGAGGACGTGGTGGACACCATGGTCGCCGGGCAGCAGAAGCTGTTCGCGGGGTCGGGCATGGACTTTATCCTTGGCGAGGCCAAGTTCGTGGCCGAGAAAACGGTGGAAGTGGCGCTGAACGACGGCGGCACCCGCCTCCTGCGCGGCACCGACGTCGTGCTCAATCTGGGCACCGAGCCGGCCCTGCCCACCATCGACGGCCTGGCCGAATCCGGGGTGCAGACCAGCAACACCCTGCTGCACCTGGAGGAGCTGCCGGCGAGCATGGTGATCTTGGGCGGCGGCTACATCGGCTGCGAGTTCGCCGACCTGCTGAACACCATCGGCGTGGAGGTCACGGTGATCCAGCGCGCCGGGCAGTTGCTGCCGCGGGAGGACGCCGACGTGGCCGGGCTGGTGGCCCGGAACTTCACCGACGCCGGGATCACGCTGAAGCTCGAGTCGTCCGCGGAGAAGATCGAACGCGCCGCCGACGGGAGCGTGACCGTGACGCTGTCCACCGGGGAGACCGTCACCGCGGACGACGTGTTGCTGGCGCTGGGACGCCGGCCGATGACGGACGGGATGGGGCTGGAGAAGGCCGGGGTGGAGCTGACTGACAAGGGCTTCGTCCAAGTGGACGACCAGCTACGCACCACGGCCGACGGCGTATGGGCCGCCGGCGACGCGGCCGGCTCCCCGCAGTTCACCCACGCCTCCTACGACGACTACCGGATCTTGAAAGCCAACCTGGCCGCCGCGCGGCGCGAGGGCAAGCCCCGGTCTACCCAGGGGCGGTTAATCCCCTACACCGTCTTTACGACGCCGGAGCTCGCCAGGGTGGGGATGACGGAGGCCCAGGCCCGGGAGACCGGCCACGAGGTGCGGATCGCCAGGATGCCGGTCAGCGCGATCCCCCGCGCCAGGACCCTTGGTGAGCTGGACGGCGAATGGAAGGCCGTGCTGGACCGACGGACCGGCAAGATCCTGGGTGCCGCGCTGCTGGGAACGGGGGCCAGCGAGGCAATCGCGGTGCTGCAGATGGCGATGATCGGGGGAATGGACTACACCGCGGTGCGAGACGCGATCATCACACACCCCACCGTCTCCGAGGGGTTGAACCTGCTGTTCACACCTGCGTGGCTGGAGGACTAGGCGTCCAGCGCCTGCTTTCCGGTGTCCTTCGTGGCGGCTTCCCGGACTTCGAGCTCCGCGGCGAGTGCGTAGTACTGGAACAGCGCGTCCCGGACAGGGTGCTCACAATCCAGGTCCCGAAAGCACCGGTTGCTGAGATTCAATAGCTGGTCCGTGGGCAGGATCGACAGATCGGCGGGAAACGGCGAACGTCCGGACGCCCGAATCATGCTGTTCATGCCGCCCCCTGCAAAGGTGCCCGGCCAATGGGCAAAGCCGGGCACTGCGGCAGATTCGCGGGAGCGGCTACCGCAAGAGTGCCGGTGAAGGGGCCCGGCTGCGCTGCGCCAACTTGCTCTCCTGCGCCGAACCGTTCGAGCATCTCCAGGCCGCGGCGTTCAATGTGCTGCGCGTCGGACAGATCTACCGTGATTAGCATTCCGCGGGCAAGGCGCTCCATGCGATGGAACAGGGGTAAAAGCGCTGTGCAGCTGTCCGCGGTCAGGCACCCGCTGACCTCGATGACCGCCGAGGAACGGTCGATATCAAGCCTGACAAGTACACGCAGTTTGTGATCCATGATCGGCTCTCCATATGAGTGGATCGATGGCCAACTGCTTAACCGGACCCAACGCTACAAGTACATCTCCCCTTGCTCAAGGGCTGGAGGCGATGCGTACGGGTTATTTGTCGAAATGGGTTTCGGCCGACGGAGTTCCGGTGGAGGCGACGATGTCGGAGGCCAGCTCGCGGAGCTTGATGTTGCGGGTGTTGGAGGCTGACTTGAGCATCGCGAAGGCTTCGTCCTGGCTGCAGCGGCTTTGACCCATGATGATCCCGACGGCAACGGCAATGGTCGTTCGTGATTCCAGCGCCGCCTTCAAATCCGCTTCGGTCTCCCGATGCCGGGCCAGCCGGACCGCCAGGGACAATGCCTGGGAGGCCTGGTGCGCGTATTGTTCGGCGGCCTTAAGCGCTTCCGCATCAAACCTTTTCGGCATATCCGAGTAGAGGTTCAGCCCCGCGCTGTCCCCGCTCTCAAGCGGAATCGGCACGGCCAGGATGGACCGGATGCCTTCGGCCAGAACGTCCTGGGTGTATTCAGGCCACGTCGTTTCTGTCTGCAGGTCTGCCATGTGTACCACCGTGTGTTCGCGAGCGGCGCGCAGGCACGGTCCGTCTGCGTATTCGTACTGAATCTCGTCCATCTTCTGCGCACGGTCGCTACTGCTCGCGACCGTGCCGGCCTTCTTATGGCGCAGCAGCGTGATGCCGACCAGGAGTTCCTCGCCGGGCCGCGACAAATTGTGAACGGCCAAACGGGCCACCGCGTTGAGGAACGCTTCGATGTCCGCACTGTCGGCAGCCAGTCCGTGAAGAAAGTCCCTGACTGTCGTCTCGGAATCATCAAAAATCTCGCCTGCCATGATGTCCTCCACTGATGCTCCGGCGTACGTCCACGCTACACCTCGTGACGCGGGTCACAGCTAGAGCCAGTGGGGCGGAATCTGTTTCGCCGGCCTACGGCCTCCCCCTCCCTCGCTGATAACGATTCGGAATACCAATCGCTTCAGGCAACTACTTGGCACTCGACACCGTACGATGCTAAGTGTGCTGTCAAAGGGCCAGCCGGAAAGCAGGAGACGTTGGCGAGTACGCCTCATTCAGATCGGGCCGGCACGCTCCTGGGCGGGCGATACCGGCTCAAGGAACTTGTCGGGACCGGAGCGAGCGCGCGGGTGTATCGGGCGGAGGATGCCGTCTTGGGACGCGAGGTCGCCGTCAAGGTCATCCAGCGGCCCTCGATGAACGAGGCAGAGTTCCACCGCGATGACGCGGAAATCAAGCTCCTGGCGCGGCTGAACCACCCCAACCTGGTGATCCTGCTGGACGCGGGCATCGACCGCGTGGAAGCGGGACACCCGCAGATCTACCTGGTCATGGAGCTGATCGAAGGCGCGGACCTGAGAACGCGCCTGGCGGAGGGGCCGCTGCCGCCGCGCCACGTGGCCCAGGTTGGCCGCGAGCTGGCCGAGGGAATCGCCTACATCCACAACAACTCCGTGGTCCACCGGGACATCAAGCCCGGCAACATCATGCTTCTCAATTACGACGACGACGCCTCGCGGCTCCGGGCCAAACTCACCGACTTCGGCATCGCCGTCGTGATTTCCGAAGATGCACGCGAGGACGGCATCTATGGGACCGCCGCCTACCTGAGCCCCGAGCAGGCCAAGGGCGAGCCCGCCGGCCCGGCCAGCGACATCTACTCCCTTGGCCTGGTGCTGTTGGAGTGCTTGACCGGCAAGCCCGCCTTTCCCGGTCCGCCGCTGGAAGCAGCGGTTGCCCGGCTGCTGCGTGATCCGGAGATCCCGGCCAGCCTCGGTCCCGACTGGGTGTTGCTGCTGGGCGCCATGACGGCTGCCGACCCGGCGGAACGCCCTACCGGACGGGAGGTGGCGCTGGCGCTGGAGGAGATGGAGCTTTCGCTCCGGGGCAGGCGGCGGCTGTGGGGCAGGCGCCGGCTGGACATCCCCGTCGTGCCGAACCACGGACCCCACCGCCTGAAAGCGGCCGCGCGCTAAGGCTTTCGCGGCTGCTCTGCCGGTCCGGGGTCCGACGCCGGCAGCCCGGCCAAGCGTTCTATCACGCGAAGTCCCGCCGGAGTACCGGGCCAGTGCCGGCGCAATGCCTCCGGGCCCGCGGACCGAATCAGCAGCCGCAGGGCCCAGGCGACGACCAGGACGTCGTCGGCATACCCGATGACCGGTAAGAAATCCGGCACCAAGTCGATGGGGCTGGCCAGGTAGGCCAGCAGCAGCACGAGCAGAATCCGGACCCGCGCCGGAACCGCGCGGTCCCCCGTCAACCGGCGCAGCAGCCGCAACAGATCCGGCAGCAGGCGCAGGGCATCGCGCATTCCCACCGTCTCCGGATGCCGGCGCGCGTACCACCACAGGCAGGCCAGCAGCACCGCATAGACCAGGACGAGGCCACCGGCAACACCGACCAGCAGGTCAACCCAGTCCACTCTCTGCTCCCTTCCCGGCACGGCCCCGACGTCGTACTTTTCCTGGCCGCGCTACCGCAACTGTAGGGCAGACAGGGACGTCCATGTGCGGTAGCGTCCAACCATCACGGCGGCCCGGCGAGTGCCGGGCCGGCTTCGGCAATCCTTCGGAGGGACCCATGCTGCGCGGAATGAGTACGGTCAGCTATTACACCCCGGACCTGCCGGCGGCGGTCGAGTGGTACTCCGACCTGCTGGGGAAGAAGCCCTACTTTGAGCAGCCGGGCTATGCGGAGTTCCGGGTCGGCGACTACGAGCACGAGCTGGGGCTGATCGACACCATGCACGCTCCGCCCGGACACGCTATCGACCCCGGCGGCGCGATCCTCTACTGGCATGTGGACGACGTGCGGGCCGTGCGGCAGCGCCTGCTGGACAAGGGCGCGAAGGAGCTGGAGCCCGTCACGGAACGCGGCCACGGTTTCGTCACGGCCTCGGTGGTGGATCCGTTCGGCAACGTCCTCGGCATCATGCAGAACCCGCACTACCTGGAGATGCTGGGCTCCTCCGCTCCGGCGTCCTGACGTTAAAGCGCCGCAGCCACCGCTGCCCGGGTGGCTGGACCGCCCAGTTCACCGCCACCGTGGTGAGGGCCCAGCGGAAGCGCCGGGCAAACGCGGTTCGGCCGGCGAAGATCCGCCCGGCCGCGCCGACGCGCAGCCGCCGGTCGAACCTGATCCGCGCCCACGGAGCCAGTTGGAAGCTCAGGTCCAGGTCGTCGTGGATGTCCTGCCGGTCGCGGTGGACGCCCGCCATGGCCCGCTCCCAGGCAGACCGTCGCATGGCGAAGTTCGACCCCCACACCGGGGTGGCCGCCATCGCGAGGCCGGCGCCGAGCCGGTAGCCGGAGCCGTACGCGGCGCTGGCCAGCCAAGCCACCGGCCGCCGCAGGTCGTAAAACCGGCCCGGGCCGGTCAGCGCGTCCAGGCAGGGATCGGCGTCGAAGGCGGCACCGATCCGTGCCAGCCAGTCGGCGGGAGGACGGGTGTCGGCGTCGCAGCGGACGATCACCGCGGCGGCGGCATCGAACGCCGGGACGGCCGCGAAACCGGCAGCGGGGGCGGCGAGGCTGGGAGCGGCGGCGGGGGTGTCGAAGCGGGCGGCAGCATCAAACCCCGCGGCGGCGGCGTCGTAGCCCGCAGCCGATGCCGCCGGGATGCCGGGACGGCGTTCGACGACGACGCGCGCCCCGGCGGCCCGTGCCACCTGGGCCGAGGAATCGGTGCAGTTGTTGTCTACGACGATGACCTCGAAGGCGGCACGGGTCTGCCGCCCCAACAGCGCGAGGCAGTCGGCGAGCGCCGCGGCGTCGTCGAGCACCGGGATCACCACGGTCATGATGGTGTGATGCCGGCCCTCCGTCGGACGGGCCTCCGCGGACCCGTTGTCGCCCCGGGGTTTCACCGGGCTCCCGCGTACCAGATCAGCAGTATGGTGACCAGGAAACCGACCGCATAGTTCAGCCACAGGAACCGTTTCCACCCCGCGTTCGCGGCGGCCGAGCCCGCGTCGTCGATCCGGGCGAAGCGCAGCACGTTGGCCAGGTACGGCAGGGCCAGGAGCCCGCCCAGCGGGCCCGGCCAATCGGTGGCCAGCATCAGCAGTCCGGCAGCGGCATAGGCGGCGGCGGAGACCAGCACGGTGTTGCGTGCGCCCAGCACGGTGCCGATCGACCCGAGCCCGGCCTCACGGTCCGGGACCACGTCCTGCACCGCCCCGAAGGCATGGCTGGCCACGCCCCACAGGAAGTACGCGGCCAGCAGCGCCCACAACCCCGGGGTGAACACCGCGCCGGCCAGAACCAGCCCGTAGATAGCGGGCGAGACGAAGTGCGTGCTGGAGGTCAGGGAGTCCAGGAACGGCCTTTCCTTGAACCGCAGCCCCGGCGCGCTGTAAGCGTAGACCGCGGCCAGCGAGACCAGCAGCACCAGGTTGGACGCCACGCTGCCCGCGACCGCCAGGACCGCGATGAACGGCACCGTGGCCACGGCGCTTGCCTGCAGGATCGCGCGGTGTCGGGCCCTGTCCACCACCGCTCCCTCGGCCCCACCCTTGCGCGGGTTGAGCAGGTCCGATTCGTAGTCGAAGACGTCGTTAATGCCGTACATCGCCAGGTTGTACGGGACCAGGAAGAAGATGGTGCCCACCACCAGCAGCCAGTCGACGCCGCCGGAGGCCAGCAGGTATCCGGCGGCGAAGGGGTAGGCGGTGTTGACCCAGGACACCGGCCGAGAGGTGATGACCAGTTCACGAATCACGACGGTTCCCCTCCCCCGTCGGCTCGGCCGGCCCTCTCATCCGCACGACGGCGGCGCGGGCCCGTGAGCATCAGCCACACCGCGGGCAGCAGCAGCGCCGCACCCAACGGATAGGCAAAGTCCTCGACCGGCGCCAGGCCGATCCGTAGTCCGGCCAGGGCGTGGCCGCCGTAGTCGAACAGCCCGGAGGCGATCATGACGTTGTCGAACACGGCGGTGAGCACCCACAGCGCCGCGACGGACAGGCCGGCCGCCGCGACTGCCCCGCGGGGCACCCGCCGGGCCAGAACCGCGCCCACTGCCGCCACCACCGCGACGCCGAGGAAGACCGCATTCAGCTCCAGGAAACTCACGCCGCACCACCCCCGGCCGGCGCGCCGTCGTCGCGGCCGGCCAGCTGCGGCCTGGCCGCGCGGGCCGCCCGCCGGTGCCGGCCCCATGCCAGCAGCCCGGTGAACAGGATCATGGTTTGGTAGCAGAGGAAAGCCAGGAAGAACGCCTCCTCCAGCGGCAACTCCGGGCCCAGCATCAGGCCGGTCATCAACGGCGAGTCGCGGTGCACAAAGATTCCGAGCGCGATCGCCCAGACGTCCCAGGCCAGGAAGTACGCCAGTCCGATGGCCAGGGTGACGGCCGCCGCGACCGGCCGGGCGAAGAAGAACAGCCTGTAGCGTGCGTCCAGCAAGGCCATGCAGCCCAGCAGCGCCACCAGCACGGCCAGGTAGATCATGCGCTCCTCCCCGCACTGTCCGACGACGGCGCGGGGCCGGGCGCCGCCGGGTCCGGTTCCGGCAGTGCGCCGGGCGTCCCGATCCCCTGCACGGCCTTGAGCACCAGTTCGGCACTGATCAGGCACATGGGCACGCCGATGCCCGGCCGGACCGAGCTGCCGGCGTAGTGCAGCCCGTCCACCCGGCGGCTCCGGTTGCCCGGGCGCAGGAAGGCGCTCTGCCGCAGGGTGTGCGCCGGACCCAGCGCGCTGCCGCGCCACGCGTTGAAGCCGTCCGAGAAGTCCGCCGGGCCGTAGGTGCGCCGGACGGCGATCCGGCCGCACAGGTCAGTCGCGCCAGCCCAGGCGGCCAGCTGGTCGATGGCGGCATCCGCGACTGCTTCCACGGCGGCCGCCCCGGACCCGTCGTCACCGCCCGAGCCCCAGGCCGGCTCAGCCGGGGCGGGAACCAGGATGAACACGTTCTCGTCCCCGGCGGGCGCCGCCCCGGCGTCGGTGGCGCTGGGCTTGCACACGTAGATGGACGTCTCCCGAGCCAGCGCGCACCCGGAGCGGATGCGGCCGAAGTTCTCCTTCCAGTCCCGGGTGAAGAGCAGGTTGTGGTGGGCCAGCTGCGGCAGCGGCCCGCGCACGCCCAGGCAGACCAGCACGGCGCTGGGACCGGGGTCGCGGCGGCGCCATACCCGTTCCGGGTGGCTGCGCAGGTGCGCCGGCAGCAGCGCGGTCTCCACGTGATGCAGATCCGCCGCGGCGACGACGACGCCCGCCGCCGTCCGGTGTTCGGCGCCGGCGGCATCCGACCAGACCACCGCCTCGCAGCGGGCCTTCGCGCCGGACCGCCCGGTGACGATCCGCCGGGCCGTGGCACGGGTTTCGATCCGGACGCCGGCCTCCCGCGCCAGCCGCTCCATCGCATCGACCAGGGCGGCGAACCCGCCCATCGGGTAGTACACGCCGTCGTCCAGATCCAGGTGGCTCATCAGGTGGTACATCGCCGGCGCCCGGTACGGGCTGGTGCCCAGGAACACCGCCGGGTAGCCCAACAGCTGGTGCAGCCGCGGGTCCGTGAACCGTTCGCGGACGTAACGGTCCAGGCTCCAGCCCAGCAGCTTGGCCAGCCGGGGTGCCCGGCGCAGCACCTGCGGGTGGGCCAGGCCGCGCAGGCTGGCGAAATCGTCGTATAGGAAGTGCTCCTTGGCCAGCCGGTACGTTTCCGCTGCCTCGTCCAGGTAGCGGTGCAGCGCCGGCCCGGACCCCGGTTGCAGGCCTTCGAACAGATCCGCCACGATTTCGCGGCCCGAGCGGACCTCCGTGGCCGCCGGATACCCCTCGAACCAGATCCGGTAACCGGGGTCCAGCCGCACCAACTCCAGCTGCTCTGCTGCGCTGGTGCCCATCAGTTTGAACCAGTGGTCGATCACCTCCGGCATCAGGTACCAGGACGGGCCGGTGTCGAAGCGGAAGCCGTCGCGCTCGTGCCGTCCGGCCCGGCCGCCGAGGACGGAACGCTGCTCCAGCAGGGTGACGCGGTGCCCCGCCCGGGCCAGCAGCCCGGCCGTTGCCAGTCCGGAGACCCCGCCACCGATGACCACGACCGGATGGCCCGAGCCGCCGGCCTGCGGCGCCGCACCCGCTGCCCGTCGGCGGGCGGTCAGCCTGGTCTTGAACGAGGCGGTGCCCATCAGGCGGCGCTCCTTCCGCGCAGCCGCTGGCGGGCCAGGATCCGCAGGGCGATCGCGGCCTTCTGCGGCGTGCCGACGCGCACCCGGCGGGAAAGCAGCTCCTCCGCCGGTATCCGTTCCAGCCGGTCGACGAGCGCGCTGAACAAGGCATGGGCCAGTTCGACGGCGGTGCAGGCACCGGGCGGGAGCAGCGCAATGCCCCGCCCGGCGGCAGCGAGGTCCGCCCGGATCTCGGCCACCAGCGCGTGCTTCCGTTGCTCGTCCCACGCCTCGGCGCCCGTCTGCGGGAAGTAGCTGCGGCCCAGCTGATCCCGGTCGGCGGCGAGGTCGCGCAGGAAGTTGACTTTTTGGAAGGCGGAGCCCAGCCGGCGGGCGGCGGCGGCGAGCTCGTCGCCCCGGCCGGGCATCGCGCCGGGCATGGTTTGGAACACCCGCAGGCACATCAGGCCCACCACCTCGGCGGAGCCGTAGATGTAGTCCGCCAACGAATCTGCGGTGTGTTCGGGCACCGTGATGTCCGCGCGCATCGAGGCGAAAAACGGCCGGGTCAGGTCGACGCCGATGCCGCACGCGCGGGCGGTCCCGGCGAACGCGTGCACCACCATGTTGGTGCTGTAACCGGTCAGCAGCGCGGTCTCCGTCTCGTGTTCCAGCCTGTTCAGCTGGTCGCGCACGGCCACGGCGTCGAGCCCGGCCTCGGCAGCCGCTCCGTCCACCGCTTCGTCGGCCACCCGGACCAGCGCATAGATGTTGGCGATGTGCCGGCGTTCCTCCGGACCGAGCAGCCGGCACGCCAAGCCGAAGGAGGTGGAATAGCGGGCAATCACGACGCCGGCGCTGCGGCCGGCGGCGTCGGTGTACCGGAGCAGTGGGTTCGGTTCCATGGCCGCTAGTTCCCCCTCGTCAGCACCTGGTTGCAGACCCGCGCCAGTTCGCTCCACGCGCCGGCATTCAGGGGCAGGAGGCGGGACTCCTCGAGCGCTTCGTCCACCAGGATGCGGGCGAGCCGCATCGCCCGCGCGTCGGCGCCGCAGTCCGTGAGCGCCGCGCGGACCTCGCCGACCCCCGCCTCGCCGCGGCGAAACGCGGCCAGCAGGTCATCGAACCCTTCCGCCTCCGCCGCATACGCGGTCAGCACGGTGCGTTTGCCTTCACGCAGGTCGGATTCGGCGGACTTCCCGGTGGTGCCGGGCTCCCCGAAGGTCCCGAGAACGTCGTCCACGATCTGATAGGCCAGCCCGATGCGGCGGCCGACCGCGGCGAGTGCCTCGGCCGGGTGTCGGTCGGCGCCGGCCAACAGCGCCCCGGCTTTCAGCGGCGCCTCAAAGGAGTAGGCCGCCGTCTTCAAACGTTCCATGCCGAGGACGTCGCCCAGGCCGGGGCTTTCCGTCGCCGCCGACAGCAGGACATCATCCAGTTCGCCCGCGGCCGAGGCGAACACGGCGTCGTGGACCGTTTCCATCAGGACGTCGGCGCACGGCAGCCCGGCGCCGGAGCTGCCGGCCATCCGCAGGGCACTGGTCAGCAGGAGGTCGCCGGCAATGATCGACGCCGCGTGGCCCAGGTGCTCGGCCTCGGGCCCGGGCAGCCCCTGACCTCTGGCGTCGTCCCGGTAACGGGCACCGATGGTCGGCAGGCCGCGGCGGACGAAGTCCCTGTCGATGACGTCGTCGTGCATCACCAGGGCGGTGTGCAGCAGCTCGAACGCCGCACCCAGCCGGGCGCAGCGGCGCGGATCCTCGCCGCCGAAGGACCGGTACGCGAGCTGAACCATCCTGGGCCGCAGCCGCTTGCCGCCGCCCAGCGCAGCCTCAATGCGGTCCCACAGCACGGGAAAAGTACGCGAGAGCTTGCCGGCCCGGCTGCGGTTCCCTGCTGTGAAACGCTGAAGCTCCGCTTCGACGAGGGGGCCTACCCGCCGCCAGCCACAAGGATCCGACGCTGCCTCGGCGGCCGCGCGGCTTTCGGCGTTCAGAGTCATGACTGACCTTCTCCCCAAGGTTGGGAGCGCGCAGGCTGCCCCCGTCACTTCTGCACTTCGTTGTTCCATAGTGTGCGTCACCGGGGCCCGGTGCGCGACCATTGCCCGCAATTGGCGGGGTCAGGATCCCCAAGTAGCCGGCCGGTTTGGCGGGGCCCGGCGCCGATATCCGGCAAAGGCTTGCCAGCGGCGGCCCCATCATGGAACGTAGTAAGCACACTTAGTATCGTTGGGGTATATCGTCCGGACCCCGACGTCACGTGAGGCCGGTCAGGCTTCCTCACCCTAAGGAACAAACCATGACACCGACACCGCAACAGCCGGTCACCGACGACAGCATCAAGGTCCGCCAGCTCAGCCACTATCAGTTCACCTGGGTAGCCGGCGAGCCGGGGGCCCGCGGGACCTGGACCCTGCAACTGGTCCTGGACCAGGGCGCGTGGGAAGAGGTGCTGACGCTGGACGCCGACGACGCCGACAACCTCCAGGACCTCCTCTCCACCGCGGAGACCGTGTACTACGACATCGCCCGCCGCACGCTGATGTTCGGCACCACCAAGGCCGGCCACCACTAGCCACGGGCGGCGGTGGAACCAGCCGGGCGCTAAACCGTCAACGGTTTCCGCGGCGGGGGCTGTGCTGAGATGCTGGTGGCGTGACAACAATCTCGACCGAACCGCCCCGGACCGCGCTGAGCTGGAAACTGGTGCCGGCGCTGCTCCTCTCGGCGTCCGGCGTGCTGCTTTTTGCCGTCGAGAATGGCCCCCTCGGCTACGGCCTGCTCGCGCTGAGCGTGGCCACGGCGGCGCTGGTTGACCGGGAGTTTGCGCGGCATCTTGCGCTGATCGCGGCCGGGATGCTGATCATCAGCCTGGTGCCCCTGAACGCGGACCTGAGCCTCGGGCACATGACCCTGATGGGCGGCGCCCTCGCGTTGGCCGTCCTGGTGCCGTGGCTGGTGTCGAGGTTTGTCTACCGGGAGAAGATCATCAGGTTTCCGGTGAACACGGGCCGCAAATGGCCGTTGTCCGCCAAGCTGTACCTCATCGGCGTCGTGGCACTCGGCTACTTCATCCTGCCGGTGTACCTGGTCAGCACGGGCGTTTACCAAAACTGGCCTGATGCCTCCGACCCCACGATCTTCTGGCGGCTCTTTCTCGGCGTGAACGCCGTTGGCATCTGGGACGAACTGTTCTTCATCTGCACCACGTTCACACTGCTGCGCCGGCATTTTCCCGACTGGCTCGCCAACCTCCTGCAGGCCGTCGTGTTCTCGTCCTTCCTGTGGGAGATCGGCTACCAGGCGTGGGGGCCGCTGCTGACCTTCCCGTTCGCGCTGCTGCAGGGCTACACGTTCAAGCTGACGAAGTCGTTCACCTACGTGGTATCCGTGCACCTGATCTTCGACTTCGTGTTGTTCCTGGCGCTCGTGCACGCGCACAACCGCGACTGGCTGCCGATCTTCCTGTACTGACCCTGCTGCTCCCGCGCACACCAGGACGCAGAGGGGCCCCCGGCACGTGGGACGCGAAGTGGCCCCCGGCACGCAGGACACAAAGGGGCCCGGCGGCACCCCTGTGCGGGGTGCCGCCGGGCCCTGGATGCGGCGAGGCGCGCCGGAGGGCGCCGCCGGCCTACTTGGTCTTCTTGGCCGCGCCCTTTTCGGTCCTGGCGCCTTCGGTCGCGAGTTCACCGGCGCTGTTTTCCAGGTGTGCGCGCATGAACCACTGGAAGAGCTCCAGCTCGGCGGTCTGGCCGATCAGCATGTCCTCGGTGACCGGATCGATCTCGCCGACGGTTTCGATGGCCTCGCGGTGGTCGGAGATCACGCCGTTGTACACGACGTCCAGGGCGGCCAGGTGCTCGGCGGTCCCGGCTCGGTGGATGTCGTAGTCGTCCCAGCTGCGCTCCTTGACCAGGGCGCCGGGCAAGCCGTTCGGCGAGACGCCCAGGGTGGCGATGCGCTCGGCGGTCTCGTCGATCATCGCGCGGACCTTTTCGATCTGCGGGTCCAGCATTTCGTGGACGCCGATGAAGTCGCGGCCCACCACGTTCCAATGTGCGTGCTTGAGCGTCAGCTGCAGGTCGTTGAGGGCGTGAAGCCGCATCTGCAAGAGGTCGGCGACCTTGACACCCTCTTCAAGTTCGAGCCCCGGTACGGTGTAGCTTGCCTTCGATCGGTTCGTTTCCGCCATGAGAAACCTCCTTGTGTAGGTGCTGCCGCTTGTCGGCGTGCTGCTATTCCCAACCTAGCCATGGCCGGCGGTTTCGTCCCGTCGGCGGCGCGTCCGTCAGCCAAGGGCGAAATTCAGCACCCTTACTAATCTCCCGGGGCTCCCCTGGCAATGAACCGTATGACGACGGCGGAGAGCAGCACCACCGCGGCGCAGATGCCGGCCGCAATCGCGGTGCCTTCGTCCACCAGCCCGCCGTCCAGGCGCCCGACGGCGATCCAGGCCAGGCCCCAGGCGGTGGCCAGCGCAGGCGCGAGCCGGCCGCGGCTGTACAGGGCGGTTCCGACGCCCACCGCCGCCGCGACGGCAAGCACGATGGAGGACAGCAAGGTGACCGGCAGCCCCAGGCCGTCCAGCCCGGACGCGGCGAGGACGGCGGAGGTGTTGGCGACCGTGGCCACGGTGACCCAGCCCAGGTACAGCCCGAACGTGCCGTCGGTGATCAGGGTGTCCAGCCACGCGCCGGACGTCGACCAGACCAGCAGCACGAGGATGCGCGCCAGCACCGCCAGCAGGACGACGATCACCGTGAGGCTGAACACCAACAGGCCGGCCTGCACCACCCAGATCCAGGCAGCGTTCAGGAGCATGGCCGCCACCGCCCAGGGACGCAGGGCCGCGTGTCGTTCCGACTGCCGCTGGGCCGGCAGCAGTTGCCACACCGCGTAGGCCAGCAGGCCCAGGTAAATGAGCGACCAGATGCGGAAGGCGGCCGAGGCCGGGGCCAGCGGCGTCGAGTCCTCATTCAGCCAACCCCCTGCCGCCTCCTGGATCGGCGTGCCCATGAGCGCCCCGCTGCCCCAAAAGGCGGCAACGATCGCCGCCAGGGAACTGGCCAACACCAGGATCGGCACGGCCGGCCCGGTCCTCGTCTCCGTTTGCTGCATGGTTCCTCCGGCTGTCGACGGATGTTCGGGTGCGCTGCGGGACCTTCCTGTCGTTACCGGAGGGGACGGCTAGGTGTCGAGGGTGCCGCGGACAATGCTGACGCTGGAGTGCTCCGGGTTTCCGTCCAGCGGTTCGTCCGAGACGTCGACGATGGGGAACTTCGACAGGTCCAGCCCGTCCGGGATGGCGAACCTGCCGGTGTCCGAGTCCATCACGCCGAGGCTGACCAGGGCGGACAAATCCGGTGCTATCAGCCACACCTCCTGGTATCCCTGCGCCTCGTTCTCGCTCAGCCTGATCTCGAGTTCCCTGGTGCCGTTGGCTTCCACTACCCGGGCCGTTCCGGTGGCCGCGTATGTCTCCAGCGGTTCCAACTGCGCCTGCGCCAGCGTGGCGGCGTTGCGGGTGACGCCCCAGGAGATGCCGATGGCGGCGACGATCGCCACCGCGGCCGCCGCGGCCAGCCAGGCGGGCAGGTGCCGGGAGGACACGCGCCGGGAGGACGGAGGCCCGGCGGGGAGGCGCCGGGCAGCCTTGGGCTTGGCAGATACCCCCCGGGATGAGGCGGTCCGGGCCGGCCGGCGCCCGGCCGGCGCTGTTTCCGTACGACCCTGCAATGGGTCCGCGGCCAGTTCGGGGGAAAGCGCGAGTTCCCGGTGAATGGTTTCCCACACCGCCGGGCCGGGCGGCTCCAGGGTTGGTTCGGGGTTGGCCCTCACCGTCTCCACCGCCCGCCGCAGCGCTTGGTACTCCTCCGCGCACTGGCTGCAGCGGCGCAGATGGTCCCTGTCCGATTGGTTGCCGACGGTGTCGTCCAGCGCCAGCAGGCTGATCAGTTCCGGTTCAAGATGCTGCATGGTCGACCTCCAATCGGCTCCTCAGGTGGTGCAAACTGCGATGAATATGGCTCTTGACGGTACCAACGGGAAGGTCCAGCCGGTGGGAAATCTGCTCGTGGGTCAGATCCTCGTAGAACGCCAGGCGCATGATGGAGCCCTTGGGTTCGCCCAGCCGTTCCAGCTCATCGTCCAGCAGCAGGCGGTCTGCGAGGACCTCCGGCGACTGGGAGTCCCGGGCGAATTCGGGGTCGGGCATGACCGCCGAAACGGCCCGCAGTTTGTGCTGCTCGCGGGCGGCGGAGGAATAGGCATCGGCGATGGCGCGGCGGGTGATCCCCACGATCCATGCGGGCAACCGGCCGAGCGCGGGATCGAATCCTTCCCGCGATCGCCACGCCCGGATGAATACTTCCTGGGTGATATCGTCCGCCGCAGACTTGTCTTGCAGGGCCCTGGAGGCCAGCGTGTGGACGAGCGGGGCCAGGTGCCGGTAGGCATCGGCGATGGCAGCCTCCTCACCCGCCGCGAAGGCTGCGTCGATGTTCGTGTCCCACGCTTCGAAAGGATGAGGTACCAAGCCTGCGTCCTTCCGGTTGGTCGGAGGAAACGCCACGCGAACAGTTGTTGCGGGACCGGAAAAGTCAGTCGGGAACTGCCGTGACAACCACATTGTGGCTGTAATCCTCTCGCGCGTCCAGCCATTGGCCACCGCAGGTGACCAGCTTGAGCAGCGGTTGTCCATCGCGGCGGAAGATGCCGTTTCCGTCGTAATCGTCCTTGTCCATCAGCGCCACCTCGGCGACACGGTAGGTCACGGGACCGGCGGCAGCCCGTTCCACCGTGATGCGGGTGCCCTGCTCCAGCTGCCTCAGTTCGGAGAAGGGAGCCAGGCCCGCCAAGGTGTCAACGTGGGCCGCTATGACCGCGGTCCCCGTCCGGTCGCCCGGCGCGGCACCGTAGCGGTACCAACCCGCCTGCTCCACCGACTCGGGGATCTCCATGGCGTTGCCCGTTGTGACGCCGACGTCGACGACGCTCACATCGATTGACGTGCCGGCCACGAGCAGCCGGGTGGGCGGCGTCTCCTGATTGGCGGCGGTCAGTGGCGCGGCCAGCCGCACCGGAATGTCGGCGGGGTCGGGGATCTTGTCGACCGCCGGGACCGCGGTTTCGCCTGGCCCTGCGGGGTTTCCAACAGCTGCCGGGGAGGCCGCCGGAACCAGTTGCCGGCCCGCGGCCGGCTGCATCGGTCCGGCGCAGCCGGTAGCGGCGATCAAGACGCTGCAGCACAGGAGCCCTGCGCGGGTGCCCATCGTCGTCGTCGGTACGGTTGTCATGATTCTTTCCTCGAGGGACTGCAGGTGCGGAAGCAATGGTTGCCGGTGCGGAGCGGTGGAAGCCGGCGGCGCCCCGGGCTGGCGCCGCCGGCTTCTTTTCGGACCCGTCGCAGTTAGTCGGTGGTGCGAACCGCTTGCCTGCGACGGGCGACTGCGCCGGTGCCGAGGAGCAGCACCACTGCTCCGCCGGCAACCGCGGCGATGGTGTAGTCCGGGCCGGCCTCCGCCGCCGCGCCCGACATGCCGCCCGGCACTGCGCCCGGTGCCGAATGCATCCCTTCGATGTTCTGCACCGCAAGAGCCAGGTTGCCGTCATCCAAGCTGCCCCAGGCATAGACGACCGTGTGGGTGCCCTCCGCCACCGGCACGTCGGCCGGCCCGATCACCGGTTCGGTGGTGCCTGCCGCGGCCACCGCCGCGGAGATGGTGCCCGGGTCGAGGGTGAGGGTCTGTTCGTTCGGGTTGGACAGGCCCTGGATCACCGGGGATCCGCCGGCCAGCACATCGACGGCGGGGGCGGCGGCCGTGTGGCGCACGGTGAGCTTGCCCTTGCCGGGCTCGATGGCGGAGACGTCGTTGGTAAAAAGGTTGGCAGTGGGGTTGCCCTCGGCGTCCAGGTTGGCCACGGCCGTGTAGTTGCCGCCGCCTTCCAGTTGCACATCCACCGGGCCGATGGCGGGGCTGTCGGCGTTCTCGGCGTCCGAGGCGGTGATGGCCAGCGAGTACGCGCCGGCGGGCAGTGCCAGCGGACCGGCCAGGTCGCCGGGAGCGAAGTCATCCAGCGTCCGTTCGCCGTTCACCCACACGTCCACGGTCAAATCGGGGACGCCGTGCAGGACCGAGAGCTGGGCTTCCTGTTCGGCCGCCTGGGCGGGACTTGCCGCGCCGAGTGCCAGAAGCCCCAGGGCTGAAACCGTAACGATGCTCTTGCGCATTTTGTTCTCCTTCAACGGCCCGGGTGCTCCGGGCTGATCGGTGCTTACACCCCTACTACTGTCCGGGCGGGGTATTTGGATGCACTTTCATGGAAATTTTTTTGGCGGCGTCTCTCCCCTCGGGATGCGCCCCGCCGTCGTACTTCCCCCGGTTGAGTGGAGAGCGGCCGGAGACGCTAAGTTTTTCCTATGGCTACGGAAGATCGCGTTAACGAACATTCAAAGGGCCGGACCGAGACCTTCGAGGAGAAGCTGGACCGGAATTGGAACGAGCTGCTGCAGGAGCTGCGGGTGATGCAGACCGGCGCGCAGATCATCACCGCGTTCCTGATGACGCTTCCGTTCCAGAGCCGCTTCAGCGATCTGGCCCCGTACCAGGTGAGCCTGTACATCGCGCTGCTGGTGCTCGCGGCGCTAATGACCGGCGTGATCCTCACGCCGGTGGCGATCCACCGCCAGCTGTTCGGGCTGCACCTCAAAGACGCGACCGTGGCGCACGGGCACCGGATCGTGAGGGTCGCCGTGCTGGGCATCGGGCTGCTGGCCACCGGTTGTGTGGCGTTCATCGTGGACGTGATCGCCGGGGACGTCCCTGCCCTGGCGGTGGGCGGCGGCGTGCTGGTGGCAATGTTCTTCCTGCTGTGGATCCTGCCGTACCTGCTGCAGCGCGGGCTGCGCGACGCAGAGCCGCGCTCCGGGGACTGACCGTCCGGCGCTTTCCGGGCCCTTGACCCCGTGACACGGCCCGGCGCGGGTGGAAGCATGGCGTCATGGCCACTCCACCGGAACCGACGCCGCAGCTGGTGCTGGTCACCGGCGCCACCGGCTACATTGGCGGGCGGCTGGTTCCGCGGCTGCTGGCCCGCGGCTACGCCGTGCGCGTCCTGGTCCGCTCACCGGGCAAGCTTGCGGCCGTTCCGTGGCACGACGACGTGGACATTGTTGCCGGGGACCTCGCCGACGCCGACGACGCCAAGCTGGCCTGCGCCGGTGTGCAGACGGTGTTCTACCTGGTGCACTCCATGGCCTCCGGGACCGACTTTGAAGGGCGCGAACTGGCGATAGCGCGCACGGTCGCGGCCGCTGCGGCCGCGGCCGGGGCGCAACGGATCGTCTATCTGGGCGGGCTGCATCCGGAGAACGTCGAGCTGTCCCGCCACATGCGTTCGCGGGCCGCCGTGGGCCGGACGCTGCTCGACGGCGAGGTGCCGGCGGCGGTCTTCCAGGCCGGCGTCGTGATCGGCTCCGGTTCCGCCTCCTTCGAGATGATCCGGCATCTGGCCGAAAACCTGCCGGTCATGCCGGCGCCCAGCTGGGTGCGGCGCACCGTGGAGCCGATAGCCATCAGCGATGTGCTGCACTACCTGGAACGGGCGCCGGAGCTGCCGGCCGGGCTGAACCGCACCTTCGACATCGGCTCGCGGGAACGGATCACCTACGCGGGACTGATGTACGGGTACGCGCGCGAGGCCGGGCTGGCGCGGCGGCTGATTTATGCCCTGCCGATTCCGGCTCCCGCGCTGGCCGGCTGGTGGGTGGCGCTGACGACCCCGATCCCGCACGCCATGGCCGTGCCGTTGGTGCAGTCCCTCCAGCACGACGCCGTCTCCGCGGAACACGACATCGACCGCTACATCCCGCCGCCCGAGGGCGGACTGACCGGGTACCGCCGCGCGGTGCAGTTGGCGCTGGGCAAGATGGCCAGCGGCGAGGTGGAAACCAGCTGGACCAACGCCTCCAACAGCCCGCCGTCGGACCCGCTGCCCAGCGACCCTGAATGGGCGGGCCGCACCGTCTTCGTGGACGCGCGGGAACGCGGCTCCGCCGTCGCCGCCGAAGACGTCTGGCGTGTGATCCAGGGGATCGGCGGGGACAGCGGCTGGTACTCGTGGCCCGCGGCCTGGGCCATCCGGGGCGTGCTGGACAAACTGGTGGGCGGCGCCGGGCTCAACCGCGGCCGGCGGCATGCCGACCGGCTCAGCGTGGGCGACGCCGTTGACTGGTGGCGGGTGGAGGCCATCGAGGACGCGCCCGAGCGCCGGCTGCTGCGGCTGCACGCCGAGATGAAGGTGCCGGGCCAGGCCTGGCTGGAACTGTCGGTGGTCCCCGCGGACGGCGGCAGCGTCTACCGGCAGCGCGCCATCTACTTCCCCACCGGGCTCTCCGGCAAGCTCTACTGGTGGCTGGTGCTCCCGTTCCACGGGCTGATCTTCCCCTCCATGGCCCGCAACATCATCCGCCGGGCATCCGCGCTCGGGGTGGGGGGCGAGGCGACCGCCGCGGACGCGGCCGCCGTACGCAACGCTGCCGGGCTGGGGGCCGCCGGACTCGGGGCTGCCGGTGACGCGACAACCGGAAGGAGTGCCCACCATGACAAAGCGACCTGACGACGTGCCCGCCGAAAAGTACCGGCGCCCCGAGGGCCTCGACGATGCCACCCTTGAGGCCCTGGGCAAGATCTCGGAGGCGCTGGAAGCGGTGGAACACGCCCGCGGCCTGCTGTACGGCTTTCACCGGCTCACCGGTACGGCCGACTTGGCGCTGGGCGAGGCGGTGGAGCTGCTGCGCAAGGCCGGACACCGGCAACTGGCCGAGCGCGTCGACCGGGAGATCGTGGGCCGCAACGTCATCGAGGGACATTGGACGTTCCAGATCATCGACGAGTACGACGAGATCTACTACGGCCCCTTCAAGGAGCTGGAGCGGCAGGCACGTGAAACGCTTGCCGGCGGCCGCAAGCACCTGTTCGAAGCCGCCATGAAAGAGGACCGGCGAACCCACGGGCTCCGAAACCACGAGGCAACCGCCCCGGGCCAGCGGGACGCCGGCACCTGATCGCGGCCGGCACGATTCCGCCCCGGCTTCCAGCGGACAGCCTTCAAGCCACGACGTGCGCCGCCTCTCTGGCCGCTAGGCCTCCGGGTACACAACCGCCAGCGGCAGCCGGCCGCAGTCCAGCACGGCGAGCTCCACGTCGATGTACCGGTCGCCGCGGGGCCGCACCGTCCGGGGGCGGGGCAGACCGGCTCGGCTTCCCGGATCGCCGGCGCTCCCTGTCGCCGGACCGGTCGCCGGGACGGCACCCGGCGCCAGCAGCGTGCCGGCGGCCAGCTGGGCGTCGGCGGAAACCACCACCCGGCCGGCACGATTGACCAGGGCCGCGGCCGGGTGCAGGTTCTTCAGCGCCGGCAGCAGCAGCGGTTCCAGCGATTCGACAAAGACGTCGGCGCCCGCCACGCCGACGCGCCGGTCCCCCACCGAGACCGGGACCGTCATGGTCATGGTGTATTCGTCGGTGCAGAGGAAGTCCACGTAGGGTCCGGTGACATGCGGCAGGCCGGTCTCCATCGGCCGGGTGAACCACTCACGCCGCATGTAGGCGTCGGAGGCCGATGCCAGGGCGGGCAAGACCAGCCGCTCCATGCTTTCGCCCTGCCACCACGCCATGTGCCAGGAAGCGTCGGCCACGGCGTGGGCGGCGGCCACAAAGCCGGCGCCGACCACGGGCCATTCCTCCCTCCCCACCAGCTCAGCGACCAGCGGCTGCATGGTCGCGGTCACCTGCTTGCCGCCCGGCGGCCGGGCCGGATCCTCAAACAACCCGGCCAAGGCGGGCACCCACGCGTTGACTTCGGCCAGGATGTCTTCGAAGAATCCGGTGACCTCGGCGAGCGGATCCGCCGCACGTGCCGATGCCGGTTGGGCCATGGAGTTCATCCCGTCCTCCTTTGGGCGGTAGCGGGGGTCGGGCCGGCGGGCCGGTCGGTCAGCCGGGCATGTTCATCGATCAGCGCCGCCAATCCGGTCTGGATTTGTTCGGT
This sequence comes from Arthrobacter sp. MDT2-34-1, assembly GCF_059091365.1. Taxonomy (NCBI): domain Bacteria; kingdom Bacillati; phylum Actinomycetota; class Actinomycetes; order Micrococcales; family Micrococcaceae; genus Arthrobacter; species Arthrobacter sp. MDT2-34-1. The sequence goes on from NZ_JBNHGO010000002.1 coordinate 401,846, forward strand.
CACTGTTGTGCGCGCCGTCGCGGCATCGGCTGCGGCAACCGCGTCGGCAATGCGGTCGCACATCTGCACCATCGTGGCGTCGAACTCTGCGTCCTCGTGCAGCACCGACAACAACGGACCAAAGTCCTTATAGAGCCGGACGAATTCACGCGTCAGCCGCGCCGACTGGCTCAAGGCTGCCAACTCCAGCAGGAAATCGCCGACGACGGCCCCGCCGGTGCCTGTTGAACGGGAAGCATGCAGGATCCGGCGCAGCATTTCGGCGTCGTCGGGATCGGCAAAATCCGCCGCCAGTTCGGCGGCGGTCGCCGCAATGGCACGGTAATGGATAGCCAGGTCGCGCAGCTCCACCCGGCTCATCCGGCCCAGGCGCTCGCGGACCAGTTCAGCACGCCGTCCGGTGGGGACGGTGACGAAGGTGCCTCCGTCGCGGCCCCGCCGGGTGGCCACCAGCCCGCGGGACCGGAGGCCCACCAAGGCTTCCCGGGCCGTCACCGTAGCCACGCCCATGGAGGAAGCCAGCTCGGCCTCGCTGGGCAGCCGGTCGCCGTCGGCCAGCACACCCGCGGCAATCCCTTCCAGGATCCGGTCCTCCACGCGCTGCGCCTTGCCGCCCTCGCCCAGCGGGGCGAAGACCGCGGCGAGCAAGCGCTGGCGTGGCGGTGAATCCTTGGGCATGCGTCGATCCTTCCAGACGGACCGCCCGCAGGACGGCAGGACGCGGCGGAGCGTCCTGCGGCCGGAACGGGCCCGTAACAAGAAATCTACACGATGTGACCCGCTTTACATTTAACCTCTGGTTTCATATGTTAACGCAAGACGATGTAGTCCACGCCACATCAGCCCTCTTGAAAGGACCCAGCCGTGCAAGCCACAGCCACCTCCGCAACCACCGCGCCGGACAGCACGGGGGCCTCCGCCACGCCTGCCATCTCCCTGCAGCAGGTCGCGAAGACCTTCGGCGACTTCACCGCCGTCAAAGGTTTGGACCTGGACATCCGCCAGGGCGAGTTCTTCTCCTTGCTGGGCCCCTCCGGCTCCGGAAAGACCACCGTGCTGCGAATGATCGCCGGCTTCGAACTCCCCACCTCCGGCCGCATCGATCTGGCCGGTCGCGACGTCACCCGCAAGGCGCCGTTCGAGCGCGACGTCAACACCGTGTTCCAGGACTACGCGCTCTTTCCGCACCTGAGCGTGGCGCAGAACGTGGAGTACGGGCTCAAGCTGCGCAAGACGCCCCGGAGCGAGCGCCGCAGGCTGGTGACCGAGGCGCTGGAGATGATCCGCCTGCCCCGGGTGGCCGACCGGCTGCCCTCGCAGCTCTCCGGAGGTCAGCGCCAGCGTGTTGCCCTGGCCCGGGCACTGGTCCTGCGCCCGCAGGTGCTGCTGCTGGACGAGCCCCTCGGCGCGCTGGACAAGCAGCTGCGCGAACAGATGCAGGTGGAGCTGAAGCAAATCCAGCGCGAGGTGGGCATCACGTTCGTCTTCGTGACCCACGACCAGGAAGAAGCGCTCACGCTCTCGGACCGGGTCGCCGTCTTCAACGAAGGCGTGGTGGAGCAGGTGGGCACGCCCGAGGACCTGTACGAGCGCCCCGGCAGCCGGTTCGTCGCCTCCTTCCTGGGCAACACCAACCTGGTGGAGGGCGCCTTGGCCAAACAGCTCACCGGCTCCGACGCCCTGCTGAGCATCCGGCCGGAGCGCATCCACATCCGCCGCCTGGACGAGCCGGCGGAAGCAGCCGGGCTGTCCACCGTGGAAGCGGTGATCGAGGAGGTCATTTACACCGGCCCCTCCACCCGCTACGTGGCGCGCACCGCCGTCGGGCAGACCCTGATTGTCCAGGAGCCGAACGATGCCCGCGCCTCCGGCGCCCAGCGCGGCGACCGGGTCCGGCTGCAGTGGTCTTCCCGCTTCAACTACACCGTCTAGTCCCGCACCAACTACCTCACTACGCACCCTGAAGGAAAGGTACTCCATGAAGATCACCAAGGCACTGCCGCTGGCGGCACTCGCCTCGCTTTCGCTGGTCCTGGCCGGCTGCGGGGGCTCCGCTCCCGCCTCGTCCGCCGGCGGCGGCATCCAGGTCCCTGACATCCCGGCCGCCACCGAGGTGGGCGAGTCCGAGGGCGAAGTCAACATCATCGCCTGGGCCGGCTTCGTCGAGGACGGCTCCACCAACCCCGACGCCGACTGGGTCACCGAGTTCGAAAAAGAGACCCAGTGCAAGGTCAACCGCAAGGTCGGCGCCACCAGCGACGAGATGGTCCAGCTGATGCGCACCGGCGAGTACGACCTGGTCTCGGCCTCCGGCGATGCCTCGCTGCGCCTCATTGCCGGCGGCGACGTGGCCCCGATCAACACCGACCTGATCCCGAACTTCGGCCACATCGTGGACGGCCTGAAGGGCCAGATCTACGACACGCTCAACGGCAAGACCTACGGCGTTCCCATCGGCCGCGGCGCCAACGTCCTCATGTACAACACCGAGGCGGTGCCCGAAGCCCCTGACTCGTGGGAAGCCACCTGGGACCCGAACAGCGAGTACGCCGGCGAGATCATGGCCTACGATTCGCCGATCTTCATCGCCGACGCGGCCCTCTACCTGATGGCCACCCAGCCGGACCTGGGGATCACCAACCCCTACGCGCTGGATAAGGAGCAGCTGGCCGCGGCGGTGGAACTGCTCAAAACCCAGAACGGCATTGCCGGCGAGTACTGGAACGACGCGCTCAAGGCCGTCTCCTCCATCTCCTCCGGGACCGCGTCCCTGGGCACCGGCTGGCAGGTCATCGTGAACATCGCCCAGGCCGACGGCGGGAAGGTTGAGTCCGTGCTGCCGAAGGAAGGCGCCACCGGCTGGTCCGACACGTGGATGCTCTCCGCGCAGTCCAAGAACCCCAATTGCGCCTACCAGTGGATGGACTGGGCCTCCTCCGCCGAGGTGAACGCAAAGATGGCCCAGAACTTCGGCATGGCCCCGGCCAACGCGCTGGCGTGCGAAGGCTCCAAGGAGAACGAGGAGCACTGCGCCACCTACCACGCCACGGACGAGGAGTACTACAAGCAGGTGTGGATGTGGACCACCCCGGTGGAACAGTGCATTGACGGCCGCACCGACGCCACGTGCACCAACTACCAGGAGTGGACCAAGGCCTGGACCGAGGTCAAGGGCTAGTCCCTCCCTCCAGCACCCTCCCCATGGCAGGGGCGCGGCGCGCGGTGAGCACCGCCGTCGTGCCCCTGCTGTGGAGGCATTCCCCCAGCACGACGGCGGTGTCCCCGCCGACCGTGCACACGCATCCTGATCAGCACCGCATCTGAAGGAGGAACGGCGGGCAGGCCCGCCGGAAACCACCATGGCAGCACCAACGATCGAACCGGAGGCCGCAGCCCGCAGCGCCTCGGCGCCGGGCAGCGAGCGCAGCGGACTGGGCGACCGGATCTCCCGACTGCTCTACGCCCGGCCCAAACTGCGGCTGACCGCGCTCCTGACCCTGCCGTTGGCCTGGCTCGGCGTGCTGTACATCGGATCGCTGATCCTGTTGTTCATCACCGCTTTCTGGACCACCGACTCCTTCACCTCCAAGGTGATCCCCGCGTTCACCGTGGAGAACTTCGTGGAGATCCTCACCGTGCCGGCCTACCAGCTCACCGCGCTGCGGACCATCGGCATCGCGCTGGCCGTGACCGTGCTGTGCGCCGCGTTGGCGCTGCCGCTGGGACTGTACATGGCCAAGGTCGCCTCGCCGCGGATGCGCGCGGTTCTGGCCATCGGCATCACGCTGCCGCTGTGGGCCGGCTACCTGGTGAAGGTGTTCTCCTGGCGCATCACGTTCTCCAGCGGCGGCCCGCTGGACTGGCTGCTGGCCCCGCTGGGCATGACCGGGCCGGGCTACGGCACCGCGGCGCTGGTGGTCACGCTGGCTTACCTGTGGTTCCCGTACATGGCGGTGCCGGTGTACTCGGCCTTCCGCCAGATCCCGGACAACCTGTTCGACGCTTCCTCCGATTTGGGCGCGAAGGCTTGGTCCACAGTGCGCACGGTGGCAGTCCCGCTGTTGAAGCCGGCGTTCATTGCCGGGTCCATCTTCACCTTCTCGCTGAGCCTGGGCGACTACATCGCGGCGCAGTTCGTCGGCGGGAAAACGCAGGTGATCGGCACGGTGATCGCCTCCAACATCAACCTCAATCCGCCGTTGGCCGCCGCGTTCGGCACTGTGCCCATCCTGGTGGTTGTCCTGTACCTCTTCCTGGCCCGCAAGTCCGGCGCCCTCAAGCAGCTTTAGGAACTTCACCGATGAGACTCTCCTCTTCCGCCAAGGTCACCCTGCGCCTGTTCGCCGGGCTGGTGATGGCCGCCATCTACCTGCCGCTGCTACTGGTGATCGTCAACTCCTTCAACGCCACCACCTCCGGCGCGTTTCCCATCACCGAATTCACCACCCGCTGGTGGGAGGCCGCCTTCCGCAACGAGGGCGTGCGGGAGGCGCTCTGGACCTCGCTGCGTGTGGCCACGGTAGCCACCATAATTGCGCTGCTGCTGGGCAGCATGATCGCGTTCGCGCTCTCCCGGTACGACTTCTTCGGGAAGAATACGGTCAACCTGCTGGTGGTGCTGCCCATCGCGCTGCCGGGCATTGTCACCGGCGTGGCGCTGAACAACACGTTCAAGACGGTGCTGGAACCGCTGGGCATCGGCCTCGGGCTGTTCTCGGTGATCGTGGGCCACGCGACGTTCTGCATCGTGATGGTGTTCAACAACGTGCAGGCCAGGCTGGGCCGGATGAACAAGGGCCTGGAAGAGGCCGCCATGGACATGGGCGCCAACGTGGTCAAGACCTTCTTCCAGGTCACGTTCCCGGGTTTCCGCTCGGCGTTCGTAGCCGGCGGCCTCCTGGCCTTCGCGTTGAGCTTCGACGAGATCGTGGTGACCACCTTCACGGCCCCGCCCGGAACCGAGACCCTGCCCATCTGGATCTTCAACAACATGGCCCGGCCCAACCAGGCGCCGGTGGTTAACGTGATCGCTGCCGTGCTGATCATCGTGTCGATGATCCCGGTCTACCTGAGCCAGCGGATGACCGGAGACGACAAGAAGTAGTAAAGGCTCGACGGCGCGGGTTCCCGGTTTCCGGGGCCCGCGCCGTTCGTCTAGCTGCCCGCGGCCGGTTGTGCCGCAACGGATGCGGCCAGGCCCAGTTCGTCCTCACCGAGGTCCGCGAAGTAGGACTCGACGGCGGCACGGTCCACCTCCGCGAGCGTGGCCGGGTTCCAGCGCGGATTGCGGTCCTTGTCTATCACCTGGGCGCGGACGCCCTCGGCGAAGTCCGGAGCGGCGACCAGCCGGATGCCCAGGCGGTAGTCCTGGTCGAGCACCTCCTCCAGCGTGTCCATCCTGCCCGCCCGGCGGAGTGCCTCGAGCGCGAGCTTCACGGCGGTGGGCGATTTCAGGGCGATCTCCTCGGCGGCGGCGCGCGCGGCCGGGACCGGCGAGTGACGCAGGGCGGCGAGGATCTGCTCGGCGTCGTCGTAGGCGTAGCACTCGTCGATCCAGTGGCGTTCCTTTTCCAGGTCCGACGCCGGGACGTCCGTGTGGGAGAAGGCCGCCATGGCTTCGATGGCCGGGGCTTCGGCGAGCGCTGCCGCCAGGGCCGGGAGCTCCGCGCTGTCCACGAAGTAGTCGGCCAAGCCCATCACGATGGCGTCGGCTCCGGTCCCGGTGCCCGCGGTCAGCGCGAGGTGGGTGCCGAGCTCCCCCGGTGCCCGCGAGTACAGGAAGCAGCCCCCGACGTCGGGAATGAACCCGATCCGGGTCTCCGGCATGCCGATCTTGGTCCGCTCGGTCACCACCCGGTAGGAGGCGTGTGCCGACACTCCGACGCCGCCGCCGAGCACCACGCCGTCCATGAACGCGACGATCGGCTTCGGGTAGCGGGAGATTAGCGAGTTCATCCGGTACTCGTCTTCCCAGAAGAGCTGGTCGCCGCCGTCCTTCATGTGCCGGTAGATGGCCACGATGTCGCCGCCGGCGCACAGTCCCCGTTCACCGGCGCCGGAAATCAGGACGGTCTCGACGGCGTCGTCCTCGGCCCACTCGCGGAGGGCCGCCGTGATCGACGTGATCATCGAGTCGTTGAGGGCGTTGATGGCCTTCGGGCGGTTCAGGACGATGTGGCCCAGGCGGCCGTTGCGTTGCAGCAGTATCTCGTTGGTATTCATCGCAGCACAGCCTACCCGGCGGCGGCCGCCGCGTCAGCGGGCGTCGGGCGGCCGCCGTCGTCGCATAGGAGGCGACAACGGTTGACGGCGACCGGCGGCCCGCAGCCTCTCGACGCCGCGGGGTGCGAGCCCTATCCTGCACAAATGACCCATCCCGACGCGGAACCGGGCACGCAGCCAGCATCCGGGCCTCCAGGACCGCCACCACTGCGCCGGCTGCCGGTCTGGGCTGTTGCGGGTTGCTGCCTGCTGCTGGGGGCCGGCCTGATGGTCCTGGGACTCGCCGCGGGAGGCGCGGTGCCGCCGCCCCTGCCGGGTCTGCCCTCGGCGGGAGCAGCGACCGCTTGGGGGCTTCCGGCGGCCGCGCTGCTGGCCACCGTCGGTATGGTCCTGGCTGTCGGCTTCGCCTGCGCGGCGCTGCTTGCCCTCCCCGCGGGAAGCCAAGAGCTGTCGGCTGCCGGCCGAAGGCTGGCCGTCGTGGCGGCCGCGCTAGGAGCCGCCGCTGTGCCCGCCGTGTTGGTCCGCTTGTGGTTTACCGGGAGCGAACTGCTCGGCGTGCCCGTCACCCAACTGGACCCCGCGGAGCAGATGCGGGTGGTCTTGGAGGTCAGGCCCGGCCGGGTCCTGCTCTTCCAGATGGTACTGACGGTCGTGGCGGCGGCGACCGCGCGGTTCTCGCGCACGGCGACCGGCGCGGGTCTGGCCCTGATTCTTCTGGTGGCAGCCCTCGCCATGCCGCCGCTGGCAGGCCACGCCTCCAGCCACGACGAACACTTCCTGGCGGTTGCCAGCCTGGGCCTTCATGTATCCGCCGCGGGCCTCTGGGCGGGCGGGTTGGCGGGCGTGGCGTACCTGGCGCTGCGGGCACCTGACGACTTCCTGCGGACCGTGCGGCGCTACAGCACGCTGGCGCTGGCCTGCGCCACGGCGGTGGCTGCCAGCGGCCTGGTCAATGCCGTGCTCCAGGTTCAGGCCCCGGCCGCGTTGGTCTCCGGCTACGGGTTCCTGGTGTTGGGCAAGGCGGCGGCGTTCGCGCTGTTGATTGTGTGCGGCTGGCTGCATCGCCGCACGACGCTGCGCGCCTTTGCTGCCCGGGAACGTGCTCCCGCCGGCCTCCCGGCCAGGGCGGATCCCGGGCTGCCGGCCGGACCCGCGCCGCTGCGGCCGTTCCTGAAGCTGGCGGCCGCCGAGCTCATGGTGATGGCGGCGGCCTACGGCCTGGCGATAGCGCTGGCCCGGACACCTCTGCCCTAGCTGGTTCCGCGGCGTGGCATGTCCACGACGGGCGGGGCAGGGACAGCCATTCCGTCAGCTCGGCGTCCGCCGGAACGAGCGTGCCCCCGGCGCGTGTCAGGGTGGATGCTGCGCGTCTCGGAGCGCTGGTTGGTTCTGCGCATCCAGTCGGCGGGGTAGACCTTGGGTAGAATCTTGGTCACGGCCAGCGCGGCATACATGACGGTGTTTATGGCAACGAAGGCCGCTAGGACCGCAAACAGTTCGGAGTGCAGGATCGGTTCGGGAAGCAGGATTCCGGCGGGCAGTATGAAGTAGGCGCCGGTCATGACCGGGCCGCCCTTGCTGCTGCCGGGCCGCGGCGCGTGACGTGCTTCCATGTGGCCTTCCGGCCCAGGGATATGTCGATGATTCCTTTGACGTAGACGATGTTTAAAAACATGTCGAAGAACAGTTCGGGCAACAGCGTGAGTGCTAGCAGGCGTGCCCGCCAGCCGCCCTTCCACACCGTGGCCGTCCGTTCCACGGCGAACAGGGCACCCATCCCGAGCCAGAATGGAAACAAGATCCAATCATCAAGTGAGAGCACCATCAGCGCGATGAGCAGCAGGTAGGAGCCCAGGGCAATGACGCCGTAGCCGATGCCCAGTTGCTGGGCCCAGTAACGAAGCGTCTGTGGGGTAACGCCGTAGGCGCCGATGTTCTCCAGGGCACCGCGCTGCCAGCGCAGGCGCTGCGCCCACAAGGTGCGCCAAGTGGGCATCAGTTCGGTGACGACCGTGCACTGCGCCGGGGAGATCGTCAGGGCGCCGAGAGACTTCAGCGCGATGGTTAGTTCGTTGTCTTCCGTCAGTGACGCCGTGTCATAGACGTCACCTGGCTCCCCTGGAATCGACCGTCCGCGCTGCAGTGCCGCCGCGCGCAGCGCAGCGGGACGAAAGAGGGAGGCGGTGCCGGTGAGCACGAACACCCGGCCGCGGCGGCGGCGCATCTCACGGGCATAACGGATGTACTCGTTGCGTTGGAACTGGCCAAGCAGCCCGTGCCCTTCCTCCCCGTTAAACAACCCGCCCACAGCCATCAGCGCGCGGTCGTCTGTGAAGCGTTGGACCGCGGCCGCCAGAAAGCCGTCATCGAGTCTCGTGTCGGCGTCCATCACCATGACGACGTCGTTGTCGCCTTGTCCCGGCAGCAGCATCTTGAGCGCCTGGTTCAGCGCTCCGGCCTTCTTTTGCGTGTTGTCCACTGTTTCGAAGACTTCGACCCCGGCTTCGGCGGCAAGTCGGACGGTGGAGTCGGTGCAGTTATCGGCGACAACGATGACTCGTTCCGGCTTGTGCGACTGGGCCAGCAGGGAAGCGATGGTTTCGGGGAGGGAAGCCTCCTCATTGTGGGCCGGAATCAACACGGTCACCGTGACTGGGCCTGCGTAGACACCGCGGGTTGCGGCCATCACCAGCCTCGGAGCCAGGGGAGTTGCCCGGTGGTCGATGGAGCGGCGCGATCTGGTCGACACGAGCCGCTCGAGCAGCGCTATGCCGGTCACAAGCAGAAGCGCCAGGGCAGCGGCCGCCAGAATCACCCGCGCGGGAGGAGCCTGCGTGTCGTAGAGGAAGCTCCAAAGCCCGAAAATAACGCCTTCGGAGGGGGAAGCGGGCGCTTCCCGATCGTTTGCGGCAACGGCGGACCAAAGCCCCGTCGCCGCGCCCGCGGCAGTCACCCCAATGACCGCGCCGACTCCCCGTTTGAACCGCCCCCGCTCCATACACCCGCTCCTGCTGGAATGAACGTCTCAGCTGAAGACTAGCGGGTACCGGTTTGGGGCCTGCAGGGTTATCCGCTGCGTTTGCTCAGGTTGTTATGTGACCCGTGGTGGCGGCTTGAACACGTCGGAGCACCCCCAAGCCGCCACCGTCGATGACCGGCAGTGCGCGAGCCCATTTGGATCTGGTTGACACTCCCCATGCTTTTGGGGCGGCCAGGGTCAGCGCGTCGTTGGTGCGGCGGGTCATGCGTGCGAACCGGCGGTTTCGGACCGGAGAGGCCTGCCCGCTCGTGCAGGTAGGAGAAGTACAGTTCCCTGGCGGTCGGCAGGATGATCAGCTGGACGGTCGTCCGGCCAGATCCGAATCGACGATGCGGGCGTCGTCAGTTCCAGCACAACTGTCCCTCCCTCTCCGATCGGATTCTACGGGGAGCGCCCGACGGAGCGTGCGACGGTCGACATGGCTGAGCGGCGCCGCCCGGAATCATCGGCGAGCAATCTCGTCCTTACCTGGCTTCGCCTAATGCGGAGACACACCCTAGCTGGGTCCGCTGCGTGGCCAGAAGGAACGCGGGTGAAGGCTGCCAGGAGCAGTCTCTTGGCTTAGGTCGTTCCTGGCGGGCGGGTCCACGGCTCCGGTCCCCCGTTGCCCGGGGGCGGTGTTCCGGGTGTCCCGGGTTCTTGCGGCCGGGCTGTCGGCGCCTGCGGGTTGGCGGGCCCTGGCCCCTGAGGGGCGGTCCCCGGGTAGACGGGCCCTGGCCCCTGAGGTGCGGTCCCCGGGTAGACGGGCCCTTGCGCAGCGGCCGGAGCCGACGGATCGACGGGCCCCTGCGCTGCGGCCGTGGCAGACGGGTCGACGGGCCCCTGGTCCAGGCGGAAGGGCGGGTACTCGTCGCGCATCAGCAAGACGTAGGCCGCCACCCGGTAGGCCCAGCGGTTGATGCCGATGATCAGGTCGAACAGCTCCTGCCGGTAACGGCTGCTGAAGAGCAGGATCACAGCGGTGATCAGCACGAGCAAGCCCAGCAGCGAGGGGCCCCACGTTGCCGGGGACGCATAGGCGTCCTCGCCCCAGCCCCTGCCCCAGCCGCGGTCCCAGGCGGCACCGGTGCCGCTGGTGAAGATGCCGACGATGAGCAGGTGCGGGATGGCCAGCAGCCACCATTTCACCAGCACGAGCCAGTGCGAGAGGCGCTGCGGGTACGCCACGTCCAGGTTGGCCGGGTAGTCCGCGGCGGCCAAGGTGAACGGCGGATACCGGTCCGTGCCCAGCGCGGAGTACCCGTAGAAACCCACACGCCAGGACCAGCGCAGCACACCGACGTTGAACCAGAACCAGGACCTCGGATAACGCCCGGTGAACAAGATCACGATCCCGGCCGCGATCGTGGCCACCAGCACGGCAAACCACAGCACGGCCAAGACGATGTAATGCGGAATCGCCAACAACCACTTGACGAGCCAGAGCCAGCGCGAGAGCCGGCCATCCAGGAAACCGGTCACCAGCACCGGGTAGGACTGCGTCGACCGTCCCCACCCTGCGCTCGCGGCCGGCGCGGCTCCCGGGCCCTGGCCCGGGCGGCGGTACTGATCCATGCCGTCCGGACCCGGGCCCTGCCGCTGGCCCGGACGGGAACGATCCGGATCGATGTCGCGGCCCAGGCCGGCGGAACCGAGCAACAGGAGGGGAACGCCGATGACCAGGCCGATCAGCCCGGCGATCAAGAGGCCGCTCCCGGCCGGTCCCAGCACATCGGATCGTGCCCCTGCCTGCGCCTCCACCCACACCGGGCGGGAGGCATCGGCGTTCATCACGACGAGCGACCATTGGCCGGGCTGCAGGTCCCAGGCAATCTGCTGCGGGCCCCTGCCGGAGGTCGATTCCGTCCAGAAGTCCTGCTCCCCGGGCGGGGCCGGCACGCGGTCCCCTTCCGAGGTCACCTCGTCGTCGTCATCGAACCACGACGAGCGCCCCGGCCGGTCTCCGTCGTCGGACCGGGAGGCGTCACCCAGCGAGGTGTAGGAGACGCCCTCCAGGTAGGCCGCCGCGTCGGAGGCCTCGGCGATGCCCACGAACACCTCTTGGTCCGGAACCATGGGGGTGACCCGCACCTGGAAACTCGCCAGGTCTCCGAGTGCCGGAATATTGGGCATTCCCGCTGCCCCGGGGTCGACGACCACGGAAGGGCCGACCAGGGCATACCCCGTGCTCTGGTACTGCTCCGTCGGCCCGGTCAGGTAGCGGCCGTCGCCCTGCACGGCGCTGGCACCCAGAATGACGGCGGCGCTGATGGTCAAGGCCAGCCCGGCGACGGTCAGCAGCACACCGAGGATCAGCAGCACCCAGTGTCCGGGCTTCATCCGGGCGGCTGGCGGCGCCGGACCAGGCGCGGGAGGCGGGACAGGTTGGGCGGTCATGACGGTCCTTTCGCAGCGCGTGCCGGAACCGGGCCCGGACTAAGCGCCTACGGCTGGGTTGGCAGGATGCGGGCAGCCAGACCGGCGCCCGGCTATCGGGTTCTCGTGCGTCAGCGCGTCAGCAATCCGCCCAGCGGTCTCCAACGTCGCATCAAGGGGACCGGCAGAGGCATTCGAAACCCGCATGGTGCCACCTCCCCCTGGGTGCGCTTCCCCGTCACAGTGTGCCCTCCAAGGCCCGGCTCCCGCCCCCAACAGGAACGAGGCCAGCCTGAACGCCGGCGCACTTCAGGCAGCCCCAGTCCGTCAAATGCCGGCGGTACACATGCCCGGCCGCGCTCGGCGCGTGTGGCTGCAGGCACCATGGTACTCAGCCGCTCGGACCGGGGATAGAGTCAGCGCTTACCTGCCGGCCAAGGCCCGGCCGACAAGGTTGGGCTCCGGGTTCGTCACGACCTCGCCGCCCAGCAACACCGTGGGAACGGTTTCGTTTCCGTCGTTGTGCTGCCGGACGAACGCCGCGCCTTCCGGGTCCTGCCAGATGTTCACCCAGTGGGCGGCCCGGCCGTTGCGGCCCAGGGTTGCCCTGAGCCGCAGGCAGTAGACGCAGCCGGGCCGCCAGAAGATGACCACCCGGCCAGGATCGTCGCTTTGGTCCCGCAACGCGGTCCACGGGGCGGCCCGCCGGCTGCCGAAGAAGGGACTGACCGCCCACGCGCCGGCCAGCAGCAGCGTGGCGAAGATGATGGCGGGCAGCCAATCGCCGTCCTGCCCCTTGTAGACCAGGGCAGCCACGCCCAACCCGGCCAAAGCTGCTGCAGGGAACCATCGCTCGTAGCGTTTCATGGACACAGCGTACGCGCGCCGTTTCGCAGGCCACCGTCGCCCTCCCTCCGCTTTCGCCTAGGTTTCTCCCAGCTTTCGCCACGGCAACACACATGGTGGGCCAGTAGTGTCGCTGACTTATGCACCGAGATGGGAGAACAGAGTGACTAAGAAGTGGTTATTGAGCCTGGCCGTTGCCGGCTCCATCGCCGTCCTCACCGCCTGTGGCGGGTCGCCGGCGGAGGAGAGCGGTTCGAGCCCGGCGGCCTCCGCGGAAGCCGGCGCGGGTGCGGAAGGGCAGGCCCAGCTGCCGGAGCCGGATCTTGAAGGCATCCCGGACGTGGTGGCCGTGGTCAACGGGACGGAGATCCCGAAGGACAAGTTCACCGCCGCGTACGAAGGGCAGTTCCAGCAGATGGCCATGCAGTCCCAGATGACGGGGCAGGACGTGGACCAGGACGCGCTGAAGCAGCAGACGGCCGAGGCCATGGTCGGCACGCAGTTGCTGATTCAGGAAGCGGACAACCGCGGGATCAAGGCGTCCGACAAGGACGTGCAGGCCTCACTGGAGGAGATGGCGAAGGCCAACCAGTTCAAGACCGTGGACGAGCTCATGGCCGCCATCAAGGAACAGGGCATGACCGAGGACGAGGTCAATGCCGAGATGGAAACCCAGGTCCGGGTGGACAAACTGATTGCCGAGGAGGCCGGCAACGCCAAGCCCACCGAGGACGAGCTGAAGGCCGCCTACGAGCAGGCCAAGAAGCAGCAGGAGCAGATGGGCGAACAGACCGGCCAGAAGGCCGAGGTCCCCTCGATGAAGGAAATGCGCCCGAACCTGGAGCAGCAGATTCAGGCGCAGAAGGAAACCGAAGCCACCCAGGCCCTGGTCACGGACCTGCGTGAGAAGGCGGACGTCAAGATCAACCTCTGATTCTCCCTCTCTCGAAACTACGACGACGGTGCCCGACTTAGCGGTCACCGTCGTCGTAGTTGTGGGGCGGCTGACGTAGTTTCCGGGCGCTGACGCAACCGGCGCCCTACCCGCGCCTGACCTGTATTTTCTGTCGCGGCGTTTCCGCCTCCACCTGGGGAACAGGGGCCTTGATCTCGAGCACTCCGTCCCGGTAGGTGGCGGTGATGTCCTCGTCTTTGACGCCCTGGGGCAGCGGCACGCTGCGGGAGAAGGATCCGTAGCGGAACTCCGAGCGGTAGCTGCCCTTCTCCTTCTGCTCCTTCCGCTCGTGGCGCTCGGCGTGGATATGCAACTGTCCCTCGGAGACGGAGATCTCGGCGTCCTTCTCCGGGTCGATGCCCGGCAGTTCGGCGCGGATGGTCAGGACGTTGTCTTTGATTTCCTCCTCCACCCGAATCATGGATTTTTCCTGTTCACCCTCGAAAAAGCGGCGGAACGGCTCCGCCAATTCGAAGGGCGAGCGGCGCTCGAACGGCGGCCACCTCAACAAATCGCTCATGGCTCACACTCCTGTGACAGAAACGGCAGGCTGGCGGCCAGGCGCCGCCGGCCCGTCATACCCTTCAGTTTTCGCAGGTGCAGGTTCTGGCATAACGCACCCGGTGCGTTCGGCACGGCAACATGGTATAGCTGCCCGGTATATACGGGAATGGGTTAGGCCTGCGGGCGGATCGCGGCATAGAGCAGCATGTCCCGGCGCACGCCGCCGATGGTTTGGTAGCTGCGCAGCAGGCCCTCGCGGCTGAAACCTGCGGATTCGGCGGTCCGGATCGAGGCGTTGTTCCAGGGCTCGATGTAAAGCTCCAGCCGGTGCAGTTCCGGGATGGTCCAGGCGAAGGCCGCGAGCGCCGCGAGCGCATCCGCCGCCCGGCCCTGCCCCCGGTATGCCGGGCCCATCAGGTAGCCGGCGGTCGACCGGCCTTCCGGCAGGTAGGTCAGCCACAGTCCGATCTGGCCCACTGCCCGATCCGACTCCGCGTCCGCCACCGCGAAGGAGTACCCGGCGCCGGAGGTGAACCGGCCGTTCTGGCGCAGGATCCACTCCACCGCGTCGTCCTCCCGGCACGGCGAAGGGATGGAACTGATCAGCGGGATGTACGGATCCCGGGCCAACTCCAACGCCAGATGGGCGTCGTCGCTGCGGAATTGGCGTAGCACCACGCTGCCCTGCGCCGGCGTGACCTCCGGCCAAGCCAAGGGCAGGCGTGCATCCATGTCTGCGATGGGGCCGGTTCCCTTCTGCGGGGCCGGCACGGGCGGCGCGGAAGGGGGCTGCACGGGCGTAACGTCCGGGCTCAAGTGGTTTCGGCCAGGACGTCCATGACGGCGGCCACGAACTGGTCCAGATCGCCCGGGTTGCGGGACGTGACCAGGGTCCAGCCGTGCTCGCGGTCGATCACCACGGGTTCGTCGTCCCACTGGCCGCCGGAATTCATGATGTCCGCCTTGAGCGAGACGTAGGAGGTGAGGGTCTTTCCGCGGGTGCGCCCGGTTTCGACCAGGAGCCACGGTCCGTGGCAGATGGCGGCGATCGGCCGGCCGGATTCGGAGAAGGACCGCACGATGCCCTGGGCGTCCGGGTCCAGCCGCAGCTGATCCGCGTTCAGGGTCCCGCCGGGCAGAACCAGCAGGTCGTAGTCGCCGTCGGAAACATCCGGCAAAGACTTGTCCACCGGGATTTTTTCGCCCCGGTCCCAGTCCCCGACCAGGGTTTCCACGTCGCCGGCTTCAGGTGCCGCGATCGTGACGTCGACCCCGGCTGCGCGCAGTTTTTCGACCGGGATTTTCAGTTCGTCCTGTTCGACGCCGCGGTTACTCACCGCTACCAGGACCTTTTTGCCGGCAATTTCGGGCATGTCTTCCGTCCTTCCTACGGGGATGTTCGGACTCTTCCCACCTTGCCACCGCTGGGAAGTGAAGCCAAGCGGCGGGGGACGTTCCTGCTCCCCGCTGCGGGTCAGCGGTCGGGCGGGGCCTTGACGTCCCGCGGCCGCCGGGATGCACTTGAGATCAACAGATCGCCGCCGAGCGCGGTACATAACGCCATGCGCGGGCTACATAAGGAGACGCCGTGAAGCTTCCACATCCCCGGGGTCCTGTCAGTGAAACACTGCTGGCCGCGCTGCAGCGCAACGACGTTCCGGACGCCCTGCCGCAGGTGCAGGACGCAACAGAGCACGCATTGGCCTCAACGGCGGACATCCTGTTCGACGACGATCTGCAGCTGGCACTGTTCTGCCTGTACGAATTGCACTACGGCGGGTTGGACGGAGTGAACGACCGGTGGGAGTGGAATCTGCCGCTGCTGCAGGTCCGCGCGAAGATTGAGCAAGACCTGGAAGCGAGGCTGCGGGAGTCGGTGTCCGTGGCGGTGCCGGAGCGGCTGACGGCGCAGGCCGTGGCGGACCGGCTGTTCGAGATGGCAGCCGACGACGGCGGGCCGAGCGTCTCCGGATTCATGGCGCGCGAGGCCACGCTGGAGCAGGCGAAGGAATTTGTGGTGCTCCGCTCGGTGTACCAGCTCAAAGAAGCCGACCCGCATACCTGGGCGATTCCGCGCCTGCACGGGCGGGCGAAGTCGGCGATGGTGGAGATCCAGGCGGACGAGTACGGCGGCGGAAAGCCCGGGCGGATGCACTCGCAGCTGTTCGCGCGCACCATGCAGGGGCTGGGCCTTAATCCGACCTTCGGCGCATATGTGGACTCTGTTCCGGCCATCACGCTGGCGTCGGTCAACGCCATGTCCATGTTCGGGCTCCAGCGACGGTTGCGCGGAGCCATCTGCGGGCATCTGGCCATCTACGAAATGACTTCCTCCATCCCGAACGGAAAATACGCCCGCGGCTTCCGCCGGCTGGGCTTCGACGGCGAGGTGGCCGAGTACTTCGACGAGCATGTTGAAGCGGACGCAGTACATGAACAGATTGCCGGACGGGATCTCGCCGGCGGGCTGATCGCCGAGGACCCCACGCTCGCCGCGGACGTCTTTTTCGGTGCCGGCAGCGCCTGCTATCTGGACGGACTCGCCGGCGGTTGGCAGCTGGACGCGTGGAATGCCGGCAGGTCGGCGCTGCGCCAGCCGCTCGATCCGGGCCAAGAGGCGCCGGTCGCTGCCGGCGCATCGGTGTGAGCATCGAATATGTCCTGCCGCTGAAGTGGCAGGACTGTTCCGGCGACGCCGAGCTGACTGCGTACCTCATGTCGCTGCCTGCCTGGGTGGACATCACCGTGGTGGACGGATCCGCCGATCCCGTGTTCGAACGGCATCACCGGCTCTGGCAGCGGCGGGTGCAGCATCTCCGCCCGGACGGACCGGCCACGCCCAACGGGAAAGTCCAGGGGGTGCTCACCGGATTGCGGCAGGCGCGGCATGACCGGGTCATCATCGCCGACGACGACGTGCGGTACACCCCGGAGAGCCTTGCCGCCGTCGCGGAATTGCTGGCGCAGGCCGAATTGGTGCGCCCGCAGAACTACTTCGACCCGCTGCCGTGGCATGCCCGCTGGGACACCGCGCGGTCCCTGCTGAACCGGGCGTTCGCGTCCGACTACCCGGGAACGCTCGGCGTCCGCCGCTCGCTGCTGCTGAGGACCGGCGGCTACCGCGGCGACGTGTTGTTCGAGAACCTGGAACTGATCCGCACGGTCCAGGCCGCGGGCGGACGCCAGGTCCGGGCCGACGGCATCTACGTCCGGCGGCTGCCGCCCACCTTCCGGCACTTCGTGGGCCAGCGGGTTCGGCAGGCCTACGATTCGCAAACCCAGCCCGGGCGCCTGGCCGTCGAGCTGCTGCTGGTCCCGCTCCTGCTGCTGCAGGCGCGCCGGCCGGCGGGCTACGGGGCGTGGGCGGCCGCCGCCGTCGTCCTTGCAGAAGCGGGGCGGCGGCGCGCCAGCGGTGCCCGGGTGTTCGGCGCGCGGGCCGCGCTGTGGGCACCGCTGTGGGTGCTGGAGCGGGCCGTGACCTCATGGCTCGCCGTGGGCTGGCGCTGGGCGGGCGGCGTGCCGTATTCCGGCCGCCGGCTGCGGAGCGCGGCCAGCAGCCCGGCATCACTGCGGCGGCGGTTCAGCCACTCCAACGCTTCGATAGGAGAAATTTATGACGAGCCAGGAACCGACCGAGATCGTCGTCTGCCCCGACGGGCCGCTGCTGGTGCGCGGTGACTTTGACCTCGTGGACGGCGACGGCGAGGCGGTGCCCCGGACGCGGGAGACGGTCGCCCTGTGCCGCTGCGGCGCGTCGGGCATCAAACCGTACTGCGACGGAACGCACAAGCTGATCGCGGCGAGGCGGAAGGCCGCGCAGTAGCGCGGTCGTGCGGCGCCGTAACGCGGTGGTGCGGCACCGCCGCTGAGGGGGCGTAATGCCTGACGAAGTCAACGACGACGACGCCGCGCCGTCCCGGCCGGTGGACGGTCCGCGCGAAGAGCGCTTCCTGGGCGGGCGGGACCTGACCCGGTGGAACACGCCACCGGGCAGGTTTTTGGCACGCGGGATGCACCGCCTCAGCAGCATCCTGGGTCCACACGGCGCGTTGATCCTCACGCTGGCCGCCGGGGCGCTGGTCGCCGTGCTGCTCACCGTCGCGTCGACCGAGATCTACGAGGCGGTGACCGACGAAGACGGCGTTGCCGAATTCGATCAGCCGGTCCTGGACGCTGCACAAACCGTCCGGTCACCCTGGCTCAATACGGCGGTGACCGCGTTCACGAACATCGGCGGGCCCATCGGCATGCCGATCCTCGCGTTGCTGGTCATGGGTATCCTGACCTTCCGCCGGCGGTCCTGGACACCGGCCATCCTGATCACCACCGCCGCCGCCGGGTCGCTGTTAATGACGGTTGCCGCCAAGCAGTTCATCGGACGGGCCCGGCCGCCGCTGCGGGAGGCGGTGCCGCCGTTCGAATATTCGGCGTCCTTTCCCAGCGGGCACTCCCTCAACGCGGTCGTCATCGCCGGCGTGGTGGCCTACCTGCTCATCCTGCGCCAGGCCAAACGGCGGTCGAAGATCCTCACCGTCGGCGCCGCTGCCCTGTTCGCGGTGGCCATGGGATTGAGCAGGGTCTTTCTGGGCCACCACTGGTTCACCGATGTCCTGGTCGCCTGGACCCTCGGTGCCGCGTGGCTGGCGCTGGTCATCACCGCCCACCGCCTCTACCTGACCGTTTGGCACCGCGGGGGTGCACGGGGTCCCGCCAAGAGGAGATCCCCGCCGGCGGCACCCTAGGGCGGCGCCGGGGCAGATGCCCTCAGGCGGGTTCGACCGGGACACCTGCACGGTTGCCGAGCACCCCGCTGGCGAGTGGGCGGGGATAGTCTGGAAGTCCCGACGTCCAAGGAGATGCCCATGAGTTCCGTCCTCCCCACCCTGCTCACCAGCACCGGCCTGCTCGGCGGTTTCAAGACCGGCCAGGCGACCAAGAACCGCCCGCTGGCCGGCGCCGTGTTGGCCGTCGCGGGGGCCGGAGCCTTCGCGATGTGGCAGCGCAACGCCGGCACCGGGCGGGCGGCGGCACTGACCGGTGGCTATCTGGCGGCCTTTGGCGTGTCCCATCCGCTGGCCAAGAAGATCGGCGCCTGGCCGGCGGTGTATACGGTGACGGCGGCGACGGCGCTGGCTTCGCTGGTCTTCGGCCGCAAGCGCTGACCGCCACCGGCGCGCGGGCCGCCAAGGGTTGATTTCCGGAGCCGCGGCTCGGTTCCCCGGCGCCGTGGTTTATTGCGTTCGACTGCGCTCGGTTCCCGAACGGTGGGGTATCGCCCGGCGTTATGCCGCCGGCAGGTCCCAGTACAACCGGCCGGCTTCGGTTCGCGCACCCGCCGCCGGCTCGTGTAATGATTTCTTGCCGCCGGGCAGCAGGTGCACGACCTCGAAGGCGTGCAGCAGCACCAGGACGTCCGAGATGATCCGGCGGTGGCAGCGCCACCACACGCTCTCGCTGCACATGATCGCCACGTCGGCGGCCTCGGCGTCGGTCACCAGGCGTCCCAGTCCCTTGGCGAATTCCGGGGTGCGGGTGTAGGCGGCATAGGCCCGGAACGCAGCGACTTGCCACCAACTGTCCGGCTCCGGCTCGCCGGCGGGAATCCGCCGTCGGCCGCCCAAGTCTTCTTCCCAGCGGTAGCCGAGGCCCGCAGTCGGAAGCCATTCGGCGAGCGCGTCGCGACCCATGTCCGGATGCTTGCGGCTGCCCGGGAACCGGCGGACATCGACGACCTTTTGCACGCCGGCGCCGTGGAGCAGTTCGGCCAGCTCTTCGGGCGTGCTGGTGCCGTGACCGACCGTGAACAGCCGGCTATGTACGTCCTGTGCCATCTGCGAATCCGAATTAACGCGGGGCCGAACCGTTCTTGCGGCTCACGCGGGTGCGGTAGCGCAGCTGGATGATGCGGGCTGCCCCGGCGGCGGCGACGAAGATTCCCCCGGCGACCGACGCCACGAACAGCGCCAGCCCCAGTGCGACTTGCCCCTCGAAGCCGAAATAGCGCAGCAGGACCTGGTCCTGGTTCTGCGCGATGAACACAATCAGCAGCACCAGCAGGAGCAGCGCAACGACCACCGACGTCCAGATCATCCCCAGCCGGGTGCCTTGTTGCCTCGCCTCGCGCCCGTCAAGCGCGTCCCGGCCTGTCCCGCCGGTTTTGGGCCCAAGATCGCCGGATTTGCCCTGCCCGGAGCCGCCGGACGGCCCCGCTCCCGATCGGCCGGTGTGGGTACCCCCGGCTTCGGCTCCGTCCCGTCCCGTGCCCTGCGGATTGGAAGTCATTGCTGTCCTGCCTTTCGCCGCGGCGCCTTTTCCCTCAGCGTAGACGATGCATCAGGGCAGCAACACCGGTGTCAAACCGCAAACACGTCGTGCGCCACGACTTCGTGCACTTCGATCTGCCCACCTGGCAGCTTCCAGTCATCAGGGGACGGCCTGCCGCACGGCCGCCCATTCAAGGTCCGTTGCCGGCCCTTGCTACTCCGCGAGGTTGCTGCGCAACAACTTGAAAAAGCGCTTCTGGTAGTCCGGCCATTCGTCGCTCACCAGGACGCGTTCAATCCCCTGCCGGACCCACTCGGCGTCCCAGTAGCCCAGCTTCACCAACTGCGGCAGCAGAACCGCCAGCTTGCGGTTCTCCCAGGGATTGCCCTCATCGAACTGCATGGCGCTGGCACCTTTGATTCCGGGTACGTGGAACAGTTCCTTGAGCGTCACGTCGATTAATCCCGGCCGCGCCCGCAGGAACATTAAAAAATCGATGGCTTCAACCTGCGTCTGGCTCAACAGCAGGAGCATCGCGCCTCGGTGCGCCGGGGCGGGCACGAGGCCGTCGCGGACCCAGTCAAACATCGCCTCAATTCCTCGGTTGCGGTCCCAGCCTTTGGGATTGCGCAGATAGCGGGCAGCCCATGCCTCGACGAACAGGTCAAGGTGGCCCGGAAACAACACCGGCGGCACGTCGCGCGCAACTTTGAAGTCGGTGTAGGACAGGTTGGCGGACCGCTCGGCGCCGATGCAGGCCATGTGGGCGATGTCCGCGGCGGCCCAATGGTCGGGCTTCAGCGGGCCCTGCCACCACCCGTCCGGCGAGCGCTCGCCGGTCGGCTCTGCCGAGACCACCGTCCGGAACCGCCGCACCATCGACTTCTGGCGCCGCTTTTCGCTGTCCGGCATGGCTGCCGCGTAGCCAAGGACCCCGTCGCGATCACCGGCGCCCAGCAAGTCGAACAGCGGATTGTCGGCGGCCGGCACCGGCCCGGGATCGGTCATACCGCCAATCTAACCCGCAGGCCGCCGACGACTCGGCTTTCCGGCATGATCGGCACCTCGGCGGCCCGCTCGCCGGGCATGGCCCGTGGGCCGGGCCGGGACCCGCCCCGTTGGTTGTACGTTCCAGCCACCCCATAGGCTGGCATCATGGACTCCCCTATCCAGAGCTATCTCCGCACCCTGCACGCCGAGCTCGCCGGCCTCAAGGACGGCAAGCCGTACGGCGGGATTCCCGCGATGGCCGGGGCGGACCCGGACAAGTTCGCCATCTGCCTGGCCACCGTGGACGGCTATGTGTACGAGGTCGGCGACTCTAACGAAGAGTTCACCATCCAGTCCATATCCAAGCCCTTCACGTACGGGCTCGCGCTCTCCGACCTCGGCCTCGACGCAGTGGACCGGAAGGTGGACGTAGAACCGTCGGGCAACGCCTTCAACGAGATCTCCCTGGCTCCGGGCACCGGCCGCCCGGCCAACGCGATGATCAATGCCGGAGCACTGACCGCCACCTCCCTGATCAAGGGCAGCGGCGGCAAGACCGGTTTCCGCCGCATCCTCGAGCACTATTCCGCCTTCGCCGGCCGCGACCTGTCGGTCAGCGAACGCACGTTTCAGTCGGAGGCGCGGCACGGCTACCGCAACCGGGCGCTGGCCCACCTGCTGCGCTCCTTCGAGATCATCGAGCAGGATCCGGACCCGGTGGCCGAGGACTACTTCCGGCAATGCTCGGTGCTCGTCACCTGCCGCGACCTCTCGGTCATGGCGGCCACACTGGCTAACGGCGGCACCAACCCGCTCACCGGAAAACAGGTGCTGGACCTGGAGGTGGAGGAACGGGTCCTCTCCGTGATGGCTACCTGCGGCATGTACGACGACGCCGGTGCCTGGCTCTCGGACGTGGGCATGCCGGCGAAGTCCGGGGTCGGCGGCGGCCTGCTCGCGGTGCTGCCGGGCCAGTTGGGCCTGGCCGTTTATTCGCCGCCGCTGGACGACCACGGCAGCAGCGTGCGCGGCGTGGCGGCCAGCCGGCGGATCTCGCACGACATGGGGCTGCACTTCGTCCGGGCCGCGCGCACCGGCCGCAACGCCATCCGCGCCAGCTACGACATCACCGACGCCCCGTCCGGGATCCGCCGCAACGACGAGGCCGCCGAGGTGCTGCGCGCCAACGGGCACCGCGCCCGCGTCATCGAGCTGAACGGCGACCTGCTGTTCGCCGGCACGGAATCCATGGTGCGCGAGGTCAGCGACCTGGACGATTCCGTGGAACTCGTCATCCTGGACATGCGCCGGGTGGACGAAACCGCCCCGGTCGCCCTGGACATGCTGGAGCAGCTTCGCGCCTCGCTCGCGGACGCCGGGCGCGAACTGGTGATGATCGACGGCGAGGGCGCCCTGGCGCAGCGGTTCGAGGAATCCGGGCGGCCAATGCCGTCGTTCGCCACCCGCAGCACCGCCGTCGAATTCGCCGAAAATCGGCTGATCGCCGGCTACGGCGATCAGCTCTGCATGCCCGCCACCGTGGATGTGGCCAACTCCCCTGCGCTCAGCCCGCTCGACCGGGAGGACTCCGCCGCGCTCGCGGAGCTGATGGAAGAGCGCAGCTATGACGACGGCGAGCTCATCCGCCGGGTTGGCCAGCGCTTCGCCGGCGTCTATTTCATCCTGTCCGGCCGCGTCACCACCACCTCCACCGGGCCGGAGAACATCAGGGTCAAACTCACCACCCTCAGCGCCGGCATGACGTTCGGCGAAATGGCGCTGGGCAGCGCGGACCGGCAGGAAACCACCGTGCGCGCCGATGGCCCCGTTCGGGTCAAGCTCCTCCCGGCCGAAACCATGAACCGGCTGGAGAGCGAAAACCCGCGCCTCGCCGTCGAGCTCTGGAAAGCCCTGACCCGCGACGCGTACGCACACGTGGACCGCTACATGCGCGAAACGGCCGTGCGCATCCGCGACTGACGGCTCAGAACGGGTACTGCGCGTGCCCGTTCTGCTGGATGGTGATCCAGCGCTCCTCAGTGAACGAATTGATGCCGGCCTGCCCGCCGAACTTGCCGTAGCCCGACTCCTGGATGCCGCCGAACGGGGCCATCGGTTCATCCAGCACCGGCTGGTCGTTAACGTGGCCAATGCCGGTCTTGAGCCGCTGCGCCACCTCGATGCCCTCGGCCAGGTTCTCCGTGATGACACCGGAGGTCAGGCCGTAGTGCGTGTCGTTCGCCAGCCTCACCGCCTGTTCCGGGCCGTCCACCTCCATCACCGTGGTCGCCGAACCGAAGATCTCCTCGTCGTAGATCCGCATCTCCTCGGTGATCCCGGAGAGCACCGTCGCGGGCACCACGGCCTGGGCAGCCTTCCCGCCGCCGGCCAGCACCGTCGCGCCCTTGGACACGGCGTCGTCGATCAATGCATACTGCCGGTCCGCCGCGGCCTGCGTGACCTGCGGGCCTATCACCGTGTCCTGCTTCATCGGGTCCCCGGTGGGCAGCGTGGCGACCTTCTCCGCGAAGCGGCTCGAGAACTCCTCGGAAATGCTGCGGTCCACGATCACGCGATCCACGGACATGCAGATCTGCCCGGCGTTCATGAACGAGCCGAAGGTCGCCGCCTGCACGGCGTAGTCGACGTCGGCGTCCTTGAGCACCACCAGGGAGTTTTTGCCGCCGAGCTCAAGCACCGCAGGCTTCAGGTTCTGCGCAGCCAGCGTTCCGACGATGCGTCCCACCTTGGTGGAACCGGTGAAGTTCACGTTGCGCACGCGGGGGTCGGAGATCAGGGTGCTCACCACCTCGTTCGCGTCCGCCCGGTCATTCGTGATGACGTTCAGCACTCCGGCGGGCAGGCCCGCATCCAGCAACGCGTCGGCCAGGAACAGGCCGCAGGAAAGGGGCGCGTCCTCGCTGGGCTTGAGCACCACGGTGTTTCCCACGGCCATCGGGATGGCCATGGCCCGCATGCCCAGGATGAAGGGCGCGTTCCACGGAGACAGCGCCGCCACCACGCCGTAGGGCCGCCGGACGGAGAACGAGAATTTGCCGGGCAGGTCGGTGGCCAGCACGTCGCCGCGCGGCGCGGTGGTGGCCGCGGCGGCCGAGCGCAGGATGTTGGCGGCCAGCTGGACGTTGAACCCGGCCCAGACCGCCACGCCGCCCACCTCGCCGGCCATCAACTCGATGCCCTGCTGCATCCGTTCTTCGAACAAATCTGCAGCTTTTAGGAAAATCTTTGCCCGCTGGGTGGGAGGCGTAGCGGCCCAATCGTCGAAGGCCGCCGACGCCGCGTCGACCGCTCGCGTGACATCTTCCGGCCCGGCGGCAGCGACGGTCGCGAAGGGTTCGCCCGTGTAGGGGCCGATGTCCTCGGTGGTCTTGCCGGAGGCTGCCGGGACGTGCTCGCCGTTGATGATCAACTCACGCGTGATGGGCATGGCGCTCATTCCTTTCCGAAGTGGCTGGGCCACGCCGCCGGCCACAGCCGAAGCGCCGGCCGTCCCCGCGGCCCGGATAAGGCGGAGCCTACTCCCGCCGCCGTGCCCGGACAATGGCACGGACGCGGATGAGGATCGCCGGCAGAGGATCGCCGGCAGCCGAACGGGCCGGCCACGTTATAAGTGAAACCGTTTAAGTAGGTCGGTTATTACCGTTTTACGAAAGTGTTTGTGAGCCGCATCATGGGATTCAGGTTCCGCCGGCACCACAGGCGGAAAGACTTCCGAGGAGCTCGACCCATGACCCATTCCCTCAAGCCGCACGTCGTCACGCTGGGCACCGCGGGCGGTCCCCGCTGGTGGACCGGAGAGAATGCAGGCCGCCGGACCGGCATCGCCACCGCCGTCGTCGTCGGCGATGCCGTCTATCTGGTGGACGCCGGCAACGGCGTCGGACGCCAGCTGATGAAAGCAGGCCTGCAGGTTTCGTCGTTGCGCGGGATTTTCCTGACCCACCTGCATTCCGACCACACGATCGATCTGGCCGGGCTGGCCATCTTCGGATTGTTCACCCTCACGCCCGGACAGCGGAGCATCCGCATTCTGGGACCCGGCGACCGGGGAGAATTGCCGCCGGCTTCACCCCGCGCCACGGTTCCGCCGTCGCCCGTTTTCCCGCAATTGCCGACGCCGGGCACCCGGGACATGTTCCACCACCTGATGCAGGCGTACGCCACCGACCTCAACGACCGGGTCATCGACGCCCTGCGCCCCTCGCCGCTGGACTATTTCGTGGCCGAAGACATCGTGGTCCCCGACGCAATCGGCTACCACCCGAACCAGAACCCGACGCCGGCCGGCATGGAGCCGTTCGAGATCTACCGCGATGAGCTGGTCACCGTGACAGCGACCCTGGTGGAGCACCCGCCCGTGGCACCCGCCTTCGCCTTCCGGTTCGACACGGCCGAAGGGTCGGTCACGATCTCCGGCGACACCGCCCCCTGCCAAAACCTGGTGCGGCTGGCCCGCGGCACCGACCTGCTCCTGCACGAGGCCATCGACTTCGACTGGGTGCAGCGGGCGTACGGCAGCATCGATTCCGACGAAGCCCGGGCCTCAATGGACCACCACCGCAGGTCCCACACCTCGCCGCAGGACGCCATCGCGATCGCGCGGCAGGCCGGCGCCCGCACCTTGGCGCTGCACCACCTGGTGCCGGGAACCACTCCGGACGCAGTCTGGCAGGCACACGGCAAGGACTTCAGCGGCACGTTCCTGATCCCCGACGATCTGGACGTTATCTCCTTCTCTTCCAGCGACCCGGAATCCACCGGAGTCGCCGATCATGACGAAATGGCGGTTGCACCATGAGCAATAACACGACGACGGCGTCGGCCCCTGCGGCGAACGACAGGCAGCCCGGGGACCTAAAGGTCCCTAGCCTCAACACCCCGGAGATGCGGCGCATCCTGGCGTCCAGCTTCCTGGGCAGTGCCATCGAATTCTACGATTTCATCCTCTACGCCACCGCGGCGGCGCTGGTTTTCAACACGGTGTTCTTCGTGAACCTGGACCCCGCGGTGGGGATCTTCGCCTCCTTCGCCACGCTGGCGGTCGGCTACATCGCCCGGCCGCTCGGCGGGATCATCTTCGGCCACTTCGGTGACCGGCTGGGGCGCAAGGGCGTGCTGATCACCTCCATGGTGCTCATGGGCGTGGCGACTACCCTGATCGGCCTGCTGCCGACTACGGCGCAGATAGGCATGGCCGCTCCGTTGGCGCTGATCGTCCTGCGCATCGTCCAGGGCTTGGCCGTCGGGGGCGAATGGGGCGGTGCCATGCTGATGGGCCTGGAACACGCGCCGAAGGAACGCCGCGGGTTCGCGGCCAGTTTCGCCAACATGGGAGGTCCCGCCGGTGCGGTGTTGGCCACCCTGGCGGTTTCGGCCGTGTCCGTGCTGCCGGACGAGCAGTTCCTGACCTGGGGCTGGCGGCTGCCGTTCCTGATCAGCATCGTCCTGGTGGGCATTGGCCTGATCGTTCGCCTCAAGGTCGCCGAGTCCCCGCTGTTCCTTGCGCTGGAGGACAAGGCCGAGGAGAAAAAGATCCCGATTCTCGAGGTGCTGACGAAGTACCCGAAGAACGTGATCATGGGCACGCTGGTGGGGATGAGCTCCTACACCGTCCAGGGCCTGATGACCGTCTGGGCCATCTCCTATGTGGTGGACGAGGTCGGCCTGGACCGGACGAGCGTCCTCAACGTCAAAGCGTTGGGCGCGGCGCTGACCGTCGTCGCCATCTGGTTTGCGGCCCGGCACAGCGACAAGCTCGGCCGCCGGCCCGTGATGCTGATCGGCATCACCGCCGGCGCGGTGCTGGCCTTCCCCATCATGTGGATGCTGGAGCTCGGGACGCTGTGGCTGTTCGCGATCGGGCTGTTCCTGGCCAACGGCGTCATCCAGGGCACGATCTTCGGACCGTTCGGGGCGTTTACCGCCGAGCTGTTCCCGACCCGGATGCGCTACACCGGCGCCTCGCTGGTCTACCAGCTCTCCTCGACGCTGGGCGCAGGTTTTACCCCCATGATCGCCAGCGGGCTGGTGCTGGCGGCCGGCGGCGAGCTGTGGCTGGTGGCGACGGTCTGGGCCGGCGCGTTCGTCCTCGCAGGGCTGTGCATCCTGGCAATCAAGGAAGGAAAGGACCAGGACCTGACCGCGGAGAACATGTAGTTCCTCCAGCCATGCCGTAACCGGCATGCGGCGGCCGTTGCCTGGGGCAGCGGCCGCCGTCGCGGTTAAGCGGGGTCACGCCGTCGTGTGCTCATCCCATCCGCTCGCCGCAGCGCCGCCGACTTCTGCGCAAAAATCCAGGAATGCCCGCAGCCTGAGGCTGGGCCGGGTGACGCTTGCGTAGGCCACACAGACATCGCTGTGACCGACCGGCCCCTCGATTTCCACCGTGGCCAAGGGAAGCCCGTCGTAGCTGTGATTGCCCGGCGGCCGCTGCACCAGCACGGTGTAGCCGAGGCCGCGCGCCACCATTCCCCGCACCGCCTCAAAACTTGACGAACGCCAGGCGATCTTCGGATCCAGCCCGGAAAGCCGCAGATTGACCAACTGGTTATCTCGCACGGTGGGGATGTCCAGCGAGACGAAGTCTTCTTCGGCCAGCTCGGCGAGCCGCACGCTTTTGCGCGAAGCCAGCGGGTGGCTTGCAGCAAGCAGGACGTAGGGCCGGCCTTCCTTGACGGTGCGGGCCTGCACGCCGGGCAAGAGGTGCCGCGTATGGGTCAGCACCGCATCCAAATAGCCCTCTTGCATCCGGTGCTGCAGCTCGGCGGCCTCGCCTTCCTCCAAGGTCACGGTGAGGCGCGGATGCGGCCTGATGAACCGTTCGCTGATCACCGGCACCCAGAAGGCGGACAGGGTGCTGTAACAGCCGATGGCCAGCGGGCCGACCAACCCCTGCTGGCGCTCGATGATGCTGTTCTGCACGTCGTCGGCGTGCCGGACCAGGCTCCGGACGTCGCGCAGGAACTGCTGCCCGACGCCGGTCAGGGCGATTCCGCGGGACCGGTGCCGCACCATCAGCTGCGCGCCGACGATCCGCTCCAGCTCTGTCAGCGCCTGGGACATCGCCGCCTGTGAGATGTGGCTGGCGGCGGCGGCGGCCGAGATTGAGCCGTGGTCAGCGACTGCCACAAAGTACTGCAGCTGTTTAAGCGTGAAGTCCACCACTCTGCCAGCGTACAAGTTAGCCCCCAGCGACTGCTTAATCGGCCGATTGTTGCGCACGATGTACCGTGACGGACGCGTGCAACGGCCCCCTGGGGGTTGCTCGCTCCTGACCGCAAGATGGCTCTCAGGTTATCCACAGGTAAATTTCAGGGCTTGGACAGTTACCGAACCGTTATGTAATGTTTTCAGCACGTCGGCGATCATGCGCCGATGTCCTCGGAGGGTATTGCCTAGCTCTGCCAGCCTTTCCGAGTTCGTTCGCTAGACATCTGGCAGAGGCGGGGGACCCATATTCCGGGCCCCTCTTGGGGCTCTTGGGGTTAAGTCGTACGGAGTGCTTACCGCACTGCCGCACGGCCGGGTGACTCCCACCCGAACCCGACAGCTTACCTCGCAGGCATTGGGAGAGGTATCTTCTTGCTGCTCAAAAACAATCGCGCACGCCACCGTGCCACCCCGGTCCGCAACACCACCGTGGCCGGTCTGTCCCAGGCTGTCTCGTCCCGCGCCGGAACCGTCGGCCGCGGCGCCGCCGTCGTCACCGCCGCCGGTGGCCTGATGCTGGGTGCCGGCCTGCCGGCCAATGCCGCCGCCGATGTCACGGTCCCGACCTACGGCGCTGCCAATGCAACGGACACCGTTGCCGCTCCGGCCAACGCCGGCTTCGAGGTGGAGCGCGCTTCCGTTACCAGCTCGGCCGCCGACGCCGGTGCCGCTACCGGTGCCACCACGCACACCGTGGTCGCGGGCGACACCGTGGGCACGATTGCCGCCCAGTACGGCAAGAATGTGCAGGACGTGCTGGCCATCAACGGCCTGGGCGCGTACTCCATCATCTACCCGGGCGACCAGATCGCGCTGACCGGATCCGCACAGTCCGGTGGCGGACAGGCAGCGCAGGGCGGCGGCGGAGCCGCTACGACCCTGGCTGCGTCGACCGACGCCGCGACTGTCTCGCTGGCCAGCGCCGACATCAAGCCGGCCTCCACCGGCGGCAACCAGAGCATCGTGGACATCGCCCTGTCCGCCCAGGGCACGCCCTACGTCTGGGGCGGCACCTCCACGGCCGGCTGGGACTGCTCCGGCTTCACCCAGTGGGTCTACGCCCAGGCCGGCGTTGACCTCCCCCGCCTCAGCCAGCACCAGGGCGGCGCCCTGACCCCGACCAGCAACCCGCAGCCGGGCGACCTGGTGGTGCAGAACGGCGGCGGCCACGTGGGCATCTACCTGGGCGGCGGCAAAATGATCAGCGCCCTGAACCCGAGCCAGGGCACCATGGTGCACGACGTGAACGCCATGCCCGTTACCGGTTACTACACGATGTAACCACCCCCAAAACTCCTGGACCGGTTATTCCCCCAACGGCCGGTCCGGGATCACAGGGAAGCCTCGTCGGCCTTGCGCCGGCGGGGCTTCTCCTCTTTTAACCCGTAAGCGCGACTTTCCCTCCACTTAAACGACGCGGCGGGAGTCCTCTTGAAGGGGACCGGTGGGGGAACCATTGGCGCGCGCCCCTCCCCCGCAGGAGGCGGTTGCCGCCCGGCGGCGAGCACCGGCGTCGTTGTTTATTCGAGGTTGACCGCCGGGAATAGGAGTCAGTGGGGGCAGGTTAAGCTGTTACTCCGCCTGCGCCCGGCCTTCTTGGGCTGTTTCCGGCCGCCCCCAACAGCACGATTTCCACGCGAGGATCTTCCCGTGAATAAAGATATGTCGACGAACAGAGCCTCGGCACGGCCCGGACCCGCCCGCGGCAGCGGGCTGACGGCTGATGAGTCGAGCCGGAACCGCCGTGTGATTGGCATCCTGTTGGTGTCTGCGTTCGTGGTGATCCTGAACGAGACCATCATGTCCGTGGCGCTGACCGACCTGATGAACGACCTGGGCATCAGCGCCCGCGCGGCGCAGTGGCTGACCACGGCGTTCATGCTGACCATGGCGGTGGTCATCCCGGTGACCGGATTCCTCCTTCAGCGTTTCACCACGCGCCAGGTTTTCACCGCTTCGATGGCGCTGTTCTCCGCGGGAACGCTGCTGGCCGCGCTGGCTCCGGGGTTCGAGGTGCTGCTGGTGGCCCGCGTGGTTCAGGCGTCCGGCACCGCGATCATGATGCCGCTGCTGATGACCACGCTGATGAACCTGGTGCCGGCCGAGGACCGCGGCAAAACGATGGGCAACGTCTCGATTGTCATATCGGTGGCGCCGGCCATCGGCCCGACCATCTCCGGTATCATCCTCAACACCTTGTCCTGGCGCTGGATGTTCTGGCTGGTGCTGCCGATCGCGCTGGCCATGCTGGCCGTCGGCAACCGGCGGATCCAGAACGTGACCGAGCCTCGGCCGGTGCCGCTGGACCTGCCGTCGGTGGCGCTCTCCGCCATCGGCTTCGGCGGGCTGATCTACGGCCTCAGCCAGGTCGGCGCGGGGCACGGAACAACGACGGCGGGGCCGGGCACGGGTGCCGCCATGTGGGTTGCGTTTGCGGCCGGCGGCGTGGGGCTGCTGGTATTCCTGCTCCGTCAGGTTCGGCTGCAGCGCTCGGACAGGGCGTTGCTGGACCTGCGGACCTTCCGCTCCGGCAACTTCTCCGTGTCCGTCGGGCTGATGGCCGTCAGCATGGCCGCACTGTTCGGCACCATCATTCTGCTCCCTATATATATGCAGCAGGTCCTGGAGCTCGAGCCGCTGCAGATCGGGCTGATGCTGCTGCCGGGCGGGCTGCTGATGGGCCTGCTGGCCCCGGCCGTCGGCCGGCTCTATGACAAGTTCGGCCCGAGGGTGCTGCTGGTGCCGGGGACGGCGGTGGTCAGCGCCGTGCTCTGCTTCTTCTCCACGGTCGGCGAGGACACCGCCCCGCTGACGCTGCTGGCGGCGCACATCGTGCTCAGCGTGGGCCTGGCCCTGCTGTTCACGCCGCTGTTCTCCGCTGGTCTCGGCTCGGTGCGGCGGCAGCTGTACTCGCACGGAAGCGCCGTCATCGGCACGGTGCAGCAAGTGGCCGGGGCAGCGGGCACCGCCATGTTCGTCACCGTCATGTCCATGCAGGCGGCCGTTCTTTCCGCCGAAGGTGCGGCAACGACGACGGCGGTGGCAGGCGGAGTGCGGATGGCTTTCCTGGCCGGAGCCCTCATCTCCATTGTGGCCGTGGCGGCGGCGTTATTCATCCGGAAACCGGTGGAGGAGCCCGCCGGCGAGCCGGCTTCAGTGGAGGGCGCGCCGGTCGCCCGCTGACGACGGGGTTCAGGCGGGATGGGCGTGCCGGTCGCCCGCTGACCGTGCTTACGGAGCCCCGCTGCACATAGCCGGCCGAGCTCCTTCGCGCCCCAGCCGGTCGACATCCGGTTGCTTAAGCCGTTAACGTCGGGACTGCACACATCGAGATCGCTTGACTCTCGACGCCCGTGCCTGAGCACCCATCCACTTCTTCTCCACAGCCAGCCCCGTGCGCTTGCTCATCCACATGCCGACCCCTGGTTCTCCTACCCTGCTCGGGGGTTTCATAGGCTGTATTTATGGCGATCGAGGTGCTGGATGAGGCTGCGGGGGCAGGGCAGGACGATTCCGTCCTGCTGGCCCGGGTCCGCGCCGAGGTCAGCGAACTGAATAACCGCCTTCGGAACGACGGGCTGAGACGCAGTACCAAGTCGGTGGCCCGGACGGCGGCACAGGTTGAAGAGCTGGCCAACATTGTTGGTCAAACCCAGTTGATTCTGGCGGGCATCATTAAAGAGCAAAACATCGCCGCCGTTGGGGAAACAGACAAGCCGCATGACCCCGAGGCAGCGAATCATCGTATGCGCGGCGCCTACAAATCGAACGAAGACTATCTGCGGGCGAAGTTGGGCAATGCACGGCAGGAGGCTGCACGACGCTTCCAACTCGCGGAAGCCACCGAAGTCCGCCCAGCGCCCCCGGGTAAGCCTGTTGTGTCGCCCAGGCTGCCGGTGCTCGCCCGTGCAATGGATGATGGAATGGTCTCCGGTCAGGCCGCAACTCTGATCCGAAGGGCTGTCGATGGGCTGCGTCGCACCGCGGAGCCGGAGCAGCTCCGCAAGATGGAAGAGGCACTGGTTCAGCATGCCTCCGATTACGACACCGACTCGCTCAGGCTGCTGATCCGGCATTGGGAAGGCGGCCTCAACCCAGCCGGCGCCGATCTCGGGCCAGCCGAGCTCAAAGCACGCCAGGGCCTGTTCTATCGCGGGCGGCGCAATGGCCTGCATTGCTACGAAATCAACGCCACCGACGAACAGAATGAAGTTCTTGCAACCGTCTACAACACCGCCACCAACCCTCGTTTGAGGGAAGGGACGGCCACGGCCGGGGCAGTAGGATTTGACGCGGTTGAAGATGCGGCCTCCCGCTTGAACGGCGCTTCCGACAACGACGACGAGGTCTTAACCCCGGACACGGATGCTCGAGACAGCGGAGCGGATGCTTTAGTTGATGCGACGGTAGAGGACGGGCGTACCCGGCAACAGAAGCAGCTCGACGGCCTCATTGGTGCCTGCAAAGTCGCTCTTACCACGGATCTTCTACCAGCCGCCGGCGGTCGACGGCCGCAGCTCCTGGTCACCATCGACTACAAGGACTTGGCCTCCGAAGTCGGACGTCCGGGAACCAGCATCTTCTCCGGGCCGCTGAGCGCCAAGGCAATCCGACGGATAGCTTGCGATGCCGACATCATCCCGGTGATCCTCTCCGGCACGGGTGCGGTTCTGGACGTCGGCCGGTCCCAGCGGTTGTTTCCGAAGTACATGCGGCTGGCCATCATCGCCAGGGATGGAGGTTGCGCCTTCCCCGGCTGTACTGCGCCCTCTCCCTGGACCGAAGTGCATCACATCCAGTGGTTTGAAAAGGGCGGTCCCACCTCTGTCGACAATGGCGTCTTGGTCTGCGGGCACCACCACCATCTGCTGCATCAGGGAGATTGGCGGGTCACAGTGAGCAAGGGCGTACCTTGGTTCCTACCGCCGCTCAGCGTCGACCCGGCTCAAAGGCCGCTCCGCAACCACGTGTGGTTGAAAGACGCGCCGCTGCCCGAACGTCTGCCGGAGCCGGCCGAAGTAGGTTTAGAACCCTGTCGTTCCAGCAGCCCTCCCCCGGACGGAGGCCCATTAGACCCTGACGCGACGGTCCGCAGGACGCCGTTCGGCCACTTAGGTCCGCCGAAGGCCCCGATGCAGTCGGAACTCGATATCGGGGTGGACAGCGCCGCGGGAGCCACCGCGCCGCCCGGCAGAAGTTCCAGTCCATTTGACGGTTGGCCGGCCCAGCCTGAAACGCCGCCGTTCTGAAAGCGGCGTTGCCGCCGGTCCCCCGGCTGCCTTGGCGCCCCACAGGCTTTCCCATTCCGCGCAAGAGCGGTTTGGGAGTGGTCAGTTGGTTGCCTAACTACCCAGCGCCGTTGTTGTCGCAGGCTTGCTGCATGGAGGCCAGGGCGTCGGCCGGAATTTGGTCGCCGGACTCGGCGATCTGCGACATCGGCCCCGTGATCTCGGCGGGAACACCGGCTGCGTCGGCGGCAGAAACCAGACCAGCGAGCATCTCCTGTTCCTTTTCACCGATGCTGCCGTCCTGAATCGGGGCACACACCTGCTTGACTGCTTCCCCGACCGCTGCGTTGGCCAAGTTGGACGCGGCTTGACCTACGGCCTCGGAAGCGGAATTGGCGGCTTGGTCGACGGCGTCGGAGGCGGCCTGTTCAACCTGAGCGCAGCCGCTGGCAAGCAGGGCGACGAGTGGCAGCATGAGCAAGGCGGAGTATCGGCGAATCACCCTGCAACATTACTATGCCGCGGTAGCGTTCCCGATAGCTCGGCGGCGGCGCCGGGCCGTGCGTAGCGGTCCGCCGTGAACTCGCCGGCGGCGCCGGGCCGTGCGTAGCGGTCCGCCGTGAACTCGCCGGCCGCGACGGGCCGTCCCTGTGGTTCTTCATGGATTCTTCCGGTGGGTACTGCGTAGGGCCTAGCGCGGATTTCACCGGCAGAAGCCCTACGCGATGGGGCAATCCCAGCGCCCGGAAGATGGCCGATCCGGGCCGGCCAGAAATAGACAAGAACGCAGCAGTTCGGCCGATCTATGGCTACGCCTGGCGGTCATACGGTAGCCAGGCCGCACTCCCGGGCCTTCCGCCCGTCAAAGGTAGTCAGCCGGCGGGGCCGTGGCTACGCTGGCAGAGAGGCACAACCTCACGGAGGAATCCAGATGGGCTTTGACCAGTACCACGAACCCGCCGCAGAGCTCTCCGCCGAGACGCGGACCTTTGCGCGTATGTGCGCCAACCTGACAGAGGAGGCCGAGGCGATCGGCTGGTATGAACAACGGATGTCGCTGGAGAAGGACCCGGAATCGGTCGCGATCATGGAGGATTCCCTGGCGGAGGAGTTCAAACATTTCAGTATGGACCTGGAGTTTCTCCTGCGCAGGAAGCCTAAATGGCGCCAGATCGCCCGGGGCACCCTCTTTCAGGACGGCGACATTGTGGCCAACGGCGGGGCGGCCGAGGCAGCAACGGCTGCTGGCACGGCTGCCGGCACGGACGAAACTGCAGTCCCTGCACCCGGGCAGGTGGGCCGCACTCCGTCGGGCGCGGCACGTCGTACGGATCCTCGCCGGTGGCGAGCCGGTTCTGATTCGTCCCTGGGAATCGGCAGCCTCAAGGAGGACTTCTCATGACCATGGATCACCTGCTGCGCGAGCACGCCCCCATCTCCGACGGTGGTTGGGCGCTGCTGGACCGGGAGGCCAAGGAGCGGCTCACCGTTGCCCTCGGGGCCCGCAAAATGGTGGATTTCGCTGGTCCATTCGGCTGGGAGTACTCGGCGACAAACCTGGGCCGCACCGAAAGCATCACGGGCCCGGCGCTGGCCGACGGCGTGGCGACGCGACGGCGCGGGGTGCTGCCCCTCGTGGAGATGCGCGCACCGTTCAAGGTTTCCCGGCTGGAACTGCTTGACCATGACCGGGGTGCGGCCGATGTGGACCTCACGGACCTGGCCGAGGCGGCGATGCAAATTGCCATTGCGGAGAACGCGGCCGTATTCCATGGCTGGCGACAGGTGGGCATTGAGGGGGTCACGAGCGCCACCCCGCATTCGCCGGTGCCCCGCGTGACTGACTTCAATGACTACCCCAAGCGTGTTGCCAAGGCCGTCTCGGCGCTGCTCCAGGCCGGCATTGGAGGTCCGTTCGGCCTGGCACTCGGCCCTGGACACTACACCGCCGTGGTGGAGGCGACCGAGCGCGGCGGGTATCTGCTGTCCGAGCACCTGCGCAAGTTGCTGGGCGGTCCGATTGTCTGGGCGCCGGGAGTCCGCGGGGCCATCGTGATGAGCCTGCGCGGCGGCGATTTCCTGTTCGAATCGGGCCAGGACCTCTCGGTGGGCTACGACCGGCATGATGAAGAGTTCGTCTACCTGTACATTGAGCAGTCCTTCAGTTTCCGGGTGGCCACGCGGGAAGCCGGTATCCATCTCACCGGCAGCGACGGCTAAGACGGCGGAATCGGAGGGCCGGGCTCGCGGCGGCCTAACCAGGTGACCAGCCCGCCGGGCGGGCGTCAACGGGGAGCCAGCGCGGCGTCGAGCAGCCACCGAACCAGGCACAGTTGGGGCCGGGTGACGGCTGGCCGCCAGCCGAACCAGGCACAGGTGGGGCCGGGCGACGGCCGGGCGCCGTCACCGTCAAGGATGCCGGCCATTGGCTGCCACCTGACTCCTTGCCTAGATTGGGTTTGACCACACCGAAAGGAACCTTATGTCACGCATTGCCATTTTTGGAGGCCACGGCAAGGTCGCGCTGCACCTGTCCCGCATCCTCACCGCTCAGGGCCACAAAGTCAGCTCCATCATCCGCAATCCGGACCACGTCGCCGATGTGCGGGAAACCGGTGCGGTGCCGGTGATCGCCGACGTCGAGAAGACGACCACCGACGACCTGATAGATCTGCTGCGCGGCCACGACGCCGTCGTCTGGTCGGCCGGCGCTGGCGGAGGCAATCCAGCCCGGACCTATGCAGTGGACCGGGACGCGGCCATCCGGTCGATGGACGCAGCCGTGGCGGCCGGGGTGCAGCGCTACATCATGGTGTCTTATCTGGGCGCCGGCAAGAACCACGGCGTGCCGGAGGACAACGCGTTCTTCCCCTACGCCGATGCCAAGGCCGCCGCGGACGACTACTTGAAGTCCACATCACTGGACTGGACAATCCTGGGGCCGAGCTCGTTGACGCTGCAGCCCGCAACCGGGAAGATCCAAGCCGGACCGGGTACTCCTGGCGGTGAAGTGAGCCGCGAAGACGTTGCTATGGTGGCGGCCGAAGTGCTGGCCGTTCCTGCCACGGCAGGCAAGGTGATCGAGTTCATCAACGGCGGCACGCCGATCGGCGAGGCCGTCCGAAGCGTGTGATTTAACCACAGAACCCCGCGCTGGTCCCAGCGCGGGGTTCGGAAGATTGGGGATTTAGCCTTCGCAGTCGCGGCAGTACTTCTCGCCGTTCTTTTCGCGGGCTACTTGGCTGCGGTGACGGACGAGGAAGCAGGAGCCACAGGTGAATTCGTCCTCACGGGGAGGAACAACCTGAACCACCAGTTCTTCACCGGAGAGGTCGGCACCGGGCAGATCGATGCCCTCGGCGGTGTCCGAGTCTTCGACGTCGATCAGCGCGGTCTTCGCACCACCGGAGCGCTGAGCCTGAAGGGCTTCGAGCGACTCATTATTGTTGTCGTCGTCCTTGTTGCGCGGTGCGTCGTAATCGGTTGCCATGCGGGTTTAAAACTCCTGAAGTTCTCGTTGTTTTGACCTATCTGCGAGCGCCCATCATAGCTGCTGTTCCACAGATTTCAACATCGGTCAACAACGTCTCACACACGGCGATAATTCCCGTGCACCGACGCGGTCCCTTCGGGCCCCAAGGCGAATGACATTGCTGTGAGCAGGGCCACTCCAGAAGGCCGAGGGGACCGGGAATCCGTTACAGAATCGCCAGCGGGACGACAGCGGCCGCGGTCGCCACGGCAGCCGCCCAGCACAGCAGGATGACCACCGCGAACCCGGCCAGCCAGAGCGCGGCCGGCACCCCGGTCCGGCGCGCCATGATGAACGCGTCGGAATTAGCCAACTGGTGCCGGCGCCGGGTGTGCACGCTCAGCAGATTCAGCCAGTCCCGCACGGCCCCCACCAGGAGCCCGACGCCGATGGCGAGCGTCAGGTGCCCTAGCCACTCCACCGGCGCGAACCACACCAGCAGCTGAGCACCTACCGCCAACCCCACGGCGATGACGACGCCCTCGAGGTTCCGGATGAACAGGAGCGTGGCCAGCAGCAGCAGCGCGCTGACGGACAGTGCGGCACCGGACCAACCGCTGAAGGCGGCCCACACCAGCGCCGCCCCGACCAGCGCGGGCACCGGGTAGCCCCAGAACCCGGTCCAGGCCGCTGATGCCCGGCCCGCCCCGCGGCTGATCATGGCGCCGGACTGGTCGAACCGCAAATGGATTCCGCGCACCAGCCGCCCCGTGGCCAGCGCAGCGAAGGCATGTCCAAGTTCATGGACCGCCGTGACGAACAACCCGAAATACCGCCAGCTTGCTCGGGGCACCGACAACAGCAGCGCCGCGGCCAGGATGACCGCCAGCTCCAGCGCTCCGGCTTGGAGTGGTTCACCGCGCGTGAAGCCGGCGGTGATCCTGGTCCACCATTCGGCGGCGATTTGCTGCAGCATGTTCCTCGTTTCATCCGTGACGACGCGATATAACTAGACCACACTGCCCGCTGCCCACCACCGGAAAGCCCCATGGACAAGCTGGATTTCAAGAAGGACCAGAAGGAGCTGTACGCCCCGGGCCAGGATTTCCAGCTGGTTACCGTACCGCCCATGCAGTTCCTGCAGGCGGACGGCCGCGGCGATCCGAACACGGCGGACGGGTACCTGCGGGCGGTCGAGGCCCTATACGCAGTGTCCTACACGCTGAAGTTCACCAGCAAGAAGCAACTCGGGCGCGACTATGTCGTCGGTCCGCTGGAAGGCCTCTGGTGGGCGGAGGACATGACCGCCTTCACCCGGCGGGCCAAGGACGAGTGGTCGTGGACGATGATGATCCGCCAGCCCGACTGGCTGGAGCCGGAACACATCGAAGACGCGATGCGGCAGGCGGCCACCACAAAGGATCTTCCCGCGGTGAGATCGCTCCGGCACGGATGGCTGGACGAGGGACTAAGCGCCCAGGTCATGCACGTGGGTGCGTACGACGACGAAGGACCGGTCCTGGCCCGCCTGAGGGATGAGTTCCTACCGGCCAACGAGCTGGAACCGAACGGGCACCACCACGAAATTTACCTCGGCGACCCGCGCAAGACCGAACCGGCCAAGCTCAGGACAATCCTGCGCCAACCGGTCCGCCGCGCCTGAGCGTTCGGCAGCGGCGGCATGCTCTGGGGGCTCGGGACGGCCAGCCCGTGCGGTCCGGCCAGCTGGGGCTTGGGACGGCCAGCCCGTGCGGTCCGGCCAGCTGGGGCTGCTGCCCGCCTCGCACCGTCAGACACGGCCCGAAAGTTGACACTTCAACATTATTGCTGTCACTATTTGATTGAAGCGTCAAGTTATTGATGCTTATCGCTCGTTCCAGACGGCCGATCCTCTGACCATTGAAACGGTGAAAACATCATGACTAACTCCGCTTTGACCACCACTGCACGCACAGTTCTTCGCGTCGTCCTGGGCTTCCTCTTCGTCGCCCACGGCTGGCAGAAGTTCAACGAATGGACCATCGCCGGCACCCAGGCAGCCTTCGGCCAGATGGGCATCCCGGCCGCCGATATCGCCGCACCGATCGTGGCCGGCCTGGAGCTCGCCGGCGGCATCGCCCTGATCCTCGGCCTGCTGACGCGGCTAGTGGCGGCACTGTTGACGCTGGACATGCTCGGCGCCCTGGTGCTCGTCCACGCTCCCGCCGGCGTCTTCGTGGACGGCGGCGGCTACGAACTGGTGCTGCTGCTCGGCGCCGCAGCGCTGGCGCTGGCACTGGTTGGCCCCGGCCGGATTTCGGTGGACCGCGCCGTCTTCGGCAAGACCAAGCTGGCCCCTCTGGCTTAAGTTCCCAGGCGGCCCGGCCGGACCTCGCCGGGCAAACCCCGGAAAAGGCGGAAACCGCAACGGGCAACCCCGGATCAAGCGGACGCCCGAACTGAAACGGGCAGGCGCAGCCGAAAGGCTGCACCTGCCCGTTTTTCCTGTCTCCGGCCGCAGCCGTTGGCGCATAACCAGCGCAACCGGTGGTGGCGCAGAACCGGCGCGACCGGTGGCGCAGTTCCGCCGCAGACGCTGGCGCAGTTCCGCCGCAGACGCTGGGGCAGGATTGGAGGCGAGCAGCGGCGGCGGGTTCGTTGTCGGAACACGTCCGGCCACGTGGCCCAATGTGCACGGCGACCCGCGCCGGGCGTGCAGCGGCCTATAACGTCAGGCGGCCATCAGAAGCGGCGGCGGCCCGCCTTGAACGCCCGCGCCCAGTTGGCGGCACGCGTCCGCCGGGGCGTGCGGGGCCAGGTCCTTGTCGGCGAGGACTCCAGAAAGCAGGTCAGCAGCATCTGCACATTCCTCCCGCGCGCGGCCAATGGGCCGGGAGGCCGATGGCATGGACTGAAGATGCAGCACAGCCCTTCCTTCGACCGCCGCCATTTCACGGTGAACTGCTGCCAGGAAGGCGGCCAGTCCCGACCCCAGCGACGCACAGACTGCCGCGAGGATCTCCGAGGAGGCCTCCTTACGGCCGCGTTCGATCTCCGAGAGGTACTGGAGTGACACGCCCGCCCGGCTGGCGACGTCGTCGAGGGTGCGCCGCTGGCGACGACGTTCCCTGCGCAGCACCGCCCCATAGACGTCGCGGAGCAAAGGCGGAGGCGCTGAACTTGGCCCGCGATGAAGCTTCTGAAGTTCGAGCACGGCGGAACTCCCTTCTGGCTGCTTCCATCGTAGGAAGCGGCGCCGTCGGCGTCAGCAGGGTCTGCTCAGGGCAGAAAGCGTCCCCGTCTGCGCCGGGCCCAACCGCGCGCCCGCCAGGAACCGGCCACGCAGGCCCCGGGGTGCCTTTGCCAACTAAGCGGCGTGTCCGGCAATTTCAGTCGATCGGCCGCGCGGACCCTTGTAGGGTGGCGGCATGGCACCTCTACGACCTATCGGTTATTGGCTGAAGCTCGTTGACCGGCTGCTCGACGAGCAGTTCATCGAGACCATGGAGGAACACGGCATCACCCGCCGGCAGTGGCAGATGATGAACCTGCTCGCGGACAAGCCGTCCACCGCCGACGAGCTCGCGGAAGCCCTGGGGCCTTTCATTCCGGAGGAAGAGGGCGAAGGGCCCCAGGAACCGGTCGAAGAACTTATGGAAAGCGGCTGGGTCAGCGCCGAGAACGGCCACTATGCGCTGACCGACACCGGGCGGGCCAGCCTGGCCTCCCTCGGTGAGGTGGTCGACCGCACGCGCGCCCGCATGGCGGACGGCATCAGCGAGGAAGAGTACACGGCCACCCTCGACGTGCTGGAGCGGATTGCCCGCAACCTGGGCTGGGAGGGCTAGGCACGACGGCGGCCCATCGCCGTCGTCGTCTCAGCGGAAGTTGGACTCTCCCAGGTAGGGAGCCAGTATCGACCGCTGGCGCTCATTCAGGCGCAGCAGCCGCCCCGTATCCGTGTGGAAGAACGCGAGCGTGGTTTCGGCCAGCACGCACTGCTCGGCGGTGACCGGGTCCATGATCCGGTAGGCGATGGTCAGGCTGGCGCCCTTGATCGCACTGATCCAGACCTCCACGTGTGCCGGGATGTTGCGGTAACTGAGCGGCCGGACGTACTTCACCCGGTGCTCCGCCACCAAAGCCTGGGTGGATTCGGGCAGGTCGGAGAAGACCGGCAAATCCACCTCGAGCCCGGGACCGCCGGTGCCGGCCGGAGGCCCGAACGCGTGGATGCGTGCCTCCTCCAGGATGCGCAGGATTTCCACGTTGTTGATGTGCCCGTAGGCATCCATGTCTCCCCAACGCATCGGCACGTTGCAGGTGAGGCGCTGGGCGGAAGGTGTCTGAGTCATCGCCCGATTCACTTTACCGGCCGTTCACGCTGGGGAAACCGTTTGGCATTCCGCATGGTGAACCCTATAGTGGGAGGGCGCCACAGGGTGTGACGCGCAACACAGGTCTCGTGATGAACACATACAAAACAGAAGATACAGCCAGCAGCACTGTGCTATTCGACGTTTGGGTGGACGTCGAACTGCACGTAGATACCGAGTTGGGACTCATCCAGTTCTGCCTCGAGGGGGAACGCGTTCTGGGGTGGTCCGACGATATTGACGCCATCGCTGCGGCTGCCGCGGATTCCGGCGGCACCGCCCAATGGTGCGAAAAATACTCCAAACTCCTGGTGCCGAGTTCACACAAGGGGGCGGGCAACCGCTTCTTCACCGTGGCCCGCATGGACCAGGACAACGACGACGACCGGGACCGGCCGGCGGCCTGACGGCTGGCATGTGACGTAAGCCGTCGCCGCGCCTACCGCGGACTTGGTTACCATGAAGCCGTGCCTACCTCTTCGCCCTCACCCAGCCCGGAACGCGGCAAACTCGCCGACAAACTGCTCCGCGGCGGCACCGAGCCCGACCCTCGGTTCACGCTGGCCAACGAGCGCACCTTCCTGGCGTGGATCCGCACCTCACTGGCACTCCTGGCCGGCGGCATCGCGGTGGAGGTCTTCACCGGCGGCGTCTTCGTCCCGGAAATCCGCAAGACCATCGCCATCATCCTCCTGGTCCTGGCCATGGCGATCGGCGGCGGCTCGTTCTTCCGCTGGCTCAACGTCGAGCGGGCCATGCGCCACAAGACTCCCCTGCCGCTGCCGCTGATAGCCCCGATCCTGGCGGTAGGCGGCGGTGTGGTGGCGGCCTTGCTGGTGGTCTTCGTCGTCCTGCGGCCGTCCTGATGCGACGCGCCCGCGCCGTGCCGGAGCCGGAACACCACGACGCCGGCCTGCAGCCCGAACGCACGTCCCTGGCCTGGAGCCGGACCACCCTGGCCATGATCGTGGCGACAGCCATGTTCCTGCGCTGGATGCCGGAATACGGCTGGTTCACCGGGACGCTGGTCGCCGTGGCGCTGTGCACGGCGTTCGGCATCTACATCACGCAGAAACTCCGGTACCGCCGTGCGGTCTCCGGCGTGGCCGACGAGAGGATTTATGCCGACGCCGCCGCTGCCGCCTGGGTTGCCGGCAGCGTGGTGGTCCTCGGCGCGCTCGGGATCTATGCCGTCCTGGCCTTGGACTGAACAACGACGACGGCGCCACCGTGCTCGCGCGGCGTGATGCCGGGCGCACGGGCGACTGACGGACGCCCGGGGTGGTGCACCGCCGCCGCCATCTCGACCGGGCTGTGCTCAGGCTATGGCGTCGCGGTAGACCCAGCGGCCGTCCTCGCGAACGAAGGTGCTCTTCTCCTGCTGCGTGCGGTCCCGGCCGCCCTCGCGGTAGCCGGCGCGGAATTCGACGGTGCCCGCGCGGTCGGATTCGCCGCCGCGGACGGTCTTGAGGATTTCCAGTCCGGTCCAGTGCAGCGCGGGGTCCAGCTCAAGCCGCGCGGGCCGCGTTTCTGAATGCCACGTGCGCAGCAGATAGGCGGCATCCCCGGCGACGAACGCCGTGTAGCGCGATCGCATCAGCGCTTCCGCCGTCGGCGCCTCCGCCTCGCCGCGGTGCAACGGCCCACAGCACTCGCCGTACGGCCGGCCGCTCCGGCACGGACACGGCGTCGTCGTCGTAAGGACTGGGGCGGTGCGCGTGTTTCGCATGGTCAGTGGGACAACTGCAGGGCAGCCGCGTAGATGTCGGGCAGGTTGTCATTCCGGCCGGCCTCGCGCCGGGCCACCCAGACCTCGAAGGCGACCCGGACCACTGCCGCGCAGGTCTCGAACGCCAGCCTGATCTGCAGGTCGCTCACCCCGTCGCGGCCGAACCGGTCCATCAGGGCCTCCACCAGCCCGGTGGTCCGGGTGGCATTGTGCTTGAGCATGGCCGCTTTAAGCAGGGGCTCCTTGCGGATGAGCTGGTTGACGAGCAACATGCGGCGGACTGCCGGGGCGTCGTTGTCCGCATACCCCTGCATGACCTCTTGGTAGACGCGCTCAAGCTCTTCGCGCGGGTTGCCGGCCGGATCTATCGTGAGCAGCCCGGCCTCGAGCGCGGCGTCGAAATCCTGGTGTGCCGGCAGCGCGGCTTCTTCCTTGCTGGTGAAGTACCGGAAGAACGTGCGCTGGGAGATCCCGGCGGCGTGGGCAATGCCGTCCACGGTGGTGGCGTCCACGCCGTGTTCCTGGAACAGATGCAGTGCGGCCTCGCTGATTTCCGTCCGGGTCTGGCGCCGCCGCCGCTCCCTTAATCCGGGTGCAGCGACAGGGAGCTCAGCCGTGGTCGGGCCGGGCACATCGGTTCTGGAAGCGCCGCTGGTCGGCGTTTTCTGTGGCATAGCAGCTTCCAAGATACCCCATATTTGAGTATTCGCTGCCAATGTGGCAGTATCTGCCATAATGGCATGAAAGGGCATCAATGAACATTAAAGTTGGCGACACCCTCGTCTATCCCCCGCACGGCGCTGTTACCGTGACCGATCTCCGGACCCGTCCGTTCAAGGACTGCCAGACCAAGTTCGTACAGTTCCGCGCTCATCACGACGGCCTGCTGATCGAACTGCCGCTGGGCAACGCGGAAACGGTCGGCGTACGCAAGGCCATCAGCAAAAAAGGTGTT
The DNA here is from genome assembly GCF_059091365.1 of Arthrobacter sp. MDT2-34-1. Classification (NCBI taxonomy): domain Bacteria; kingdom Bacillati; phylum Actinomycetota; class Actinomycetes; order Micrococcales; family Micrococcaceae; genus Arthrobacter; species Arthrobacter sp. MDT2-34-1. The sequence goes on from NZ_JBNHGO010000002.1 coordinate 445,991, forward strand.
AAGGAAGTTTTTGCGATCCTGAAGGCGAAGGTGCCGGAGGATCAGGAGAACTGGTCGCGCCGGTTCAAGGCCAACCAGGAAAAGATCAACAGCGGCGACATTTACCGGGTCAGCGAAGTGGTCCGCGACCTCTCGCTGCGGGCGATCGAACGCGGCTCCTCGGCCGGTGAAAAGCACCAGCTCGAACAGGCCATGCGGATCCTGTCCTCGGAGCTTGCGCTGGCCGAAAAGACTGACAACGACACGGCGCGGGCCATGATCGAAGCCGTTTTCGGCCCGCTGGAGGCCACCGTTTAACAGGCCGCGCCCGCAGGAACGACGTCCGGGCACTGCCGCTTGACGGCGCCCCGCTCCATCAGGAGCGGGGCGCCGTCGTCGTTAGAGGATTCCCAACCGTGGCCGCCGTCGTCCTTGAAGGGTTCCCAGCCGGACGGGCCGCCGTCGTCGTTAGAGGATTCCCAGCTGCTGAAGCTGGTTCGCCAGGCCTTTCCCGTCGGAGGCGTAGATCCACGGGATGCTGCGCGCGGGTCCGACCGGGCCGTCCTGAGAACGGCCGCCGGCCAGCACCGCTTCGCTGACCGACAGCTGGCGGATGGCGATGGCCGCCACGTGGTCGGGATAACGCAGCGCAAAGCCGGCGTAGATGGCTTCGTCGTGCTGGCCGTCGTCGCCGATCAGCAGCCACTTGATCTTCGGGAATTCTTCGGCCAGCCGCCGCAGCTGGTCCACCTTGTGCATCTGACCGCTGCGGAACCAGCGGTCCTTCGTCGGCCCCCAGTCCGTGAGCAGCAGCGCACCGTCCGGGTACATGTTCCGGGACAGGAAACGCGTCAACGTCTGAGCAACGTTCCAGGCACCGGTGGATAGATACAACACCGGGCTGCCCGGATGCTCGCGCGTGACCCGCTCCAGCATCACGGCCATGCCCGGCGTGGCGTTGCGCGCATGTTCATCCAGCACGAACGTGTTCCAGGCCGCGAGCATCGGGCGGGGCAGCGCCGTGACCATGACGGTGTCATCGACGTCGGACACCACCCCGAACCGGGTGTCCGGCGGCACCACGTAGACCGCGGCTTCCACCGGTTCAGAGTCCTCGCAGCGCAGCGTGACGGTGTGCCAGCCCGGAGCCAGGCTCACCGAAACCTTGGCGTCCACCACTCCGCCGCGGTCGGCCACCACTTGGTGCTCGATGCCGTCGGCGTGGATCGTCACTCGGGCGTTGGCCACCGGCGGGCTGATGAAATTCCGCCAGCCGCGGATGCCGTCGGCCACCAGCTTGGAGGGCATGCGGCCGTTGTCGAAGGCCCCCGGCCGCGCCATCACGACCCGGGCCAGCACGCGGATCCAACCGTCGGTGCCGTAGCCGGTAAACGGCATGACGGTGGCCACGTCGCCGCGCTGCCGTGCCCGCCGTTCCCGGACCGCCTGCCAGCGGTCTTCAAGGCGCATGCCGATGTGGGCTGCCTTCTCATGGAGATCGTCGCCGTTGCCGGTAAGGGATGCCATGGTCCAAGTCTGTCATGCACACGCTTTCCGGTTCGAACCCGCGGCAGCGCGCCCCGCCTCGCGCCAACCACGGGCCCTCCCGACGGCATCGCCAGCCCGCCGATCCTCCCGGCGGTGCCGGGCGCTCCGTGGGTCTTGCCCGCGTCGGAGCGAACCTGAAGACTGGCCACATGACGTTTGCATCGCGGCACATCAGCATCGCCATCAACCGACCCGTTGGAGAGGTCTACGAGTTCGCCGCCAAACCCGAGAACATGCCGCAGTGGGCCGCCGGACTCAGCTCCTCCATCGGTGTGGTCGACGACGCCTGGGTCGCCGAGACCGACAGTGGGCCGGTGCGGGTCACGTTTACCGAGCGCAATGACTTCGGCGTGCTGGACCACTACGTGACCTTGCCGTCGGGCGAAGCTGTCTACAACCCGCTGCGCGTGCTCGGCAACGGCGACGGGACAGAGGTGGTGTTCACCCTCTACCACCGTGACGGCATGGACGAGGCGGCGTTCGAAGCCGATGCCGCCGCCGTGGACCGGGACCTGCACACGCTCAAGAGGCTGCTCGAGGCCTAAACCGACCCCCGGTTCCGAACCACCCGGGCAGCCGCACCGACAGGACCGGCCGGCCCACCGCCGTCGTCATTTTTCCGTGCCGCCGCGGCCAGGCGGACGTAAACTGAAAGCGCTGGTTCTGACGTCAGATGCGCCCCTACCAACAGCCGAGTTGTTACTCGACGAAGTTTCGAACTCATTGTCTGGGAGGAGAAATGACTACCGCATCACCGCATGCGCATCACGCACACGTCTCGCGCGGAAATGTGCGGAATGCCGCGATGACTTCGGGAATTGTTCTCTTGGTGATCGGTGTGCTGGGCTTCATCCCCGGCATCACCATGAAGTACGGAGAAATGGCTTTCGCCAGCGGCTCCGGCGCCATGCTGATCAACGCGTTCCAAGTGTCCATGCTGCTCAACATCGTCTACCTGGTGGTAGGCGTGGTGGGCTACATCATGAGCCGCACCACCAGCGGTGCCCGGGACTTCCTCATGGGAGCCGGCATCCTGTACCTGGCGATGTGGCTGTACGGCCTGATCGTCGGCCCCGGCGAATCAGCGGCCAACTTCCTGTCCACCAATGCAGCCACCACCTGGCTCAACTTCGTCCTTGGCGCCGTGATGCTGGCCCTGGCCATCGCCTACATGGTGCGCCACCGGGACGAGGCGCGCGAAACACGCTAACCGAAGCCGTCCCGCCGGTTTCCGGCGGACGGTTCGCTGCGGACCCCAGTCGACATGACTGGGGTTCGCTGGCTTCCGGGGCCGTCGGATACTGGCTCCGTGACACTCATGATCCTGTGCGGCGTGCTGGTGGTCGCCGGGCTGGCCGCGGTGGCCTTTCGGGGCGGGGAGCGGTTCCAGCCTCCGCCGGGCCGTGACGAGTACCTGCGTCGGGACGACGGCGCGCTCGTGTTCGACAGGGGCACCCACGGGAACGACGACGGGGCCCTCGTCCTCGAGCGCGGCACCCACGGGAACGATGAGGGAGCCCTCGTGCACTACGGCAGCACAGCCGTCGACGACGGTGTGCTCGTCCTGGACGGTGACACCCCCGGGAACGATGAGGGAGCCCTCGTGCACTACGGCACAGGCGTGGACGACGACGGTGTGCTCGTCCTGGACGGCGGCGCCCCCGGGAACGACGACGGGGGGCTCGTGCTCGCTGGCGACACCCACGTGGACGTCGACGCCCAGGTGCCCGAGGGCGGCACCCCCGGGAACGACGACGGAGCGCTTCTGCTTCGCGGCCGCGCCCTGCCGAGCGGCGGCGGTGCACTCCTGGCGCACGTTGCGCGCAGGGTGCTGTGGTGGGCGACAGTGCTGCTGGTCGCCGGCGGGGTGGCCGGGCTGTGCATGGCGGGCGCCGGCGGCCGGTTGATCATGCGCCTGTTGGCGGTGACGTCGCCGGAGGACGACGGAAGGCTGACCGATAACAACCAGACCATCGGAGAGATCAGCCTGGAAGGGACCGGGAGCTTCGTCCTTTTCGGCGTGGCCATCGGCTGCGGGACGGCACTCCTCTACGGCTTGGTGCGGTGGTGGCTGCCGGCCGGCCGGGCCGGCGGAGCGGCCTTCGGGCTGTTGCTGTTATTAGTACTCGGTACCGTGCTTGGGCCGTTGCAGCCGGACAGCCGGGACTTTGAGGTGGTGGGCCCTGGCTGGCTCTCGATCGCGGCCTTCTCCGCGCTGGCCATTGCCCACGGCATGCTCGTCGCGGTGGCCACGGCTTGGCTGTCCCGTCGCCTCCCGCTGCTGCGGACGGCCAAGGACCTGCAATGGTACCTTCCGCTGCTGCTCCTACTGGTCCCGCTGGGCGGCGCCAGCGTGGTGGTCGCGGCCTGGATTGTCGCCGCCGTCGTGGTGGGCTGGGCACTTGCGGCCCTCAGAGTGAAGCTCTTCGCAGACTGGCGCGCCGGGCGGCCTGCTGGCCCGGGACGGCGGGAAGGACTGCTGCAGCGGAGGGTCCTGCTGGGCGGACGCATCGCTTTGGTGGTGCTGGCTGCGGCCTGCACGCCCGGTTTCATCATCTCCATGGCCACCATCCTTGCGGCCGAGCGCGGGTAGCCCACCGATTGCTTCGGCGGGTTCAGCCGACGAGGCGGTGCCGCACCGATTTGCTGCGGCGGGTTCAGCCGACGGAACGGTGCCGCGGCCCCCGTAGAACAGCACCGCCCCCGCCGGATGGGGAAACGGCGGGGGCGGTGCCGGCCGGCCCGAAGGCCGGCGGCAGGACAGCCCGCCGAACGGAGGCGGCGGGCGTGCCGGGCTTGGGGTTCTAAGCGGCGGCGTTCTGCGGAGTGCGGATGGTGGCGAAGCCTTGTGCCCACAGCACAAGCTGGTCGGCCATCGGGGCCAGCGTTCCGGCATTCTGCTCGGTCGGCTTGAACTCGGAGAAGTTCTCGAAGTCGGTGAACAGCGAGAACATCACCTGGTTGCGGACCACCGCCACCTGCAGCTCGGCCAGCATATTGCGCAGGTGTTCGGCAGCGCGGACGCCGCCCATCGAGCCGTAGGAAACGATGCCGGCAGCCTTGTTGTTGAACTCGGCGTTCAGGTAGGACAAGGCGTTGGCTAGTGCGGACGAGACCGTGTGGTTGTATTCGTTGGCCACGAAGATGTAGCCGTCGAACTCGCTGATCTTGGCCGACCAGGCCTTGGTGTGGTCGGCCTGGTAGTTCTGGTAGGCGGCCGGGTAGGCCTCGTCCAGCAGCGGCAGGTTGAAGTCGGCGATGTCGACGACCTCAAAGGTGGCGTCCGTCCGAGCGGCCAGTTCGGCGGCGACCCAGTTGGCGACGGAGTCATTGACCCGGCCGGGGCGCGTGCTGCCGGTGATGATGGCGATCTTGGGGAGGCCGGCGGCGGCTTCGCTGCGAGCGGCCTCGGCCGGTTGGGCGACGGGGGCATCCGTGCGGGGCTCCGCAGCGGAGGCCGCAGGGTTGGCGGCAGACCGGCGGGCGCTGGACTTGCTGAAAAGATTCTTAAACCAGGACATTGCAGCCTTCGATAGATTGCTTGAGCTTTCAACTATCCTATCCGGCGAAAGAATGACATGTCAACAAAGGGCAGGGGTGCCCGCTCCGGGGCATGGGTGGGGCGACTGGGATCGCCCTGAATCCGGGCCGGCGCGGCGGAGAGGCGGGCCCTTCCGGGGTTCCGCAGCCAGGGTACGGGCGTGCCCAGAGAAGCCGGCTCCCCAAATAGGGAGCGAGACACGCCTCCGGGCAGCCCTCCCCTCGCCAACATGGCGGGGACCGAACCCCACGAGGACACCCTCTCCCCCATCAGGGAGCGAGCGAACTGCCGGGCGGGCGGACGTGTTCGAAGATGACCGTGGTATTCGTGCCGGCAACCTCGGGGCGGACGCTGAGGTTGTTCGCGACCAGGTCGCGCAGCGCGTTGGAGTCCGCCACGGCGACATGGATCAGGAAGTCGCGGTCGCCGGTCACAAAGAAGATCCCCTCCACCGCGGGCAAGCCTGACAGGAAGTCCTTGAACTGGGTCAGATTCGACCGCGCGTGCGCCTGCAAGCGGATGGAGATCAGCGCCTGCAGGCCGCGCCCCACGGCCGCAGGGTCCACGTCGGCATGGAAACCGCGGATTACGCCGCGTTCGCGCAGGGAGCGGATCCGGCTCAAGCACGTCGAGGGGGCAATGCCGGCGGCCGCCGCGATCGCGTTGTTGGGGGTCCGGGCGTCGGCTTGAAGCATCTCAACGATCAACCGGTCGATGCGGTCCAGTCCCGCCCCCGCGGGAGCCCCGGACGGGCGTCGAAGATCATTCGATTCGACCATGTGATCACCACCACTTTCTGAACTTACTGCCTGCATGCCTCACTCTTACAGAATCTTCTCCTACCGGCTTGAGAAACGAGTAAACATTCTTCAGGATGGGTCCGAGAGAAGAGTCGACCCGAGGAGCACACGATGTACTCTCGCGCACACGCCCCGAGCACCGCCGTCGTCGTGGGTGCAGGCATGGTTGGCTTGGCCACCGCCTGGCACCTGCAGGAACGCGGCGTGGAAGTCACCGTTCTGGACCGATCCGGCGTCGCCGCCGGCGCCTCGTGGGGAAATGCCGGCTGGCTCACGCCCGGCATGGCCATGCCGTTGTCGGACCCGACCGTCTGGACCTACGGACCCAAGGCGCTGGTTGACCCCACGGCGCCGCTGCACATTCCCGCCCGCCTGGACCCGCAGCTGTGGAAGTTCCTGGCCCGCTTCGCGCTGCACGGCACGCAAAAGGCCTGGGACCGGACCATGGCCGCGCTGACGCCGATCGACAAGATGGCGCTGGAGAGCTTCGATGAGCTGACCGATAACGGCGTCGAATCGTGGACGCGCAAGGGACCGTTCATCGTCGGTTTCGAGGCGGAGAAGGAAAGCCGCCACTTTGTCCACGAGCTGGCCAACGTGGAGAAGGCCGGCCAGTCCGTCCCGCTGAGCCGCCTGGACAACCCCCAGGTCAAGGTGCCGCAGCTGTCCGCCGGCGTATCCACCGTGTTCGAACTGGAAGGCCAGCGGTTCCTTGAGCCCGGCCCGTTCGTCGAGGCCCTTGCCGCATCCGTGGTGGCACGCGGCGGAAAGATCATTTCCGGCGCCGAAGTGCGCTCCCTGCGCCACGGCCACACCGGGATTTCGGTGGAGACCTACGCGCATGAGCCGTTCCACGCCGACGTCGTGGTCCTGGCCACCGGCGCCTGGCTGCCCGATCTCGCCAAGCCGCTGGGCGTCCGCACCATGGTGCAGGCCGGACGCGGATACTCGTTCAGCGTGGCCACCGACCAGCCGGCCGAGTTCCCCATCTACTTCCCGGCGCGCCGCGTGGCCTGCACCCCCTACGAGGGACGGCTGCGCATCGCCGGAACCATGGAGTTCCGCGGCCCGGACGAACCGCTGCAGACCGGGCGGATCGACGCGATCCTGGCCGCCGTGCGGCCGTTGTTCACCAACATGGACCTGGAGAACCTCGAGGATCTCTGGGTCGGCCCGCGCCCGGTCACGCCCGACGGGCTGCCGCTGATCGGCGCCACCCGCTCCCCCGGGGTGTACGTTGCCGGCGGGCACGGGATGTGGGGCATCGTGCTGGGCCCGGCGACCGGCAAGCTGCTGGCAGAACAGATTGTCACCGGCCGGGTGCCCGACGAGATCCGGCCGTTCGACCCGCTGCGCTGACCCTGCTGACGGCCGCTGACGGCCCGCTGACAGCTCGTCGGGGCGGGACTAGTATGGGCGGGACTTGGGGCGCCATGCTCCACGGGAAGGTGACTGTCATGGAATCGCTTACGGTGTCCGGGCTGGACGCGCGGACCATGGAAGGACTCCGGATCCTGGCCGATACCCACCATCGCTCACCGGAAGCTGAGGCCCGGGCGATCCTTGTGCAGGCAGTCCGCGGGCTGGGCGAGGCGGACGAACTCCTGGCTTCGATCATCGGCGACGACGATTCGGCCGACGACGGCGAACGCCGGACCGGCCGGCAGTAGGCGGGCCCGTCGCCGCGCGGCGCCCGACCGCGCAGGCAGTCGACGCGCAGGCAGTCGACGCGCCGGCGCCGTCGAGCGCTCAAAACCGCGCCACCGCCGCCGAGCGTTCAAAACCGGGCGCCCGCCGTCGTCGTTGTTAAACAAGCGCTGCCCCGCACCGAAACGGTACGGGGCAGCGGAGCATGCGGGAAATCAGCCGCCGAAGAGCGGCGAGACGGAGTTCCACAACTGGTAGACACCGAGGACCACGAACAGCAGGGCACAGATGCCCAGCGCGATGTTTGTGTGCAGGCGGTTGGCCCATTCCTTCGGGATCCGCTTGCCGTTGAGCAGGCCCAGCAGCGTCAGTGCCAGGAACGGCATGAACAAGGACCCCAGGGCGCCGTACAGCAGGATCAGCGCGATCGGCTTGCCCAGCATGAACAGCAGCATGGGCGGGAACGTCAGCCAGAGGACGTAGAACTTGAAGTACTTGCCGCCCACGCGCGTGTCCGGGTGGCCGGACTCCTTCTTGCGCATGTTGCCCCAGAAGTCGGCGAACATCAGGGACACGCCGTTCCAGACGCCGATGATGGAGGAGAAGGAGGCGGCCCAGAAACCGACGAGGAAGCCGGTGCCGACCACGTCTCCGTACTCATCCTTGAGTACCTCGTACAGGTCCAGCAGTCCTTCGTCGCCGGCGCTCAGTGAAACACCCGCGGTGCGGACCACTTCGGCGCCGACAATCAACATGGCGATGACGAAGATGCCGGTCATGACGTAGGCCACGGAGTTGTCGATGCGCATGACGCGCATCCACTTGGGTGTGTGCCAGCCCTTTTCGCGCAGCCAGTAGCCGTAGGCCGCCAGCGTGATGGTGCCGCCCACGCCGCCCGCGAGCGCCAGGGTGTAGAACACCGCGCCCTCTTCCTGCGGGATCATGGGCACCAGGCCGCCGATCATCTCCGGGATGTTGGGCACGGCGATGATGGCCAGCCCGACGACGGTAACGAACATCAGCCCGACGAAGAAGGCGGTGATCTTCTCGAAGGTGGCGTACTTGCCGAACCAGACCATGACAAATCCGGCCAGGCCCATCAGGATCGCCCAGGCCCACAGCGGCAGCACCGGGAACATCGCGGCCAGCGGCAGCGCTGCCGATGACATTGCCGTGGCACCGTAGACGAAGCCCCAGATCATGATGTACGGACCGAAGTACCAGGTGGTCCAGCGGCCCAGCGAGCGCCAGCCCTCGAAGATCGTCTTGCCCGTTGCAAGGGTAAAGCGTCCGGCACCTTCAACCAGGATGATCTTCAGGATGACGCCGACGATCACCGCCCAGAACAGCCCGTAGCCGTACCGGGAGCCCGCCACCAGCGTGGCCACCATGTCCGCGGCGCCGACGCCTGTGGCGGCGACAACGAGACCGGGACCGACGATCTTCCACTTGGCGGGAGCGCCGCCGTCGTTATCCACCCGTGCAGCGGCATCGAGCGTGCCCGGGGCATTGTTCTCAGTGGCCATGAGCCATGTATTCCTTACCGTGATGGAGCTTGTCCGCAGAAAGAGGGGGCAAGAGTGCCGCCCGTCACCGGACCCCGTCTAGTTTCTCACGCGTTCTGAACGCCCGGTCGGTAAATAGCCGAGGGGGCCACTCGCGGAACCGTTCGGCGCAACACAGGCACCCTTCGGCGGGAAAGTGGCGTGCGATTGTGGTCGTTCGCATACGCGATGCGGTTGGTCGCAGGGGTCGGTGGTGCGGTCCTCAAGGTGCGGTTCTGGGGGGCGCGGGCGCTGCGGTTGATCACGGGGGTGGTGGTGGCGTCGGACGGGGTCGGTCCTCGGGGTGCGGTGCTGGGGGTGCGGGCCGCGGTGTGCTCGGGGTGTGGTGCTCCCGCCCGTGGACGCTGCAGGCCCTATCGCCGGGCCGGCACCCAAGGGTCGCAGGCTTCAACCGCAAGCCGCCGATAGGCCTCGGCGTTGCCGGACACCACGGTCAGGCAGTGCCTGGAGGCGGTCGCGGCGATCAGCGACTCGACGGCCGGCACGTCTTGAATGGCCAGCGGCGCCCAGGCCTCTGCCACCTGCTGGTCCACCGGCAGGATAAAGGCCGAGAACCGCGCGGTCAGCTCGACCAGCCACGCGTCGGCCTGCCCGGTCAGCGCGGAGTCCTGGGTGCTCAGCGCCCGCAGCTCCCCCAGGGTCAAGGCGGAGATGTAGACCCGGGAGCGGCGGCGGCGCCGCAGGAAGTCGACGACGGCGGGGTCCGGGCTCTCGCGCCTGAGCTCGACCACGACGTCGGTGTCCAGCAGCAGCCCGCGGGCCCGCCGCGGGCCGGAAGCTGCGGTGGGCACCTGCGCGGCCGCGGGAGTCTGAGACGCGGGCGCGGCCGGCGCCTGCGCCACTGCCGGAGCCTTCGCTGTCGGCACGGTCCGCGTGGTCATTGCGCCGCGGCGATGTCGCGCTGCTGCCCGCGGGGCTGCCGGGCGGCATCCAGCAGGAAGTCTACGAAGGCCTCGCGCGCTGCGGAAACCTGTTCATAGTCGGCCAGGCTCAAGACCTGCAGTTGCGGGGAGTGAGGGATGTCCATGGCAGCCGGCGCCGGGCGCCGCGTCCTTTCGCGTGCTCTTGCCCGCATCGGTAGCCGAGGCTGATGCGGGCCGCTTCGTCATCCGAACCACCCAACGAGCGTGGGGTTGGTATGTGGCCAAGTCGGAGCTTGGCGGCCACAGTTCTTGAAGCTGTTGGCAGTATAGCCAGAGCTGCCGCCCGACCGTCGGAGACGGCGGTCACATCGCGTAACAGGAATCCCGGGGCCGGGCGCCCATGCCCCATTCGCCAAAATGTCGGTGCCGGACGGTAGACCTGTAACTGCCGGCAGGCACCGGCTGGCGGCGGGATATCGTTGGGGGGACCCGCCGCCGGCCGGGTTGGCACCTGCGCACCTGTTTGAAGGAGGCACCGTGTTTCTGCTCGACTCCGAAGTCGACGGGGCTGACCGCGACCTGGTCTACACAGCCAGCGACCTCGTCGTCGCCGCCCAGTGCGAGTACCAGCTGCTGCGCAAGCTGGACGAGAAGCTGGGGCGCTCCCCCGTGGCGGATTTTGGCCGCGACGAGATGCTCGAGCGCACGGCGGAGTTGGGCGATCTGCACGAGCACCGGGTCTTGCAGCACTTCCGCGACACCTTCGGCGCCGGCGTGGCGGAGATTGCCGAGACCCGCAGCTACACGCGGCAGGATTTGCAGGCCAAGCACGACGAGTCGATCGCCGCGCTGCGCTCCGGCGCAGACGTGGTGTTCCAGGCGTCCTTCTTCGACGGCCGGTTCCATGGACGGTCCGATTTCCTGGTCAAAACCCACAACGACGGCGGAGCTGCCGCCTACGCGGTCTATGACACCAAGCTGGCCCGACACGCCAAGGTCACCGCGCTGCTGCAGCTGGCCGCGTACGGGGACCAGCTCCTCCAAGCCGGCATCGCCGTGGCTCCCACCGTGACGCTGGTGCTGGGCGACCGGCGGCACAGCAACCACAGCCTCACCGACCTGCTGCCGGTTTTTCGCGAACGCCGCACCAGGTTCCTCAACCTCGTTACCGCACACCGCGAACAGCCAGACCAGGTCCGTTGGGGGAACGAAAGGGTCACCGCGTGCGGACGCTGCAACTACTGCTCCGAACAAGTTGAGCTGCACCGGGACCTGCTGCTGGTCGCGAACATGAGCACGCTGCGCCGGCGCAAGCTGCGAGCGGCCGGGATCTTCACCATCGACCAATTGGCCGCCCTGGAACTTCCACCCGGTGAACCGACAGACGGCGCGCTGGCCCGGCTCCGCGACCAGGCACGAATGCAGACCGGCTCCGCCACGCCGGACGGCCGGGTGACCTACCGCAAGGACGGCACGGAACACGAGGTTTCGTACCGCGTGCTGGAGCAGCACACACTGTCCCGCCTGCCTGCGCCCAACCCCGGCGACATCTACTTCGACTTCGAGGGCGACCCGCTGTGGCAGGACGAGGACGGCGAGTGGGGGCTGGAGTACCTTTTCGGCGTGGTGGAAAATGCGCCGGCTGCCGGCATGGCCCCGCCGTTTAAGCCCTTCTGGGCGCACAGCCGCGCCGGCGAACGGCAGGCGCTGGCGGATTTCCTGGAATATGTCTCCGATCGGCGGCGCCGGTATCCGGGGATGCACATTTACCACTACGCCAACTACGAGAAGGCCGCATTACGCCGGCTGTCGCTGCAGCATCTGGTGGGTGAGGAAACCGTGGACGGTTTGCTGCGCGAGGGCATCCTGGTGGACCTCTACGACACGGTCCGGCACAACCTGCGGATCTCGGAAAACTCCTACAGCATCAAGAAGCTCGAGCCCTTGTACATGGGAGATAACCTGCGGTCCGGCGACGTCAAGGACGCCGGAGCTTCCGTGGTCGCATACGCCCGCTACTGTGCGGCCAGGGACGCCGGCAACGACGCCGAGGCAGAGACGGTCCTGAAAAGCATTGCCGACTACAACGAGTACGACTGCCTCTCCACGATGGAACTGCGCAATTGGCTCCTGCGGTTGGCGGCCGAGCGCCGAGTCGTGCCGGGGCGTACGGCCGCCCCCGCGGCGGCGGCTGCCTCTGCCGCGAGCGGGACGTTGGCCGCCGACGACGAGCCGCTGCCGCCCGAGGAGCGGCGGCTGCACGACTACGTCGAGGCTGCCGCCGACAGGGCCGCCCGCCGAGGCGAAACGCTGTCCGCCGATGAACAAGCCGTCGCCATGGTCGCGGCCTCGGTCGGCTACCACCGGCGGGAAGCGAAGCAGTACTGGTGGGCGCATTTCGACCGGCTCGACGCTCCGCTGGAGGACTGGGCGGATACCCGCGACGTCTTCACCGTGGATTCCGCGCTCGTGGTTTCCGGGTGGGAGAAGCCGACGTCGCGCAGCAACCCGGCCCGCGTGCTGCGGCTTACCGGCAGGCTAGCGCCCGGATCCACCATCAAGGAAGGCAGCCTGCTCTGCCGGCTCTACGACCAGCCCTTCCCGGCGTTCCTCTGCGACCAGGACCACGGCGTCAATCACCGCGCGTTTTGTTTCGGCGCGGAAGTGCTGGAACTGGGTGCCGACGGCGAGAAGGACACGCTCCTGGTGAAGGAGCGGCTGCCCCGCGGCGCCGACGAGTACAACGAGCCGCCGGTGGCGCTCACACCCGACAAGCCGCTGCCCACCACCTCCATCCGGCAGGCCCTCGCAGACCTCGCCGCTGCGGTTGCCGGCACACTTCCCGGCTTCCCGGCCGAACCGGCGCTGGACCTGCTGCGCCGTCGCCCGCCGCGGCTGGCAACGCTGGCGCGGCTGCCCGAGGTCCAAGACCACCCCGACGGCTACGTGGACGCGATCACCGCCGCCGTCGCCGACCTGGACGATTCCTACCTGGCGGTTCAGGGACCGCCGGGTACCGGCAAGACCTATGTCGGTTCGCACGCCGTCGCCCGGTTGGTGGCCCGGGGCTGGAAGGTCGGCGTCGTCGGCCAGTCGCATGCCGTGGTCGACAACATGTTGCGCGCCGCCATCGAGAAGGCCGGCGTGCCGCCGGAAGTCGTTGCCAAAAAACCCAACGGCGACCACGACCTGCCGTGGCCCAACCGGAGTATGGACGATGTGGCCCGGTTGCTCGCCTCTCCCGGGGGCTCGTTGATTGGCGGCACGGCGTGGACCATGACGGGGTCTGCTGTCCCGCCGAAGTCGCTGGATCTGCTGGTCATCGACGAAGCCGGCCAGTTCTCGCTGGCCAACACGCTGGCCGTCTCCCGGGCCGCCAGGCGCCTGCTGCTGCTGGGTGATCCGCAGCAGCTGCCGCAGGTGACCCAGGGAACGCATCCGGAACCGGTCGACGAGTCGGCACTCGGGTGGCTCTCTGACGGCCATGCCACGCTGCCGCCGGAGCTGGGCTATTTCCTCGCCCTGAGCTGGCGCATGCACCCGGACCTGTGCCGGGCCGTCTCCGTCCTGGCCTACGAGGGGCGGCTCAAGTCGGCGCCGGCCGCCGGGCTGCGGCGGCTGGAAGGAGCTCCGCCCGGGGTGGAATGCGTGTACGTGAACCACCACGGCAACGCGACGTCGTCGCCCGAAGAAGCCGCCGAGGTACTGGCCCAGGTCCGCCGGCATCTGGGCCTGCCCTGGCGTACGGACGGCACGGCACGGCCGCGCCCCCTGGCCGGAACGGACATCCTCGTGGTGGCACCCTACAACGCCCAGGTCCAGCTGATCCGTTCCGTGCTGGACGGCGCCGGGCTGGCGGAAGTCCGGGTGGGCACGGTGGACAAGTTCCAGGGCCAGGAAGCGCCGGTCGTGATCGTTTCCACCGCGGTGTCCGCCGCGGCCGAGGCGCCGCGCGGCATGGAATTCGTGCTTAACCGGAACCGGAACAACGTGGCTGTCTCGCGCGGGCAGTGGCGGGCGGTTATCGTGCGTTCCCGCGCCCTCACGGACTACCTGCCGGCACGGCCCGCCGGACTGGAGGAGCTGGGGGCGTTCGCGGGGCTCTGCGACTGCACGAAATGACCTCACCGCCCCCGCTCTCTGGAGGTCGAATGTCGTCTCAGGGGTCAAACCGCCCGACAGGCTGCGGATGCGGGGCTACGTCAGTGGCGAAATTCGCTACGGTGCCAGCCTCGGTCATGTTTGAATGAGGATTGGCAGCTTGGCGGGCCAACCACCCGTTGTCCGTGCCGGCTGGAAGTGTGCACTGAGTAGTTTCCGCACAGTAATTCCGACGAGAGGAAGAACATGAGCAAGTACGAACTGCCCCAGCTCGACTACGATTACGCGGCCCTGGAGCCGCACATCTCGGCGAGGATCATGGAGCTGCACCACTCCAAGCACCACGCCACCTACGTGGCCGGCGCGAACACCGCGCTGGAGCAGCTGGCCGACGCCCGCTCCAAGGGCGAATTCGGCAACGTGCCGAAGCTGTCCAAGGACCTGGCCTTCCACCTCGGCGGCCACACCAACCACTCGATCTTCTGGAAGAACCTCTCCCCGGAAGGCGGCGACAAGCCCACCGGCGAACTGGCCTCCGCCATCGATGAGTACTTCGGTTCCTTCGACGCGTTCCGCGGCCACTTCGGCGCCGCAGCGCTGAGCCTGCAGGGCTCGGGCTGGGCCGTGCTGGCCTACGAACCCCTGGGCGGCAACCTGGTCATCGAGCAGCTCTACGACCAGCAGGGCAACATCCCGGTAGGCACCATTCCGCTGCTGATGCTGGACATGTGGGAGCACGCCTTCTACCTCGACTACGTCAACGTCAAGGCCGACTACGTCAAGGCGTTTTGGAACATCGTCAACTGGGCCGACGTCGCAGCCCGCTTCGACTCCGCCCGCACCAGCGCTTCCGCGCTGATCACTCCGGCCAAGTAACACTGGCCACCCGTGCTCGGGCACGGAGATGACCCAGGCACCGCCGCTGGGCCGGACAACCGGCTCAACGGCGGTGCCTCGTCGTTAAGATGTCCGCTTGTATCAAGGACTTCCTTTCACCGAAGCGATGCAGAAGGATGAAGGCATGATGTTCGAACACGACGACGCGGTCCTTGAGCTCACCGACGAGCAATCGTGGATGCTGCTGGAGAGGACGAAGCATGGCCGCCTCGTCCTCACGGCCGCCGGGGAAACCGATATTTTCCCCATCAACTATGTTGCGCGCGATGGCAGGCTCATCCTGCGCACGGCGCCGGGCACCAAACTGGCCGAATTAACGATCAACGACCAGGTCTTGTTCGAGGCCGACGGCATCAGCAGCGAGGAAGCATGGAGCGTTGTCGTCAAAGGCACCGCCCGGGTACTGCAGGACCAGGAGGACATCGCGGCCGCCGAAGCGCTGCCGGTCGAGACTTGGATCCCGACTCTTAAGGATTTCTATGTGGCAGTAAAGCCGGCCAGCATCAGCGGACGCCACTTCAAACTGGGTCAACAACCCGAACGTTTTTAGCCACAGCAAAGGCCCGGTCCGGGTGGTCGCGCTGCGGGGGTGCGCATCGCTGGACCACGCCCGACCGGGCCTTCGTCTTGCTCAGCGGTAGACGCTCATTCAGTGGCCGACGCTGGCGAGGATCTCCTCGAAGCTTTTGGATTCGACGCCGCCACGGCCGCGCTCGGTCACCGGAGCGCCCTCCACCAGGTCAACCAGTTCGGCGGCCGCCCGGTCCGAGCGCTCGGACAGTCCGCCGGTTCCCGCCTCACCGGCACCCCAGTCCTCCGGTGCGGCAAAGACCGTGGTTTGTACCGTGCGGGCACGGAGGTAGCTGAACAGCGGACGGACGGCGTAGTCCAGGGCCAGCGAGTGGCGGGCGCTGCCACCGGTGGCGCCCATCAGCACCGGTTTGCCGGCGAGCGCGCGCGGCTCGACCACATCGAAGAAGGACTTGAACAGCCCGCTGTAGGAGGCACTAAAGACCGGGGTCACCACGATCAGCGCATCGGCTGCCATGGTTGCCTTGAGCACTTCGTCCAGCTTCGGCGCGGCGTAGCCGGTCACCATGTTGTTGGCGATATCAACGGCGTAGTCACGCAGCTCCACCAGTCGGACCTCGGCCTCGACGCCCTTCAGGCGGAACTGGTCCACGGCAGAGGCAGCCAATTGGTCAGCCAGCATCCGGCTCGAGGACGGAACGCCGAGTCCGGCGGAAATAACAACGATCTTGCGCTCTGACACTGAGACCCTCCTGGTTTGTTCATGCAATCGCATCTAGATGGGTCAACCAAGGCATCGCGAAGATTATTCCGGGGCGAGCCGACGGCGGAGGGCGGGGCGCCACGCTTCCGCCGCGGGCGTCGGCCCGCAAGAAGCACACGAGCCGCCTTCAACGGGCCACAAGAGGTGTTGGACTGCAGGGCCAAGGCTGCCTCAACCCTAGCCAGCCCCCATCCAAGAGGGCTACCGTGGCACCCACCATCCATGACTTCCGCATCAGAGGAATCCCCATGAGCAGCAATCGAGCAGTGGCTTACAAGGAACCTGGCAAGGTCGAAGTGATCGACATCGACTATCCAAGTTTCACCCTCAAGGATGGCCCGGGGGTCCACCCAGACAACGTGGGCCGGCAGGTATCGCACGGAGTCATCCTGCGCACCGTTGCCACCAACATCTGCGGCTCCGACCAGCACATGGTCCGGGGCCGTACTACTGCCCCGAAAAACCTGGTCCTGGGCCATGAAATCACCGGCGAGGTCGTCGACGTCGGCTCCGACGTGGAGTTCATCAAGGTCGGCGACATCGTCTCCGTCCCCTTCAACATCGCGTGCGGACGCTGCCGGAACTGCAAGGAGCGGAAGACCGGCATCTGCCTGAACGTGAATCCGGAGCGCCCGGGCAGCGCCTACGGCTACGTGGACATGGGAGGCTGGGTGGGCGGCCAGGCCGAGTACGTGCTGGTCCCCTACGCCGACTGGAACCTGCTGAAGTTCCCGGACAAGGACCAGGCGCTCGAGAAGATCATGGACCTGACCATGCTCTCCGATATCTTCCCCACCGGCTTCCACGGCGCCGTCACCGCCGGCGTGGGGGTTGGATCCACTGTGTACATTGCCGGCGCCGGCCCCGTGGGGCTGGCCGCTGCGGCCAGTGCCCAGTTGCTCGGCGCCGCCGTCGTGATTGTCGGGGACATGAACGAGGGCCGCCTCGCCCAGGCGCGCAGCTTCGGCTGCGAGACCGTGGACGTCTCCCAGGGCCATCCCAGGGACCAGATCGAACAGCTTTTGGGCGTCCCCGAGGTGGATTGCGGCGTGGACGCGGTGGGTTTCGAGGCCCGCGGGCACGGCAAGGACGCCCAAGAGGCGCCAGCCACCGTGCTGAACTCGCTGATGGAGGTTACTGCGGCCGGCGGGGCGCTGGGCATCCCGGGGCTGTACGTCACCGGCGACCCGGGCGGAATCGACGAGGCCGCGCAGAAGGGCTCGCTCTCGCTCTCGCTGGGCACGGGCTGGGCCAAGTCGCTCTCCTTCACCACGGGGCAGTGCCCGGTGATGAAGTACCACCGCGGCCTGATGATGGCCATCCTGCACGACAGGGTGCAGATAGCGAAGGCCGTGAACGCCACGGCCATCCCCTTGGAGGACGCGCCGAAGGGCTATGCGGAGTTCGACGCCGGTGCCGCCACAAAGTACGTGCTCAACCCCAACGGTTACATCAGCTAGGCCCCGCGACGGGGCCTTGAACCTAGGAGCAAACATGGACACCGTCACCTTGGAAGACGCCCGCCGGGTCATTGCCGCCGCCGAGGCCAAAGCCGCCGACATCGGCCAGCCGATGAACATCGCCGTCGCCGATGCGGGCGGGAACCTGGTCTCGCACGTGCGGATGGACGGGGCGTGGCTGGGCAGCATCGACATCTCGATCAACAAGGCCTTCACCTCGCGGGCGTTCGACATCCAGACCAAGGACCTGGGCGACAACTCGCAGCCGGGCAATCAGTTCTACGGCATCCATGCCAGCAACCACGGCCGCATCATGATCTTCGCCGGCGGCATCCCGCTCTCCCGCGACGGCCAGGTGGTCGGTTCGATCGGCGTCAGCGGCGGCTCCGGAGAGCAGGACCAATCGGTGGCGGAGGCCGGAGCGGCGGCACTCTAGGTTTGGGGTCCGGAGCCGGTCAGCACCTGATTATCGGCACCGGGCCGCGGACCCGGGTCCGGGTCAGCGCCTGACTGTCGGCACCGGGCGGCGGGCCGGGATTCGGCGTCTGCTCGTTGGGCTTGGCCTGCTGCGCCAGCCGGCCTGACCGGTACGCGGCTGCATCCGGATGCCTGCCCCTGCTTGTTGCGTTCATCACGGCTGGCCTTCACCGCTTTCGCAGTCTGCGCCGCCACGATCCACTCTCACTTCCCCGAGAGCAGCGCCGCGAAGGCTTGGTGCGCGCAGGGCCGCGAATGCTAACTGGAAGCTGCCCGGCGGCGGCGTCCCTTACCGGCCGGACGGGGTCGGTAACGGCCGGGGAACGGCGTGTAACCTCCGAACACTCCCCGGCGTTGTAATTTCCGCTCACTCCCCGGCGCGGGGGCTCCACTAACGGCCCGGGAACGGCGTGCAACCTCCGATTACTCCCCGGCGCGGGGCTCCACTAACGGCCCGGGAACGGCGTGCAACCTCCGATTACTCCCCGGCGCGGGGCTCCGCTAACGGCCAAGCAGCGCCGCGAGTCCCAGGCGGATGCACACTCCGCCCAATTAAAGGAATCACCTCAGACCGAGGAACTTCTGGTGACAAGGAACACGGATAACGAATTTGTAACGCCGCGTGTCGCTCCGGTAATTTTGAATTTGTTCCTATCTATCTAGGTAGGCATCCGGTCCGCCCGTCTAACCCTGCCAGCGGACCGCAAGAATCGAGCTTTTCATCGAAGGCAGGGGCGGAGGAACCACTTACGGTGCTTGGGGGCACCTCGGGGTGAAGTCCTCACCGGCACAGTCGCACTCTGAAATCCGACTGCCGGCAGGACCGAGTGAACTCTCGCTCGAATCCGACAGCTAACTTCGCAGGCGCAAGAGAGGAAACCCTGTGAACAACCCTGTGCGCGGTCGTCGCCGTTCCGACACCCCCACGAATGCCCTGTCCAAGATTTCGCGTTCCGCCCTGGCTAAGATCTCCCGTTCCAGCGAGGGCTCCCCTGCCCGCCGCGAAGGGGAAGCATCCCCGGCGGCCTACTCCCTCGCCCGCAAGACCGGCCTGGCTGCCGTTGCCGCCGGCATCCTTGCCGCGGCAGTGGTCCCGGTGGCCCAAGCCGGCGGCACTACCGACGTTGGTTCCGACCGCGCCTCCGAGCAAAGCCCCGTGCAGATTCAGGCGGCCCAGGAGGCCGAAATCCGCTTTGACCGGGCCAAGGTAGCCAGCAAGGCTACGTCGGAGGAAGCCCAGGTTGCCGCCGAGGCCGCCGAAAAGAAGAAGGCCGACGAAAAGGCGGCGGCCGCCAAGAAGGCTGCAGCCGAGAAGAAGGCGAAGGCCGAAGCTGCGGCCAAGAAGGCTGCAGCGGAGAAGAAGGCAAAGGCCGCGGCCGCAGCCAAGAAGGCCGCCGCAGCCAAGGCGAAGACCGTCGGCTTTGCCACCGGCAAGCTGGCCGCTCCGATCCCGAACATGAACCAGACCTCCGGCTTCGGCTACCGCCAGAACCCGATCACCGGTGCTGCCGGCGAGCTGCACACCGGCATTGACTACGCCATGGCCTGCGGCACCCCTGTCCACGCGGCCGACGGCGGCAAGGTCGTCGAGGCCGGCTGGCAGGTTGGCGGCGGCGGTAACCGCATCGTAATTCAGCACGGCAGCGGCCTGAAGACTACCTACAACCACCTGCAGTCGATCGGCGTTTCGCTGGGCCAGAAGGTGGCCAAGGGCCAGGCCATCGGCCAGCTGGGCACCACCGGCAACTCCACCGGCTGCCACCTGCACTTTGAGGTTGTCAAGGACGGTCAACTGGTGGATCCGGCCGGCTGGCTCTAACCCACCCTTGACAACGGCGGAGCTTCCGCCACCAACGACGGCGATGCCCACCCGGCATCGCCGTCGTCGTTAAGGGCCGGTCAGGCGAAGAGCCTCGACGCCCGGTCCAGGGCGGCGACTTCGTCGGCGGTCAGCTCCACGTCCGTGGCGGCCATCAGCTCCGGCAGCTGTTCGGGCGTCCGGGCGCTGGCCAGCGGAGCGGTAATGCCGGGCTTGGTCAGCAGCCAGGCAAGCGCGGTTGTCGTGAGGGAGATGCCGCGCGACTGGGCGACGGTCTCCAACGCGTCGACGACCGCGAAGCCCTCCATCGTGAGGTAATCACGGAGCATGCCGCCGCGCGGGCTGCTGTCGGCGTCATCCGTCGAGTGGTACTTGCCGGACAGGAAACCGGCGGCCAGCGAGTAGTACGGGAACACCGAGAGGTTGTGTTCGCGGGCCAACGGAGCATAGCCCTGTTCGTAGTCTTTGCGGGCCACCAGGTTGTAGTGCGGCTGCAGCGCGACCGGCAGCGCAAAACCGTTCTGCTGGGCGATGTTCATCCACTCGGCGATCCGCTCGGGAGACAGGTTGGACAAACCGATCTGGCGGACCTTGCCCTCCCTCACCAGGGCGTCGAACGCGGCGGCCGCCTCAATCAACGGGGTGCCCTCGTCGTCGTAATGGGCGTAGTACAGGTCGATGTATTCGGTGCCCAGCCGCTGCAGTGAAGCCTCGGCGGCAGCAGCCACGTTCACCGCCGACAGTCCCTGGAGTTCCGGATGACCGCCCACCTTCGTAGCGATGACGACCGATTCGCGGTTTTTCCGTTCGGCCATCCAGCGGCCGATGATCTCCTCGGATTCGCCCCCGCGGTTACCCGGAACCCACGCGGAGTAGCTGTCCGCGGTGTCAATGAAGTTGCCGCCGGCCTCGGTGAAGGCATCCAGCACCTGCTGTGAACCGGACTCGTCCGAGGTCCAGCCGAAGGTGTTGCCGCCCAGAGCGAGCGGGAAGATCTTGATGTCCGAAGTGCCGATCAAGCGCATCGAAGGTCCTTTCAAAGGTAAGGCGCGGCCTTCGCATGCCGCTTACGTTTAACCTAGCAGCGGCGGACGCGTTCCCCGGACGCGGTAAGGGCGCCGCCGGGCGGCCGGCGGCCCGCCGGGCAGTACCGTGCTCCCCTAGACTTTAGCTATGGCCGACTCGCTGACCCCGCAGCAGCGCAGCGCCAACATGGCCAAAATCCGCGGCAAGAACACCAAACCCGAGCTGTTGGTCCGGAAACTGCTGCATGCCAAGGGATACCGCTACCGCCTGCATGGCAGCGCAGGCGGCGGGAAGCTGCCGGGCAAACCGGATCTGGTTTTCGCCGGACGGCGGAAAGTGATCTTCGTCAACGGCTGCTTTTGGCATGCCCATGACTGCAGGGTCGGCCGGCATGCGCCGAAGTCCAACGCCGGCTTCTGGGAAGCCAAACGGACGCGTACGGCTGCCCGCGACGAAGCCCAACGGTCGGCGCTGCAGGCGGCCGGCTGGCAGGTCCTCACCGTCTGGGAGTGCGAGTTCAAGAGAACCGGCGATCTGGCCGCGCTCGAGGACAAGCTGGTCGCTTTCCTCGCCTGAGCCGGATTACCGGCCCAACAGCCCCTCCGCCCGCGGGGAAAATCCCGGGGTGGAGGGGCTGTTGGCCAGGGGAACGCGGCAATGGGTGGACCCCCGTCGGGGTTGGGTCAGAGGTGCGTGGGGGCGAACATCTTCAGCAGTGTCTCGACGACGACGACGTTCGGTCCCTCGGCGGCAAAGCTCTCCCGGAGTGCGGGGCCGACATCCTCCGGCGCTACCCGGCGTGCCGGCACACCAAAGGCCTGTGCCAGCGCCACGAAGTCCGGCCGCGCCAGTTCCGTTGCCGTCGCCCGTCCGAACGCGCCTTCCATGTATTCGCGCAGGATGCCGTAGCCGCCGTCGTCCACAATCAGCCAGGTGACCGGAAGGTCATGCTGTCGGACGGTTGCCAGCTCGCTGATCGAATACATGGCCGAGCCGTCGCCGGAGACGGCCAGCACGCGCGCGGGCTTTCCCTGGCTGGCCAGGCCGACGCTGCCGCCGATGGCGCCGGGAAAACCGTAGCCCAGGCCGCCGGCGCCCTGCGCCGAGTGGAATTCACCGTCGCGCGAGTCCCAGCAGCTCCAGGCCCAGTACGCGGAGATGGTCATGTCCCAGAAGGTTTGCATGTCGTCCGGCACGGCCTCGCGGATGTCCGCCATGAAGGTCCGCTCCTTGGCCAGGTCCTGGCTGTTTAGGCGGGCCTGGACCTTGGTCAGGGTGTCTTTGACCAGCTGCTCGGGCGTTTGGCCGTGCCAGTCGGGTCCGTTAACCGGATCGCCGGACAGCGCAGCGTCCAGCGCCTGCAGTGCCTGGCCGGCGTCGGCGCGAATGCCCAGGGCCGGGCCGTTGGACTCCAGGACGCGGGGCTCGGCGTCGATCTGGATGATCCGGCCCCGCGGTTCCATGGTGAAATAGTTGCTCGTCACTTCACCGAGCGACGAGCCCACGACCAACAGGACGTCCGCATCTTCGAGGAGGTCGGTGACGTACCGGTCCTCGACCCAGGACTGCAGCGAGAGCTCGTGGTTCCACGGGAACGCGCCGTTGCCGCCCGGCGAACAGACCACCGGGGCACGCAGCTTTTCCGCGATGGAGCGCAGCCACGGTTCTGCCTTGCCCCGGCGGGCGCCGCCGCCGGCGATGATAGCCGGCCGCTTGGCCTCGGAGAGCCAGTGCACGGCTTCCTTGACCAGCTCGGTCCGCGGCGGGTTGTCGAATGCCTCGGCCAGCGCGTCCTCCACCGGCGGCACCATGATCGGGTCCAGCAGCACGTTTTGCGGCACCTCCACCCAGACCGGTCCCTGCGGCGACGAGATCGCCTCGGTCCACGCGTCCTGAATGGCCGACGGGATGCCGGACGCGTGCTGGATCAACCGCTGGCTCTTGGTGACGTTGGCCGCCGATGCCTTCTGGTCGTCGAGCTGGTGCAGCATGCCCTTGCGGCGCGCGCCCAGGCCTTCCAATGGAATTTGGCTGGCAATGACCACCATCGGCACGCCGGTGGCATAGGCCTCCTGCAGCCCGGCCAACGAGGTCAGGGCGCCGGGGCCGGTGGAGAGGAACAGCACGCCGACCTCGCCGGTGGCACGCGAGAACCCGTCCGCCGCGAAGGCGGAGTTGTTCTCCACCCGGGATGAGACGAAGCGCAACGGCGAACGGGACAACGCGTCGAACAATCCCAAGGCGTGCTGCCCCGGGATCCCGAACACCGTCGTCGCGCCCAACGCGCTGAGGGTTTCGACGACGAGGTCCCCGCCGTTGCGAACGGTCGCTTCGGCCGGGGCCGTGGAGTCGGCTTTCCCTGCTGCTGTCATTCGAAGGACTCCTGATCCGATCCCTTGCCGCTACCGACGGTGGCGCCCGCGCGCTTCAGCGCCTGGGCGCTGTACCCGTTGCCGGACCCGCCTGCCGCGGTGTCGGCCATCAGCGAGACAAGTTCGTAGGCCACGTGGCTGCCGGCAACCCCTGTCATCTCCGCGTGATCATAGGCGGGGGCCACTTCCACCACGTCGGCGCCGACGAGGTTCATGCCGCGGAACCCGCGGATGATTTCCAGCAACTCGCGGCTGGTGATGCCGCCGGCCTCCGGGGTGCCGGTGCCGGGTGCGTGGGCCGGATCCAGCACGTCGATGTCGACCGAAATGTAGAGCGGGGTGTTGCCGATTCGGTCGCGCAGCTTGGCCACCACGTCGCGGACGCCTTCGTAGTAGACGTCCGAGCTGGTGACGATGCCGAAACCGAAACGATGGTCGTCGTCGAGGTCCTTCTTGCCGTAGAGGGGGCCGCGGGTGCCCACGTGGCAAATGGCCTCGGTGTCCAGGATGCCTTCCTCCACAGCCCGGCGGAACGGAGTGCCATGCGTGTACTCGGCACCGAAGTAGGTGTCCCAGGTATCGAGGTGCGCATCGAAATGCAGCATGGCGACCGGACCGCCGGCCCGCTCGGCGGCCGCGCGGAGCAGCGGCAGGGCGATGGTGTGGTCACCGCCGAGGGTGACCAGCTTGGTGCCGGCGGCGGTCAGGTCGAGGGCGTTCTGCTGAATGGTCTCGATGGCTTCGTTGATGTTGAACGGGTTAACGGCCATGTCGCCGGCGTCGGCCACCTGGACCTCTTCGAACGGGCTCAGGTCCCACGCGGGATTGTACGGCCGCAGCAGCCGCGAAGCCTCGCGGACGTGGTTGGCGCCGAAGCGGGCGCCGGGGCGGTAGGACACGCCGGAATCGAAGGGTACGCCGACGACGGCGATGTCCGCCTGCTGCACCTGGTCCAGGCGGGGCAGCCGGGCGAAGGTGGCGGCTCCGGCGTACCGCGGGATACGGGACGAATCGATCGGGCCAAGATGGCCGTTGGCTTCCACACGTAGCTCTTCCATGGTTCTCCTCTGAGGGGTGCGGGCGGCGGGCTGGGGGTCGGTCATTCGGAGCCGCGGATGGCTGCGTGCCGTACTGGAACGACTGACTCACGGTTGCCTCATGTGCAACATCTGTTGCCTGTGATGTTATTTGTGGTGGGGGTAACAGTCAAGACCGCGGTCCGGGCGGCAAGGCGGCAGGGCGGCCAACGCGGAACGGCGCGGCGGCTATCGCGGCACGGACGCCACGGCTACACGGCACTGGCGGCTACCGCGGCACGGACGGCAGCGCAACACGGGCACTAGCGCGCGGCCGCCGGGACCAGCGTCCAGGTGACGATGGCCTCTTCGTCGGTCTCGTTTATCCACGTGTGCGGCTCCCGCCCGGAGAAGGAGATGGTGTCACCGGCGTCGAGTTCGTAGCGCTCGGAGGTAAAGACCAGCGTGATTCTGCCGGCGATCACGTGCAGGACATCCACGTCGCAGTCCACGGAGTAGAGATCGGCCTCCCCGCGCCCCCGCGGTTCGATCACGGCACGGATGATTTGCAACCGGCGCTCGTGCCGGGCGGTCAGCAGCTCCTCCTTGATGCCTTCGCCGCCCAGATTGATCCGCGGCCCCTCCCCCGCGCGCGAGACGTGCGTTTCCGGCATCGAGAAGAGGTCACCGATGGAGATGGACAACACCTGGCACAGGGTGACCAGCGATGCCACCGACGGCGAGGTCAGGTCACGCTCCACCCGGCTGAGGAATCCCTTGGTCAGCCCCGTCGAATCCGCAACCTGTTCGATGGTCATGCGCTGACCCTGGCGTGCGGCGCGGATCCGCGAACCTATGGCCACCGGGTCATTGCTGGGCTCGACTGGCAGTGCCTTCACTAATCATCCTTCTCGGTGCAGAGTTGACGGAGGTGGCATGCAGGGGTGGCCGAACCACCCCTGCGGACCCAGAGGCAGCGTGGCCGAGTTGACCTGTGCCGCGTGCCACATTTAGCTTAACACTCAACACTTGTTGCCCCACAGGCAATTTTCGGCATGTGTTCCGCGCTATTCTCCCCTGGAGTCTCCCTTGGACAATCAAATCGTCAACGTCGTGATCGTGGTGGCCTATCTGGCCGCCATGCTGCTCTTCGGATGGTGGGGCAAAAGCCGCACCAAGAACACCAGCGACTATCTGGTGGCCGGCCGCCGTCTCGGCCCCGTCCTCTACACCGGCACGATGGCCGCCGTCGTCCTGGGCGGAGCCTCCACCGTCGGCGGCGTGGGCCTGGGCTACAAATGGGGCATCTCCGGGATGTGGCTGGTCGTCGCAATCGGCTCGGGCGTGCTGTTGCTGAGCCTGCTCTTCGCCCCGACCCTGCAGAAGTTGAAGATCTACACCGTGGCACAGATGCTCACGCTGCGGTACGGCGTGCATGCCACCAAGGTGTCGGGCATCGTCATGCTGGCGTACACGCTCATGCTCTGCGCCACGTCCACCGGGGCGTATGCCACCATCATGGTGGTGCTGTTCGGCTGGGAGCGCTGGCTGTCCATCGCCGTCGGCGGCGCCATTGTGCTGATTTACTCCACGGTCGGCGGCATGTGGTCCATCACGCTGGCCGACATGGCACAGTTCATCATCAAGACCGTCGGCGTCTTCCTGCTGATGCTGCCGTTCACCTGGTCGGCCGCCGGCGGCCTGGACGGCATCCGCTCGCGCGTCGATGCGGAGTTCTTCTCACTGACCGGCATCGGCGTCCAGACCATCATCACCTACTTCGTGGTCTACACGCTGGGCCTGCTGATCGGTCAGGACATCTGGCAGCGCGTCTTCACCGCCCGCAACCCAGGGGTCGCCCGCTGGGGCGGCGCGACGGCCGGCATCTACTGCATCCTCTACGGAGCAGCCGGCGCCCTGATCGGCATGGCGGCCTCCGTGGCGCTGCCGGCCATCGAAGTCGAGGACGACGTCTACGCGGACGTGGCCATGAACCTGCTGCCCATCGGCATCGGCGGCATTGTGCTGGCCGCGGCCGTGGCCGCGATGATGTCGACGGCGTCCGGCTGCCTGATCGCCGCGGCGACGGTGGCCCGCGCCGACGTGGTGCCGTTCGTGGCCTCCTGGTTCGGCAAGCACGTCCATTACGACCACGAGAACACCGAACACGATGTGGCCGGCAACCGCTGGTGGGTCTTCGGCCTGGGTGCCGTCTCCATCCTGCTGGCCATCGTGGTGCAGGACGTAGTTGCCGCGCTGACCATTGCGTACGACATCCTGGTGGGCGGGCTGCTGGTCGCGATCCTGGGCGGCTTGGTCTGGAAGCGCGGCACCGGCCTGGGCGCCGCGTGGTCGATGGCGGCCGGCACCATCGTCACGCTGACCACCATGATCGTGCTGGAGATCAACGCCGAGGAACAATATGCCGGCGTTTACGCCAACGAGCCGATCTACTACGGCCTGATCGCCTCCGCGCTGGTCTACGTGGGAGTGTCGCTGCTCACGAAGCCCACCGATGCCGCCGTGCGCCAGGCGTGGGACCGCCGGGTGGCGGGGCAGGCAACGGAGGAAGTCCCGGTCGAGGGTCCCGACGAGGTCGCCACGCGCTGACGCGGTGCGCTGCCACATACGTCTGCTGGCGTGGGCTCTGCCCCGAACGGCAGCTGAGGCTGGCGCCTTGCCCGAACGGCTGCTGACGCTGGTGCCTAGGTCCGGCTAGGAGACGGTGACGGCGGGGCGGTCCTCAAGGGACCGCCCCGACCGGCTACAATGGAGGTTGCGAAGGGGAGTAGCTCCACCGCCGCGCGGTTCACGCGCACTGGGCGTGGAGGCCTGTCGACACACTGGCCAGCGTTAGCGGCCCGGCAGTCCACCTGAGCGCAGGGCAGGTACCGCCTGTTCCGCTGCGCCCGGGCGAGCGAGACCTTCGGTCAGTTGATGGTTAACTGACCGGAGATCATCGAACCGTCTCCGGTCCGACTCAGGAGCAGCGTGACAACGAGCCCCGATCCAGCCGGCCCCGACCCTATGGACGCCCACCCCGACGGCAAGGCATCGCCGTCGAAATCCGACATCCGGCTGTGGCGCCGCTATCTTGCCGACGAACGCGCCGAAGCCGCCATCTACCGCGATCTGGCAAGGCGCCGCGAGGGCGAGGAACGCGAGATCCTGCTGGCCCTGGCCGACGCCGAGGGCCGGCACGAAAAACACTGGCGCGATCTGCTGGGCAAGCATGCCGGACAAAGGCTGCGGCCCTCGTTGCGCCGGACGGTGCTGCGGTTCCTGGCCCGCAGCTTTGGCTCGGTGTTCGTGCTGGCCCTGGCGCAACGGGCCGAGAGCCGCTCCCCCTACGGCAGTGAGCCTGCGGCGACCGAGGCCATGGCCGCCGATGAACTGATTCACGAAGAGGTCATCCGCGGCCTGGCCACCCGCGGCCGAGCCCGGCTCTCCGGCAACTTCCGTGCGGCGGTCTTCGGCGCGAACGACGGACTGGTCTCGAACCTTGCCCTGATCATGGGCATCGGTGCCACCGGGGTCTCCAGTGGATTCATCCTGTTCAGCGGCTTCGCCGGCCTCCTCGCCGGCGCACTGTCCATGGGCGCCGGTGAGTACGTGTCCGTGCGCTCCCAGCGCGAGTTGCTCTCCGCCACCCGCCCCACCCAAATCACCCTGCAGGCAGCGCCGGACCTGGACCTGAACGCGAATGAACTCGTGCTCGTGTACCGTGCGCGGGGCATGACCCAAGAAGCAGCCGAACACCGTGCCGCCGAACGGATGGGCTACCTGGACTGCGACTGCGATCCGAGCCTCTCCCTGCAGCCGCCGGAAACGTACATTAACGATTATCAGGAGATCGGCACCGGCTGGAATGCCGCCCTGTCCAGTTTCCTGTTCTTCTCGAGCGGGGCGCTGATTCCGATCCTGCCCTACATCTTCGGCATGCAGGGTACCGCGGCCGTGGTAGTCGCGCTCGTGCTGGTCGGCGTGGCACTGCTTGTCACCGGCGGAATCGTGGGGCTGCTGTCCGGGGCCTCGCCGCTCAAGCGGGCCCTGCGGCAGCTGGCGATCGGCTTCGGTGCGGCGCTGGCCACCTACCTGCTGGGTTCCTTGTTCGGCACCACAGCGCTCTGACCCCGCCGGCCGCCCGTCCTGTTCACCCGCGGGCCACCGGACAGACCCCTACCGTTTGTCTCACGGCTTGGTTACCCTGAGGCAAGCGGGGCAACGATGCACCGCCGTCCGCCATGCCGAGGGGGACCATGAATTGGCCGCCGACCGAGGGCCCGGGCCATGCGCCGGGCGGGGCCCGGCCTGTGCCGGAAGCCGGGACGGGGCAGGACCCCCAGCGGGTCGCCACCGACGCCGCCGAGCCCCGGAAGCCGCAGCCCGACCAGGGGCAGGTCTGGATCAACCCGACAGCGCGGCCGGCGCGCGCTCCCGTGCAGATGCCCACACTGACACGGGTCCCGCAGGCCCCGGCCGCCCGGAGAGAACCGGACCACCGGGGCCCGTCACCGTTCGGCAAATTCATCCTGCTGGCCGCCGCTGCGTCACTGGCGGCGTGGGCCTTCATCTGGATGGCCCAACCGGGGCCCGCCCCGGCTGTGCAACCCGGCGGGGCCGCCGCCCTGAATGGGGTACCGTTCGATGCCGGCTCCACTGTCAAGGGTCCGGGCCATGGCGGCTTTCCGCCGTCGGGAGTCGACGCCGCGGACGAACCGCTGGGAGTGCCCGCACCCCTCAATGAGGAGAGCAGTTCCTACCGATTCCTGCCCTCGCCGTCCAAGCAGGACTACCTCGCCTACGACCCGTGCCGCCCGATCCGGTATGTGGTCCGCACTGCCGACTCCCCCGCGGGCAACATCGAGCTGGTCCATGAGGCGGTGGACCACGTCTCGGATGCCACCGGCCTGCAGTTCATTGACGAAGGAACCACGACCGAACGGCCCGCCGAGCGGCGCCGGTCCTACCAGCCAGAACGCTACGGCGAGCGCTGGGCGCCGGTGCTGATCGCCTGGTCGGACCCGGAGCAGAGCCCCTCCTTGGCCGGTCCGACCATCGGCTTGGGCGGCAGCGGCTGGGCATCGCGGGGCGGGGTTTCCGCTTACGTATCGGGTCAGATCGAACTGGACACCCCGCAGTTCCGCCAACTGCTGGGTGCCCCCGATGGCAAAGGCGCCGCCCGGGCGATCATCATGCACGAGCTGGGCCACCTGATCGGCCTGGACCACGTTGAGGATCCCAGCCAGCTGATGTACGCGCAGGCCTCGCACGACATCCTCACCTTTGCCGACGGCGACCTCACCGGCCTGGCGTTGCTGGGCCAGGGCGAGTGCGTGCCCGAGCTATAGAACCTCGAGGGCCTGCTCCACGGTGTCCACGAGGTGCACGGATTTCTCCATGGACCGCCCGCGCGCCAGCGCCTGCAGCAACGGCCAAGCAGGCATTTCCTCGGTCCAGTACTTGCGCCCGACCAGCACCATCGGCGCGAGCGCTTCCGGGGTGGCGTAGTAGTTTTCGCAGGCGTCCTGGAAGATTTCCTGCACCGTGCCGCCGGCGCCGGGCAGGAACACGATTCCGCCGTCGCAGCGCTGCAGCAGCACGGCCTCGCGCAGGGCGTTGCCGAAGTACTTGGCGATGTGGGTGGCAAACAGGTTCGGCGGTTCGTGCCCGTAGTGCCAGGTGGGGATGCCCAGATTCGCGACGCCGGGCCCGGCTTTGGCGAGCACGTCGGCCGCCGCGCGGGCCCAGTCGGTGACGGACGGCCGGAAGCCGGGGACCCCGGCCAGCCGGTCCAGCGCGTCGGCAAACTCGTCATCGCCGGACGCGGAGAGTCGCGCTCCCAGGTTGGCGGCCTCCATCGCGCCCGGGCCGCCGCCGGTCGCCACGGCATACCCCTCCCTGGCGAGCAGCCTGCCCAGCCGGGCGGCGCCGTCGTAAATGGTGCTGCCCCGCTCGGCAGCGTGCCCGCCCATCACCCCCACCATCCTCCGGCCGGCGAACACGGTGGAGAACAGCGCCTCCATGGCATCGCCGATGGCATGGTCGTGCAGGCTCGCCGCGAGCGTGGAGTCCAGGTCATGGCGGGTGGCGGACCGCGACGACCAGGCGTAGACCTGCGCGTCCAGCGTCCCTTCGTAGGGTCCGGTGTCCAGCCCGCTGTAGAGCTCGGCGGCGGTGTAAACCTGGCCGCGGTACGGGTCGAACGGGACGCCGGGCAGCGTGGGGAAGATCAGCGCGCCGTTGCGGTGAAGCCAGTCCTCGGTGGCGGCCTCGAACGTGCACCCAAGGAACACCGAGCCGGCCGGGTCCATGCTGAGCAGGGCCTCCGTGCGGCCGCTGAGATCCACCGATTGGAAGTGCCAGCCGTTCATCGACGGCGGTCCCCCGTCCGTCGCCGAATGCCGGTCGGGTCGCGGCCCGCGGTCTGGCCTCAGGCCGGCCGGTCCCCCGCCTGGCTGTGGTTCGCCGGATGGCCTCGCATGGCGTCCGCCGTCGCCCGCTGCCCCGGCTCGAGGAGCCTGGGCGACGAGCCGGTCGAAGTGCTCGAGCGACTCAATCTCGACGACGCGCGGTTCCTTGTGCAGTGCCGCTGACGCTCCCATGCAGCCAGCATAACCGTCGACTCGAAGCTGCCCGCGGTGGTCCGGGCGCTACCTGTTGCTGGCTTCGGTTTGGCGCAGGTCCGTGTTCGCCGGCGGGTTGCCCTCGGTCGCGGAGGTGATCGCGAGATTCCCCTCCGAGGCCGCCTCGGCCAGGACGTCCGGCTCCAGCGAGGTGGCCAACGGCTTTTCCACCACGAACATGCACAGCACGGTGGCGGCAATGGCCATCGGCACCATGAACAGGAACAGCGGCATCAGGGCTTCGTTGTAGGACTCGACAATAACGTCGTGTACCGGTGCGGGCAGGCCGGCGACCATGTCCGGCGTCAGCGAGTTCCCGCCTCCGGTGGCCGCGACGGCGGCTGCCGGCAGGCGGTCATTGAGGAGGTTGACCAGGCGGTGGGCGAACAGGCTTCCCACGACGGCCGAGCCGAGCGTGGCGCCGATCTGGCGGAAGAAGTTGTTGGCCGCCGTCGCCGTGCCCACCTGCCGCAGCGGGAAGGAGTTCTGCACGATCAGCACCAGGATCTGCATGTTCAGGCCCAGGCCAAGGCCCAGCAGGCCCAGATAAACGCAGAGCACCCAGACGGGCGTGTCCGCGCGCACGAAGTACATCAGCAGCAGGGCCACAGCCATCACCGCCGAACCGGCCACCGGCATCCACTTGTAACGGCCGGTCCTTGAGACCAGGATTCCGGAGGTCATGGACGACGCGAGCAGCGCGGCCATCATGGGAATCATCAGCATCCCGGCCGCCGTCGCCGACACGCCGGCAGCCATCTGGAAGTAGGTGGGCATGTAGCCGAGGGCCCCGAACATGGCCACGGAGATCAGCAGTCCCGCGATGGTGGTCATAATGAAGTTGCGGTCACGGAACATGGACATGGGAATGATGGGTTCGGCGGTCTTGCGCTCCACCAGCACGAACCCGACGGCGGCCAGCACGGTGCCTGCAATGAGGGCGATGAGCACCGGGTCGGACCAGGCGAAGGTGCTGCCGCCCCAGCTGCTCACCAGGACCAGGCCGGTGGTCGCGGCCGCCATCAGCAGCATGCCCCAGAGGTCGAGCTTCGGCCGCACCTTGACGGGACGGGACTTCAGGAAGAACAGCGCGCCAATCAAGGCCAAGACGCCCACGGGAAGGTTGAACCAGAAGGCCCAGCGCCAGCCCGGTCCCTCGGTGAACCAGCCGCCCAGCAGCGGTCCGACCACGGAGGAGAACGCAAAGACTCCGCCCATGGCGCCCATGTACTTGCCGCGTTCGCGGGCGGGAACCACATCGGCAATGATGGCCTGCGACAGGATCATCAGTCCGCCGCCGCCCAGCCCCTGCACCACACGGGAAGCAATGAGCCAGCCCATGTCCGGCGCCAGGGCGCCGATGACCGAGCCGATCAGGAACATAATGATCGCCGCGACCAGCAGGTATTTGCGGCCGATCTGGTCGCCCAGCTTGCCGTAGATGGGCATCATGACCGTGGCGGCCAGGATGTAGGCGGTGATCACCCAGAGCATCAGGTTGGCGCCGTTGAGCTCGCCCACGATGGTGGGCAGTGCGGTGGCCAGGATGGTCTGGTTCAGGGCGGCCAGCAACATGGCCATCATCAGCGCAACGAATACCAGCAGCAGGTTGCCATGGCTGTGGCCATGGTGCTCCGGCCGGGACGTCGCGGATGCCGGTGGGCGCTGTAGCGCCTGTCGGCTTTCGTTGTTCATTCGGATTCCTTCAGAACTGCGCGCAGCAAGGCCAGGCTGTGTTCCAGGGCCTCGGTCTGCGATTCCAGGGTGGGTTGGGACATGGTTTTTTGCATGGCAAAGCGGATTGCTGCGCCTGCCGTCATGACCAGCATGCGGGCGGCGTCTTCGGCGGTGTACTGCCCGCCGACGGGATGGGCGGCCAGGATTCGTTCAGCGTCCGCGAGCCGGTCGGAGCCGGCGAGCAGTTCGGAGACTGCGGTGGTGACCAATTGCTCCACCTTGACGATGTACTGGACGCGGCGGTGCAGCAGGTGCGGGTGCTTGCGCAGGATCAGGTGGCGGGTGGCATCGTCTCCGCCGTGGATGGAGCGGGTGACCGCCAGCATCAACTTGCCGACTTCGTCCAGCAGATTGGCGTGGACGTCGAATTCGGCCAGCATGGCATCGTCAAGCACCGGCTCGCGGAGGCCCAGCACCGCGTCTTCTTTGCACGTGAAGTAGTTGAAGAAGGTGCGCGGGGAAACTCCGGCGGAGACCGCCACCGCATCCACGGTGACGGCCTCGATTCCGTCTTCCAGAGCCGCTTCCGCCGCGGCGTCATGCAGGGCGGCCCAGCACTCGGCCCGCTTGCGCTCACGCAGGGAATTTAGTTGACTCACCGAACCAGTGTGCCAGCGCTCCCGCTCTTTGCACAAGTGCAAACATTCATTCCTGCAAGAATTTGAGCAACGTCACACCGGCAAACGAAGGAGAGGATCGGTGGCATCCGTGGCAGCTCAGCGGTAAGAAACCAACCAACCGCGCGCTCCTACCGCAGCACCACGGTGCGGTTGCCGTGCAGGATGACCCGGCCCTCGCAGTGCCACTTGACCGCGTTGGTCAGGGCCTTGCACTCGGTGTCGCGGCCGGCGGCGACCAGGTCCTCCGGCCCGAAGGTGTGGTCGACTTCCACCGTCTGCTGGGCGATGATCGGGCCTTCGTCGAGTTCGGCGTTGACGTAGTGCGCGGTGGCCCCCACGGTTTTCACTCCTTTTTCGTAGGCCTGGTGATAGGGCTTGGCCCCCTTGAAGCTGGGCAGGAAGGAGTGATGGATGTTGATGGTGCGCCCGGTCAGCTCGCGGCTCAGGTGGTCGCTGAGGACCTGCATGTAGCGGGCCAGCACTACCAGCTCCACGTTGTGGGCATCGATCAGTTGCAGCAGCTCGGCCTCGGCGGCCGGTTTCGTGTCCGGCGTGACCGGCACGTGGTAATACGGGACCTCATGCCATTCCACCAGCCCCTTGTGGTCCAGATGGTTGGACACGACGGCGACAATCTCCACCGGCAGCTCCCCCATCCGGGAGCGGAAGAGCAGGTCGTTCAGGCAGTGCCCGAACTTCGACACCATGACCAGCACCCGCCGCCTGCGGCCCTTGGGCTCCAGCTGCCACGCCATGCCGTACTGCTCGGCCAACGGCGCAAACGCCTCGCGCAGCCGCTCCGTGGAGTTGGTTCCGCCGTTCTCCCCGGCGAAGTCGGTGCGCATGAAGAAATGCCCGGCCCGCCGGTCGTCGAACTGCTTGAGCTCCTGGATGCTCTGGCGGTGCTCGACCAGGAAACCCGAGACCGCGTGGACGATCCCGAGCCGCTCCGGGCAGTCGAGGGTCAGGATGTGCTCGTGGTGGATCGGCATGGTTGCTACCCCGTTTCGGTCTGGCTTTTCGCGCGGCGGTCTCGTCGGGACTGCCGTGCGACTTACGGTTCAGCGCTGGCTGTTCAGCGCTGGCTGTTCAGCGCTGGCTGTTCAGCGCTGGCTGTTCAGCGCTGGCTGTTCAGCATTCGACGACGTTGACGGCCAGGCCGCCGCGCGACGTCTCCTTGTACTTGGACATCATGTCCGCGCCGGTCTCCCGCATGGTCTTGATGGCCATGTCCAGGGACACCCGGTGGTCGCCGTCGCCGGCCAATGCCAGCCGGGCGGCGTTGATCGCCTTGACGCTGGCAATGGCGTTGCGTTCGATGCAGGGAATCTGCACCAGGCCGCCCACCGGATCACAGGTCAGGCCCAAATTGTGCTCGATTCCGACC
Source organism: Arthrobacter sp. MDT2-34-1 (assembly GCF_059091365.1). Taxonomy (NCBI): domain Bacteria; kingdom Bacillati; phylum Actinomycetota; class Actinomycetes; order Micrococcales; family Micrococcaceae; genus Arthrobacter; species Arthrobacter sp. MDT2-34-1. The sequence continues at coordinate 480,766 of NZ_JBNHGO010000002.1, forward strand.
TCGGCGGCGTTTTCCACCTGCTCCGGTGTCCCGCTGAGCACCGCGCACAGTGCACCGGCCGCCATCGAGCAAGCTGACCCGACTTCGCCCTGGCAGCCGACCTCGGCCCCGGAAATCGAGGCGTTGGTCTTGAACAGGATGCCGATGGCTGCCGCTGTGAGCAGAAAATCCACCACCGCGTCGTCGTCCGCGCCGGGCACGAACCTGGTGTAGTAGTGCAGCACGGCGGGCAGGATCCCGGCCGCCCCGTTGGTGGGGGCCGTGACGATCCGCCCGCCGGAGGCGTTTTCCTCGTTGACCGCCAGCGCGTACAGGTTGACCCATTCCATCGCCCACAGCGGGTCGGCGTTGGGCGTGCCGTCCGCTGCCCGTGCCTCCTCGGCGGCACGCAGCCTGCGCCGCAGCCCCGGGGCACGCCGGCGGACCAGCAGCGACCCGGGCAGGGTCTCCTCGGTGCGGGTGCAGCCGTTTTCCACACACTCCTGCATCACCGCCCAGATCCGCAGGAGGTCCGCCCGCAGTTCGGCTTCGCTGCGCCAGGTGAGTTCGTTGGCCAGCATCACGCCGGCTATCGACGTTCCGGCCTCGCGGCAGCGGGCGAGCAGTTCCGCGGCACTGGAGAACGGGTACGGGAGCCGTTCCCCGTCCCCGGCAGAGCTCGCCGCACCGGCGTCGCGCGCGGTGGCGCCGCCGTCGCGCTCCCCTGCGCCGGCGTCGCGCGCAGCCTCTTCCGCCGCACGTTCAGCCTCCTCGGCCGTCACCACGAACCCGCCGCCCACCGAGTAATAGGAGGATGCGCGCAGCGGTGAGCCACCGGCGTCGTACGCGGTGAAGGTCATCCCGTTCGGGTGCGCCGGCAACGAGCGGCGGCGGTGCAGCACCACGTCCGACGCCAGGTCGAACTCCACCGGGTGCGTGCCGGCGAGGCTCAGCTTCCGCGCGGCCGCCGCCTCCTGCACCTGCGCGTCTGCGGCATCCGGATCAACGGTCTCCGGGTCCTCGCCCTGCAGGCCCAGGATCACGGCCTTGTCCGACCCGTGGCCGGCCCCGGTGGCACCGAGCGAGCCGAACAGCTCCGACTTCACCCGGGCCACCGACTCCAGCAGCCCGTCGCCGGCCAGCGACGCGGCAAACTGCCGGGCGGCCCGCATGGGGCCCACCGTGTGAGACGACGACGGCCCGATGCCGATCGAAAACAGGTCCAGCGCGCTCAGTGCCATCTCAGTCCACCTCGGGCGCGGCGAACTCCGTCATGGCGTCCAGCAGCCAGCGGGCGGTGTAGTCCGCGAACGAGGCCCGCGGCATGATCCGGTAGACCTGGCCGCCGTCGTGGTCCGCGGTCTGCCACAGCAGCACCGGCACCGGGCCCAGCTGGGTGGTGATCGCCGTGCCCGGACCGAACGCCCGCGGGTGCAGGTCCGCGTGGCAGCCCTTCTCCAGCACCAGCCGGGCCGAGGGTCCGGAAAGTTCCAGCGTGGTGCGGTTCGCGGACAGGTCGACGACGGCGCCCGGCTCACCGCCGAGCGCGGCGGTCAGGTCCGCCGTGGCGTCCGTGCCTTCGGGCCCGACCAGCAGGAACTCGTCCGGCCCCAGCCACAGGATGGCCGTCGAGTTCGCGCTTCCGGAAACCTGGCCGTGGCCGGCCGGCAACGGCAGCCCGGCGGCGGCCTCCAGCGCCTTGGCGCCGGCCGATCCGGGCTCGGCCCGCAGGGCGACCATGTTCAGGAACGGGATTTCACGCAGGCTTACGCCGCGTTCGCCGGCCACGGCGCCCTGGCTGATTGCCTCGGTCAGGTGCGCCAGCGGGCTGCGGCGCAGTGCTTCGATGTTGGTCAAGACCTGTTCAGCCATCACGACGGCTCCCTTCGGGGTCGTAGAGTACGGGTTCTGCGATGACGACGTCCACCAGCTGCCCGTTGACGGGTGCCTGCAGCGTCTCGCCGATGCGGTTGCGGCCGTTTTTGATCAGGGCCAGGCCGAAGCTGCGGCCCAGCGCGGCGCTGTGGTAGCTGGAGGTCACATGCCCCTCCATCGGCACCGGGGCCTCGGCCGGCGCGATGCGGGTGCCCTGGTTGACCAGCTGCGCGCCCTCGGGGAGGCGGAACGACTTGTCCGCCGGCAGGACCCCGACCAGCTGCTTGCGGTCCTCGCGCAGGTTGTCGGCACGGGTGTAGGAGCGCTTGCCCACGAAGTCCTTGGCCTTGGAGACCACCCAGTCCATCCCGGCGTCCTGCGGGGTGACCGTGCCGTCCGTGTCCTGGCCGACGATGATGAAGCCCTTCTCGGCGCGCAGCACGTGCATGGTCTCGGTGCCGTACGGGGTGATGTTGAACTCCGCGCCGGCTTCGGCCACGTCTTCCCAGACCTTCAGGCCGTACCAGGAGGACACATTGATCTCGAACGCCAGCTCGCCGGAGAACGAGATCCGGCAAATGCGGGCCGGGATGCCGGAGGCCAGCGTGGTCTCCCGGAACGCCATGAAGGGGAAGGCGTCGTTGTCCAGGTCCAGCTCGGGCGCCAGCTTGGCGATGACCGCGCGTGACTTCGGCCCCACGACGGCGACGGTGGTGTACTGCTCGGTGACCGAGTTGCACACGACGTCCAGCTCCGGCCATTCCGTCTGCAGCCACTCCTCCAGCCAGTCCAGCACCTTGGCGGCACCGCCGGTGGTGGTCGTCATGAAGTAGCGGTCCTCGTCCAGGCGCAGCGTCACGCCGTCGTCGAAGATCATGCCGTCCGGGGTGCACATCAGCCCGTAGCGGCCCAGGCCGGGCTTCAGTTTCTTGAACGCGTTGGTGTACATCCGGTTCAGGAATTCGCCGGCGTCCTTGCCGCGGATCTCGATCTTGCCCAGGGTGGTCGCGTCCATGAAGCCGACGGATTCGCGGACGGCGGCGCATTCGCGCAGCACCGCGGCGTCCATGTCCTCGCCCGGCTGCGGGAAGTACCAGGGCCGCTTCCACTGCCCGACGTCCTCGAACAGCGCGCCGTGGGCGACGTGCCAGGGGTGGATCGAGGTCAGCCGCGCCGGGTCGAAGAGCTCCCCGCGCTGCCGGCCCGCCAGTGCGGCGAATGCCACCGGCGTGTAGGGGGCGCGGTAGGCGGTGGTGCCGATGCTGCCGACGTCCGGGTTGTTCAGTGCCGCGGCGATGACGCCGATGGCGTTGACGCCGGAGGTCTTGCCCTGGTCGTTGGCGGTGCTGATCGACGTGTAGCGCTTCACATGTTCCACGCTGCGCATTCCGGCGCCGGTCGAACGCAGCACGTCGGCGACCGTCTGGTCGCGTTGGAAGTCGACGAAGTGGTTCTTCCAGCCGGCGGCCTCGCCGTCGAGGGCGGGAACCAGCCACAGCGGCCGGATCGGGGAGACCGTTTCGGCGGCGGCCGCGGGGACCTGCGGATCCACGCCGAAGCCGGCACGGGTGGCCGCTTCAGCGCCGGCGGCGGCGCCTTCCCGCAGGCTGCCGGCCAGATCCAGGGTTCCGTTGCAGGCGCCGGCGGTCTGCTGGTCCTTGACCGCGTGGCCGGGCACGAAGGCCGCCAGCTCGTCGTTCCAGGACAGGCGGCGTTCGCGCTGACTGTGCAGGTGCACCACCGGGCTCCAGCCGCCGGAGACGGCCAGCAGGTCCGTCTCGATGGTCTCCGGTTCCCCGGTCAGCTGCCCCTCGTCATCCAGACCGCTGACGACGACGGCGCTGATCCGTCCGCCGTCGTTCCGGCCTTCGGTGTCCACCACGGCACTGCCCGTGATCAGGCGGGTGCCGGCCGCGCGGACCGTCTCGGCCGCGGCGCCGCCGATCTCGGTGCGCGCCTCCACCACGGCGGCGACGGCGATGCCGGCCGCGGACAAGTCGGCGACCAGTTGGTACGCCGAGTCGTTGTTGGTGGCGACGACCACTTGGTTGCCGGCGGCCACCGCGTACCGGTTGAGGTAGCTGCGGACGGCGGAGGCCAGCATGATGCCGGGGCGGTCGTTGTTCGCGAAGACGATGGGACGTTCGTGCGCACCGGTGGCGAGCACCACCTGCTTGGCGCGGAGGTGCCAGATGCGCTCGCGGGAGACGCCGGCTCCCAGCTCGCCGGCCAAATGGTCGGTGCGGCGCTGGACGGCGACGATGAAGTTGCTGTCGTAGCTGCCGAATGCCGTGGTGCGGGCCAGGTAGGTGAGCTCTTCGGCAGCTGACAACTCGGCGGCGGTCCGGTCCACCCACTCCTGCGCGGGCAGGCCGTCGATGGTCTCGCCGCGGCCCGACAGCAGGGAGCCGCCGGCCTCCAGCTGCTCGTCCATCAGGATCACGCGCGCACCGCTCCTGGCTGCCTCTCGCGCCGCGGCCAGGCCGGCCGGGCCGGCGCCGACCACCAGCACATCGGTATGCACGTACTTGCGGTCGTAGACGGCCTCGTCAGTGCGCGGATCCAGCTGGCCCAGGCCGCTCAGCAGCCTGGCGTCCATGCCGTCCGTCAGCTCCAGGGCCGTCGCCGGCAGCATGGACTCGTCAACGTGCCCGGCGTAGCGGGCACTGACCTTGACCAGTGCGTTGGGCTCTTCCACGCCGGCCGACATGATGCCGCGCGGCCGGCCGAGATAGAGCGAGTCGCCCACCGTGACCTTCCCGGCCGCGAGCAGCGCGGAGGCCAGCGTGTCCCCGGCGTAGCCGGTGTAGGTGTCGCCGTCGAGCGTGAAGTTCAGCGGCTTGTTTCGGTCGATCCGGGCAGCGGCGGGGGCGGCAAGCCGCTGGGACTGGTTGGCGATGTTGCCGGTGGCGGTCATTTCGCTCCTCCTTCGGCCGGCTGGGCCTTGGCACCCGCGAGGCTGCCGAGTTCGATCGGTGGTTTCTCGCCGGGCTTGTACACGGCTTTGAATTCGTAGCTGACGGTGTCGCGCACCGCGTTGAACCAGCGCCTGCAGCCGGTGCTGTGCACCCAGCGTTCGGCGAACAGGCCCTTGGGATTGGCGCGGTAGAAGAGGAACTTCGCCCATTCGGCGTCGCTCAGCTGGTTCGGGTCCGCCGGGTAGGCGACGTGGGCCTGGCCGCCGTAGTGGTATTCGGTCTCGTCGCGCGGCCCGCACCAGGGGCATTCGATCAGAAGCATCTCGGTCTTCCTTCCTAGTGGGCCACGGCGGCGGCGCCGTGTTCGTCGATGAGGTGTCCGGTCTCGAACCGGTCCAAGGCAAACGGGGCGTTCAGCGGGTGCGGTTCGTCCGTGGCGATGGTGTGGGCGAAGGTGTAGCCGGCGCCCGGCGTGCCCTTGAAGCCGCCGGTGCCCCAACCGCAGTTCACGTAGAGCTGGTCGATCGGCGTCTTGGACACGATGGGCGAGGCGTCCATCGTGGTGTCGACAATGCCGCCCCAGGTCCGCAGCACGTGGGCGCGGGCGAAGATCGGGAAGAGCTCTACGGCGGCCGCCATCTGTTCCTCGATGACGTGGAAGGCGCCGCGCTGGCCGTAGCCGTTGTAGGTGTCGATGCCCGCGCCCATGACCAGTTCGCCCTTGTGTGCCTGGGAGACGTAGACGTGGACGTGGTTGGACATGACCACCGTGGGGTGGACCGGCTCGTGCAGCTCGGAGACGAGCGCCTGCAGCGGGTGCGACTGGATGGGCAGTTCGAAGCCGGCCAGTTCGGCAAGCACCGAGCTGTGTCCCGCGCCGGCCAGGCCGACCTTGCCGGCGTTGATCCGGCCGCGGCTGGTGTCGACGCCGACCACACGGTCGCCGTCCTTGAGGAATCCGGTGACCTCGCAGTTCTGGATGATGTCCACGCCCATCTCGTCGCACTTGCGGGCGAAGGCCCAGGCCACGTGGTCGTGCTTGGCGATGCCGGCGCGGGGCTGGTAGGTGGCCCCCATGACCGGGTAGCGGATGTCGTCCCCGGTGTTGATGATGGGGCACAGTTCCTTGATCTGGTCCGGGGTGATCCACTCGGCATCCACGCCGTTGAGCTGGTTGGCGTTCACCCGGCGGATGCTCTCGCGCACGTCCTGCAGGGTGTGCGCCAGGTTCATCACGCCGCGCTGGGAGAAGAGGAAATCGTATTCGAGTTCCTCCGGCAGCTGCTCCCAGAGTTTGAGCGAGTGCTCGTAGATTCCCGCGCTCTCGTCCCAGAGGTAGTTGGAGCGGATGATCGTGGTGTTGCGGGCCATGTTGCCGCCGGCCAGCCAGCCGCGTTCCAGCACCGCGATGTTGGTCATGCCGTGGTTTTTGGCCAGGTAGTAGGCGGTGGCCAGGCCGTGGCCGCCGCCGCCGACGATCACGGCGTCGTATGAGGATTTCGGCTCCGGATTCCGCCAGAGGAAGTCCGGGTGCTCGGGCAGCAGATCGGCCATTATTCGGCTCCGTTCGGCTCGGCGTTCAGGTTGGGGTAGAGCGGGAACTTCTCCGCCAGCAGGGCCACGCGGCCGCGGAGCTCGGTGAGCAGCTCCTCGTCCGGTGCACGGGTCAGGGCGGCGGCAATGATGTCTGCCACCTCGGTGAATTCGGCGGCGCCAAAGCCGCGGGTGGCCAAGGCAGGGGTGCCGATCCGCAGGCCGGAGGAAACCATCGGCGGGCGCGGATCGAACGGGACCGCGTTGCGGTTGACGGTGATGCCGATGGAGTGCAGCCGGTCCTCGGCCTGCTGGCCGTCCAGTTCCGAGTTGCGCAGGTCCACCAGGACCAGGTGCACGTCCGTGCCGCCGCTGACCAGGCTGATGCCGGCGGCCGCCACGTCGTCGGCCAGCAGCCGCTGGGCCAGCAGCCGCGCGCCCTCGAGGGTCCGCTGCTGGCGGTCCGCGAACTCGTCGGAGGCGGCAAACTTGAAGGCCACCGCCTTGGCGGCCACCACGTGTTCGAGCGGGCCGCCCTGCTGGCCGGGGAACACCGCGGAGTTGATCTTTTTGGCCAGCTCCTGCCTGGACAGGATCACGCCGCCGCGCGGGCCGCCGAGCGTCTTGTGCGTGGTGGTGGTGACGACGTCGGCGTACGGCACCGGGTTCGGGTGCAGTCCGGCGGCCACCAGGCCGGCGAAGTGCGCCATGTCCACCATCAGGTACGCGCCGACCTTGTCGGCGATGCGGCGGAACTCCGCGAAGTCCAGCTGGCGGGTGTAGGCGGACCAGCCGGCCACGATCAGCTTGGGCTTGTGCTCGACGGCGAGGCGCTCCACCTCTGCCATGTCGATCCGGTGGTCGGACTCCGAGACCCCGTAGGGCACGACGTTGTAGAGCTTGCCGGAGAAGTTGATCTTCATGCCGTGGGTCAGGTGCCCGCCGTGTGCCAGGTTCAGGCCCAGGATGGTGTCACCCGGGGTCAGCAGCGCGAACATGGCCGCGGCGTTGGCCTGGGCACCCGAGTGGGGCTGGACGTTGGCGGCTTCCGCGCCGAACAGTGCCTTGACCCGGTCGATGGCCAGCTGCTCAATCACGTCCACGTGCTCGCAGCCGCCGTAGTAGCGCCGGCCCGGGTAGCCCTCGGCGTACTTGTTCGTCAGCACCGACCCTTGGGCCTCCATCACCGCGGTGGGGGCGAAGTTTTCCGACGCGATCATCTCCAGCGTGGACTGCTGGCGTTCCAGCTCCCGCGCAATGGCACCGGCCACCTCGGGATCGGCCGCAGCCAATCCGGTTGTCAGCGTGTTCACCATCCGACTTCTCCTTCGAAGAACGTGATCAATCACAACTAATGTGTGACTGATATATCAGAACTGATTGCAATAGTATGGGGGAGATCACACCCCGTCAAGAGGTTCCTTCCGGCATCCAGTTTTCGGCCGGCAGGACCCCGACCAGGTCAGCGGACCATTAGGAGCATCATGAGCATCACCGCGGAAACCGATGCCGGGACCGAGCACCTGTCGCTGGCCGAGCAGGCCTACCGGGCGCTGCGGGACAAGCTGATCATGTTGGATATCCGCCCTGGCGCGCCCATCAATGACGGGCAGCTGGCGGCGGAACTCGGCTTCGGCCGCACCCCGGTGCGCGAGGCCCTGAAGAAACTGGAGATCGATCACCTGGTCATCTCCTATCCGCGCCGCGGGACCTTCGCGACCATCGTGGACATCACCGAGCTGGCCGCCGTGTCGGAACTGCGCCGCGTGCTGGAACCCCTGGCGGCCCGCAAGGCAGCGGAGTCGGCCGGGGAGGCCATGCGCGCAGAACTGTCGCAGCTGGCGCGGGACATCGGAAAGCTCGACGACGCTCGGCCCGCCAAACACGACCTGATGCGTTACGACCTCAGCGTGCACCGCGCCATCTATCGCGCCGCGGGCAATCCCTACCTCGAGGACACCCTGATCAGGCTGGACAACCTGGCCACCCGCATCTGGTGCCTCGTGCTGGATAAGGTGCCGTCCGTCGCCGGCCACATCACCGAGCACGTGGAACTGCTGGACTCAATTGTCGACGGCGACGCGGACCACGCTGCCGGCCTGGCCCTCGAGCACATCACCGGCTTCGAAAAGGCCATCCGCGCGGTGTTGTAGCGCGGGGAAGGTGTCTTTGGCGGAACGTTCAGCCGCCGATTTCGGCGGGCGAGGGGTTCTTGGCCAGGCGGACCGCCAGGTTGAGCCCGGACATCTTGGGCGTGCCCCGGGGGTCTTCGCCGATGAGATCGAAAATCTTGCGCAGCCGCTTATGCAGCGTTTGGCGTTCCACGAACAGGATCCGCGCAGTCTCTGCGGAATTGCAGCCGCTCATGAGCCAGGCGTCGAGGGTGTCCAGCAGCCGCGTCCCCCGCTTCCGGTCGTAGTCCAACAGCTCGCCGAGCAGTTCCTGGGTGATTCGTCCGGCGACCGGTCCGGAGAGCTCGCGGGCCGCCAGCCGCTCCAGGACAAAGTCCTCGCAGTCGCGGATGTTGCTTTCCAGGTCGTCCGGGGGCCCCACCGCTTGGGTCAGCCTGGCCTCGACCAGGGACGAGTGGGCGTGCAACGGCGTGGCAACCGTCGGCCCGATCGCACCCGCCACCGCCAGGCCGCGGAAGTCCTCACGCAATCCGGCCAGGATTTCCCGCCGCTCCTGGCGCGTGCCGCTGATGCTGAGCTGGACCAGGGCGCACAGGCTCTCGCCGTCCAGATAGGTCCGGGCGTCGGGACACCGGTTTTTGAGGATCCTTTCGGCCACTCCGCGCACGCTGGTCAGCCCAATCCGGCGAAACACCATGACGAAGGCCGGTTGCACTGTCGAGAGGCCCGCGGCGGTGCACAACTCGTGGATTTGGGAGGCGCCGGCGCCGCTGATAACGGCCCGCATCAGGGCGGTGTGGGCAATCTGCTGCGCCGTCGGCCTGTGCTGCTGCGACACGGCGAGCGCCAGAATGCCGCCGATCCGCTCCCCCACCGTCTTCAGCAGCTCCGGGGCAACATCCCGGCGGCTTTGCAGCCGCAGGCGCGCCGACACCAGGCTGCCAACGAAAATGTCCGATTCCACATTCACGGAGGTGGGGTCGGGCGGGAAGCCGCCGGCGAACTCCAAGACGGTCCCGCTGGGGTCCAGCAGCGCCGCCTCGATCCGCAGCGACTGCGAGACAATCTCGATCAGGGGGCTCAGTGCCGGACCGGAAGAAGCCAGGTGTTCCGCCAAGCGCTGCGAGATGGAATCGGCGGTTTGCAGGGCCGTGACATGTTCAGACACGACTTTCCGATTGACTTCTTCCGCAATCTCCACGAACGGGACCACGCGCCGCAGCTCGATCAGCGGCAGCCCCACCTCTTCGGCTGCCTCCACAAGCTCGGCCGAGAGGGAGCGGCCGGAGCCTGCGGTCTGGATCGCCAAGGCCGTCACGTGCCGGGCCGCCAGGCTGCGGATGTACTCGTGTTGTGCGGCGGGCCGGAGGTTCAACAAGGCGTCCCCGCCGCTCAGCAGCAGCTCCTGGCCGCGCAGCAGCGGCGCTATTTCCAAAACTTCGCTCGAATGCACCCATCTGACCTTGCCGCCGGGAATCTGGCTTTTGCCGGCCCGGACCAACGGACTGGCGCGCTGCATCAGTTCAAGCCCAAGCACATCCGACAACATCACGACCATGGATAATCCCGCCTCTGAGCAGCCCGACCGGCGTAGGGGGGACAGTCCGTCACCCTCCGTGCACCTAAGTGGTTACGGTCCGACTATACGCTGTGAGCTGCATCACCTCCTAGTCTGGGTGAAGTCCTGCTCCGCCTCGCGTTGCAAATCGTCAGGAGACCCGCCATGAGCCAGAGATCCGCCACGAAATCCGAACAGGCCACCCAACACGTAGAAGACATCCTGCAGCCGGTTCCCGAATCGGCCCGTACCACCAAGCTGTCCGGCCAGTTCTGGATCTGGGCCGGCGCCAACGTCGCCCCGATCAACTGGATCCTGGGTGCCCTGGGCATCCACCTCGGATTGAGCCTGGCCGATACGCTCACCGTGCTCATTGCCGGCAACGTCATCGGCATGCTTGGCTTCGGCTTCTTCGTAATCCTCGGGCAGCGCACCGGAGCTACCGGCATGTTGCTGGCCCGCGGAGCGTTCGGCCGCAGGGGCGCCTACCTACCCGCAGCCATCCAGGCCGTGATCGCCATCGGATGGTCCGCCGTCAACACGTGGGTCATCCTGGACCTGATCATGGCGCTGTTCGGAATGATCGGCTGGGTTGATCCTGCGGCCACCAACTTGGGGTGGCGCATCGGCACGGCTGCCGTCATCATGTCGATCCAGGTGGCCATTTGCTACCGCGGCTACCGCGCCATTTCCCGCTTCGAGCGGATCACCATGCCGCCCACCGTCCTGGTCCTCATTGCCATGTCGATCGTGGCCTGGACGCAGCTGGACATCGACTGGAGCTACCAGGGACCCGTGGGCGAGGTTCTCACCGGCATGCCGCGGATCGCTGCCATGTCCTCGATCATGACCGCCATCGGCATCGGCTGGGGCATCGGCTGGTTTACCTACGCTCCCGATTACTCCCGCTTCGTGAGCAAGAAGATCCGGCCCGCAAAGCTTTATGTCGTCAGCGTCCTCGGGCAGTTCCTCCCGGTGGTCTGGCTCGGCGTCCTGGGCGCCAGCCTGGCGACAAAGAACGGCACGGCCGATCCCGGCCAGCTGATCGTGGAAAGCTACGGAGCGTTCGCCATTCCGGTGATCCTGCTGGTCATCCACGGACCCATCGCAACCAACATCATCAACATGTACACGTTCGGCGTCGCCACACAGGCCCTGGACATCCAGATCTCCCGCAAGAAGCTGTCCATCGTCGTCGGTGGCCTCGCAATGGCGGCGGTCATCGGTTTCATGTTCGCGACTGACTTTGCCCACATGCTGCACAACTGGATCATCGCGATCGCAGCGTGGGTCGCGACCTGGGGCGGGATCATGGCCGTTCATTACTTCGTGTTTGAGCGCCACCATAAGAACTTCAGCTACCTCTTCCGCTCGCCGTCCGACACCCAGCTCAAGGCCTTCAACCCGGCGGCTTTCATCGCCTTCTTCGCCGGCATCTTCATGACCTGGATGTGCATGTACGGCTCGGTTCCGGTCCTCCAGGGACCCATCGCGACCGCTGTCGGAGGCATCGATTTCTCCTGGCTGGGCGGGACCATCACCTCGGCCACGGTGTACTTCCTGCTCGGATACTCCCGGTTCCGCTCTCGGATTGCCGCCGGCATTCCGCTCGGCCTGAAGCAGGACAGCTCCGACGAGGAATTCCTGAAGGACCACGGCGACTGCGAAACAGCGTTGGTCGAGGCCGACCATCCCGCAGGCTCCGTTGCCGCGCTGGCACCGGAGGCCCCGGATGCCCCGGAGGACCGCACCCCCGCACCCACGGCCTAGCCGGCGGACCGACGCATCAACATGCGTGGCCGCACCAACCTCAAAGCCACCTTTCCCGCACACAGAAACACCATGAAGGAGATCCAATGACCATCGCCCCCGCCTCCCCCTCCGCCAACAGCGTGTCCGAGCTCGAGCGCCTGAAGGTCCTGCACAACGGTGAGAAGCAGCAGCTGACCTTCTCCGATGCGGAATTCGAACGCCGCCTGGCCGGGCTGCGGCAGATTATGGCCGCCAAGGAGCTCGACGCGGTCATCCTGACCAGCTACCACGGCATCAAGTACTACTCGGACTTCCTGTACACGACGTTTGGCCGCAACTACGCCCTGGTCGTCACCGCAGACGACTCGGTCACGGTCACCGCCAACATCGACGCCGGAATGCCATGGCGCACCAGCTACGGCGAGAACATCGTCTACACGGACTGGAAGCGAGACAACTTCTACTTCGGCCTCCAGGAAGCCCTGCGCCAGCGCGGCGTCAGCGCACGCCGCCTCGGTGTCGAGGACGATGCCCTGCCGTTGATGACCCGCCAGCGCATCCAGGCCGCCTTCGACGGCGCCGAACTGCTCGACGTCTCGCAGGACGCGATGCGCCAGCGGATGATTAAGTCGGCCGAGGAAATCGAGGTCATCAAGCACGGTGCACGGATCGGCGACCTGGGCGGCGAGGCCATCAAGGCGGCCATCCGGGAAGGCATCAGCGAGTACGAAGTGGCACTGATCGGCACCGAGGCCATGGTCCACGAGATTGCCCGCACCTTCCCGCACCGCGAAGTCCGTGACACCTGGGTCTGGTTCCAGTCCGGCATCAACACCGACGGTGCGCACAACTGGGCCACCACCCGCAAGCTGCAGCGCGGGGACATCCTGTCCCTGAACTGCTTCCCGATGACCTCCGGTTACTACACCGCGCTGGAACGGACCCTGTTCCTGGGCGAGCCGGACGAACGCTCGCTCGAGCTGTGGAACATCAACGTAGAGGTGCACCGCCGCGGGCTGGAACTGATCAAGCCCGGCGCCGTCTGCAAGGACATCGCCGCCGAGCTGAACGAGATCTACATCGGCCACGGGCTGCTGGCGAACCGCACGTTCGGGTACGGCCACTCGTTCGGCGTCCTCTCGCATTACTACGGACGCGAGGCAGGCCTGGAACTGCGCGAGGACATCGACACCGTCCTGGAACCGGGCATGGTCGTTTCCATGGAGCCGATGATCACCGTCGCCGACGGCGAACCCGGTGCCGGCGGCTACCGCGAACACGACATCCTCGTCATCGGCGAAGACAGCGTGGAAAACATCACCAAGTTCGGTTTCGGTCCCGAGAACAACATCATCCAGGCCTGACAGACCTGCCGGGGCGGGGCCGTCCGGTCCCGCCCCGGCAGCACCATCTGCAATCCACCGCCCATCGCCAATGGGCCGCACAACGATCGTTTGGAGCAAGCATGACTGCCAGCGTGTACATGGAAGAACTCGACGCCTTTACCTATCGGGAACGCATCGCCGAAGACAACGCCGTCGTGCTGATCCCGGTCGGCTCCATTGAGCAGCACGGACCGCATATGCCGCTCAACGTGGATGTTCTCCTGTCTACGGCGTTGGCCGGTGCGACGGCGTCATCCATCGGCGGTGTTGTCGCCGCTCCCGTCGTCTACGGGTACAAGTCCCAGCAACGTTCCGGGGGCGGCAACCACCTCCCCGGCACCACCAGCCTCGACGCGGCGACGGTCATTTCCATCGCTAAAACGCTGACCTTGGAATTCGCCCGGCATGGCGCGCGGAACATCGCCTTCATCAACGGCCATTTCGAGAACTACCAGTTCCTGTACGAAGGCGTCGACCTGGCGCTCCGCGAACTGCACCAAAGCGGCGTCCAGGACGTCAAGGTAGTGCTGCTCTCCTACTGGGACTTCGTTGACGAGCGGACCATCACCGAGCTGTACCCGGACGGCTTCACCGGCTGGGACCTGGAGCACGGCGGCGTGCTGGAAACCTCGCTCATGCTGCACCTCTACCCGGAGCGCGTCCGCATGGACAAGGTCGTCGACGCTCCCCCCGCCGTCCTGCCGAACTACGATGTCCTGCCCGTCAACCCCGAACTGACACCGGCCTCCGGCTGCCTTTCCTCCGCGGCCGAGGCGACCGCCGGCAAGGGCAGAATCCTGCTCGAACGGGCATCGGCCGGCATGGCGGCAGCCCTGTCCCGCGAATTCACCCCTGCCGTGGCGCAGGCACTCGCCGCCGACCCTGAAGCCGTCGCGGCAATGTAGGACCAGCTTCGCCGTGCGGGTCCACCCCGCCCTGCCGCAATGAGATTATGGTCCTATGGCCGATCCTGAAGAGCTCGACGACGAGGCGTCGCCGGAGAACCTGAACCGCGGCGTGCAGTCTGTGGACCGCGCCATCACCGTGCTCGAGATCCTGGCCCGCCGTGGCGCCGCCGGCGTCAGCGACATCGCCGAGGAAATGGGCGTGCACAAGTCCACCGCGTCGCGGCTGCTGGCATCCCTGGACCAGCGCGGCATGGTGCAGCAGAACAGCGAGCGCGGCAAATACCAGCTCGGCTTTAGCATCCTGCGGCTCGCGAACTCGATCCCGGGGAACCTGAGCCTGGTGCGCGAGGCACGGCCCGTGCTGGAACGACTGGCGGAACAGTACAAGGAAACCGTGAACCTGGCAGTCCTGCGTTCCAACTATGCCGTCAACGTGGACCAGGCGCGGGGCACCTCCACTCTGGCGATGTCCGACTGGATCGGCAGTCTGACGCCCCTCCACGCCACGTCCAGCGGTAAGGTCCTGCTGGCGGGGCTCACCTCCGAAGACCGGCTCAAGATCGTGAAGCAAACCCGGTTGCCGGCGCAGACCGCGAACACGATCACCTCCCGGCAGAAACTGGAAAAGGAGCTGCTCCAGGTCTCCGCCCAGGGCTACGCCGTCGTCAAGGAAGAATTCGAGATCGGCCTGAATTCCATTGCTGTTCCGGTATGGGACCACCTGGGAACCGTTATCGGATCCGTCAGCATTTCGGGCCCGGCCTTCCGGTTCAAGCCCGAGCAGATTGACGGGCTGGTCGAGGACATCAAGCAGGCCGGGCAGGACATCAGCGCCCGGATGGGCTACTCCCGGGACAGCTGACCGCCGCCGGCTACCCAATGACGACGTTGGCGCCCGGCTGTCATTTGACGACGGCGGCGGCGGGCTCTCCGGCCAGTCGGGCCGTGACCCACTCGTGGAACGCGCTGATGTGGTGTTCGCTGGGAACCAGCACGCCGCCGTTGGCGTAGATCTTGGAGCCCATCGCCGGCTGGCAGCGTTCGCACGCGTCGAAGTCCTGCTGGTTCACCCGGTGAAAGAGCTCGACGGAGGCCGTGAGGTCCTTTCCGGCTTCCACCACGCCGGGCATGTACAGCCAGTCGCACTCCACCACTGTCCGGTCCGCGGCCAACGGAAACATCCGGTGAATGATCACGTGGTCCGGCACCAGGTTCAGGAAGACCGTGGGTCTGATGGTCACCGCGTAATAGCGCCGGTCCTGGTCGTCGGCGATGCCCGGAATCCGTTCCAGGCCTTCCGACCCATCCACCGTGAAGCCCTTGACGTCCTCGCCGAATTCGGCGCCGTGGCCCACAAAATACTGCGCGGCCAGTCCATCGGCGAACTCCGGCAGCACTTCCGTCAACTCCGGATGGATGGTCGCGCAGTGATAGCACTCCATGAAGTTCTCGATAATCAGCTTCCAGTTGGCCTTCACGTCGTACCTGATCCGCCGGCCCAGGCTGAGGTTGGCGATGTCGTAGCCGTCGATCGCGCCGGCGTCGCCCAGGCGCTCTTCGATCGCCCCCACCACGTCGTCGTCGAACGACGGCGGTTCCTCCGCGAGGCACAACCACACGTAACCCAGGTATTCGCGCACCGGAACATCCACCAACCCGTACTTATGCCGGTCGATATCGGGCATCTTGGTGAGATTGGGCGCCGCGATGAGCTTGCCATCGAAGTCGTATGTCCAGGCGTGGTAGGGACATTGGAACGAACGTCCCGCCTCACCGCTCTCTTCCATGCAAAGTTTGACGCCGCGGTGCCGGCAGATGTTGTAGTACGCACGGACGGTGCCTTTGCGGTTGCGGGTCACGATGACCGATTCGCGGCCAACCTGCACCGTCCGGTAGGCGCCGGCTTTGTCAAGGTCGGCGGACCTGACCGCACAGAACCACATCTGCTCGAAGATGCGTTCCTGCTCGGCCCGAAAGACGTCGTCGTCAACATAGGTATGGCCGGGCAGGGTGGCGATCAGGCTATCCGAAACCATTTCGGCGGTCATGCGAACTCCTTTGAACAGAACTGGCAGCGGGAGAATCGGTGCGTTGCTCAGGATGCGGCGGCGAATTCGGCTGAAAGTACGCCCAGGTGCCGTTCGGCTTCCCGGTTGAGGAATTTGCGCCACCTGGTGAACTGGCGGACCTGGTTGACACCCAGCACGGCAACGGGGTCGGCTCCGGCGTAGTAGACGGCGAGGAAGCTGTTGTCTTCGAGGCAGCCGTGTTCAATTTCAACCCGGTCGTGGCCGTGCACGTGGCCGGCAAACTGAATGCGCGAGCCGTATTGGTCGGACCAGAAATAGGGCGGATTGACCGGCGGCAGGGTCGCGGTGTCCTGCAACAGCGCTGCCACTGCAACGGCAGGTTGCTCCAAGGCCCCGGTCCAGTGCTCAACCCGCTGGTGCGCCCCTGCCCGCGGGTTCCACCAGGCCGCGCAGTCCCCGACGGCCACCACCGAGGAGACGCTGGTGCGGCCCGCCGAGTCGCAGAGCACGCCGTTGCCCAACTCTATTCCGGAGCCGAGCAGCCAGTCGGTGTTCGGTTGCCCGCCGATGCCCACCAAGACGATGTCGGCGGGAAGTTCCCGCCCGTCGTCGAGCACCACGTGGCTGACGTTTCCGCCGCTGGTGCGGAAGGACCGGACAGATGTGCCGCACAGCATCTCCACCCCGCCGGCCAAGTGCAGCCCGGCGACGGCCGCACCCATCTCGACGCCCAGGGCGCCGGACAGTGGGGCAGGAGACCGCTCCACCACGGTGACGTCGAGGCCCGCGTCACGGGCGGTCGAAGCGGTCTCGGCGCCGATGAAGCCTGCCCCGATCACCACCATTTTCCGGCCGGGAAGCAGATGACCGCGCAGCGCACGGGCATCGTCCAACGTGCGGAGGGTGAAAACGTTCGCGCAGCCATCGACTTCGGGGAGTACCCGGGCGGAGGACCCGGTGGCCAGGACCAGTCCGTCCGCGGCGAGGCTCCGTCCGTCGCTGAGCGACACGGTCATCGACTCCGGGTCGAGGCCTATGGCCGTCACACCCAAAATCCATTCCGCGGCCAACTCGTCGTCCCCGTCGACTAATGCCAGGTCCGCCTCCGAGACCCGGCCCGCCAGGAAGTCCTTGGACAGCGGCGGACGGTCGTAGGGCGGATGCACTTCCGCTCCAACGACGATCAGGCGGCCGGCAAAACCTTGGTTCCGTGCCGCCCGGGCCGCAGAAAGCCCGGACAGCGAAGCTCCGATGACAACAAGGGTCTGCATGGATAGGGCCTTTCACAGCATGAGGGTTCACGTTTTCCGAACAAGCAGCGCCTGACGCAACACGACGCGCTATGTGAAACAGCGTGAAGACGGATTCCGCGTGTGTCAAGGGGTAAGGACCCGCAGAAAAGAATTTCTCCAAACCCTTGACAACCGAATGTGACCCGGCACACTGTTGCCTATCGTGAACGCCGTTGTTCACGACGGAACTTGGCACGCTGTGTCGTTGCGAAAGAAGGCGCCCCCATGCATCAGGCCTGCCCCTTAAGCCAGCTAACCCCCGGCGACGCCATCCGGCTTGACACTTCGCCTCCCATCGCCGTCTTCCACACGGAAGAGGGCGAGCTCTTTGCCATTGACGACACGTGCACCCACCAGGACGCCTCGCTGGCGGACGGCTGGGTAGAGGGCTGCGAAGTCGAGTGCCCGCTGCACGCGTCGAAGTTCAATCTGCGTACCGGCGTCGTTGACGCGCCGCCGGCAAAACTCCCGGTCCGCGTCCACGGTGTCTCCGTCGTGGACGGCATCATCATGGTCCAGGAATCAGAAGAGGCCCCGAATCTCCCGCCCGGCCTGCAGGTCGACGGGTTCGTGTAGCCGGGCCTTCGTCATCCACCAAAGGAACCAGATGTCAGTGAACAACGATCTTGCAGTTGATGATGGCCCACCCGACCACGAGGTGCAGCGGGTGCTGGCCCAGGAGCCCTCCGACAGACCGGCCAATGCGCCGCCGGATCAAGCGGGCACCGAGGAGGACGCCCGGATCCTGGCCGAGCTTCGGGAGAGCGAGAACGAGCAGGCGCTGGCGGGCCGCCAGCGGACGAGCGGAGGCTTGGACAAGACAGTCTTCGCCGTGGCCGGCGCCCTCGCCGTCGCTTTCGTGGCCTGGGGTTTCCTGGCCACCGAGCATCTCGGCACCACCTCGGTCACCGTACTGAACTGGGTGATGGAGAATACCGGTTGGCTCTTCATCCTGCTGGCCTCGCTCTTCGTGGTTTTCGTGCTGTGGCTGGCGATCGGCCGGTTCGGCAACATCCCGCTGTCCAAGGACGGCGAAAAGCCGGAGTTCCGCACCATCTCCTGGATCTCCATGATGTTCGCCGCCGGCATGGGCATCGGCCTGATGTTCTACGGCGTGGCAGAACCGATGTACCACTACATCGCCCCGCCGCCCGGCACCGTGGACGGGCAGACGCCGGAGGCAATCCAGACGGCGATGGCAACCTCGCTGTTCCACTGGACGCTGCACCCGTGGGCGATGTACGCCGTCGTCGGCATCGCCATGGCCTACGGCACCTACCGGCTGGGCCGCAAACAGCTGATCTCGGCAATCTTCACCTCCCTGTTCGGCAGCAAGACGGTGGAGGGACCGGCCGGGAAGTTCATCAACATCCTGGCCATCTTCGCCACCCTCTTCGGCACGGCCGCGTCGCTCGGCCTCGGCGCCCTGCAAATCGGCAGCGGCTTGGCGTTCAACGGGTGGGTGGGCGAGCTGGCCACCGGCGTGCTCGTGGTCATCATCGCCGTGCTCACGGCCTGCTTCATCGCCTCGGCCGTCTCCGGAATCCGCCGCGGCATTCAGTGGCTGGCCAACATCAACATGGTGCTGGCCGTTCTTTTGGCGCTGATCGTGTTCCTTGCCGGCCCCACGCTGTTCATCCTGAACCTGGTGCCGGCCGCCGTCGGGGATTACGCCCGCGACCTGGCCGAGATGGCCTCCCGCACCGAAGCGGTGGGCGACGAGGCGCTGCGCAGCTGGATGTCCGGCTGGACGGTCTTCTACTGGGCCTGGTGGGTGTCCTGGACACCGTTCGTCGGCATGTTCATTGCCCGGATCAGCCGCGGCCGCACCATCCGCCAGTTCGTCACCGGCGTGCTGCTGGTGCCAAGCGTTGTGAGCGTCGCCTGGTTCGCGATCTTCGGCGGCGCCAGCTTTGGAGTGCAGGCCGCGGCAGACGCCACACCGGATACCGGCGACGGGCTGGTCGACATGGTCGACGGCGACCCGACCATCTCCTTCGACGGCGCCCTCTTCGATCTGCTGCAAAACCTGCCGTTGCCGAACATCCTGGCCGGCGCGGTGGCGATCCTGGCGATGGTTCTGGTAGGGATCTTCTTCGTCACGGGCGCCGATTCGGCCTCGCTGGTGATGGCTTCCCTCAGTTCCAACGGGGCCGAAGAGCCCTCCCGCGGCGTCGTGATCTTCTGGGGCGCGCTGACCGGCGGAGTCGCTGCGGTGATGTTGCTGGCCGGCGGGGACCAGCCGGCCGAGGCCCTGAACGGGCTCAAGAACATCACCATCGTGGTCGCGCTGCCGTTCGTCCTGGTGATGCTGCTGATGTGCATTGCGCTGGCCAAGGACCTGCGCCGTGATCCGCTGGCGCTGCGCCGCCGGTTGGCCGACTCCGTCGTGGAACGCGCCATCCGATCCGGGGTGGGCCAGCACGGCGGCAGCAGGTTCGACCTGGTCACCAAACACGAATGCGACGACACCTGTCCCGAAGGGAAGTGCCCGGCAGCTGCTCCACCGCCCGCCTAGGCCGCCCTGCGGCGGGCGGCCGGGGCAACCGGACCACCCGCCGCACCCCAAACTCGCCGCCCCACAACGCATGGCGCACATCTACAACGCATGGCCCCGCATCTCTTGCCCCGCCCTGCTACCTGAAGGAGCATTACCGCATGAGCACTTCCCCGCGCATCGTCATCATCGGAGCAGGGATCGTCGGCGCCAATCTGGCGGACGAACTGGCCGCCCGCGGCCGCACGAACGTGACCGTCCTGGAGCAGGGCCCGCTGCACCTGGCCGGCGGGTCGAGTTCGCACGCACCCGGGCTGGTCTTCCAAACCAATCCGTCCAAGACCATGACCGAATTCGCCCGCTACACGGTGGGCAAAATGCGCTCGCTCACGGCAGACGGCATCTCCTGCTTCAACCAGGTGGGCGGGCTGGAGGTGGCCACCACGCCCGCCCGGTTCGAGGAGCTCAAGCGCAGGGCCGGCTTCGCCGCCTCCTGGGGCGTGGAGGCCCGGCTGATCGACCCGGATGAATGCGAAAAGCACCATCCGCTGCTGCCGGCCGGCAACGTGCTCGGCGGCCTGCACATCCCCTCCGACGGGCTGGCCCTCGCGGCCCGCGCCGTCCGGCTGCTGATCGCCCGCGCCTCCGCCGCCGGCGTCGAGTTCCGCGGTTCCACCACCGTGACGGGCATTGAGCACGCCGGCGGGCGGGTCACCGCGGTGGAGACCGACACCGGGAGGGTGCCCGCCGACGTCGTGGTCTGCTGTGCCGGGTTCTGGGGGCCGAAGATCGGCGCCATGGTCGGCATGACGGTGCCGCTGCTTCCGCTGGCGCACCAGTACGTCAAGACCTCGGCGCTGCCGGTGCTGGCCGGCCGGAACGAACTGCCCAACGGCGCCCGGTTGCCGATCCTGCGCCACCAGGACGCGGACCTGTACTTCCGCGAGCACGGCGACCGGCTGGGCATCGGTTCCTACGCGCACCGGCCCATGCCGGTGGACCTGGACGGGCTGCCGGCTGTCGCGCCGGCGGACGTCTCCGACGACCACATGCCCTCGCGGCTGGGCTTCACGCCGGCGGACTTCGAACCGTCCTGGCGGGAAAGCCAGCGGCTGCTGCCGGCCCTCCGCGGCGCGGGCATCACCGACGGATTCAACGGCGTTTTTTCCTTCACCCCCGACGGCGCCCCGGTGATCGGGGAGTCGCCGGACGTCGCCGGCTTTTATCTGGCCGAAGCCGTGTGGGTCACCCATTCGGCGGGAGTGGCCAAGGCGGTTGCAGAGCTGCTGGTGGACGGGCGGTCGCAGACGGACCTGCACGAAGGCGATGTGCGCCGGTTCGAAGACGTGCAGCTGGCCCCGGAATACATCAGCGAGACGTCGCAGCAGAACTTCGTGGAGATCTACGACGTGCTGCACCCGCTGCAACCGCGCGAATCCCCGCGGAACCTGCGCACCAGCCCCTTCTTCGGCCGCCAGCAAGAGCTCGGCGCGGTCTTCCTGGAATCCGGCGGCTGGGAGCGCCCGCACTGGTACGAGGCCAACGCGGCCCTGCTGGCGGCGCTGCCGCAGGACTGGCGGGAACCGGAGCGCGAGGCCTGGGCAGCCCGCTACCACTCCCCCATCGCCGCGGCCGAAGCGTGGAAGACGCGCACCGCCGTCGCCATGTACGACATGACCCCGCTGAAGCGGGTGGAGGTGTCCGGGCCGGGCGCCCTGGCCCTGCTGCAGCGGCTGGGCACCGGGCAGCTCAACAAGAAACCCGGGGCGGTGACTTACTGCCTGTTGCTGGATTCCGGCGGCGGCATCCGCAGCGACATCACGGTGGCGCGGCTGGCAGGGGAACGGTTCCAGGCCGGCATCAACAACAACGCCGACTACGAGTACCTGCGCGGCGAGGCGGCCGCGCAATCGCAGGCCGACCCGGCCCAGTGGGCCCGGGTCGAGGACATCACCGCCGGCACCTGCTGCATCGGGCTCTGGGGCCCCCTGGCGCGCGGCGTGATGGCCAAGGCCAGCAGCGACGACTTCAGCAACGACTCGCTCAAGTACTTCCGCACGGCCCAGGTGCGCGTCGCCGGCCTCTCCGTCACCGCGATGCGGCTCTCCTATGTGGGCGAGCTGGGCTGGGAACTGTACACCACGGCCGACCAGGGGCTCAGGCTCTGGGACGCGCTGTTCGACGCCGGGCAGGAGCACGGGATCGTCCCCGCCGGCCGGGCCGCATTCAACAGCCTGCGGCTGGAAAAGGGCTACCGGCTCTGGGGCACCGACATGACCACCGAGCACACGCCGGAGGAGGCGGGCCTCGGGTTCGCGGTCAAGGCCGACAAGGGCGAATTCGTCGGCGCCGCCGCGCTGGCCGCCGCGGGCGCGCCGCCCCGCCGGCTGCGCTGCCTGACCATCGACGACGGCCGGTCGGTGGTGCTGGGCAAGGAGCCGGTATACGTGGACGACGTCCCGTCCGGCTACGTCACCAGCGCGGCCTTCGGCCACACGGTAGGCCGGCCGGTGGCGTACGCGTGGCTGCCTGCGGACATCGGGGAGGGAGACGGCGTCGAGATCGAATACTTCGGCCGCCGCATCCCGGCCACCGTCGCCGCCGAGCCGCTGGTCGACCCCGGCATGGAGCGCCTGCGCGGCTGAGGCCCGCGCTGGCGGGAAGCCCGGCCGCGGCTAGGGCCGCAGCATCACCTTGATCGCGCGGCGTTCGTCCATCGCCCGGTAGGCTTCCGCGGCGTCGTCGAGGGGCATGACTGCGTCGAAGACCTTGCCGGGGTTGATCTTCCCGGACATCACGTCGTCGAGGAGTTCCGGAAGGTATTCGCGGGTGGGCGCGGCGCCGCCGGCGACGGCAATGTTCTTCGAGAACAGCACGCCGATGGGCAGTTCGGCGCCGCCGGCGGGGACGCCGACGAACCCGACGGATCCGCCGGGCCTGGTGCAGCGCAGCGCCTGGTCCATGGACTCCGCCGTGCCCACGCATTCGAGCACGGAGTCGGCCAGCACGCCGCCGAGCAGCTCCTTGACCTTTTCGGCGGCGGCCTTCCCGCGTTCCGCCACCACATCGGTTGCCCCGAATTCGCGCGCCAACGCCGCCCGGTCGTCGTAGCGGGACATCGCGATGATCCGCTCGGCGCCCAGCCGCCGGGCTGCCAGCACTCCGCACAGCCCGACGGCGCCGTCTCCCACGACGACGACGGTGCGTCCCGGGCCGACCTTGGCGCTGATGGCCGCGTGGTGTCCGGTCCCCATCACGTCGGAGAGCGTGAGCAGGCTCTTGGCCAGTTCCTCTCCCGGTTCGGTCACGCCGGGCACCGCAACCAGCGTGGCGTCGGCGTGGGGCACCCGCACCGCTTCGCCCTGCCCGCCGTCGACCGGCAGGCCGTGTTCGTCCCGGCCTCCCCAACTGGCCCGGCGTTCGCAGGAGGTTTGCACGCCGTTGCGGCAGGGCGGACACCCGCCGCAGCTGATGGCCCATGGGGCAATGACGAAGTCGCCGGCGGACAGCGCCTGCACGGCGTCGCCGGTGGCCTCGACCACGCCGATGAGTTCGTGGCCGATGGGATGCGGCCTGCCCGGCTCGCGGATGCCGCGGTAGGGCCACAGATCGGAGCCGCAGACGCAGGTGGCGCTCACGCGCACGATCGCGTCGGTGGGGGCAAGGATTTCCGGGTCGGGTCGTTCCTCGACCCGGATGTCGCCCGGTCCGTGGATGATGGCAGCGCGCATTAAGCCTCCTGTGCAGTGGTGTGCTTTCCAGCCTAACCGCGTCGCCGCGGCGGCCGGGAACGGGCGAAGCCCGCCACCTTGTGCAGGTGGCGGGCCTCGATGCCGTAGGCGGAGGGCCTAGAGGCTGGACGGTGCCTCGTGGTCCGGGTAGACCTCGCGCAGCAGGTGCGCGGTCTCGGACGGGGTCTTGCCGACCTTCACGCCCGCGGCCTCGAGGGCCTCCTTCTTGGCCTGGGCCGTGCCGGAGGAGCCGGAGACGATGGCGCCGGCGTGGCCCATGGTCTTGCCCTCGGGCGCGGTGAAGCCGGCCACGTAGCCCACGACCGGCTTGGTGACGTTGGCCTTGATGTACTCGGCGGCACGCTCCTCGGCGTCGCCGCCGATTTCGCCGATCATCACGATCGCCTTGGTTTCCGGATCGGCCTCGAACGCGGCCAGGGCATCGATGTGGGTGGTGCCGATGACCGGGTCGCCGCCGATGCCGATGGCGGTGGAGAAGCCGAGGTCGCGCAGTTCGTACATCATCTGGTAGGTCAGCGTGCCGGACTTGGAGACCAGGCCCACGCCGCCCTTGCCGGTGATATTCGCCGGGGTGATGCCCACCAGCGACTCGCCGGGCGTGATGATGCCCGGGCAGTTCGGGCCGATGATGCGGGTGATCTGGTTGCCGTCGGAGTCCTTCTTGGACTGTGCCAGCGCCCAGAACTCGGCGGAATCCTGCACCGGAACGCCCTCGGTGATCACCACGACCAGGCCGATTTCGGCCTCAATGGCCTCGACCACGGCGTCCTTGGTGAAGGCAGGCGGGACGAAGACGATGGAGACGTCGGCGCCGGTCTCGGTGACGGCTTCCTTGACGGTGCCGAAGACCGGCAGGGTTTTCTCGCCGTGCGTGACGGTGGTGCCGGCCTTGCGCGCGTTCACGCCGCCAACGATGTTGGTGCCGGCGTGCAGCATGCGCGCCGTGTGCTTGGAGCCTTCGCCACCGGTGATGCCCTGGACGATGACCTTCGAGTCCTTGTTGATGAAGATAGACATGTTTTAGTTCCTCGGTCCTTAGGCGTTGGCCAGCTCGGCGGCCTTGTCGGCGCCCTGGTCCATGGTCAGGGCCAGGGTGACCAGCGGGTGGTTGGCGTTGAGCAGGATCTGCCGGCCTTCGTCGACATTGTTGCCGTCGAGGCGGACAACCAGCGGCTTGCTGGCCTTCTCGCCCAGGATTTCCAGGGCCTTGACGATGCCGTTTGCCACGGCGTCGCAGGCGGTGATGCCGCCGAAGACGTTCACGAACACGCTCTTGACCTGCTCGTCGTTAAGGATGACGTCCAGGCCGGCGGCCATGACCTCGGCCGAGGCGCCGCCGCCGATGTCCAGGAAGTTGGCGGGCTTGACGTTGCCGTGCTTCTCGCCGGCGTAGGCGACGACATCCAGGGTGGACATGACCAGGCCCGCGCCGTTGCCGATGATGCCGACCTGTCCGTCGAGCTTGACGTAGTTCAGGTCCAGTTCCTTGGCCTTGGCCTCGAGCGGATCCGCGGCGTCCTTGTCCTCGAGCTCCTCGTGGCCGGGCTGACGGAAGGAGGCGTTCTCGTCCAGCGAGACCTTGCCGTCCAGGGCGACGATGTCGCCGGCGCCGGTCTTGACCAGCGGGTTGACCTCCACCAGGGTGGCGTCTTCCTTGATGAACACGTCCCAGAGCTTGACGATGACCTCGGCGACCTTGGGGCGAAGGTCTTCGGCGAAGCCGGCCTCGGCAACGATTTCGTCGGCCTTGGCCTGGTCGATGCCCACTGCCGGGTCGATGGCAACCTTGGCCAGGGCGTCCGGGCGCTCCACGGCCAGCTGCTCGATCTCCATGCCGCCCTCCACCGAGCACATGGCCAGGTAGTTGCGGTTGGCGCGGTCCAGCAGCACGGAGAAGTAGTACTCCTCGGCGATGTCGGCGCCCTGCGCGATCATGACCTTCTTGACCGTGTGGCCCTTGATGTCCATGCCGAGGATGTTGGAGGCGTATTCGTATGCCTCGTCCGGGGTCTTGGCGACCTTGACGCCACCGGCCTTGCCGCGGCCTCCGACCTTCACCTGAGCCTTGACGACAACTACGCCGCCAATTTTCTCAGCAGCTGCCTTGGCTTCTTCTGGGGTGTACGCAACGATTCCAGCCAGCACGGGTACTCCGTGTGCCTCGAAGAGATCGCGCGCCTGGTATTCATACAGGTCCACGGGTTGTGTCCTTCTACGTCGAAGTCGTTTCTGACTCGGAGCGGCGTCCGCGGTTGGCCGTGGCGGTGACCACGGACGGTGAGCGGATGCCTGCAGTGCTCCATGGGGAACTCTAGCCCCTTTGGCCTCGGGCGCCGGTCCCAGAGTACCGCTTTAGTGGCCAAGGGCACACTTCTACGACTTGTAGAAGTGTCCGGGTTTGAGGTATCGGCGCCGTGAACCTAATTCTTGCCGCCGGCTCCCGTCTGATCCACGACGGCGGTGTTCCCGCCTTGGGCGGCCTCCCCGCCCTGCGCGGCAGCGTCCCCGTCCTGCGCGGTGGTTCCCCCGCCCTGCGCTGCGGCTGCTGCCGGTGCACTGCCCCTGATCACGGTCTGGTTCAGCAGCGGAATGCGCAGGCCTTCCTCGGCCAACGCTTCCTTGAGGCGGGCCCGCATCTTGCGCGCGATTGCCCACTGTTCCAACGGCTTCGTGCGGATGGCCAAACGGATCACCACGGATTCGCCGGTCAGTGCCTCCACACCCCAGACCTCCGGATCGTCCAAAATCAGCCTGCGGTTGTCCTCGTCCATGCGCAGCTCCATGGCGGTCTTGAGGATCAACTCGGAGACCTTCTCCACATCGGAGTCGTACGGCACCGGGATGTCCAGCACTGCCCGCGCCCAGCCCTGCGAGGAGTTACCCACCCGCAGGATCTCCCCGTTGCGAACGTGCCACAGCGTGCCGTCCACGGCGCGCACCTGCGTGACCCGCAGACCGACCGACTCCACGGTGCCGGATGCCTCGCCCAAGTCGACCACGTCACCGATGCCGTACTGGTCTTCGGCCACCATGAACAGCCCGGACAGGTAGTCCTTGACCAGGGTCTGGGCGCCAAAACCAATGGCGACGCCGGCAATACCGGCACTGGCCAGTACCGGGCCAAGATTGAATTCCAGCTCCGTGAGCACCATCAACGCGGTGACGCTGGCCAGCACGATGGTGGTGATCGAACGCAGCACCGATCCGATTGTCTTCGAGCGCTGGGCCCGGCGCACCGCGGCGATCGGCGAGTCCTGAATCAGCCAGTAGCGCGGGTCCTTCGTGTTCTTGGGCGCTGCCGGGTCGAATTTGTCCAGCTTGGCGGTCTCGCCGTCGGCGATCTTTCCGGTGACGCGTTTGATCACCATCCGCAGCACAATGTTCAGCAGGAATCCACCCAGCAGGATCAGCGAAACGCGCAGCGGCTTGTCAAGCCAAAAATCGGGGGTTGCCAGCCGTTCCAAAGTCCTGATGTCCACGTGGTCCATGGATAAGAACGGTAAGCGCCCCGTCATGCCGCTGCCAAATGCGCCGCCGCAAACGTGGCGCATCTCCCAGCGGGGTCAGCCCATCTTGGTCAGCGGCGCATAGCGCAGCAGCAGCCGCTTCTCGCCGGCGTCGAATTTGACCTTGGCCACCGTCTTGTCGCCGGCTCCTTCGAGGCCCAGGACGGTCCCGTTGCCGAAGCTCGCGTGGTTGACCTTGTCGCCGATGGACAGCGCGATGACTTCCTTCTGCGGCTGCACCCGTCCGGCCCGGGTCTTGGCGCTGGTGATCGACGGCGCCGATCCGCGCATGTTGCTGATGTCCTGGCTGCCCGAGGTCCCGGCGCCCCAGTGCGATCCCGAGTAGCGGCTGGACCCGAAGCTGCCCGCGGAGGCAAAGGTCGGGCGGGCCGTGCCTTCGCGTTTCCAGTCGATGAGTTCGGCCGGGACCTCTTCGATGAACTGGCTGGCCGGGTTGAACTGGCTCTGGCCCCACATGCTGCGGGACTCGGACCGGGTCAGGTACAGCCGCTGGCGGGCGCGGGTCAGGCCCACGTAGGCCAGCCGGCGCTCTTCGGCCAGCTCCGTCGGGTCGGTCATGGAGCGCTGGTGCGGGAAGATTCCGTGTTCCATGCCGGTGAGGAAGACCACCGGAAACTCCAGTCCCTTGGCGGTATGCAGCGTCATCAGCGTCACCACGCCCTGGTCCTGGGCCAGCCGCGCCGCCTCGCTGTCCGGGGCGTCGGGCACCTGGTCCGCGTCGGCCACCAGCGCCACCTGTTCCAGGAACTCGGACAGCGACCCTTCCGGGTTGTCCCGTTCGTATTCGCGCACCACGGCCACGAGTTCGGCCAGGTTTTCCACGCGGGATTCGTCCTGCGGGTCGTTGCTCTGGCGCAGCATCGCCAGGTAGCCGGTCTGCTCCAGCACGGCCTCCAGCGCGGCTGCCGCACCGGACCCGGCGGCCACCTCGGCCAGGTCGTCGATGAGCTTCACGAAGCCGGCGACCGCGTTCACCGACCGGGTGGCCATGCCGGGTGCCTCCTCCGCCCGGCGCAGCGCCTCCATGAACGAGATCCGGTCCCGTTCCGCCAACGCCGCGACGGCGTACTCGGCCCGGTCGCCGATCCCGCGCTTCGGTTCGTTGAGGATGCGGCGCAGGTTGACGACGTCGTCCGGGTTGGCCAGGACCCGCAGGTAGGCCAGCGCGTCCTTGATTTCCTTGCGCTCGTAGAAGCGGGTGCCGCCGACTACCTTGTAGGGCAGCCCCACCCGGACCAGCAAGTCCTCGATGGAACGGGACTGGGCGTTGGTCCGGTAGAAAATGGCGATGTCGCCGGGGCGGATGCCCTCGGAGTCCTGCAGCCGGTCGATCTCCCCGGTGATGAAGCGGGCCTCGTCGTGCTCGTTCTCGCCCACGTAGCCGATGATCTTCTCGCCGTCGCCCTCGGCGGTCCAGAGCCGCTTGGCCGGGCGGTCAGGGTTCCGGGAGATCACCGAGTTGGCCGCGGTGAGGATGGTCTGGGTCGACCGGTAGTTCTGTTCCAGCAGGATGGTGCGCGCGCTGGCGTAGTCCTTCTCGAAATCGACGATGTTGCGCACGTCGGCCCCGCGGAAGGCGTAGATGGACTGGTCCGAGTCGCCCACCACGGTTAGTTCGCCGGCCGGCACCGACCCGTCCTCGGACTCCCGGGTCAGCTCGCGCACCAGCCGGTACTGGGCATGGTTGGTGTCCTGGTATTCGTCCACCAGCACGTGGCGGAACCGCCGGCGGTACGAGTCCGCAATCGCCGGGAACGCCTGGAAAATGAAGACAACCTGCGCGATCAGGTCGTCGAAGTCCATGGCGTTGGCCTGGCGCATCCGCTGGGTGTAACCGGTGTAGACCGAGGCCACCGCCTGCTCGAACGGATCCGAATAGTTGGCGGTGGAGGCGAAGGACTCGTCGTCGATCAGTTCATTCTTCAGCGCCGAGATCTTGTGCTGGATGGACTTGGGCGGGAAGCGCTTCGGGTCCAGGTCCAGCCCCTTGGCCACCTGGCTGACCATCCGCAGCGTGTCCGCCGAGTCGTAGATGGAGAAGTTGGAGTTCAACCCCACGTGCTTGGCTTCGCGGCGCAGGATCTTCACGCAGGATGAGTGGAACGTGGAAATCCACATCCGCTTGGCCGAGTCCCCCACCAGCGACTCGATCCTCTCCCGCATCTCCGCGGCGGCCTTGTTCGTGAAGGTGATGGCGAGGATCTCTCCCGGCCGTGCGCGGCGGGTGGCGAGCAGGTACGCGATGCGATGGCTGAGCACCCGGGTCTTGCCGGATCCGGCGCCGGCGACGATCAGCAGCGGGGAGCCGGCATGCTTGACCGCCTCTTCCTGCTGCGGGTTCAGCCCCGAGAGCAGCTCTTCGGCGCCGGGCAGATGCGGAGCGGGCGGAGAGGCAACATGCGGGTCGAACGCCGGGTCGGTGAGGAAATCCATGGTCCCCTAAGTCTATTAGCCACCACCGACACTGCGGGACGCCGGCGGCGACTTCCGACCACGGCCGACGCAGGAGCGCCCCGGCATAATGGTTGTATGTCCAAAACCCCAGCACAGCGCGCGAAGAAACACGGTGCGGCGGCGGCCCCAGCCCCCGGCAGCAGCGCCGCCGCGAGGCCTGCCGTTCCCGGCAGCACCCGGTCGCCCCAGCGCGCTGCCGGCAACGCGAACCTGATCGTCATCGCCGGGGCCGCGGCCTCGGCCTTTCTGTTCGGCTACTCGTTCCTGCTGGTGATGCCGCAGTTCTCCCAGCTGACCGGGGGGCTGGCCATGCCGGACACGCTCATCGGCGGATACTCCACCGAGTACGTCCAGCAGGTGCGCACCGCGTTCGGCGAAGACGGTGCCGGGCAATACAACTACTGGCACAAGACAGCCGACACCATCTTCCCGCTGATGTTCGGCTTCACGTGGCTGATCCTGCTGGGGCAGCAAATCCGCCGCCTCGGCTGGCGCTGGCTCGCCTGGTCCGTCGTCGTGCTTTACGTGGCAGCGGATCTGGGGGAAAACCTCGCCGTCGACGCCATGCTGGCCACGGACCCGGTCGGCGACGCGTCACTGGCGAGCTTCCTCACTGTCGCCAAGTCCGTCCTGTTCGGGCTGAGCCTGGTCGCCGCCGTCGTCGCGGTCTTCACGCGTAAACCCCGGCCTGCCGGAGGCCCGGCCGCCGCACCGGCGGGCGGCGCCGTTTAAGCTAAGCTTTTGGCGTTGCCCCCGTAGCTCAGGGGATAGAGCACCGCTCTCCTAAAGCGGGTGTCGGCAGTTCGAATCTGCCCGGGGGCACTTCACCGCCGGCCCTGTCGGCGAAATGCGGCGGCCGCGCCCGGCCCGTTAACCAGGGCAGCCGACCGCCGCCTGTGCAACCCCCCACGGAAGCACAGACGGTAGCCGGCTGTAGTGCCTTCCACCAAAGCGGCCAGGAATTCCCGTCAGCTGGGACCGCTGGTTCCGGTTCTTCCCGTTCGCCGGAGCCAGCAGTATCTTCCCGCCGCCTGTTGGCCGACGGCCGAGCCGTTCCCCTGAAGCACGTGAGCCGCTGAAGGGACCGTTCATTTTCCCAAAGCGTGAGCACTCCAGGCACTGCCGTCACCATATATCTAAATCGATTGGATTTAATAAAGCAACTCCTGAACCCGTCAGGGCGGCTGCCCGGTCCGATGACGCCGACGTCGCTGTGTGAACCGCACCCCTGCCCGCGTCCCGGCTAGCCGCCCAGGATCAGCCCGCTGGCCTTGGGCGAGAGCGCGTCATCCAGCACCAGGCAGGCGCCGCCGATGGCCCCCACCTCGAAGCCCAGCGGGGACGACACCACGTCAACCTCGTGGATCGCCCGCGAGACGAACCGTTTGTTGATTTCCTCCCGCAGGATGGGCAGCGCGAGCTCGTCCAATCCGTCCCACAGCGGGCCGCCGAAGATGACCCGGTCCACGTCCAGGATGTTGGCCACCTGCCCCACGGTTCCGCCCAGCAACCCGGCGGCCCGGCCGATGATCGCCGCGGCCGCCGGCTCCCCCTCGCTGGCCATGCGGCAGAGCGTGACGATCCTTTCGGTGGCCTGATGGCGGTCCCCCAGCTCGGCGCCGGCCGGGAAGATGCCGGCCTCCATGGCCTGCCGGAACAGCGTGCCGAAGTTCAGCGCCATGCCCACGCAGGTGCGTTTCCCGCAGTCACACGGCGGGACCTCCGCCTCCACCGGAAAATGGCCGATCTCCCCGATATTGCTGGAGGCGCCGCGCAGCACCTGTCCGTCGAGCACGATGCCGGCGCCCAGGCCCGTGCCCAGGTAAACGAACACGAAGTTCTCGGGCTCCCGCCGTTCGCTGGCCCACAGTTCCGCCACCGCCGCGGCCGTCGTGTCCTTGTCCAGCAGCACCGGCAGGCCCGTCAGGTCGCGCAGGGGTTCGCGCAGCGGCACCGAAGTCCACTCGCGCATCATCGGCGGATCCACCACCATCCCTTCGACCGCGTCGATCGGCCCGGGCGCGGCCAGCCCGATGCCCAGGATGCGGTGGCGTTCGATTCCGGAAGCGGCGATGAGCGCCTCCGTGGCCGCGGCCATCGCGGCGGCCATCCCGTCCGGCTGCCCGGCGGCGGGAACATCGTGCCGGGCACGCGCAACCACCTCGCCGTCGAGGTTCAGCATGACCAGGGTCATGACCACGGGGTCGAGGTGGATGCCGATGGCGAGCCGGCTGGAAAGTTCCAGCTGCAGGACCGTGCGCGGTTTGCCGGGCCCGCTGACCGTCTTGCGGTCCTCGCGCACCAGGCCCTCGTCCACCAGCCGGCGCACCACGTTGGAGATGGTCTGCGGGGACAGCCCGGTGCTCTCCACCAGTTCCACCCGGGCGATTCCCCCGCGGGCACGTCGGATGGCGTTAAGGATCACGGCCTGGTTGTAGCCGCCCAGGCGGCCCAGGTTGGTTCCGCGCTGCATTGCACCCGCTTTCCACTTCTTCGACGTGTGGGACCCAGAGCAACTCTAGTCATTGAGCGGGCGGACCACACCCGCCACGCGGCCACCCTCCCGGCGCGGGCCGGACCGCCGCAGTCAGGCCAAACCGGCCACCGGGGTATCGCTGAGGAACTGGGTCCGGTACAGCTCGGCGTAGCGGCCCTCCAAGGCCAGCAGTTCAGCGTGCGTGCCCTGCTCGGCAATCCGGCCGCCCTCAATGACCAGGATCCGGTCGGCGGAGCGCACGGTGGACAGCCGGTGGGCAATGACGACGGCGGTGCGCCCCTCGAGTGCCTCGCTGAGCGCGGCCTGCACGGCGGCTTCGTTGGTGGAGTCCAAGGCCGCCGTCGCCTCGTCCAGGATCACCACCCGGGGATGGCCCAGCAGCAGCCGGGCGATGGTCATCCGCTGCCGTTCGCCGCCGGAGAGGCGGTAGCCGCGCTCCCCCACCATGGTGTCCAGGCCGTCCGGCAGGGAACGGATCAGGTCCTGCAGCCGGGCGCGGCGCAGAACGTCCCATATCTCGTCGTCGCTGGCCTCCGGCCAGGCCAGCAGCAGGTTGGAGCGGATGGTCTCGTGGAACAGGTGTCCGTCCTGGGTCACCATGCCGATGGTTCCGCGCAGCGCCTCGAAGCTCAGGTCACGGACATCGGTGCCGGATAGCTCGACGGCACCGGAGTCCACGTCGTACAGGCGGGCCAACAACTGGGCCATGGTGGATTTTCCGGCCCCGGAGGAGCCCACCAGCGCCACCGTCTGGCCCGGCTCCACCCGGAAGCTGATCCCGTGCAGCACTTCCTCGCCGCCCCGGGCGTCGAGGGTCGCGACCTCCTCCAGCGAGGCCAACGACACCTTCTCGGCGGAGGGGTAGGCGAACCGCACGTCCTTGAACTCGACGGAGACCGGGCCCGGCGGCACGGCAGCGGCGTCGTCCTTTTCGGTAATCAGGGGCTTCAGGTCCAGCACCTCGAAGACGCGCTCGAAGCTGACCAGCGCACTGGAAATCTCCACCCGGGCGTTCGCCAGGGCCGTCAGCGGCGCATACAGGCGGGTGAGCAGGAGCGCCAGCGTCACCACCTCGCCGGGATCCAGCTGGCCGATGATGGCGTAGAAACCGCCGAGCCCGTAGACCAGGGCCAGCGCCAGCGCGGACACCAGGGTGAGCGCCGTGACGAACACCCACTGCATGACCGCCGTCTTGATGCCGATGTCGCGCACCCGCTGGGCCCGGAGCTTGAACTCGCGGGATTCGTCGGCGGGCCGGCCGAACAGCTTGACCAGCGTGGCCCCGGGTGCGGAGAACCGTTCGGTCATCTGTGTGCTCATGGCGGCGTTGTGGTTGGCGGTTTCCCGGCGCAGTTCGGCGAGCCGGCTGCCCATCCGGCGGGCCGGCAGCAGGAACACCGGCAGCAGCAGCAGCGCCAGCAGGGTGACCTGCCAGGAGGTGTTCAGCATGACGATCAGTGTGAGGATCAGCGCCACGAGGTTGCTCACCACCCCGGAGAGCGTTCCCGCAAAGGCCCGCTGCGCCCCGATGACGTCGTTGTTCAGCCGGCTGACCAGCGCGCCGGTGCGGGTGCGCATGAAGAAGGCGATCGGCATCTTCTGGACGTGGTCGAACACGGCGGTGCGCAGGTCCAGGATGATGTCCTCGCCCAGCCCGGAGGAAATCCACCGGGTCACCATGCTGAGCCCGGCGTCGGCGATGGCCACCAGGGCGATGACGACGGCGAGCCAGATCACTACCTCGACGCCGGTTTTGGCCACGATCGCGTCCACCACCCGGCCGGCGAGAACCGGCGTGGCGACGGCCAGCGTGGCGGTCACCACCGAGAGCAGCACAAAGACAGCAATCTTGCCCTTGTAGGGCGCGGCGAACGCAAAGGTCCGGCGGACAGTCTCCCGCGAGAAGGACTTCTGCTCCTTCGAGTGCGAAAGCCGGTACAGCGAAATCCAGGCTGCCCCTTCCATGGACATGATGGCTCCTAACGGCTGATGGTGCTACTGCCACCCTAGAACCATTCCGAACGCCCTGGTGTTCCTGCCCGCGGCCATGCGGCCGGAAGCTGTCCGGAATTGCGGGCGGGCAGGCAAAGCCGCCGGACCCACCGGCGCCGCCCCCGCCCGCCCGGCGCCACCCGGCGCGGCCCGGCGTCAGCTGAGCTGCTTCTCCTCGTGCGGGACGAAGCGCACCGTCATCGCCTTGAAGCCCGGCGTGTTGGACTCCCGTGCCACCAGGTCCCGGTGCACCAGCGCGTTGGCCTCCGGGAAGTAGGCGGCCGCACAACCCCGCGCCGTCGGGTAGGACACCAGGCGGAACTCGTCCGCGCGGCGCTCGGTGCCCTTGAACGTGCTGATCACGTCCACCAGGTCGCGGTCGGCGAAGCCCAGTTCGGCCAGGTCGTCGGGGTGCACCAGGATGACCCGCCGCCCGTTGGAGATGCCCCGGTAGCGGTCGTCCAGGCCGTAGAACGTGGTGTTGTACTGGTCGTGGCTGCGGATGGTCTGCAGGATTAGGTGTCCCTCGGGCGCCTCCAGGTACTCCAGCGGGCTGACCGTGAACCGCGCCTTGCCGATGTCGGTGGCGAAGGAGCGCGTGTCGCGCGGCGGGTTCGGCAGCACAAAGCCGCTCTTGTTCCGGATCCGCGTGTTGAAGTCCTCGAACCCCGGCAGCACGCGGGAGATGTGGTCCCGGATCACGTCGTAGTCCTCGGCCATCGCCCGCCAGTCCACTGGGTGGTCGTCGCCGAAGGTGGCCTGGGCCATCCGCGCGATGATCACCGGTTCGGCCAGCAGGTGCTCGCTGACCGGCTCCAGCCGGCCCTGCGTGGACCGGACGACGGACATGGAGTCTTCCACCGAGAGGAACTGCGCGCCCTTCGGGTGCTTGTCGTCCCGGTCGGTACGGCCCAGCGTCGGCAGGATCAGCGACGTCTTCCCGTGCACCACGTGGGAGCGGTTGGGTTTGGTGGAGACATGCACGGTCAGGCCGGCCTTCTTCATCCCGCTCTCGAGCAGCTCGGTCTCGGAGTTCGCCAGCGCGAAGTTGCCGCCCATGGAGACGAAGACGTCGACCTTGTCCTCGTGGAAGCGGTCGATCGCCTCGGTGGAATCGACGCCGTGCTCGCGCGGCGAGGTGATGCCGAACTCCTTGTCCAGCGCCGCCAGCAGCCACTCCTTGGGCTTCTCCCAGATGCCCATGGTGCGGTCGCCCTGGACGTTGGAGTGGCCGCGGACCGGGCAGGCACCGGCGCCGGGCTTGCCGAAGTTGCCCTGGAGCAGCAGCAGGTTCACGATTTCGCGCAGGGTATCGACCGAGTGCGGCTGCTGGGTCAGGCCCAGCGCCCAGCAGATGATGGTGGCCTTGGACTTGGCCAGCAGCCCGGCGACCTTGGCGATCTCCAGCCGCGACAGCCCGGTGGCCTTCTCGGTTTCGGTCCAGTCGACGTGCCGGCGGGCTTCGACGTACTCCTCGAAGCCTTCGGTGTTCGCGTCGATGAACGCCTTGTCCACGACGGTGCCCGGGGCGCGGCCTTCCTCTTCGAGCAGCAGGTGTCCCAGCGCCTGGAAGAGGGCGAGGTCCCCGCCCACCTTGATCTGCAGGAATTCGTCGGCCAGCGCGGTGCCGCCGCGCAGCAGCCCGTCCACCGACTGCGGGTCCTTGAACGCCATCAGGCCGGTTTCGGGCAGCGGGTTCACCGCCACGATGGTGCCGCCGTTGTCCTTGCACTCCTTGAGCGCGGAGAGCATGCGCGGGTGGTTGGTCCCGGGGTTCTGGCCCACTACGAAGATCAGTTCGGAGTGGTGGATGTCCTCCAGCGACACGGTGCCCTTGCCGATGCCGATGGTCGGGTTCAGGGCGCTGCCGGAGGACTCGTGGCACATATTGGAGCAGTCCGGCAGGTTGTTGGTGCCCAGCGAGCGTGCGAACAGCTGGTACATGAACGCGGTCTCGTTGGCGGTCCGGCCCGAGGTGTAGAACACGCAGCGGTCCGGCGTCGTGGCCCTGATGCGTTCGCCAATCAGGCTGAACGCGTCCGCCCACGAGATCGGCGAATAGTGCGTCTCCCCCTCGCGGACGATGACCGGCTCGGTGATCCGGCCCTGCTGGCCCAGCCAGTATTCGGTCTTCGTCGAGAGCTCTTCGATGGAGTGGCGCGCCCAGAACTCGGGCGTGACGGTGCGCTTCGTGTTCTCCTCCGCCACGGCCTTGGCGCCGTTTTCGCAGAACTCGGCCGGCTTGCGCGGACCGGTGATGGATTCGGGCCAGGCGCACCCCGGGCAGTCGAAACCGCCGCGCTGGTTGATCCGCAGCAGCGACCGGGCGGTGCGGGAAACGCCGGCCTGTTCGATGCCGCGCTCCAACGCAACCTTCACCGC
Organism: Arthrobacter sp. MDT2-34-1; assembly: GCF_059091365.1. Taxonomy (NCBI): domain Bacteria; kingdom Bacillati; phylum Actinomycetota; class Actinomycetes; order Micrococcales; family Micrococcaceae; genus Arthrobacter; species Arthrobacter sp. MDT2-34-1. Next base: position 517,229 of record NZ_JBNHGO010000002.1, read on the forward strand.
CGGAATACCGGCGGCGACCTTCTTCGGTTCCTTGACCTTCAGGGTGCTTTCATCAATGTCATTAACGGGTGCCGGACGAGTCATGCCCCTAATGTATCCCGGCTCACACCGGTTCCCCGACTCACCCGGCGCGTCTCACACGAAATTCCCGACGGCGGCGCCCACCCGCCCCGGGTGGGCATACACGTTAATGCTGCGGCCGCGGCTGAAGCCGGCCAGCGTCAGCCCCACCTTTTCCGCCAGCTCGACGGCGAGCGAGGACGGCGCGCTCACGGCCGACAGGACGGGGATCCCCGCGAGATAGGCCTTCTGGACCAATTCGAACGAGGCGCGCCCGGAGACCTGCAGCACCGTGTTGCGCAGCGGCAGCCGCCCCTCGCGCAGCGCCCAACCCACCACCTTGTCCACCGCGTTGTGCCGGCCCACGTCTTCGCGCAGGCAGAGCAGTTCGCCCGCGACGCTGAACAGCCCGGCGGCGTGGACGCCGCCGGTACGCTCGAACACCTGCTGCCGTTCGCGCAGCCGGTCCGGCAACTGCAGCAGGACCTCCAGCGGCACTTCGCCGCCGGCACCGGTGCCGTCCGGGCCCGGGGAGGCTCCGCCGTCGTCATTCTGCAGCGGGAAGCGGGAGCGCTTCGTCACGGCGTCGATCGAGGCGGTGCCGCAGATGCCGCACGCGCTGCTGGTGACCACCTGCCGGTCAAGCCGCGGATCCGGCAGCGCCACCCCCGGCGCCAATTGGGCCTCCACCACATTGAAGGTCTGCCGCCCGTCCTCGTCCTCGCCGGCGCAGAAGCGCATCGAGACAAGGTGTTCGGGCGACCAGATGACGCCCTCGGAGACCAGGAAGCCGGCCACCAGGTCGAAGTCGTCGCCCGGGGTGCGCATGGTGATGGAGAAGGCGCGGCCGGCCAGCCGGATCTCCAGCGGCTCTTCCACCGCCATCACGTCCTCGCGGCGGCGCGGCGGCGCATCGAGACTGAGTTTGAGCACCTTGCGGCGCTGCGTTAAGCGGCCCATGAAGTTCTCCTCTACTGCCTGTAATCAAGGGTAAGGCAGCCACACGGCTGCGCGCGGCGGCGCGGCGGGCGGGGCCGGCTGCGGGCTGGGAGCGCCGTTTACCAGGGCAGCTCGAGGGCCGGCAACTGCTCGCCGGGTTCGGCGCCGGCGGCCGGCACCACCATCACGCCGTCGGCGGCCGCCAGCCCCCGCATCATCGCCGAACCGATGCGGTCCGCGGGGACGGCGCCGCCATCCGGCGACATGCCGTAGGGCATCAGCCGGTCTTGGTCGTGCAGCGGCGGCATGGCCGTCCCGGCGGGCACGGTGCGCAGCGGGGCCAGCGACCGGCCGGTCATCCCGGCCAGCAGCGGAGCCGCCAGGGTCAGCAGCGCCATCATGGCGGCCAGCGGATTGCCCGGCAGGCCCACCAGCAGCCGCCCGTCGGCCAGCCGGGCCAGCAGCGCCGGATGCCCCGGGCGCATCCGGATGGACGGGATCAGGATCGTGGCCGCGTCCGCGTCCAGCACCCGGCGCAGATGATCGGCCGAGGAGTGGCCCGTTCCGCCGGTGGTGACCACGACGTCGCCGCCGCAGCCGGCGATGGCTGCCGCGGTGGCAGCGAAGTCGTCGGGCAGCCGCCGGCTGTCCGTGACCTGGCCGCCGAGGCGGGCGATGATGGCCGGCAGCGTGGGTCCGAACGTGTCCCGGACCCGGCCGGGCGCGGGAATGCCGGAGGTGACGACCTCGTCGCCGGTGAGCAGCAGGGTTACCTGCGGCACGGGGGCAACAGGGAGCGTGTCGTGGCCGCACACGGCCGCGACGGCCAGATGCGCGGGGGTCAGCACGGTTCCGGCGGAGATGACGACGGCGCCGGCGGCGGTCTCCTCGCCGGCCGGACGGATGTGGCGCCCGGGGGCCAGTTCCCGCGCATCGGTACCCGCGCACAGCTCGAGCCGGTCACTCGCCGCGGTGCCGCATTCGCTGCGCAGCACGCTGTCCGTGCCGTCGGGGATCAGCCCGCCGGTGACGACCGGGGCGGCCAGCCCCGGCCGCAGGTCGCTGCCGGCCGGCACCAACTGCCACGGCCCCGTGCCGGCAACGGCCCAGCCGTCCATGGCGGAGGAAGCGTAGTGCGGGACCGGCACCAGCGCCTTCAGGTCGCGGGCCAGCGTGCGACCGGCACAGGCGGCCAGCTCCACGTTCGCGGGATCGGGCCGTCCCGCCTCCCGGCCCGCGGCATAGGCGGCTCTGCGGGCGTCGTCCCAGCGCAGCCCGGAGCCACTCACTCCTGCACTGCGCCGTGTCGGCGCGCCACTTCGTCGGCCACGCGGGAGGCGGCGCGCATGGCCACCTCGGGTGTTGCCTGTCCGGTGGCGGCGGCCAGGCCGGCCGCGTAGCCCACCACGAACGTGGTCAGCGGCGCCGCCGGGCGGATCACGCTGTGCGCCGCGACGCCGGCGAGCTCCAGCACGGCGTCGATGTCAACGGGCGTGTCTTCGATTTCCAGCGCCTGGAGCAGTTCGCTGACGAAGGGGGAGAGCTTTTCGGCCGCTCCGGACACAATGGCCTCCGATCCGCCCGGTGCGGGCAAGTACAACGTTTGTTTCAGGCTACGGCGCGGGCCGGGCAATGCCAAAGCGGCCCGCGTCCTGCCACGTGTCGACGTCGGAGGTGTGGCCCCCTGACGGGCCCTCGAGCGTGATCTCGGCGGCGGGCAGCCCGCCGAGCAGCCGCCTGACCGGCTGGCCGGCCAACCCGGCCGCACCCCCGGCGTTCCGCACCGCGGCCTCCAGCGCCGCGCTGTGCGCGCAGCAAGCCAGCGGCTGCTGTTTGCCGTCGGCGTCGACCGGGATCCAGAGCCTGGCCTCCGGCCGGCTGACGGCGTGGCGGAGCAGCAGTTCCGGCAGCCCGGCCAGCATCGGCATGTCGCAGGCGAAGAGCAGCGTGAACGGGGCCCGCACGGAAGCACCGCCGTCGTCGTCCCGTAACAGCGCCTGGACGGAGGCACCGCCGTCGTCGTCCCGTAACAGCGCCTGGATTCCCGCCGCAATGCCCGCTGCCGGGCCGGAGAACGGCGGGTCCTCCCGGGTGAGCGTCAGCCGCAGCGGCTGCGGGACCAGCGTGCGGCGGAAAGCTTCCACTTCCTCGGACAGGTCGTCGGGGCCGACGACGGAGATCCGCCGGGCCCCGCGGACGGCCTCCAGCGTGCGGCGCAACAGGGTGGTTCCCTCGAGCCGCAACAGTGCCTTGGGGCTGCCGCCCAGGCGCGAGGATCGGCCGCCAGCCAGCACGACGGCGTCGAAAAGCGGAGCGGTCACGCGGCGGTATGGGTGTCGAGGAACTGGCTCCAGGCCGGGGCGGGACGGTCCAGGTCGCGGATCCGCCATCGGGCGCCGCTGGGCGGCCGGGGCGTGAAGCGCAGGCTCCAGCCCATCTGGGCCAGCGTGCGGTCGCCCTTGGCGTTGTTGCAGCGCAGGCAGCAGGCCACCAGGTTCTCCCAACTGTCTTCTCCCCCGCGGGACCGGGGCTTGACGTGGTCCACCGTGGTGGCTGTCTTGCCGCAGTAGGCGCAGAGGTGGTTGTCGCGGCGCAGGACGCCGCGGCGGGTCACCGCGGTGTCCTTGTTGTACGGCATCTTAATGTAGCGGTTGAGCAGGATGACCGAGGGGCGGCCCAGTATGTCGTTGGGGCCGACGACGGGGTCCCCGTCTTCGGCAATCACGCTGGCTTTGCCGGTGAGCACAAGAAGCAGCGCCCGGCGGAAGGTGACAACCGCCAGGGGTTCATAACCAGCATTCAGAACGAGTGTGCGCATGCACATTCCTCTAGGTCTGGCCAACCCGACCGGTGCTTCAGATCCCGGTCCGGGACTGGATTTTCTGCACTGACAGTCAAAGAGTATGACGGCGAGTGCGTTCCGCGCTAACTTTTTCACCGCCCGTGGGCCGTCGGAATGATGGCGCGGGCGGTCCGGCGACGCGGCGGCGACACCCGCGGGGCCCACCGTGGGCCCTGACGAGCCCGGTCCGCGCAGGCGTCTGGCCTCCCGACAACGCCGCCGGCCCCGGTGCGCGCGCTGGGCGTGCACCGGGGCCGGCGGGACGGTCGCTGTGGACCGGGAAGGCTGTTGCCTAGTTGACGCGGATGGCTACGTAGCCGGATCCGACGTCCGCACTGGCCAGTGCGGTGGTGTAACCGGTCCAGCCGCCGTGGATGGCCTGGCCGTTGCCCACGTAGATGGCGATGTGCGCAACGCCTGCTCCGCCGTCGGAGTAGTAGAGCAGATCGCCCGGCTGCGGGGTGGAAACCTGGGTGCCGTAGCTGAAGAACTGTGCGGGTGCGAGGTCGCCCACCGAGAAACCGGCGGCGCGCAGGGCCTTCTCCACCATGGCGGTGCAGTCCTGCGAGATGCCGATCTGGCCGTACGCGGAGGACACCAGCGTGGAGGCCACGCCGCTGGCGGAAGCTTCGGCCTTCGCCGGCGCTGCCTTGGCTGCGGGAGCCGCGGTGGCTGCCTTGACCTCGACCGCGGGAGCGGCGGCTTGGACGGCGCCCTGGGCGGTGTCTGCGGCCTCCTCGACGACCGGGGCCACTTCCTCGGCCACGGCTTCGACGACAGGCTCGGGCTCCGGGGCCGGAGTGGACTTGATGGCGGGACGCGAGAAGGTCAGCTCGACGGCACTCGAAGCCTGGACGGTGTCCACCTGCACGCGGCTGGGTACGGACACCGTGGATGCGGTGCGTTCGATGGAGGTTGACTGCGCGGGGACCGCGGCGGTCAGGGCCAGTCCGGACGCGGCAGCGATCACGGCTGCCGAGCGACCCATGGATCCGGCATTGGACGAGACGGCTTTGGAAATCGTCTCCAGCGGGTTGGTGCGGACGGAAACGGCGCGGTGGCGCCCCGTAGCGGTGTCATTGAACACGTTAAAGGCCTCTCCCAATGCCTGCGAGGTGAGCTGTCGGATTCGGATGGGAGTGCATCCGGCCGCAGCCCTCCCCGGCAATGCCTGAGAGTGCTGGCGACTTAACCCCAAGGGTTCCTTGTACGGAACCCGAAATTGGTTCCCCCGCCTCTGCCCGCGAAGTTTTTTGCGAACGGACTCCGGACGGTGGCAGAGCTCGGCAATCCACCCGGAGGTCCCAGCCGTTTGGCAACTGGCACGCGTTAGAGCGTATACGATCAATCACGCATTGTCACATTCTGATCACGGCGCGGTGATGTTTTGATTACGACAGCCCTCGGAGCCCTGCTTCCGGACGGATCCGGGACGAGGCTGGTACGAAGGGTGCGCCGTGCGTTTCGGGGCTGCACGCACGTTCCAGGCGCCGTTGTCGCGCGGGTCTTCCACACGCCGCTCCGGGCCGTGGCTGCACGCACGTTCCAGGCGCCGTTCCCGCGCAGGTCCTCCGCGCGCGTTTCAGCGCACCGATTCCACCCAGGTCCTCCGCGCGCCGTTTTTAACGCCTGCGGCGCGCCCCGAAGGACGCGCCGCGAGAAGGCCGTGACAGGAAGTGCTTAGCCTGCCGGACGGATGAAGACCGGGCCGGAGCCGATGTAGGCGCTGCCCAAGACAGTGCTGTAGCCCGCCCATCCGCCGTGGACCGCCTGGCCGTTGCCGACGTAGATGGCCACGTGGGCCACGCCGGCACCGCCGTTGGCGTAGTAGATGATGTCGCCGGGCTGCGGGGTGGCTACCTGCGTGCCGTAGGCAAAGAACTGCGCCGGGGCGAGGTCGCCCACCGCGAAGCCTGCCGCGCGCAGGGCGTTCTCGACCAGGGCCGTGCAGTCCTGGGCGACACCGATCTGTCCGTAGGCGGCCGCGACGATGGCGCCGGCGGCTCCGCTGGCGGCAGCCTCGCCGGCCTTTTTGACAGTCTTGGTTTCGTTCGACCCGGCGTCGTTGCCGGTCGTGGGGTTGATTTCGTTGGAGACGGCCTGGACAACCGGCTCCGGTGCGGGGGTGGAGGTGATCCCCGCGCGTTCGAAGGTCAGCTTCACGGCTGCGGAGGCCTGCACGGCCTCCACCTGCACGCGGGCCGGGGCCTCGACCCCTCGGTCAGCGCTGACAGCCTGGGCCGGAATGGTACCGGTCAGAACCAGGCCGGTAGCGGCGGCGATCACGGCACCCTGACGTCCCACGGTTCCCGCATTCGCGGACACAGCCTTGGAAATCGTCTCAAGCGGGCTCGTGCGGACGGGGGTCGCACGATGGCGGCCCGCAGTAATGCTCTTGGACACGGTCTGTACCTCTCCCAAATGCCTGCGAGGTGAGCTGTCGGGTTCGGATGGGAGTTCATCCGGCCGGCCGGCTGCGGGCTGGTGGCCCGGGCCTAATCGGCTTTACCCCAAGGACACCGTGCGATGTCCGGGAAGTGGTTCCCCCGCCTCTGCCATGCGATTCGGTGCGAACGAACTTCGGGCGACGGCAGAGTTCGGCATTCCGCCCGAAGGTGCCAGCCTGTTGACGGCTGGCACGGGTGAAACCTTATAACAGTTTGCGGTATGTGTCACGTTCCGGTTACGGCGTGTTCATCACAGCCAGCCGGTGGGGTCCACCAGCTTGTCGTTGACCATGACTTCGAAGTGGAGGTGGCAGCCGGTTGAGGCGCCGGTGGTGCCGCTTTGGCCCACCATCTCCCCGCGCTGCACGGTGGCACCGACGGAGGTGTCAATGGTGCTCAGGTGGTTGTAGGTGGTTTTCAGGCCGTTGCCGTGGTCCACCACGATCCGGTTACCGCCGCCGCCGACCTGGAAGCCCGCCTCGACGACGGTTCCGCCGGCCGCTGCGTGGACCGGCGTGCCGCAGGCTGCTCCGTAGTCCTGGCCGGTGTGCAGCTCCCCGGCGTAGCCGGTGATGGGGCTGACGCGGTAGCCGAACGGCGACGTCATGGTCAGCTCGTCCATCGGCTGCGAGAGGGAGCCCTCGCTGCTGACGACCTTGGCATTGCTGCCCGAGGCGACCATGACCTGCTTCAGCTTGGTGTCCGGGTCGAATTTGCTGGTCAGGCCGGCACGCTCGAACGTCAGCCGGGCTTCGGTGGCGGCGGAGATGCTGCTGGCGGCAGGGGCATCCTGCGGGGCGTCGGCGGTGGCGCCGGCCGTCGTCGGCAGCATCACGGTCAGGGCCATCCCGGAGGCGGCTGCAACGATCGCCGTCTTATGCCCGACGTCGCGCGCGGCTGCTGCTACCGGCGACGGCGCAGGCTGGGCCCGGCGTCGGCCGGGCGTTGCGGCACGAGGGCGTGAGTGTTCGGCCGGGGCGGTTGAACGGCGCCGTCCCGAGGCTTTGTGTCCTGCCAAAATTCTGTTACCTCTCCCAAAGCGCCTGCGAAGTTAGCTGTCGGATTCGAGTCAAGAGAAAACTCGGCCACACCGCACAGAGCGCCGGTGGAACGATTCACCGAGGCTTTGCCCGCTGCGGCTTCACCCCAAGGCAGCGAACATACTGCCGCTTGGTGGGTCCTCCGCCCCTGTCTCACGGATACACGCCTCCGCCGACAGGGCTCGGCTTGCGGAGGGTGTGGGAATCGATGTCTCGACGCCCGGGTCAACTATACGTAAAAGTCCCCGAAAGTAATAAATCCGTTATCCGGGGTGCGTGTTTTCAAGGGTCAACGTTTCATCGCATTGATACAAAGATGTGCGCGGCGACTTCCGGTGGCAGCTCCAAGGCCCCTTCGATCCCCGGCACGCGCACGGAGATGTACTCGCCGGCGGTCTCCAGCTGAAGGCTGGCGCCCGGCTTCAAACCGCCCTCTTCCAGCTGGAGCAACAGTTCCGGTTCCACCTGGATGGGCTCCGCCAGCCTGACGATGCTCACCTCTTTGTCGGACGTGTAGCTGCCCATGGCCTGCGCCAGATTGAGCACGCCGGTGGTGAACTCTTCGGCCGGCTGGCCCCCGAGCGCTTCCAGGCCGGGGATGGGATTGCCGTACGGCGAAACCGTCGGCCTGCCCAACAGTTCGTAGAGCCGCTGCTCCACCCGCTCGCTCATCACGTGCTCCCAGCGGCAGGCCTCGTCATGCACGTAGGCCCAGTCCAGTCCGATGACGTCGGAGAGCAGCCGCTCGGCAAGTCGGTGCTTGCGCATCACTTCGGTGGCTTTTCGCCGGCCCAGCTCGGTCAGTTCCAGATGCCTGTCGCCGGTGACGACCACGAGTCCATCCCGCTCCATCCGCCCGATCGTCTGCGACACGGTAGGGCCCGAGTGGCGCAGCCGCTCGGCGATCCGGGCGCGCAGCGCGACGATGTTCTCTTCTTCGAGCTCGAGGATAGTGCGCAGGTACATCTCGGTAGTGTCGATGAGATCAGTCAATGGCTTCTTGCTCCTCGGCGCGGTGAAAAGGCTGCTCCAGCAGCATGCATGAGGGTGTTTTCCCCTCCCCAGCCTAGCCTGTTTTCCTTGCCGGACCGGCAGCTTCGCCGCGGGCTGACGCGCCGAGCGCCCAACGCAACAATGCCCACTGCAACTAACGGCGGCCCTCGGCGTTGAGGCAGAATGAAACGGGCGTTCAACGGCGAACCGCCATCGAGATCATTGCCACCACGCCAGGAAAGGTATTCATGAGCGATACCCAGTCCATCAGCATTCCCGCCGACCTGCTGCCGAAAGACGGGCGCTTTGGCGCCGGGCCGTCCAAGGTGCGCCCGGAACAGGTCGACGCCCTGGTCGCCGCCGGCAAGAACCTCCTGGGCACGTCGCACCGCCAGGCACCGGTGAAGCATCTGGTGGGCAGCGTCCGCGAAGGGCTCAAGGAGTTCTTCAAGGCGCCGGAGGGTTACGAGGTCATCCTCGGCGTTGGCGGCTCGACGGCGTTTTGGGACGTTGCAACCTTCGGACTGGTAGAGCAGAAGGCCCAGCACCTGTCCTTCGGGGAGTTCAGCTCCAAGTTCGCCGCGGCCACCAACAAGGCTCCGTTCCTGGCCGAGTCCAGCATCATCACCTCGGAACCCGGCTCCCGGCCGGAGCCGCGGGCTGAGGTTGGCGTGGATGTCTATGCATGGGCGCAGAACGAAACCTCCACCGGCGTGGCGGCTCCGGTGCAGCGTGTGGAGGGTGCCGACGACGGCGCCTTGGTCCTCATCGACGCCACCTCCGCCGCGGGCGGGCTCGACGTCGACGTCGCCCAGAGCGACGTCTACTACTTCGCGCCCCAGAAAAACTTCGCGTCCGACGGCGGCCTGTGGCTGGGCGTCTTCTCCCCCGCAGCGCTGGAACGGGCCGCCCGGATCGGTGCCACCGATCGCTGGATTCCGGACTTCCTCAATCTTGAAACGGCCATCGACAATTCGCTGAAGAACCAGACCTACAACACGCCCGCGCTGGCAACCTTGGTCACGCTCAACGCCCAGATCGAGTGGCTGAACCGCAACGGCGGTTTGGACTTTGCTTCCGCCCGGACCGCCGATTCGGCAGGACGGGTGTACCAGTGGGCGGAGGCCTCCGCCGTGGCGACCCCGTACGTGGCGAACCCGGAGCACCGCTCGAACGTCATCGCGACGGTGGACTTCGACGAGTCGGTTGACGCCGCGGCGGTCGCCAAGGTGTTGCGCGCGAACGGAGTGGTGGACGTGGAGCCGTACCGCAAGCTCGGCCGCAACCAGCTGCGCATCGCCACCTTTGTCGCCGTAGAGCCGGAGGACGTCAGCGCGCTGCTGGCCTGCATCGACTACGTGGTGGACCGGTTCCAGGGCTGACTCCCCCCGACCTCGCGTCGTTTCGCAAAGGTCCGGCTTCCGTTCGCGGCGGCCGGACCTTTTGCATTGGCAGCGTTGCGTAGGGCGTTGCGCCAGCACCGGCGTCGTGCCGCCATCCAGCGATTCTGCTCAACCCTAAACTGTCCGGGGCAGCCGGTAGCGTGAGGATATGGAGGGCGAGGGCGACGAGCTTCGGTTCCCGGTTCCGGGACAGGGACTGGTGATGGACCTTGGGGTGCCCTCGCGTCCGGACAGTTCGCTGCTGGAGGCGCTGCTGCAGCACGTGGTGGCAGAGGCACTGCTCCGGCGTTATGGCATCGGGCCTGATCGCGCCGGTTTCTTTCCCGCGGCCGCTGAACTTGGTGCGTCTGCCGCCGCCGAGGCGGCCAACACTGCAGAGACTCCCTCACCGACCGAAGCCGACGGCGGCGGGCAGCCAGCAATGCCCGAGGATCCCGGAGCATCCCAGGGATCTGGCACCGGACAGCCGACGGCCGGGACCACCGAAGAGGGGGTAGGCCTGCCCGTGGTGCCGGAGGGCACCGATAGCGAGCCTGTGGTGCCCGAGGGTGGGGTGGGGGTGCCTGCCGTGCTGGCCGGTTTGTTGGCGGTGGTGGAGCCGGCGGAACTGGATGACGTGCAGACCATGGATTACCTTTTGGCTGCCGCGCGGGTGGAGGCGTGGGTGCAGTCCTGCCGGGTGAAGGCGTTGGACCGCTTCGCCCGGCTGCGTCCCGGGGTGGGCGCCGACCGGGACCCGGAAGGCTTTTCCCGCTTCGCGCACCACGAGATCTCGGCGCATCTGTGCACCGGTGACGCCGCGGCGCGGGCCATGCTGGCCGACGCCCGGCAGATCTGCACGCACCTGCCGGGCACTCTCGAGGCGATGGGCCGCGGGGACCTGGACTTGCCGCGCGCGAAGGCGCTGGCCCGCGGCTGCGCGGACCTGCCGGCGGAATGCCTGCAGGATTTTGAGGCCGCGGTGCTGCCCGGCGCCGGGGACGTCACACTGGATACCGTGCGGTCCCGTGCCCGGCGGATGCGGGACCGCCTGCACCCGGAATCCCTGGCGCAGCGGCACCGGCGGGCGAACGAGTCCCGGGACGTGCAGCTAACCCACCAGGACGACGGGATGGGCGAGTTGTGGATCCGCACCAGCGCGGACAAAGCGCATCTGGTCTTCGACCGGATCCAGGCCACAGCCCGCTCCCTCCAAGGCCCCGGCGAGACCAGGACCCTGCCCCAACTCCGCGCCGATGTGTTCTGCGATCTCATACTGGCCGACCGCACCTGCCCGGCCGGCACCGTGGAGCCTACGACGGCAGAAGACACGGTGCCGGCAGCACCGGAGCCAGCCGCGGCACAGGCAACCGCCGGCAGCGGCGGTAACTGTGGTGGTGCGTCCAGGGCCGGGGCGGTCGCAGACCCACGGCCGCTCCTCGGGGACGCTGTGGGCACCCGGACCGCACCCGGCAGCGGCAGCGGCGGTAACTGCGGCGGTGCTGGGCCGGGGATGCTGGTCACGGTGCCCCTGGCCACGCTGCTGGGACTGGGCGAGGAGCCCGGGGACCTGGCCGGGCACGGACCGATCTCGGCGGACATGGGACGGGAACTGGCCCAGCTGGCCAGGTCCTGGCTGCCGGTGCTTACCGACGACCACGGCCAGGCGATCGCGGCCGCCCGGAAACTGCGGATTCCGCCCGAATGGCTCAAACGCCTGGTCCGTGTCCGGGACCGGCACTGCCGCTTCCCCGGCTGCCGCCGCGCGGCCAGATACTGCGAGATCGACCATGTCCGAGGCTGGGACGACGGCGGGCCGACCGTGCCGGAAAACCTGCAGTGCCTGTGCAGCACCCACCATGCGGCGAAGACCGCCGGGCATGTCCAGGCCGAGGCCGGGCCACAAGGTGAGATCACGTGGACCACGCGCACCGGCCACCGCAAGACCACTTACCCGGACGAGGGCTGGGACACCCTCCTGCCCCGTCCAACGGAGACGGAATCGGCAACCAACGGCGAAAACGGAGACAACACCGACGGCGGCGTAGATACAGCCGGAGACACCGCCGCCCGAGAAACCATCGACCGCGGTGACCAACCACCAAAACGCACGCTCGGCGGCATCGAACTGCCCGACGACAACACTGACCCCAGCGCACCACCCCCATTCTGAGCTTCCCGCGACACGAGCAGAAAATGCCGGGGACGCCAGCGGAGAATGCCGTAACGCAGCAGAAGTTTCCGGGTGCGTGGGGCGCCTGCGGTCTCGGAATCTCTTAGGCGCGCCGGTCCGGCACGCCGTAGGTAATGGTTAGTTTCCGGGCCGCAGAGCGGTCGAAGCGCAGGCGCATGTGGTGGGCACGCCAGGCCCATACGATCCCGATCGCGGCGGCGGCCACGCCGGACAGCGCGGCCACCCCCAGCCCCCAGCGCGGGCCGAAGCTGTTGGCCACCAAACCGACCAGAGGCGCACCGATCGGGGTCCCGCCCATCAGGATGGCCATGTACAAAGACATGACACGCCCGCGCATCATGGGGGCAGTCGTGGTCTGGACGTACGCATTGGCGCTGGTCATGATCGTGATGGCGGCAGCGCCGACCGGCACGAGCGCCAGCCCGAAGAGCCAAACCGTGGGGGCGAGCCCTGCCACAGTGCAGGCGATGCCGAAGGCCACCGACGCGCCAAAGATATAGCGCAACCGCGGCCGGTCACGCCGTGCGCTAAGCAGCGACCCGGTGACCGAACCCGCGGCCATGACCGAGGAGAGCAAGCCGAAATCTCCGGCATGTCCGCCGAATTCGGTGCGCGCCATCGAGGCGACAAAGACGGAAAAGTTCAGGCCGAAAGTACCGATGATAAAGATGGCGGCGAGCACCACCACCAGGTCGGGCCGCTGCTTCACATACCGGAAGCCTTCGAGGATCTGCCCGCGTCCCTTGGCGGCCTTCTCCCGCAGGTGAAGCTCCTGCCGTCGGATGGCGAGCAGCGCCGCGATCATTGCCGCGAAGGTGGCGGTGTTGATCAGGAATACCGGTCCGGGACCAATGGCGACGGTGAGCACACCGGCAATGGCCGGCCCGACCATCCTGGCCAGGTTGAAGGACGTGCTGTTCAGCGCCACTGCGTTGGGCAGGTAATCGTCGCGCACCACGTCCGAGACGAACGTCTGCCGTGCCGGCGCATCCACCGCTGTCACCATGCCGAGTGCCAGGGCAAAGGCGTAGACATGCCACAACTGGGCGACGTCGGCAATCACCATCAACCCCAACGCCAAGCCCAGCACGGCCATCGAAATCTGGGTGGCCATCAGCAGCTTTTGCCGGTCAAAGCGGTCGGCAACGAGCCCTGCCCAAGGAGCCAGGACCAGTTGTGGCCCCATCTGCAGGGCCATCACGATGCCCATGGCAGCGGCGTCCTGCTCGGTCAGGATGTCGTAGACCAGCCAGTCCTGCGCCGTGCGCTGCATCCACGTACCGATATTGGAGACCAAAGCTCCAATGAACCAGATCCGGTAGTTGAACAACCTCAGTGAACGAAACACGCTTTACCGCCCTTTCCGGCTGCACACCTGCCTCGTCGATGGGTCGCGTCAGGACGTAGTTTCGGCGCCGTCCTCGGTCGCGGTGACGTCGGATGTCTCGGTCGCGGTGACGTCGGATGTCTCGGTGCCGTTCCCGTGGGCTGAGTCCTCCGTGGCCGGGCGCAGATCCTCGGCTGCAGCCACGCCGTCCGCGGCTACATCGGAATCGTCTGCCTCGGTCCGATCCGTCGCTGCCACATGGTCGGCAGGAGCGGCCTCGGTGCCGTCCCCCGCCTCCACATCATCGCCAGCAGCGGCCTCGGTGCCGTCCGCTGCCTCCGCCACGCCGCCCGCGGCTGCCTCGGTCCGATCCGTCGCTGCCGCATCATCGGCAGGAGTTGCCTCGGTGCCGTCCGCCGCCTCTGCCCCATCGTTTGCAGCAGCAGCCTCGGAGCGCTCCGCCGCCTCTGCTTCCGCCGCAGCCGCGGCTTCTTCGGGCCGAACCCGGTCGGCCCACGGCACCCACTCGGGCGCCAGCAGCGACTTCTCGGAGGGAAGCAGGCCCACTTCGCAAACAGTTGCTTCCTTGCCCCGCGGCACCCGGGCCAGCGTGGCGAACCACTGCCAGCCCGCGTAGCCCGCCAGTTGGGCCTCGAACCTGTGGGTGACCAGGCGGTCGCCGTCGGCAAACGTGCCTACGTGTGCACCGATCTGCTCCGACGGGGCGATCTCCAGCACACCGTCGCGCGCACGGTCCACCGCTTCGGCCAACACAGGGTCCAATTTCGGAGCACGCTTGGCGGGACGACGCCGGGGCGCCGCCTCGGCCTTCGGCTCGTCGGCGAGCGCCTGCCCCTCGTCAACCGTTTCAGCGCCGGCGTCGGTCATATTTTCAGTCATCGAGGCCGCTCTACGCGTCCAGGTCGTCGGCTACGCGGCGGAGCACCGCTGCAACCTTCGACGCGTGGGAGCGCTCGGGGTAGCGGCCCCGGCGCAGGCCGTTGGAGACCTCGTCCAGAAGCTTGATCAGGTCTTCGGTGATCACGGCCATGTCCTCGGCCGGCTTCCGCGTCGCCCGGACCACCGAAGGAGCGGCGTCGAGGATGCGCGCCGAGAGCGCGGAGGGGCCACGGCGGCCATCGGCTATGCCGAATTCCATCCGCGTTCCCGGCTTGACGTCTTTGACGCCGGCCGGCAGCGCCGAGGCGTGCAGGAACACTTCCTGTCCGTCCTCGCTGGCCAGGAATCCAAACCCTTTTTCCGTGTCAAACCACTTGACTTTGCCGATGGGCACTTTGCTTACCTCGTTCTGCTTCATGATGCAGCGGTACCGCACGCTGCTGCGTTCTTACCATGGGCCCCGCCGGTAGCACAGCGGTCGCACATGCGACCGCGCCGAATCGGGGAAAGTCTGTCTCTAGGTTATCGCGTTCCGCTGACCGCCGAGCCCGTTGCCCGCCGCTTTCCGCTCGTGGCGTGAGCACCCGGAATGAGGCCCCGGAATGGCGGCTGTAATCTGGTGTCATGCCCGCAACCGTCCCCGCCCACAAGCCGTCCCGCCCCGCCGAGTCCGGTGCTTTGCACCGAGTGCTGGTCCTTGCCGCCATCGTCGCGCTGTTGACCGGTTTGGGCAGCCTGGGCGTGATTTTGGCCGGTGCCATGGCCGGAACCGAGGTGTGGGCCGGCTTTCTGGGACTGGCCTGGTTCTGCTTTCCGATCGCCTTCGTGCTGATGGTGCTGCTGGTGGCCGGCAGCGTCCGCCGCCGCCGCCGCAGCTAGCGGGCAGCCAGCGCGAAGCAGCCGCTCCAGCTAGCGGACAGCCAGCGCGCAGCAGCCGCTCCCGAGTCCCGCCTCGGCACCGTCGCGCCGCAGAGGCCCGGGGTAACGTTAATCCGGTGTCCTCCATCCGCGCCCTGGCTGGTCAACTGGCCGCCCGCAGCGACACCGAGCTGCGGCAATTGTTTGGCGCCCGTCCGGATCTCTGCCTCCCGGCCGTGCCGGACCTTTCCGCGCTGGCTGCGCGCGCGTGCACGCGGATCAGCCTGCAGCGGGTGCTGGAGCAGCTGTCCAGGCCCGAGCTGGAGGTACTCGAAGCCGTAGTGCTCAGCACCGACGTGGATGCCGGACGCGCCGCCGACGCCCGCTCCCTGCGGCCGTTGCTTGTGCCCCCGGACGGCACGGCGACCCTTCACGAACTGGACTCGTGCCTGGCGCGGCTGCACGGGCTGGCCCTGCTGCTGCTCGCCGAAGCGCCCTCCGACGACGACGGCGGTGCCGCCCCTCCTTCCCCGGCCTACCTACCGGTGGCGAGCCTGGCCGAAGCACTGGGACCTTACCCGTCCGGCCTCGGTCGCAGCTACGCAGCCCTGGCCGCCGCCAGCCCCGTGGCCGCCGACCATTTAATCCGTACGGAGCGGCTGCTGCGGGAGGCCGGTCATGCCCTCCCCGCCGACGTTGGCGAGCCGGACCCGGACGAAAGCGCGGGCGCCCCGTCCCCGGGCGTCCGGGCAGCCGCCGCCCTCGGGAGCTGGCTCGCCGACCCGCGGACCTGGCCGGCGCTGATGGCCCGGGCGCCCGAGCATACGGAGGAGCTGCTCGGGAAATTCCACCGCTCCCCGCTCGGGGCGCTGCCGCACCGGCTGGCCGATACAGGCCTACGAGACGCCGCCTCACCCATCGACTGGCTGGCCGCCCATGCGCTGCTGGTGCCCATCGACGCATCGCACGTGGAGCTCCCCCGGCCGGTCGGCCTGGCGGTGCGCGGCGGCGCCGTGGTTGACCCCTGGCACACGCGGCCGCCGGAGGTTGCAGCCCGGCAGGTCCGGAATTCGCTGCGCGACAACGCCGCTTTCTCTGCCGCGGCCGAGACGCTGCGGCTGGTGGCCGAACTGTTGGAACAGATTCGCCGGGGCCCGGTAGCCACGCTGCGGGCCGGCGGCGTGGGGGTCCGCGAAGTCCGGCGGCTGGCCGAGGCGTTGCGGATCGAGCCGGGCATGACCAGCTGGCTGCTGGAGCTGTCCGCCGCCGCCGGCCTCGTCGTCCTGGACGTTGATACCTCCCGCTGGGTGGTCCCTGCGGGCGCCACGTTCGGCTCCCTGGAGCGCCGGGACCAATGGCAGCTGCTGGTCGCGTCCTGGCTCCAGCTCGACCGGGCGCCGTCATTGGTGGGCGGGCGGACGACGTCGGACACCGCCATTAATGCGCTGGCAGCCGAAGCGTCGCGGCCCGATGCACCGGCAGTCCGGCGCCACGTGCTCGAGGCACTGGACGAACTCTGCGGCGCGGCCGATTCAGTCACAGATCGGGCGGGACAGGGTGCCCCGGAAGAGGGTGGAGCGACCAGCGGCAGCACGCCGGCGCCCTCGCCGGAAGCGGTTACCGCCTACCTGGTCTGGCGGCGGCCCCGGCAGCAGCGCCGGTACAAGCGGCTGGTCCCGGGCATCCTGACCGAGGCCGCGCGGCTGGGTCTCACCGGCTCCGGCGCGCTGACCGATCTGGGGCGGGCCACGGCGCAGGACCGGCTGGCCGAGGCCGCCGCGCTGCTGGCGGAGCAGCTGCCGGCACCGCTGGACCAATTCATGCTGCAGGCGGACCTGACGGCCGTTGCTCCCGGGTATCTGGCCCCGGACATCGCCGCCGAACTGTCCCTGCTGTCCGACGCCGAAGGCCAGGGCCCGGCGGCCATCTACCGGTTCTCGGCCGACAGCATTCGCCGCGCCCTGGACGCCGGCCGGGATGCGGCCGGCATCCTCGGCTTCCTGACCCGGCATTCGGCCACCGGCGTGCCGCAGCCGCTGGAGTACCTGGTGGAGGACACCGCTTCCCGGCACGGCGCGCTGCGGGTCGGATCGGCCGCGAGTTTCCTGCGCAGCGACGACGAAGATGCCCTGACGGACCTCCTCGCCGACCCGCGCACGGCCCGCCTGGGCCTGCGCCGGCTGGCCCCTACGGTGCTGGTGTCGCGGGTCGGTCCCCGCGACCTGATCGCCTCCCTGCGCCAGCTCGGTTATGCGCCGGCTCCGGAGGCCGACGACGGCGCGGCTCTGGGCGGCGGAACGTGCCCCGACGGCGGGGCGGGCGCCGGCCGCAGGACGGGCGCCGGCGGCAGCACTTCCGCTGACAACCCTCCGCCCGATGGCTCCGGCGCGGCGCAGGCCGGCCGGGCGCCGTCGTCGTTCCCGGTCAGGACGAACCCTTGGGAACTCACCGCTGAAGACACGGATGCGCAGTTGGCGATGCTGCGGAGCAGCGGCGTTCCCGCCCGCCCGGCCGCCGAGGCCGGGCCGCTGTTGGCGCTGGAAACGCTGCGCACCGCGGTCCGGTTGAAACAGAAGGTGCGGATCGGGATCGTGGACCCGGACGGCAACCACCGGCGCCAGGTGATGCTCCCGCTGTCCGTCAGCGGCGGGCGGGTGCGGGTCTTCGACCCCGACCGTGACAGCGAGCGCACCGTCTCCATCCACCGCGTCATGGACATCGAACTAGTGGAGGGCAGCTGAATGGCCAACGGACCCCTGATCGTCCAGAGCGACAAGACCATCCTGCTGGAAGTGGACCACGAACAGGCCACCGAGGCCCGGCACGCCATCGCCGCGTTCGCCGAACTGGAGCGCGCACCGGAGCACATGCATTCCTACCGGATCACTCCGCTGGGGCTGTGGAACGCGCGCGCGGCCGGGCTGGACGCCGAACAGGTGCTGGACACGCTGCTGAACTACTCCCGCTTCCCGGTGCCGCACGCGTTGCTCGTGGACATCGAGGACACCATGTCCCGCTACGGGCGGCTGCGGCTGGAGAAGGACCCGCAGCATGGCCTCGTGCTGCGCACCACCGACTACCCGGTGCTCGAAGAGGTCATGCACGCCAAGAAGATCCGGCCGCTGCTGGGTCCGCGGATCGATGCCGAGACCACCGTGGTGCACTCCTCCCAGCGCGGCCAGCTCAAGCAACTGCTGCTCAAGCTGGGCTGGCCCGCGGAGGACCTGGCCGGCTACGTCGACGGCACGCCGCATCCGATCGCGCTGGCCGAATCCGCGGAACCCGGCGGCTGGCAGCTGCGGCCATACCAGCGCCTGGCCGTGGAGAATTTCTGGGCCGGCGGTTCCGGCGTCGTCGTCCTGCCGTGCGGGGCCGGCAAGACGCTGGTCGGCGCGGCCGCGATGGCCACCAGCTCCACCACCACCCTGGTGCTGGTGACCAACACCGTCTCCGCGCGGCAGTGGAAGGACGAACTGGTCCGCCGGACCTCCCTGACCGCGGAGGAGGTGGGCGAATACTCCGGTTCGGTCAAGGAGGTCCGGCCGGTCACCATCGCCACCTACCAGGTGCTGACCATGCGCCGCGGCGGGCTGCACCCGCACCTGGAGCTCCTGGATGCCAACGACTGGGGTCTGATCATCTATGACGAGGTGCACCTGCTCCCGGCCCCGATGTTCCGGATGACCGCTGACCTGCAGGCGCGGCGGCGACTGGGGCTGACGGCGACGCTGGTGCGCGAGGACGGCCGCGAGGGCGAGGTGTTCTCGCTGATCGGCCCGAAGCGCTACGACGCGCCGTGGAAGGACATCGAGGCGCAGGGCTACATCGCCCCCGCCGACTGCGTCGAAGTCCGGGTGGACCTGCCGCGGGACGAGCGGGTGGCCTACGCCATGGCCGACGACGGCGACAAGTACCGGCTGTGCGCAACGTCGCCGACCAAGACCCCGGTGGTCGATGCCCTGGTGCGGGCTCACCGGGGCGAGCAGCTGCTGGTGATCGGACAGTACATCGACCAACTGGATGAGATTGCCGCGCACCTGGACGCGCCCCTGATCAAGGGCGAGACGTCGGTGAAGGAACGGCAGCGCCTGTTCGACGCGTTC
The DNA here is from genome assembly GCF_059091365.1 of Arthrobacter sp. MDT2-34-1. NCBI lineage: Bacteria > Bacillati > Actinomycetota > Actinomycetes > Micrococcales > Micrococcaceae > Arthrobacter > Arthrobacter sp. MDT2-34-1. The sequence goes on from NZ_JBNHGO010000002.1 coordinate 536,314, forward strand.
CGCCGCGGCGAACTGCAGACGCTGGTCGTCTCCAAGGTCGCCAACTTCTCCATCGACCTGCCCGAAGCCACCGTGGCCATCCAGGTGTCCGGTTCGTTCGGCTCGCGGCAGGAAGAAGCCCAGCGCCTGGGCCGGCTCCTGCGCCCGAAGTCGGACGGCCGGGCTGCCCGGTTCTACACGGTGGTGTCGCGGGACACGCTGGACCAGGACTTCGCGGCCAAACGCCAGCGCTTCCTGGCCGAGCAGGGCTACGCCTACACCATCAAGGATGCCAACGACGTGCTGCAGCCGTAGGCCGCTTTGGGGCTGCCGCCGGCCTCAGCGCAGGCCGCCGTTTCGGTACAACTGGAGGAAGGCCGCTTTGGGGCTGCCGCCGGCCTCAGCGCAGGCCGCCGTTTCGGTACAACTGGAGGAAGGCCTCTTCGCGGACTTCCTCCAGCCGCTGGTAATCAACCGCCCAGCGGCGCCGGTCCATGCGGCGACGGGCAAGGCTTCGGCGTGCGGTGCCCGCCGCCGCGCTCAGCGCCCTCGCCGTGTCGCGGAGCAACTGCCGGAGTTTCAAGGTTTGGGAACCGTCGAACTCCTCAACCGCCTCATAAAGATCCGTTGCTTCAGATTCGCGGGCCAATACTGCTGACTGCATGATTTCCCTTTCGGCTTGTGCCGGACTGTCGCCGACGAATCAAGAATCCGCCGCCGACAGGTGTGGCAGCATCGGGCAAACGACCCATTTGCCCCGGCCGGGCATGGGGCATCCGGGCCGCCCTACACGCGCAGCATTCACTCAGCAAACTCCCAGAAACCGGGAGCACACTGAAAGGGTGAAAAAGCCTGAGCCCGAAGCCAAACTGCTGGTCGTCGACGACGAGCCGAACATCCGGGAACTGCTGTCCACCTCGCTGCGGTTCGCAGGATTCGAGGTAGTGGCTGCGGCCAACGGCCGCGAGGCCCTGGACGCCGCCGAAGAGCATTTACCGGATCTGGCCGTGCTGGACGTAATGCTGCCGGACATGGACGGGTTCACCGTCACCCGCAAGCTGCGGGCCTCCGGCAGGCATTTCCCCGTGGTCTTCCTCACCGCCCGCGACGAAACCGAAGACAAGGTCACCGGCCTGACGGTCGGCGGCGACGACTACGTGACCAAGCCGTTCAGCCTGGACGAAGTGGTGGCCCGGATCCGCGCCGTGCTCCGCCGCACCCGGCCGCTGCTGGAAGACGACGCGATCATCCAGGTGGACGACCTGGAGCTCGACGACGACGCGCACGAGGTGCGCCGGGGCGGCGACGTCATCGACCTCTCCCCCACCGAGTTCAAGCTGCTGCGCTACCTGATGCTGAACCCCAACCGCGTGCTCTCCAAGGCGCAGATCCTGGACCATGTCTGGGAGTACGACTTCAACGGCGACGCCTCGATTGTCGAGTCCTACATCTCCTACCTGCGCCGGAAGATCGACACGAATCCGGATACTCCGCCGCTGATCCAGACCAAGCGCGGCGTGGGGTACCTGCTGCGCACGGCCGACCGCCGCTGATCCATGCTGGATCGATGGAAGTCAGCATCCCTGCGGTCGCAGCTGGTGCTGATCATGGGCGTGCTCATGGTCGCCACCCTGTCCCTGACCTCGGCGCTGATCCTGACCCAGCTTCACGACACGCTGGTGAGGCAGCTCGACGAGGACCTGCTCAAGAACCGCCAGTCCATCTCGTCCTTCCTGGTCCGTGAGGCGACGGCCCCCACCGGAATGTCCTACTCGTCGAGGTATTACGGCGCCTTGTTCACCCGCAGCGGCGAGCTCACGCTTGACACCAACCCAACGGGTGACCGCCCGGACCTGCGGGACATTACCCCCGACCGGGCCCAGGCACTCGAAGGCCGGGGGTTCCACGTTGCCGGCACCGAACGGGACAGCCAGGGCTGGCGGGTGTGGGTCACGCCCCTCCAGAACGATTCCGGCTCCGTCGCGGTGGCGGTGAGCTACAGCGAGGTGAACAGCACCTTCGACAAGGTTGCGGCCAGCACGCTTCTGATCGCCGTCTCGGCCACGGTGGCCGCCATCGGCATCGTGTGGCTGGCCGTCACCCGTTCCTTCCGGCCCTTGGCGCGGGTGGAGAAAACGGCAGCGGCCATTGCCGCCGGGGACCTCTCCCGCCGCGTCGACGTGCTGAACCCGGCGACCGAAGTGGGCCGGCTGTCCAGTTCCCTGAACGCCATGCTCGCGCACATCGAAACCGCCTTCGCGTCCCGGACCGCGTCCGAACAGCGAATGCGGCGTTTCGTCCAGGATGCCTCGCACGAGCTGCGCACCCCGCTGGTCACCATCCGCGGCTTCTCCGAGCTGTACCGGCACGGCGCGCTGCAGACGCCCGACGACGTCGGTGCGGCCATGGGCCGGATCGAGAGCGAAGCCAAGCGCATGGGCCAGCTCGTGGAAGACCTGCTGACCCTGGCACGGGTGGACGAACAGCGTCCGCTCGAAACCAGGCCGCTGGATCTCCTCATGCTCGGCAATGATGCGGCGTTGGATGCACGGGCCAGCGCCCCCAACCGCGCCATTACGGTCGTGGGGCTCGACGGCGGGGCGCCGCGGCCCGCCCCGATCGTGGGCGACGAGGCCCGGCTGCGCCAGGTGGTCGCCAACCTGGTCACGAACGCCCTGCGCTACACACCCGACGGCTCACCGCTGGAGATCGCCGTCGGCGTCCAGCCCGCGAGCGAGGACCGCCTGGATTCCGTCCTGGAGATCCGCGACCACGGACCGGGCATCTCCGAAGACGAGGCCGCGCGGGTGTTCGAACGTTTCTACCGGGCGGACACCTCCCGCGATCGCGAAACCGGAGGCACCGGGCTCGGCCTGGCCATCGTCGCGGCCCTGGTGGCCCAGCACGACGGAAGCGTCAGGCTGGCTGAAACCCCGGGCGGCGGGGCAACCATGTCCATCCGGATCCCGTATCACCCGCCGGCGGACGAGGACGGCGCCTTCGACCTCGGGTGACCGCGGGCCCGTCCCTCGCTTGGGGGTTTTCCACATCCGTCGGTTCGGGTCTCGCGGCATCTTCCGCCGCTGCTTAGCCTGAACGTGTCGGACAGATTCATCCACGAGCGGAGGACACCATGGCCGTATTCCAGGTAGACAGCGAGGCTCTGGCCGCCAAGAGCCTCGCTGTCCAGGGCACCATCGGACGGCTGCAGGCGGAGGTGAACACCATGCAGTCCGGGCTGCGCGAGTTGGAGTCGCTGTGGACCGGTTCGGCGGCGACGAACTTCCAGCAGCTGATCACGGACTGGCGGGCCACCCAGCTGAAGGTGGAGGAATCCTTGGCCAGCATCAACGCGGCGTTGTCCCACGCCTCCCAGCAGTACTCGCAGGCCGAGGAGGCCAACGCCCGGATGTTCCTGGCCTGACCTTCGTCCGGGCGGGTGCCGGTGCGAGGCCGCAGGGTTTGGCCGCGGCGCCGCCGGGTGTGCGGCCGGGCGTTCAGTCCTGCTCGGGTGTGCCCTGGTGGAACCGCAGGCGCCACCGCCCGCCTTCGCGCAGCCAGAGCGAACTGCGCAGGGCCGAACTGTCGCGGCGGACGCTCCGGTAGGTCAGCAGGATGCTGTCTTCTCCCAGCCGTTCGACGGCGAAGACCTCCATGGACGCGTCGAGCTCCGGGCTTTCCTGAAGTTCGCTGATCATCGCGTCCCGCGTCCACATCCGGCCTGCTTCGCCAATCTCGGCGAAGTCGGGGTGCAGCAGCACGGCCAAGCGCCCGTAGTCTGCCCGGACGACGGGGTTGAGCAGCTCCTTCTCGAGCCGCACCACCAGCTCTTCCGCGGCGTCCCCGACAGCGGCCGGGTCGGCGAAGTCTTCCAACTCGGAAAAAAGATCGGGTTCCGGCACGACTGCGGCCGCCGGCCGGGCAGCCGGGGTGTTTCCCGGGCGGGCGGCGGCAGCCGGGGTGGTTCCCGGGCGGGCGGCGGCAGCCGGGGTGGTTCCCGGGCGGGCGGCGGCAGCCCGCGCAGATCCGATGACGGCGCTGCCGGAGGTTCCCGGTCCACCGGGAAAGCCCGGGCCGGCCGGTGCGCCGGTGCCGTTCTGGAAGGCCAGGGCCACCGCTCGGGCGCGTTCGTCGGCGGCTTCGTTCAGCCTGTGTCCGGCGTGGCCCTTCACCCACTCGAACTCGTAGCTGCGGCCCTTGATCGCGGCGTCGATGTCTTTGAGCAGGTCGACGTTCAGCACCGGCTTGCCGTCGGCCTTCTTCCAGCCCCGCCGCTTCCAACCCGGCATCCACTTGGTCACGCAGTTGATCACGTACTGGCTGTCACACAACACGCGCAGGTGTTCCTGCGGCAGGTGCGCAGTGGCCCGGAACAGGTCCAGCACAGCCATCAGCTCGCCCTGGTTGTTGGTGCCGTGTGGCCAGCCCCCGGCAGCCCACGCGGTGTCGTCGATGTACCAGGCCCAGCCAGCGGGTCCGGGGTTGCCGAGCGCGGAGCCATCGGCGGCAGCAGTGATAGTCATGATCTCCATCTTTTCAGATCCGGCCACCGTTCCTGTCCGTGCGCGGGGCACGTGGCCTACATTCCTGGCCCTAGGGCGGGCGCGGGGCAGACATTCTTGGCCCTAGGCTGGGCACGTGGCAATACTCATCGATCCTCCGCTCTGGCCCGCGCACGGCACCCGCTTTTCCCATCTGGTCTCCGACACGTCGCTGGCCGAGCTGCACCGCTTCGCCGCGGCAGCCGAGATCCGCGAGCGGGCCTTCGACCGGGACCACTACGATGTGCCGGCCAGCCGCTACGCCGAGCTGGTCAGGCTGGGTGCCGTCGAAGTCAGCGCCGGTGACCTGACCCGCCGGTTGCAGGCGAGCGGGTTGCGGGTACCGGCCCGTCAGCGCCCGGAGAGGCTGCGCAGGGTGCTGCTCCGCCGGTGGAACGAGCTGCTGCCCGGGCAGGAGAACCTCGGCCGCGACCTGCTGGACCGTTGGGGAGAACCGCACCGCCACTACCACGGCCCCGGCCACCTGCTGGCTGTCCTGGAGGCGCTGGAACAGCTCACTGCCCCGGCCGGGTCCGTTCCCCGGCCGCGGGCAGTATGGTTGGCGGCCTGGTTCCACGACGCCGTCTACAACGGCCGGCCCGGCGTCGACGAACAGGAATCGGCTGATCTCGCGGCTGCCTGCCTGCCGGCCGCGGGCTGCAGCGGCGAGGAGACGGCCGAAGTGGTCCGGCTGGTCCTGCTCACGGCCACCCATTCGCCCGGCCCGCAGGATCGGACCGGTGCCCTGCTGTGCGACGCCGACCTGTCCGTCCTCGGCGGAACGCCGGCGGAGTACCGCAGCTATGTCCGGGACGTCCGCAAAGACTATGCGCACGTGCCCGACGCCGACTTCGCCGCCGGGCGCACCGCCGTCGTCCGTGGTCTGTTGGCGCTGGATCCGCTCTACCGGACCCCGTCCGCCCGGGAGAAGTGGCTGGAGCGTGCCCGGCACAACCTCGCCGCCGAGCTGGAAGCCTGGCACGAGAGGCCCGACTGGCTCGCTCCGGAAAGGGGTTAAAGGCCGCGAGGCGCGGCTCCCGTGACGGGAACCGCGCCTCGCTGAACCGTGGCCTGCTGTCAAGCCGAGGTGGTGGCGGGGAAGCTTAGAAGCCGCCCATGCCGCCCATCTCGTCGCCGCCCGGCATGGCCGGAGCGGCCTTCTCCGGCTTGTCGGCGACAACGGCTTCGGTGGTCAGGAACAGGCCGGCGATGGAGGCCGCGTTCTGCAGGGCAGAGCGGGTCACCTTGACCGGATCGTTCACGCCGGCAGCCAGCAGGTCCTCGTAGACACCGGTGGCGGCGTTCAGGCCGTGGCCGTCGGCCAGGCCGCGGACCTTGTCGGCCACGACGCCCGGCTCCAAGCCGGCGTTGAGTGCGATCTGCTTCAGCGGAGCGTCGATGGCAACCTTGACGATGTTGGCGCCGGTTGCTTCGTCGCCTTCGAGGTTGAGGTTGGCGAACGCCTTGGCGCCGGCCTGGATCAGGGCCACGCCGCCACCGGCGACGATGCCTTCCTCAACGGCAGCCTTCGCGTTGCGGACAGCGTCCTCGATGCGGTGCTTGCGCTCCTTGAGCTCGACCTCGGTTGCGGCACCGGCCTTGATGACTGCAACGCCGCCGGCCAGCTTGGCCAGGCGCTCCTGCAGCTTCTCGCGGTCGTAGTCGGAATCGGAGTTCTCGATCTCGGCACGGATCTGGTTGACGCGCCCGGCGATGGCGTCGGCTTCGCCGGCACCTTCGACAATGGTGGTCTCGTCCTTGGTGACAACCACCTTGCGGGCCTGGCCCAGCAGGTCCAGGGTGGCGTTCTCCAGCTTGAGGCCGACCTCTTCGGCGATGACCTGGCCGCCGGTCAGGATGGCGATGTCGGCCAGCATGGCCTTGCGGCGGTCACCGAAGCCCGGAGCCTTGACGGCCACGGACTTGAAGGTGCCGCGCATCTTGTTCACGATCAGGGTGGCCAGGGCCTCGGCCTCGACGTCCTCGGCGATGATCAGCAGCGGCTTGCCCGACTGCATGACCTTCTCCAGGATGCCAACCAGGTCCTTCACGTTGGAGATCTTGGAGTTGACGATCAGGATGTACGGATCCTCGAGGACCGTCTCCTGGCGCTCTGCGTCGGTGACGAAGTATGCGGACAGGTAGCCCTTGTCGAAGCGCATGCCTTCGGTGAGCTCAAGCTCCAGGCCGAAGGTGTTGGACTCCTCGACCGTGACGACGCCTTCCTTGCCCACCTTGTCCAAGGCCTCGGCGATCAGCTCGCCGATCTGCGGATCTCCGGCGGAGATCGACGCGGTAGCGGCGATCTGTTCCTTGGTCTCGATTTCCTTGGCGGAAGCGATGAGCTCGGTGGTGACGGCGTCAACAGCCTTCTCGATGCCGCGCTTCAGGCTCAGCGGGTCGGCGCCGGCAGCAACGTTGCGCAGGCCTTCCTTGACCAGGGCCTGGGCCAGGACGGTGGCGGTGGTGGTGCCGTCACCGGCGACGTCGTCGGTCTTCTTGGCGACTTCCTTGACCAGCTCGGCGCCGATCTTCTCGTACGGGTCGTCCAGCTCGATCTCCTTGGCGATGGAAACACCATCGTTGGTGATCGTGGGGGCGCCCCACTTCTTTTCGAGCACGACGTTGCGGCCACGCGGGCCGAGGGTTACCTTAACGGCGTCAGCGAGGGTGTTGAGTCCGCGCTCGAGGCCGCGGCGGGCCTCTTCGTCAAATGCAATGATCTTTGCCATAGCGGCTTACGTCCCTTCTGGACAATAGACACTGGACGCAGCTTTTGACGGCTGCTGGCCACCTGCGGTGCCCGCGACGGACGGCTCACGACGACGGCGGATTCGGTACGCCGCGCCGCTCACCTCACCGAGGTGGCGGGTTTCACTCCCTACAGGCTTTCTTAGCAGTCAGCCCGCGAGAGTGCTAACTCAATAATTAGCACTCGCAGGTGTCGAGTGCAAGCTGTTGGGCCTGCCGGATGACGCGCTTCTCCGGCCGAGATCCCCCTGAGCACCCCCGGGCCAACAATCAGGGTGGACCCCCATGGAAACGACAGGCCCCTCCCGCGTAGATTGGCAGGCAAGACAGCGCACGCGAACAATCGGCCCGGCACCGGGCACAGGTCGGAGAACCATGTCTGAATCACCGGACGAGAAGAACACCAGCAACCCCACCGAGCCGCTGGCACCGGGCACCAACCCGACGAGGCCGCTCGGCGGACAGCCGCCGTACGGCGCAACGGGACAGCAATACCCGCAGCCCGGCCAGCCGGGTTACGGGGCTCCGGGGCAACAGCAGCCGGCCCCGGGCCAGCAGCCCTTCGGCCAGCAACCGTACGGCGCCCCGGGACAGCCATACGCGCAGCCCGGCCAGCCGGGCCAGCCGGGCCAGCCATACGGGCAGCAGCAGTACTACGGGGCTCCCCCGGGCTACTACTATCCGGAACAGAAGTCCCGGCTGATCGGCGGGCTGCTCGGCATCCTGCTGGGCGGCCTGGGCGTCCACCGGTTCTATCTGGGCCACGTCGCCATCGGCGTGGTGCAGATTGTCGTCACGTTCCTGACGTTTGGTTTCGGCGCCGTCTGGGGGTTCGTCGAGGGCATCATGATCCTGGTCGGGGCAGAGCCGTTCAAGCGCGACGCCCGCGGGATCCCGCTCAAGGAGTAGCCCGACCGGCGCGACGAAACCGGCGCGAGAAACCGGCGCGACGAAACCGGCGGCGGAGGCACCCCAGCCTCCGCCGCCGTCGTCGTTCTGGGTCTGCTACGGGGCGACCCGAACTTCTTCCGCCTGCGGGCCCTTCTGGCCCTGGCCGATCTGGAACTCTACGCGCTGCCCCTCATCGAGGGAACGGTAACCATCCATTTGAATAGCGGACCAGTGGACAAAAACATCGGAATTTTCTTCGTCCACGGTGATGAAGCCGTAGCCCTTTTCCGCGTTGAACCATTTGACGGTTCCCAGCGCCATAGCGTTCTCCATACTCAGTAGTTCCAGCCTGCCGTGTACGGTTCAGCGGCAGGATGGTTTCACCTTAACCGCGCAGCGGGGTGAAGTGAGCTACCGCACACCTAAATGTTATTGAGGCGTAACCGAAATTCCGCTTGGAGGCCGCCCTGCATGGGTAACGGGGCTACGGCGCGCGAGGAAAATGCCTTACTGGTAGCCGGGCCCCAGCGCGACGGTGACGTACTGCGAGACGTTGCCGTTTTCCTGCATCGCACTGATGCCCAGTAATTGTCCAAGGGCCCGCGCGTTGGCTTCCTGGCCCGGGTTGTAGAAGATCACCGAGCCGGCGAGCGGGGCACCGCCCCAGTTGTCCACGACCGCGATCGACCAGCCGTCCGCCTGCACCCGCTGCGACACGGTTCCGGCCAGCCCGGTCACGCCGGTGCCGTTGAGGATCATCACCGGGTCCTGCTTGTTGACCGCCGCGGCCTCTTCCGTGGGTTCCTCGGTCGGCTCCTCGGTGGGCTCTTCCGTTGCCTCCTCGGTCGGCTTCGCGGTGGCGGTCGCTTCCGGCTCGGCGGTTTCGGTTTCCTGCGCCGTTGGCGTGGGCGAAACGCTGGCAGCGGGGGCGGCCTGGCCGGCGGCCGTGGTCGAAGATCCTCCGCCTCCCAGCAGCGGAAGCACGAAGAACGACAGGGCGCCAACTGCCAGCGCCAGTACCGCGGCCAGGACGATCAGGCCCAGGCCGTTGGACTTCGGCGTCGCCATCCGTGCGCGGTGCACACCGTGGCGGTCTGAAGTTTCAGGGACCTGGTCGAACTCATCCCGGGGGTACTTGCTCATCGCTTTCAGTGCATCCTTGTGGTGGCGAAACGGAAACCGGCCTACCAGGCCGTCCCGGATCTAGGCGTCGGTGCCCAGCCGGCGAGCAGTGCGCGCGCGCTGGCGGGACGTACGTAGTCTACGCAATCTCTTCACCAGCATCGGATCGTGCGCCAACGCATCCTCGGTGTCGATCAACGCATTCAGGATCTGGTAGTAGTGCGTGGCGGACATGTCGAACAGTTCGCGGATGGCCTGCTCCTTGGCTCCGGCGTACTTCCACCACTGCCGCTCCAGGGCCAGCATGCGCTGGTCGCGTTCGCTCAGCGGGCTGGCGTCGTCAACCTCGGCCTCGAGTGAAAAGGCACTGGCCTCGGCCGAACCCGCCACAACACACCTGCGCTTCCTAGTACTTGCTGACAGCAATCAATACCTCCCCCATGATAAAGGCGAATCACAGGCGTGTCATTCACCGCCCCGGGCCGGTTGCGGCCCGGCGAGCGCCGCCCCACCTGATTGCCGGCCGGCGGGTGGTTTCCGCAAAGATGGAACTGTGAACTACGACGACGGTGCCCTCTTTCCGCTGCCAGCCCACCCGCCTGCCGCGGACCTTGGCGCCCCGTACCCGTTTGCCTCCCCCCGGGAGCTCTCCGCCGTGATTCATCCCGAATGGGCCGAGGTGCTCGCTCCCGCCGAACCCCTGCTCTGGGACCTGGCTTCCTACCTTGACGGCGAGCGCGCCGCCGGAAAGACCTTGCTGCCCGCGCCGGCAAACGTGTTGCGGGCATTCCAGCGGCCGCTGTCCAAGGTCAAGGTCCTGATCGTCGGCCAGGACCCCTATCCCACGCCGGGACACTCGATCGGACTGGCCTTCGCCGTCGAACGGCACGTGCGTCCGCTGCCGCGCAGCCTGGCCAACATCTACCGGGAACTGCAGATGGATCTGGGCATCCGGCCGCCCCAGCACGGAGACCTGAGCGCCTGGAGCGACCAGGGCGTGCTGATGCTCAACCGCGCGCTGACTGTGGAGGCGGGCAAGGCCGGGTCCCACCGCAACAAGGGGTGGGAGCAGGTCACCGAACTCGCGGTCCGGGCGCTGGCTCAGCGCGGCGGCCCGCTGGTGGCACTGCTCTGGGGCCGCGAAGCCCAGCAGTTGGCTCCGGTACTGGAGCAGGTGCCGCGGATCGAGACGGTGCACCCCAGCCCCCTGTCGGCCTCCCGCGGATTCTTTGGGTCGCGGCCCTTCAGCCGGGTTAACGACTTGCTGGCCGCCCAGGGCGCCGAACCGGTGCACTGGGAGCTGCGCTGAGCCGCGTCGTGCAGCCGGGCGACGTGGACGGCCGACTGGCAGACGCCGGAACGTTTTGTCCATGTTTTGCGCGCGGCTCCGGCGTCGCCGCAGGTCAAGGCCTTAACGGTTTCCAAGACATGGACAGTTTCGGCCAAACGTGGACAGCCGGGACCTTGCCCGGACCGCTGAGGCCAAGGGGTTCGCGGTGGGGGTCCGTGCGTTCCTGGGCGCGCGTGTGACCTTTAACATCCGCAAATTGGGATTACCCGACCGGTGGATTAGGTTCTCCTCAGTAGCAGTTTCCCTTCGTCAGGAGTAGTGCAGGATGCAGACACAACCGGCAGCAGCCCCGGCCCGTGCGGGACGGAGCGCTCGGCCGCCGCGGGTGCAGACGAATCTCCAGGTGACGCGCACCGAGTGGATTTCACAGCACATGGTCCGGGTCTACGCCGGCGGCGAGGCGTTCGATTCGTTCGCCGAACGGTTTGCCGCCAAGGACGCCACCGACCAGTACATCAAGATCATCTTCCTGGACCCCGCGCTCGATGTGGAACTCCCGGTCAACGTCGCGGAGCTGAAGGAAACCCTTCCGGCCGACAAGCTGCCCGTCACCCGCACCTACACCGTGCGCCGGCTGGACCGCGACACCCGCGAGGTCGTGGTCGACTTTGTGGTCCACGGCGACGAAGGCCTCGCCGGACCCTGGGCCGCGCAGACCAAGCCGGGCGACTGGATGATGTTCAACGGCCCCGGTGGCGCGTACCGGCCCGATCCCGACGCCGACTGGTACCTTTTGGCCGGCGACGACGCGGCGCTGCCGGCAGTTGCCGCCGCCATTGAGGCACTGGCTCCGGACGCGCGCGGCCATGCCTTCCTGGAAGTGGATTCCGAGGCGGACGTGCAGGAGCTGGGCGCTCCGGCCAACCTGGAAATCCACTGGCTGTTCCGGCGCGGCCAAACGCCCGGGACCGCTACCCTGCTGCGCGACGCCATAGCCGGCCTGGACTGGCCCGACGGCCGCGTGGATGCATTCGTCCACGGCGAGCGCGACGAGGTGAAGTCCCTGCGCGATGTCCTGTTCAAGGACCACGGGTTGTCCCGCGACCAGGTCTCCATCTCGGGTTACTGGGCCTACGGCCGGGCCGAAGACGCCTTCCAGGCGGAGAAGCGCACGCCGGCGGGCCAGATCTTCCCGGAGAACTACCCGGCCTGAGCCGGGATCGCCGGGGGCTTTCTGCAACGATCCACCGGCGGACGGCGCCCACCGGGCGCCCATCCCCGACGCCCACCCCGGCCCCCGGTGCAGGGCAACCCATCCCGCACCCGGTGGATCCTGCGTCCTTAGCGGCGCCGGGCCCGCCGGTTTTCGTTCGAGCCCAGCCCCTTGGTGAACGGCCGGGCCAGGTTGTCGCCGAGCACGGTACCGCCGGCGATGGCCAGGATCACCGTCAGCGCACCGAACAGCCCCAGGATGCCGTTGAACGGCGCCTCCGAGTTGACGGTCAGCTCGAAGATCGACCGGAACACGGACAGCCCGGGCAGCAGGAACAGCACGGCCGGCACCGCCACCACCAGCTGCGGCGAGCCCATCCGCAGGCCCACGATGCGCCCGAGGAACCCGATCACCACCGCCCCGACGGCGGGGCCGATCCGGTCGCCGATCCCCGCCCACACCGCGAGATCGTAGATCAACAGCCCGACCAGCCCGACGGCGGCCGTGGGCAGCAGCATGTTCAGCTTGGTCTGCTCGGTCATGCTGAGGGCAATGGTTGACACGACGAGCAGCAGCGCCCGCACCACGTAGGGGTACTGGCCTTGGCCCTCCACAAAGACTTCGGGCAGGCTGACGCCGAGCATCGAGCCGCCCACCAGCCCCACGGCGACGCCGGCGGCAATCGCAGCGAAGGTAAAGAAGGCCGAGAGATAACGCCCCGACGCGGTGACCGGGAAGCCGTTGATCGCATCCTGGGTGGCGGAGACCAGCCGACCGGTCGGCAGGAGGAACAGGATGCCGCCGGCGATCACCAGCGACGGGCTCATCGGCACGTGCAGCGTCCAGAACAGCAGCGCCATGACGGTGGCCAGGCAGGCGCCGATGCCGGTGATGAAGAAGTCCGGCATCCGCCATTTGCTCAGCTTCCGCCCGACCAAACCCATCAGCACGGTGGAGATGCCGCCCACCAGGGCCGCGAAGACGCTGCCGCCGAGGAAGGCAATGATGAAGCCGGAGAACACGCCGCCGGCCGCGATGGCCATCCACCGGGCGAAGGGCTTGGGGCGCGAGGTAATCTCCTGCAGCCGTTCCTTCGCCTCGCTGCGCCCCACCCCGCCGTTGACGATGTCGGTGACCAGTTCGTGCACCAGGGACAGGCCGGCGTAGTTGTTGGTCCAGGACCGCACCACCCGCATCACGGTAATGGGAATCGTGTCCGGTTTGGCGTAGTTGATCACCACGGACTGGTTGGTGATGTCCACGTCGATGTCGCTGAGCCCGAAGGCCGCGGTCACGGCGATGATGCTGGTTTCCACCTCCAGCGCGCCGGCCCCGTAGCGGAACATGGTTTCCGCCACGTCCAGGGCAAAGTCCAGCGTGATGCGGGCGGAGGCATCGACCCCGGCCGTCTGGATCATCGGGTTCGCGTAGGGGCTGCCGGCCAGCCTCTCGACGATGCTCATCGGCGCGGTGGGCGGCGCCTCGCCCTGCACGAGCTTGCGCAGCATCCGGCGGGCCGCCGCGTTCGAGCGCGAGGCTGCCGCGGAGGCGGGCAGCGGCGCGGTGCCGCTGGGAACGGGCTTGACCTGCTTGGCTACCGGCCGGTCCGTCGGACGCGGCACCGGAGGGTGGGTGCTCTGGGGCCCAGCGGCCGAACCGGCGCGTCCGGTGCCGGAGCCGCGGCCGGCGTCGTTGGCCGGGATGTTTTTCGGCTTGATGATCGGCAGCATTCCCGCCTGCGGAGTCATGGGTGACATGGATTCCTGGTCTGGGTCCTTGTCCTGCAATCCCTCTCCGTTCTGCGTCTCCGCCACCGCCGGGCGGCGCTCGTTGATCCCGGGTTAAATCCTTGCACACCTCGCCGGGAGGGCGCCGGGATGGTGCCGAGGCGCGCGTCACGTCTCGCGGATTTCACCGCTGACGACGTCGATGCTGAACTCCCGCGTGCGGCTCGCCACCGGGGCACCGCCGGAAGGTTCGTCCGCCGGGACCGCGGTGCAGGAGAAGGAAACGGTCAGGCCTCCGGCCGCGACGTCGGCGCGCGTCACCGTGCGGACAGGATGGAGGTAGCTGGCTTCTCCGCCCGGGCCCAGGTCCTGGGGCGGAAAATCCGCGGCGTTGTCGAACCCGCCGGCCAGGCTCACCCTCAGGTGCTGCGGTCCCAGCATCTTTGCCCGCCCGGCAAAGACCAGCACATCCCCGGCGCGGTGGCCGGGCTCCGGCCCGCCCCCGGCCGGGCTGCGGACCTCCTCCAGCACCATGTCGAAGCGCAGCGGGTAGTCCTTGGGCACCGGCAGCGGCCCGGTCACGGGGCCCGGCCCCGCCGCGTCGTCGTCGTCCCGGGCCGTGACGGCCCCGCGCGGCCAGGCCGCCAGCAGCCGCCCCGGATCTGCGGTGGCATAGACGATCTCGCGTCCGCCCTGCCGCTGGTACAGCACCCCGATGCGGCCGTCCGGCAGCCGCACCGCGGCCGGCCCGCTGGCACCGCTCCCGTAAACGGTGAGCTTGTGCGGCCACGAGTGCCCGTTGTCCCGAGAGAGGCTGAGTACCACGTTGCGGGGCAGCAGCGGGTCCTGGCAGTTGGCGGCCAGCAGCCAGCGGTCGCTGGCCGGTGCGGCCAGCCCGCCCACGGCCGGCAGCCCGTCGAAGCGGACCAGGGAGCCGCTGCTCCCGGGATCGGACAGTTCGTCGACCGGCTGCAGCGGCCCGTAGCTGTGCCCGCCGTCGTCAGAGACCGCGGCCAACCGCCGGGGAGCAGCCCAGGTATGCAGCAGTACCCGGCCGTCGGTCAGGCAGACGGCGGCACCCCCGCCGTCCTCCGCGGCCGGGCCGGAGTCCTGCGCCGGCAGCGGCTTTCCCAAGGTCCAGGTGTCCCCGTGGTCGTCGCTGTAGCAGGAGGCGGCCCCCGCGCCCGCGCCCTCGGCCATCACCGCGAACAGCACCAGCAACCGCCCGGCGTATCGGCCGGCGTGCACGCCGGTGCCCGGCCCGGCAGCGGCGAGCCGCGTGATCGCGTCCGAGGCAGGCCGCGGGGCGACCGACCGGTGCTGCCAGGTGGCGCCGTCGTCGTCGGAAGACAGCAGTTCGAAGCGCCGTGCCGTGGCCGCCGGGTCCGGCCCCGCTTCGCCGCCTCCGGCCGCCGCGACGAAGGCCAGGAAAATCCGCCCGGTTGCGGCGTCGGAAAACAGTCCCGGCCGGCCCGCCGCGTGTCCGGACGTGTCCGCCCACGCCACCTGCTGCGGTTCCCAGGTCGCGCCGCCGTCGAAACTGCGGCGCAGCAGCAGGTCGCCGGTCGCAGGCGACCGGCCCTGCCTTCCCATCCCTGCATAGGCGACGACGGCGCTGCCCGCCGGGGTCACGGCGAGCGCCGGAGCCCGGTACTGCCGGTAGCCCTCCACGCCCCGAACGGCGAGGACCTGTTCCATTCCTCCACCGTACCGGCCGCGGCGCCCCGAGGGCAGTGCCGGACGACACGCCGGATCAATCCGGTTGCCTGGCCCAACCATCGGCCACTATGTGAACTGAAGCACACGTTGCAGTTCTGCTCGCACCCCTCTCCTGAAAGGACGCCCGACGATGAGTTGGTTGGACCGATCGCATACGATCGCCCCTCCGGGCTTTAACCGCTGGCTGATTCCGCCGGCGGCGCTGGCCGTGCATTTGTGTATCGGCCAGGCCTACGCGACCAGTGTGTACAAGAACGCCCTGGTCGCCCACTTCGACGTCAGCCTGACCGAGATCGGCATCATCTTCTCCATCGCCATGGTGATGCTCGGGCTCTCCGCCGCCGTCATGGGCACCTGGGTGGACCGCAACGGTCCGCGCATGGCGATGTTCACCTCCGCGGTGTTCTGGAGCTCCGGCTTCCTGGTCGGCTCGATGGGCATCTTCACCGAACAACTCTGGCTGGTCTACCTGGGCTACGGCGTGATCGGCGGCATCGGCCTGGGCATCGGCTACATCTCCCCCGTATCAACCCTGATCAAGTGGTTCCCGGACCGCCCCGGCCTGGCCACCGGCATGGCGATCATGGGCTTTGGCGGCGGCGCGCTGATCGCCAGCCCGGTCTCCACCGCACTGCTGCAGTTCTACGACCCCAGTTTCGACGGGACCCCGGGCTGGGTCGCCAGCGGCGACGCCGTCGGCAAGCTGTTCCTGACCCTGGCCGTGGTGTACCTGGCCTACATGCTGTTCGGTGCCTTCACGATCAAGGTGCCGGCGGACGGCTGGAAGCCCGAAGGCTTCGACGCCTCGAAGGTCAAGGCCAAGGCCCTGGTCACCACGGCGAACGTCTCGGCGAAGAATGCCATCAAGACCCGCCAGTTCTGGCTGGTCTGGGTCGCCCTGTTCTGCAATGTCACGGCAGGCATCGGCATCCTGGAGCAGGCCTCCCCGATGATCCAGGACTTCTTCCGCCAGCCCGACGGCGTTTCGCTGGTGTCCGCGGGCGTTGCGGCCGGATTCGTGGGGCTGCTCTCGATCGCGAACATGGGCGGCCGGTTTGTCTGGTCCACCACCTCCGACTACCTGGGCCGCAAAAACAACTACATGCTGTACCTGGGCGTGGGCGCCGCCTTGTACGTGGTGCTCGCCCTGTTCGGCTACACCTCCACCGGGCTGTACGTGCTGCTGGCGGCCGTCATCATCAGCTTCTACGGCGGCGGCTTCGCCACCGTGCCGGCCTACCTGCGCGACCTGTTCGGCACCTTCCAGGTGGGCGCCATCCACGGCCGCCTGCTCACGGCCTGGTCCGCCGCCGGCATCGCCGGGCCGTTGATCGTCAACGCCTTCCTGGATGCCCAGGGCAAGCCGGGCGAGCTGACGGCGCAGGCCTACCAGCCGGCCCTGCTCACCATGGTGGCCCTGCTGGTCATCGGCTTCATTGCCAACCTGATGGTCAAGCCGGTGGACAGCAAGTACCACGAGGCACCGGCCAGGGATGCCGGCGAAGCCGCGATGGCCGGAAAGGAGGCCTGAGATGAAGAAAGCCCAAGTAGCCCTCGGTTGGGTGCTGGTCGGCGTGCCGCTGCTCTACGGCGTCAGCCAGACGCTGCTGAAGGTCTCCGCGCTCTTCGGCTGACCCAACTGCGCACCTACCCCACTACGCACCTCCCCCGCATCACCGCTTCGCCGGCCCACCTGGTGAAGCTCAACCCCCGGCAGGCCCGGCTCCTTCGAGCCGGGCCTGTTGCTTGACAGCGGACCGGCCGGTCGTAGCGTTGGACATGCCATGGAATGGTTCAGTGCCGAGGGGTTCGAGTTGGCGCGGCAGGTGCTGCAGCGGGGCATCGCCGCGGTGTTCCTGATCGCCTTCGCCTCGGCTCTGGCCCAGTTCCCGGCCCTGCTGGGCGAACACGGGCTGCTGCCCGTGCCCCGGTTGCTGGAGCGAAGAACCCCGCGCGGCTTCACCCTCTTCCGCTGGGGATACACGGACCGCCGGCTGCGGGCGGTGGCCTGGGCCGGCGTCGTCATCGCAGCCCTGGTGGTGGCCGGGCTGCCGCAGCTGGGGCCGCCGTGGCTGCCGATGATCGCGTTCCTGGCCCTGTGGTTCCTGTACATGTCCATCGTGAACGTGGGCCAGACGTTCTACGGCTTCGGCTGGGAGACGCTGCTGCTCGAGGCCGGCTTCCTTGCCGCCTTCCTGGGCTCGGACCGGGTGGCGCCGCCGGCCCCGGTGCTGTGGCTGTTCATCTGGCTGGTGTTCCGGCTGGAGTTCGGCGCCGGCATGATCAAGATGCGCGGCGACCCGGTCTGGCGGGACCTGACCGCCCTGTACTACCACCATGAGACCCAGCCGATGCCCAATCCGGCCAGCTGGTTTTTCCACCACCTGCCCAAACCGCTGCACAAGGTGGAGGTGGCCGGCAACCACTTTGCCCAGCTGGTGGTGCCGTTCTTCCTGTTTTTCCCGCAGCCGGTGGGCAGCATGGCGGCCGCGGTCGTGATCGTCACGCAGCTGTGGCTGGTGGCGTCGGGCAACTTCGCCTGGCTGAACACCCTGACCATCCTGCTCGCCTTCGCGGCGGTGTCCGACGACGCGGTGCAGGCCATCCTGCCGGTGGGTGACTTCACGCCGGAGTACCGGCAGGAACCGGTGTGGTTCACCGTTGTGGTGCTCGCGGTGTGCGCCCTGCTGGTGTACCTGAGCTATTGGCCGTTGAAGAACCTGTTCAGCCGGCATCAGCTGATGAACGCCAGTTTCAACAGCTGGCACCTGGCCAATGCCTACGGCGCCTTCGGCTCCATCACGCGGGAGCGTTACGAAGTGGCCGTGGAAGGGTCCGCCGACGGCGTCCACTGGCGCGAGTACGGGTTCAGGGGCAAGCCCGGAGACCCGCAGCGGATGCCGCGGCAGTACGCGCCCTACCACTTGAGGCTCGACTGGCTGATGTGGTTCCTGGCGCTGGGCTCCCGCGGCGAAAACTGGTTCATCCCGCTGCTGGTGCGGCTGCTGGAAGCGGACGAGGCCACGCTGAAGCTGCTCAGGCACGATCCATTCGACGGCGTACGGCCGCTCTACGTGCGCGCGACGCTCTACCACTACCGGTTTTCCACGTGGGCAGAAAAACGAAGCACCGGCCAATGGTGGATCCGCCGGGAGTCCGGCCAGCTGGTCCCCCCGCTCTCCCGCCCGCGCGCCGCGGAATAACCCGGGCCGGCCCGCGGTTGCCGCCAGTAGACACCATGCATATGCATATGCATATATACCTTAATGATGAAAGGCGGCCACCGCGTGGCACAGACAATCGAACTCGGGCTGGACACCTTCGGGGACGTCACCACCGGAGCCGACGGCAAGCTCCTGCCGCACGATGAGGTCATTCGGAACGTGATCGCCGAAGCGAAGTTGGCCGACGAGGTCGGCCTGGACTTCATCGGCATCGGCGAGCACCACCGCGAGGACTTCGCGGTGTCCGCCCCCGATGTGGTGCTGGCCGCGATCGCCGGCCAGACCAGCCGCATCCGCCTGGGCTCGGCCGTGACCGTGCTCAGCTCCGACGACCCGGTCCGGGTGTTCCAGCGCTTCTCCACCCTGGACGCCGCCTCGAACGGCCGCGCCGAAGTCATCCTGGGCCGCGGCTCGTTCACGGAGTCCTTCCCACTGTTCGGCCTGGACCTGGCCGACTACGACGTCCTCTTCGACGAGAAGCTCCACCTCTTCACCGAACTGCTCAAGGAAGAGCCCGTCACCTGGGCCGGCCGCACCCGGCCGCGGCTGGACAACAAGCGGGTTTACCCGCCCACGGCCTCCGGCAGCCTGAAAACCTGGATCGCGGTCGGCGGCACCCCGCAGTCGGTGGTCCGCGCGGCCCACTACGGCCTGCCGCTGATGCTGGCCATCATCGGCGGGGCACCGATGAACTTCGCCCCCTTCACCGAGCTCTACCAGCGTGCGCTGGACCAGTTCGAAAAGCCGGCGCTGCCCGTCGGAGCGCACTCCCCAGGCTACATCGCGGACACGGACGAGCAGGCCCGCGAGGAGATGTGGCTGCCGTATGCGGACATGCAGGAGCGGATCGGCCGCGAGCGCGGCTGGAGCCGGATGACCCGCGGCCAGTTCGAGGCCGAGGCGGGCCCGGACGGCGCCCTGTTCGTCGGCTCCCCGGAGACCGTGGCCACCAAGATCGTGAAGGTCGCCAAGGGCCTGGGCCTGTCCCGCTGGGACATGAAGTACAGCCTGGGCACCCTCCCGCACGGGAAGCTGATGAACTCCATCGAGCTCTACGGCACCAAGGTGGCGCCGCTGGTGCGGGAGCAGCTGGCGGAGTAGTCGCCGAACGGGCGGGGCTGGCGCGCGTCAGCGTTCGACGGCGGCGGGAGGCTTCGCGGGGAAGCCTCCCGCCGCCGTCCCGCTCGCCTTGGTAGTGATTTTTCGGGCGGGCGTCATTTCTTTGCGCGCGGGGACGTCCGCCAGGGGTCTCACCATCGTGGTTTTATCGTTCAACCCGTACCCTGAATGATGTGCGCGTTCTTGTGAAACCTTTTATTGCCATCATCCTGCTGTTCGCCCTCGCTTTCGCGGGGGTGGCCCCGGCCTCGGCGGTCACCAGGAACGCGCAGGATCCGTTCGTCGCCGAGGTGCTGCGGCTGACCAACCTTTACCGCGCGCAGAACGGCCTCTCGCCCGTGGTCTGGAACCAGAACGTAGGCAATGTTGCCCAGCAGTGGTCCGAGGAGCTGAACGCGCGGATCAACAAGAACACGTTGGACATGAACAAGATCCATCGCCCGGGCTACGGCAGCAACGAAATCCCGCGCGGTTTCGACTGGTACACCGAGAACATCGCCATCAACAACTCCGCCCGCGAGGTGGTGGACTGGTGGATGAACTCCCCCGCGCACCGCGCCGGCCTGCTCAGCCCCAACGCCACGGACATCGGCGTGGGGTATATGAAGACCACGCACAAGGACTGGTACGGGATGTACGTGGCGGTGGCGAACATGGCCGGCTACGCAACCACCCGGGCAACGCTGCCCCCGCATCCGGGCATGGTGCGCGCCAGCTTCCAGCACGGCGACGTCGCGGCCATCGACTCCGCGGGGAACCTCTACGCCTACGACTCGGCCAAGGGCCACGACCTTTACAAGCGCCGGCTTGTAGCGAGCGGGTTCAAGGGAGTGTCACAGGTTCAGGTGGCCGACTGGAACGCCGACGGCGTGCTCGATGTGGTGGTGCGCTGGAAGTCCGGCAAACTGACGGCTCACTTCGGCAAGCCGGACGGCGGACTGGAAAGTGCCGCCACCATCGGATCCAGCGGGTGGGGAAACTACGACGTCACCGTTACCGCGTGGAAACAGGCCGACCCCTACCCTGCGCTGCTGGCCCGCAACACCGACACCGGCCGGCTCTACTACTATCCGAACCCGGCCGGACTCAATCACGGCAGCCGCACGCTGCTGGGCACCGGCTGGAAGTCCCTGCCGATCTTCACGGCCGACATCGACGGCGACGCCAAGATGGACGTCGTCGCCAAGACACCCCAGGGCCAGCTCAAGCTGTACCGGTCCAACGGCGCCGGCAAGTTCATTTCCGAGACCAGACGGATCATCGGCTCCTCGGGCTGGAACGCGATGACGCATCTGTCCCTGATCCGGGACCATCTGGGCGACGGAAAGCAAGGCGTACTGGCCCGCGACTCCCGCGGCAATCTGTACCACTACCCGGTGCTGATCAACAAGCTTGGCTCGCGGGCCGTCATCGGCGTCGGCGGCTGGCAAACCCTGATCATCGGCAGCTGACGCCGAGCGCCCGAGGGGCGAGGGCCAGCGGCGTCCAGCCGCGCTCCTGATCTGCGAGCGCCGGGGCGGCCCGGGCTACTCTTCCCCGCCCAGGAGCTGCTCCCCTTCCGACCCGGCGCCGTCCTTGTCCGCCGGCAGGTTTTCTTCGAGGTCCCGGTCGATCTCCGATCCGGGTTCGATGACGATGCCGTCTTCGTTCTGCGGGATGTCCGGATCCAGTTCCGGGCGGTCTTCGCTCACAGCATTGCTCCCCTCACCGTCGCTTACGTGTTGGCTCCTCAGCCGCCTGCAGGCCCTCACCCGTGGGCGCGCTTGTTCTCGTCCGGCGCGTGCACGTGCGTGCCGCCGACGAGTTCCACCAGGCCCTCCACCGCCGAGGACAAGGACAGATCCGGAGTCCGTGCAATGAAAGGCACCAGCAGCCTGTTCTCCTTCTCGATGTGCAGTGCGAACACGCTGCACATCGAGGCGGCCACCGTGGCCGTCTCCATTCCTTCGGCGCCCCGGAGTTCGTCCAGCAGCGAGGCCAGCGCGGTATGGTCGGCCAGCAGCGACTCCACCAGGAGCCGGGCTTCCCCGGTCGCCCCGGCCGGCCCGTACAGTTGGGCTTCTTCCAACTCGGCGTGTGGCAACATCTCCCGTTCGCCCCACTCCAGCAGTATGCCGTGCGCGTTGTAGACGGTGTCTTCATCTCCGGTGTCGAGGGCACGGGTGAGCTCCGCCGTCGTCGCCTGCAGCCGGGCCAGCATCTCACGGTGGTGGCTAACGACGGCGGCCGCGGCCGCGTTCTCTGCCTCGACGCTGCTGTCGGTCACCGCATGCTCCTCGGGTCGAGGTGGGGCCGCCTGCAGGCGGACCGGGTCTGTCCATTGTCGACGCGGGCAGGCGGGCTGTCGAGGGTCAGGCCGCCCCAGCCGCCCGGCGCCCGAGGCTGCCCATCATCCGGGCTACGCCGGGAAACGCGGAGGATCCTGCCGATCGTAGTGCCGCTCCGTCCGCTGCTCTGGCGGCGTGCGGCACGTCGTGCTAGTACGGGAGTGGCCTGACAATCGCCGGGCCGGGTCACGTCCGGGCCTCAGGATGAATGCCGGCTCCGGCCGGCTGACTGGAAGGAAAACCGTCATGCCCAACTATCGGATCGGATATTTTGTCGGGAGCCTGGCCAGCGGCTCCATCAACCGGACCCTTTCGAAGGCGCTGATTAAGCTTGCCCCGGAGGGTATGGAGTTCAACGAGATCCCCATCCGGGACCTCCCCCTCTACAACTCGGATTACGACGCCGACTACCCCGCCGAGGGCCGGGCACTGAAGGAAGCGGTGGAGGCCTCCGACGGCATCCTTTTCATCTCACCCGAATACAACCGGTCCATCCCCGGAGCCTTGAAGAACGCCATTGACTGGGGGTCCCGCCCGTGGGGGACCAACTCCTTCGCCCGCAAGCCCACCGGCATCATCGGCGCTTCCCCGGGAGGCATCGGCACCGCCGTCATGCAGTCGAGCATGCGCAGCGTTCTCAGCTTCCTGGACGCCCCGCAGCTCAACGCCCCCGAGGCCTACATCAGCTTCAAGCCGGACATCTACGGCGACGACGGCGAGGTCAGGGACGAGTCCACGCAGGCCTTCCTGCGCCACTACATGGAGGAGTACTCCGCCTTCGTCCAGCGTGTCCTTGACGCGAACGCCGCCGGACACATTGGAGACGAGGACCCCGAATCCCGCAAGTGACGCCACAACGGTGGTGGATGCGGTCGTTCAGCTAGCCACGGGTCAGAGGTGGGCCCGACGAGGGTGAACCGCTCCCGGGGCTCTCCCGCGGTCCACCGGAGGGGACGCCCGCCCCCTCGGGCAGGCTACCGGTTGGCGATGGCAGCCGCCGTGGCGAAGTAGTCGGCGTCGACCATGACGGCGTAGCGCTCGGCTTCGAGGGACTTGACCGACTTGAAGTCCCGGCGTCCCCCGGTGCTCCAATGCCCGATGAAACCGAAAGCGGCCCCCCATACTGCTGCGATGACCACGCTTCCCAGCAGCACGCTCAGCCAGACAATACCGGGGACAAAGAGCCCGAACAGAAGTCCGATGAGCAGGCCGAACCAGGCGCCGCCCGCAGCTCCGGCCAGCGCGGCCTTGCCCTTGGTCATCCGGCCCGTAACCTGCTCCACGCTGCTGATGCCGAGGCCGACAATGCGCACGTGCTCCACCGGGAACTTCTCATCCGAGAGGCGGTCCACCAGGCGCTGCGCCTGCAGGTAGTCCTTGAACTCGGCGAGCACGGCTGAGGTTCCCGGAGCCGCCGGACCGGAAACAGTCGACTGATGCTGGAATGATGTGGTGGTCATGTTCCTACCTCCAATGGTGTTGTCTTTGTGGACGCATCAAGCTTAGCAAATTTAGTTAGGTTAGCCGAACCGAATCTTTCTGGATAGGCTTCCCCCTGACCGATACAGCGACGCAAGCGGGCGACGGCGACAGGCCGACATAGAGTGCAGGTCCGCACGGCTTTGCCCTGATGCTCCAGTGGGCCAGCAGGAAAAAATCCGAGACTTCGTCTTCGGCCCGGCAGCCGCTGACCTCTCGCCAACCGATACGGCGCTGCTGGAATACCTCACCGGGAACGGCCCAATGCGCCTTTCGGACCTGGCCGCACAGTGGGGAGTGAATAAATCGACCATGAACCCGCAAGTCCGCCGGCTTGAAGGCAGAGGACTGATGGATCGCCAACCTGACCCCGCGGATCGCCGCGCCACCCTTCTTGGCACATCAGCCAGGGGAATCGAACTGCAAAGGCAAATCGGCCAGGCCGGCGCCGCGGCCTTCGACGAAATCCTTTCCACGTGGTCACCTGAAGACCGGGAAATCCTCGGCGCAATGCTGGTCCGCTTTGCCAAAGAACTTTCCGCAGCCACGCCCCGGCTTTTCCAGTACGGCTCACCCCGGGCTTCCTTGCCCGAGTCCACCCGGGAATGACCCGGGAAGCACTCCCGCTGAAAGCACCTGTCGCAAGTCATTGCAGCTGCTAGGCCGAGCTCGGTGTGGCATCCCGGACCCGGTCCGGGGGGCTGTGCATTGCCGGTGCCGGGGCGGGCGGGCATGATGCTGAGATGAGGCTGGCGGGAGAAGCGACCGGCTCTTCTCTCGAACACTGGCTGTTGTCGGGGGCCGAGCGGGGCAACGACGCTACACAGCTGCTCCCATGGACGGCCTGCAACGAGGTGCGCGTGCTTGTGCACGGCCGGGAGTATTTCCCGCTCCTGGCCGCTGAGCTGCATGCCACGGGGCCGGGGGACCTGGTCCTGCTTGCCGGGTGGCGGATGGACGCCGACGAGCTGCTCACCGACGGCCTGACCGTGGCGGAAGCGCTGAGCCGCAGCGCGCGGCGCGGAGCCACGGTCAAGGGGCTCCTGTGGCGATCCCATCCCTCCTGGATAGTGGGCACGCTGGGACAGAACCGGGAGTTGGCCGCCGCCATCAACGCCTCGGGCGCCGAGATGCTGCTCGACCACCGCGTTCGCAGATTCGGCAGTCACCACCAGAAGTTCGTGGTCATCCGGCGCGCGGCCCATCCTTCCACCGACGTCGCCTTCGTGGGCGGGATGGATCTGGCCCGGTCCCGCGGCGACGACGAGACCCATCGAGGGGACCCGCAGCCCCGCAGGTTTGCCCGCGCCTACGGACCGACTCCGGCATGGCACGACGTGCAGCTGCTGCTGCGCGGACCGGTCGTCCTTGAGGTGGAGAAGGTGTTTCGCGAGCGCTGGGACGACCCCGCACCAATGGCACGCTTGCCCTGGCACCGGCTGCCAGACATGGTCCGCGGCCTCCTGCAGCAGGCCTCCCCCTTGCCTCCCCCGCGGCCGGCACCGCCTGCCGCGGGTGACTGCGACGTGCAGTTACTGCGCACCTACCCCAAACGCTCTCCGGGCTACCCGTTCGCACCCGGCGGCGAGCGCAGCGTGGCCCGCGATTACGCGAAGGCGCTGCGGCGAGCACGACAGTTGGTCTACGTGGAGGACCAGTATCTGTGGTCAGCCGACGTCGGCCGGGTCTTCGCGGAAGCCCTGCGCCGCAATCCCGGCCTCCATGTCATCGCAGTCTGCCCCCGCTTCCCGGACCAGGAGGGCAGGCTCAAGGTTCCACCGGCGCTGTTCGGTCAGGGTTTGTCCTGGCGCATGGTGCACGACGCCGGAGGCGACCGGCTGCTGATGCTGGACATCGAAAACGGGCAGGGCTGGCCAATCTACGTCCACTCGAAAGTCTGCGTGGTCGACGACGTCTGGGCCGCCGTGGGCAGCGCCAACCTGAACCGGCGATCCTGGAGCCACGATTCCGAACTCACGGCCGCCGTGCTCGACGAACAGCGCGACCCGAGGCCACCGGCAGACCCGGCAAAACTCGGTGACGGTGCCCGCCCGTTCGCCCGTGACCTGCGCCTGCGGCTACTCTGCGAACATCTGGGACGCGTCCCCGGCGATAATGCTGACCTCCTCGATCCCCGCGAGGCTGTACGCGCCGTCCGCTCAAGCGCCGACGAGCTCGATGCCTGGCATCGTGCAGGTCGTTTACTGCCGCGGCCGCAAGGACGGCTGCGCTCCCATAGCCCGGCGGAGGGATCCCCTTGGCAGCGCCGGTTGGCAGCCCCGGCCTACCGGCTCCTCTTCGACCCGGACGGCCGCCCCCTCCGGATGAGACTGCGGCGCCGTTACTGACCGTCATGCCACCGCTGCGGCGCCGGCCCCTCGTGGAAACCATGTCTCGGGCGATTCAACCGCGCTCGTTAGCTCTCGTCAGCCCTCGCAGCCGACGCCGTCGCCGTCGCGGTCGAATTTGGTGTCCCAGCCGGGGTCGCCGGCCCGGATCGGGGCCGCGCCGGCTTCCTTCACGGCGGTGCAGTTCTTGTAGAACACGTTCCCGCCGGCTGGCGCCTCCTGGACAGGCGCCGGTGCAGGCTGTTGCTTTGGCGCAGGAGCGGGCTTGGGTGCCGCCGGCGCGGCTGCCACGGGCACGTCCACTCCCCCGTCGGCCGGGACCGGTTGGTCCGGGCAGGACGTGGAGAGGATGTTTTTGATGGCGTCGTGCTCGGCCTGGGTCATCCAGAGTCCGTACTTGGCTTTGACGGCGGTCTGCCGGGCCACGTACTCGCAGCGGAACGCCTTGTTCGGCGGCAGCCAGGTCGCAGCGTCGCCGTCGGACTTGGAGCCGTTGGTGGGTCCGTCCACCGCCAGCAGATTCAGCGGGTCGTTGGCGAAGACTTCGCGCTGGTTCTTGGCCAGCTGCTGGGCACCCTTCTGCCAGGCGTCCGAGAGGGCGACAACGTGGTCGATCTGGACGGCGGTGCTGGTCTTGTTGCCGCGGACGAAGTCGATGGTCGTGGCGGTGAAGGGATCGGTCAGCACCCCTGAGGTGACCACACAGCCGCCGGCCTTGAGAACCGTGTAGTCCAGATCGCGCTGAAGGATGTCATTGCGCGCGTCGCAGCCGTTACGGTCCGGATCCAGCCAGCCGTCACCGAACTGGTCGCGCGAGTATCCGGTCTTTGGGGCGCGGCCCTTGATCGCGATGCTATCCAGTTGTTTCAGGGCGGTGCCGGCGCCGGCAGGCTCCTCCTCCGGTTCCTGCGCCGGCGGGGCCTTGGGCTCCTCCGTCTTCTCGGTCGGTTCCGGGGTTTCGGGAACCCGGGTCGGTTCGGGGCTGTCGGTCACCTCGATGGTGGGGGCGACCAGGGGCTGGTCCGCTTCGGCGGGCGAGGTGCAGCCGGACAGCAGGACGGCCAGCGCCAAGCAGGCAAGTGCGAGGGGTTTCTTCTTCTCCATGTCCATTCATGTCTACGGCAGACGCCTCATCGCGCCCGGATGGACACGCCGTAGCGGCAGGCATATGAAGGCGGAGCAGAGCGGAGGGAAATCACTGATCGATCAATAGTCTTCGCGGTGGGGAACAAGCCGCAGACAAGGATCGGTTCCGCGGTTCAGAGGCTCCGGAGCGGGCAGGGCCAAACAACCGTGAGCACCATGGAAGCTGCTTCAACCCGCCGGTTCCATGCTCCCGTTTATCGCGGTCCCCTGGTGTGACGTCCTGGGCCGCGACGGAACCTCGGCCGGGTCAGCCGCCGGGCGGGCCGCAGCCGCACTGTCGCCGCGGTTACTCCACCGACACCCGCCGGCGCTGGCAGGAGAGGATTCCCGGCCCCTTCCGGGACTACCTTCTTCCTGGCCCGGCGGGCAGCTGCCAAGCCGGATGGGGAGCGGCGGTGCGGCGCAACGGGTCGGCCTTCCCGTCGATTCGGCACAAGCACCAGCACCATAAAAGGGGCAAAGGCGAGCACGAGGTCGATAACGAAAAGGGTGACTTCCATGGCCAACTCCTACCCTTGGCTCTTAGGGTAGGCGCCGATTGGCGGGCACACAATGGGTTGAGGTGCTGGCCCGGGGATCGGTGACGGCAGAGCCTCGCGCCGCCCCAATTTAGAGCCAATCCGGCGACGGCGGATGGTCACCGGGACGCCTTTCCTGACACTTCACATCCTTCGCCCCTCGCCCCTCAGTTCTCAGCTCTCAGCTCTCAGCTCTCAGCCCTCAGCCCTCAGCCCTCAGCCCTCAGCTGATACGCTCCTTGCTTCCTGTGTACCCGACTCCGTGCCGGTCCCGGCAACGCCGCTCGAAATCTGAGATCCTGTCAGAGGCCGGTGTTAGGTTGGCAGCAACCTCAGATGGAGAGAAGGAGGACGAGATGGCCACTACACATTCCCGCGGCATCGGCATCGACTTCATGGATCCCAACTCGTGCGGCCGCTGCGACGCCTGCGATGAACTGCCCGCACCGGTGATTTGCGAGGACTGCTGTTATGACGAGGAGGGCAACTTCGTCCGGCTCGTTGAATGGCCGTGTTCCGAGGCGAAAGCCGCCAAGGCAGCCTAGGCACAACCCCGTTGGCGGGACGCGTAATCCGATGGGGGCCAATGAAGCGTTGCCGGCGAGTTCCTCCGCAGCATTAAGAAGCCCGCACTCGGTGCGAAGCTGTCTGCTAAAGGATGGCGCTGAAGAGCGCCATCCATACCAGCGCACCAAAGACGGCCCCGGCGAGGATGGGCAGCATGGCGATGGCGATCGCCCAGACTCCCGGTTTCCTGCCCGCATTCTTCGAGAGCGCCACGAGGCCGGCGATCAGTCCTGCCAGCAACGGCAGCAACGACGCCCACATGAGCACCCAGATCGTCGGCAACAGCAGGCCGGCCAGGAATAGTGCCAGGCCAAGGAGAGATAGTCCCAGGGCGAGCCTGCCCGTCTTCTGATTTGCCGCTTGTGCGTAAAGTCGTTCAGTCGGCACGAGTGGTCCAATCTGTCGGGAAGGTCAAGCTGAGAAGAAGGCTATACCAATCTCCTGACTGGTCAGCAGCGGCACCACAACCCAGTCGAGGAGCCGCATTTTGCCCGTGCCTGCACGCTAAGCGGGATCTACTGCTTTCTCAGTCACTTGCTCGCGGGCATGCAGATCAGAACGGCTCTCGACTGGTTTCTTGTACAAACCGTGTGCGTTCACGAGATGGACCTTCGTTGGCAACTCATGGCGGTTGCTCAGCCTGGGTGGCATAAGGTGTTCCCGTGGCAGATCTCCAATCCTTTGCCCCCGGCCTGTCTGCGGAAACAGCGGTCCCTGCCGGGCAGGCTCCCCCTGCGTCACTCACCCTCGGTCATGTGCTCACCGGCATGGGCGCGCATTATGCGGAGGTCCGGTTGGAGGACGTACACGTCATCCGCCACGCCTTCAGGCCAAGAGACCCCCGTGGGCTGCGTGGACCGGAGGACCTGACCGAGGAGCGAGTCCTCGCCTACACCCGAGAGCAGGACGTTTCGCCCCGCCGCTTCCCCGCGGACCCTCCTCGATACTGGGTGATCCTCATCGCCGACGGCCAGCGCCGCTCCCGTCTCTGGGGTACCTATGAAAACCATGGCGAGGTGTCAGCAGAGCGCACCGAGGCGAACCGGTACTACGACCTGCGACCGACAGGCTTCCTTGCCTCCCTGAAAGACCGGCTCGTGGTCGAATGGGACACCCCCCGCATATGGCACCGGAAGGCAAGCTCTGACAGCGCCGCGCGCATGCCTGTCACCGTTGTGGCAGAACGGTTTTTTGGAGAACCTCCCGGCGTCCCGGAAGGCACCTGGCGGGCCAGGCGGGAAATGTCGGTACTCGGGGTACACCAGTCGATCATAGACGGCATCAGCGGGACCAAGACCGAGAGAGCGGACTCGATCGCCGACAGCGGCGGGCATGAGGACGATGAGGACTTCGGTGACGAAACCATCTACCTCGGCGCCGGCGGCAACGACCTCAACACCGGAAAGCCGATTGCCGACCTCCCCGAGGGCAGCAGGATGCCGAAAACATCCGCCAGTGTGGTGACCCGTACCATCCGCAGCACCGCCGTGTCCCGGGCGGTCAAAAAGCTCTACCAGGACCACTGCCAGATCTGCGGCCTCCGGCTCGACATCCCCGGCGGCTCGATCTCCGAGGGAGCCCACATCCGGGCGCTGGGCAAACCACACGACGGACCGGACACGCCCGAAAACGTGCTCTGCCTCTGCCCCAACCACCACACCCTCTTCGACGAGGGCGGTATCTACATCACTGATGACCTGACGGTCACCGATCATCTGGGACTGGTCATCGGCACCCTTCAGAGGCACGCCCAACACGACGTCGGCGTCGAGTATCTGCGCTACCACCGCGAACTTTGGGGGTACCAGTAACGGCCGGTAAGTCGCCTCTAGCAGTTACCGAATCTCGTAGACTAACTTTCGACTGCCTCAATAGTGAGGCTACTGGCCTCAAGCCACATCTTCTCGTAAGCCTTTGCGATGTACTGAGACCCGCGTGGTTCCAATGGAGTTATCACGCCCTGGCGGCGTGCTATGGAGTTGAGACTACTCCCTAGAACTAGCACGGGACCGACCTTGGGAATAACGTATCGGTCGTGCAGGACTTTCTGATCGATGTATCGGATCTCAAAGTCTGGTCTCGCCCTCATGACAAGACCAAAATGTCCTCGCAGCTTGCTTATAGTCCTATCCCCCGTCAGTACTCTGGTGATCGTTGGCACTTGCCCAAGATCCACAGCAGTTTCCGCATCAAGATAGGGATCAATGACAAGGGATTCCTCAACCTGACCTATTTTGTTCATCACCTGGACATAGGCGAACTGATTGTTCGGGTCAATGAGGACATCAATGGCTGATGTATCCTCCGTGCGGGGACTATTGGCTTCCTGAAGTACGGTTTTGCCGAGTTCGGTCAGACTCACCCTCTCATCCTTAACCTCAATCCATTGGAGCCGAGAAAAGAATCGGTCGAAAGGCTCATCGCTTATCCAAGGCTCATCGGTGTCACTCCTAATCAGGGCCTTGATCAAACTTCCACGCCCCGCTTCTACGCCGTGCATCTCGTCGTAAACGATGCGTTCAGGCTGTATCCCGTAGGCGTTTAGCGCCTGAACTGACAGCCTGCAGCCACGTCTCTCCATCGCTTCGAGGTATGCCAGGACAAGATGCGAAAGATCATCGATAATTCTCACTGTCTTAGACTACTTAACCTAGATTGCGGTAGCTTGACAAATGATAGAGGGCAACGGGGGGTCGCTTCTATTTCCCCCGCTCCGGCAGCCACTCCCAAAGACGAAGTACTGGAGTTGAGAACCTCGGGAGAGTGTGTGGCGACAATTAGCTGGGGCCGAAATGCCGTAAGCGCTTCGAGGCCCGCAGACAGGTGCCGCTCGGCAGCGCGATGGAGCGCCGCCTGCCACCAGTTGCGTCCATGTGTCGAAAACCGATGGGAGAACGCGCGTTGGAAAAATCCCGGACCTGGGCCCGGAGTCCCTTGCAGTTCTGGGACTGTCTCCGTCTGACCTTCTAGGCCTTTACCGCATTTTCCTCCTAGTCGAAGCTGCGCGCCTTCTGCGGGCCAAACACTGGACGAAACGCGGGTCAGGATTATCCCCATGCATGGAGCGAGGAATCTGCCTGGATCAATCGAGAGCCAGGTTCTGTTTGACCTCACCGACGCACATCTTGTGGCGATCCTGGACGATATCAGGATTCAAGAAGTCAACGAGGTGTGGGCGGAAGCAGTGAAGCTGTCGAAGTCCAACGAACAGGACTTGGCCATGACACGACTGACCAGCGCATTCCGTGGCCGAAAGGCAACGAGTACTAGTGGATTACAAACTGGCTCGGGCGTGCGCTGAAGCACCAGGTAGATTCACGCATAGAGCCTACGGCTTCCGGGCCCGCGACATCATCGAGTACCTGCCTGTCGAGGTGATGGTTCCAAAAGCCAAGAAGTCTTGGGACGAACTCCGGTTGGAACACGACCAGGCAACTCCGTCACTGGATAAAGCAAAAGGCCTTCATGACTTCAAGCGATGGCTGAGCAAGACATACAAAGCCGATATGTCGGTCGGCGCCATCCGATGCGGCGCCGAAGCTGCGACAGAGGTGCCCGAGGAGTTTCAAAAGTTCAGCTATCGGATACGCGAGAAGGGTCTCGAAGAAGCCCGGTGCGTTGACTCTTTAGCCAGATATCGTCCGCCCGTCGCTAATTGTGCCTCAATGCGACTAGTGGCGCGGTCAGATAAGCATCTGCCTGCTTGAAACGTTGGCAACTACTGGTCAGCTGGTCGGTCACGGGTCAAGTCAAAAATGGCTAGTTCAACTTCGGGCCTTTGGCCGCTGCTCACCGACCACGTTTTCTTCGGCGCTCAGGAGACCTTCGAAGAGCGGCTACAGGCCCTCATGGACAGCGCTACCAAGGCGACTGGTAGCACATGAATCTGACGACGGCATGAGCCCGCGCTGTGGTCGCGCTCCCCTGGCGCGGAGCGCACAGTTACCTTGAATGTCGCTAACCCAGACACAAAGAAACCCCTCTGGACTAACGTTTTGCCTAGTCAGAGAGGGGTTCGCGGAGCCCCCTGCCGGATTCGAACCGGCGACCCCCTGTTTACGATCAGCGGTTCCCGGGAGTTCCCTGGGCTTCCTGAAACAGCCTGTGACTAGGCAGAACTATGCTTGTGAACGTCCTGATTCTACCCGCCGGTTCCCGGCAATTCTTGGTTTATTCTTGGACCTCCTGACAGCCCGGCTTCAAGCGGCAAACCGCACGACGTTGGTGGCGCATCTGGTCTCGATAGGGACTGGGCACCACCGGATCGCCGGACTTTTTCGGCCACCGGCAGCACGGACTCCCGAGTAGTCCGGCACTCCCCCCACCATCCCCCGCGCTTGGTGTTTCGTCTTGGAACCTGTAAGGTCGACTCATCAACACCGGTCCCTCTAGATGGCACCGACTTTCGAGTCACCGTCTTCTATGGGCCGGTTTTCATTTTAACTGCATAGCACCTGTCGACTATGCTCCCCTCATGCCCGCCTACACAAAGCCGCACCTTACGTTCGAGAAACAACTCGATAAATTGATCGAGAAGGGCTTGGCAAATGCAGACCGAACTGCAGCGATACGGCACCTCAAGCGAATCGGCTATTACCGGCTCTCTGCTTACACCTATCCTTTTCGTCTAATTGACACGAAAGCTTCGAACGAAGCCGACCGAGCCGTGCGTGGCGACGCCTTCATTTCGGGGGCCAGCTTCGAAGCAGCAGTGGCGCTACATGATTTCGATCACGACTTGCGTGTCGTCCTCAGCAAAGGACTACACGAAGTAGAAGTAGGCATGAGGGTCCAGATCGGCTACGCCTTGGGCAAATCTAACCCTTGGGGCCACGAAGATGGGCATGCGCTGTGCAGCGTCGCTTGCAACAGGCCTTCCAACGACGATCCAGGCGCAACGGCGTTCGTGGCATGGACTAAGCGATACAAGAAGCTTGCCTCGGAAGCGAGGGAAGAAGACTACGTCAAACATTTTATATTGAACTACGGCTCCAGCTTCCCGATTTGGGTCGCTACGGAGTTCATGGATTTCGGGTCTCTCGTCAGGCTTTTCAGCCTTCTGAGCCCAACGGACCGCCTGAAAATCGCCCGGAGTCTAGGCGTGAAGGATGACCGGTTGCTCCACTCATGGCTCAAAGCCCTCAACGTATTACGGAATAACTGCGCCCATCACAACAGGGTTTGGAACCGGGAGACAGCGACTATTCCTCCCAAGCCGCCATATAACATGGTCCCGCGAGATGAGCTTAAACACCTCCAAAGCGTCAGCAACTCACGCGTGTACTTCCTTGCCGGGCTCGTCGGAATGCTGTCCACAGCAATCCATCGCGAGACGAGATGGCCTCTGCAATTCAAAGAGGTAGCAAAGAAGGCCTCGAAAATTAGCGGCATAAACGCTTACGATCTAATGGGCTTCCCTGAAGATTGGCGCGAATTACCACTCTGGAACTGAAATAATGCCGCCACGAAGCCCTCTAGATAGGCGAGTACGGCCGAACGCCGGGCGTGATTGATGCCACGACGTGGCGGGCAACTGCGGCGAATCTGCGGACCCAACGGGGCCGTCCGCACTGAGCTAAGGCTCTTGAGCCCCGCCTAACCCTCGTACCGCCTCCGGATCCTGACGAATTCAAGTCTGACGTCAGCCCTAGGGCGTGTTTTCCTTATTGCCAATTTCAGGATCGGCTGACAACTCTCTGAGAGCGCCGCTCGGAGTTTTCCCGCCGACCGGCCCGGACAGCAAAGGCATCCAGCGCCTCGAAGATCTCCGGGGCGATCCACACCGAGCGGCCCTGCACCTTGCCGGCCGGCTTCAGGATGCCCGCCTTAACCAGCCGCTCCACCGCACGGTAGGTGCTCGGCAGGGTGATGCCTGCCTCCTCGTGCAGCAGCTCGGTCGAGACCGCTGGCTCGCGCACCAGCACATCTAGGGCCGCACGCGCGGATCCCGTCAGCCCCTTCTCGCCCTCCCATCCCGCGCGGATCCGGCTGATGTCGTCAACCAGCTGGCGGCCGTTGTCGACAGCCCGGAAGGTCGACTCGGCGAACAGCTCGATGATCGGCTTGATCTCGCCCTCGCGGTACTTGGTCAGGGTCGCGAAGTAGGCGTTGGTGTCCACCAGCAGCCCCGAAGAGACCGGCACTGTGACCTTCTCGGTGACGCCCTTGGAGCGCAGCAGTGCGCTGACGATGGCGCGCCCGGTACGGCCGTTGCCGTCGGCGAACGGGTGGATGGTCTCGAACTGGGCATGGGCGATCGCGGCCTGGGTTAGCGCCGGGATGTCGTCGCGCTGCATGAAGGCGACCAGGTCTTCCATCGCCTTCGGCACCCGGTCATGGTGCGGCGGGACGAACTCGGCGCTGTGCGGTGAGTTGCCGCGGATCCACACCTGGGAGTCGCGGTACCGTCCGGCCCAGTCCGGGTTCGAGTCTTTCAGCAGTGCCTCCTGCATGTCGGCGATGTTGTCGACCGTCAGGTCTTCGGACAGGTCGATGGCTGCCTGCATGGCGCGGGTGTTCGCGTCGATCAGGCTCGCGTTCGTGCTCGAGGTGTCACCCAGATGGGCCAGCGCGATCTTCCGGGCGCCGGCGTTCAGGTTCTCGATCTCTGAGCTGGAGGCAGACTCGCTGCGCAGCAGCAGCGAAGCGAACTGGGAGGCGCCGTCACCGAAGAGGCTGTCGAAGCGGACCATGTCCACGGTGGCTGCTTCGACCAGCGCCTGGGTGGCGGAGTCCACCTGCGGGTCCAGGCCGGCGATCGGTTCAACGACAGCTGCCTGGTACGGGCCGCGCGCGGTCAGCCGCGCCCGCCTGGATGCTCCGGGCTCAGGCTCGGCACCCCAAGGGTGTTCCTCGTAGCTGATGGCCGGCCAGGACGGCGTGGCGCCCAACGAAACGCCTGACTCAGCCCGCTGCCATTCGGCGTACTCGCCCGCGCCCTTGACGCCCTTGGGCTGACATGGCTGCTGCATGCTGGCCTCCGGCTAAATGTTATTCTCCGTTGCTGATTTTCTCAATCTATCATCCAAATGAGAAAAACGGGCAAGGGCTTTCTCATCGGGCAGCCCTTGTGCGAAACACCGGAGAGGCTATCGTTGGCGGAACATGCCGGAGCTCCATCGCTTGAGAGGACCAGGCAATGTCTTCGATGGAAATGATTCAGCTTCTGGTGTCAGTTGCCTTTGGGATGCTGTGGGGCTTTGCCTTGGATGCCGCAGACCAGCGCGATGATAGGCGAGGCCGGATACTCTTATCGATTTACCCTGCAGCTTTCGTACTCCTCGGCCTATGCACATACCTTTTCCTCGGATTTAGCTTGTGGCACCTGCTTGCGGCTCTCCTCGCGGGAGCGGCCATCCGGTACAGTCGCCGCTGGTTCAGTCACAAAACACGGGAGAGCGACAAACCCCGATCTTGAGCCCAGCGCGTCAGTCCTTTCCGGTGGCCTGCTTGCGGAAGCGGCGTAGGGATCTACGGGCCTTGCCGGCGAGGGTTCGCTCCCGCCTGGCATCTTCGCCGCGCTGTTCATTTGCCTGAGCGTGAGCTTCATTTTCACGCGAGCTTCCAGCTCGGACTTGGCACGCCTCTGCATGTAGGGGCCTAGCGACGTCGACGGAGCCGCGAGGTAAGCCCTGACGAGACGTGCGCACTGTCGCCACGGTGCATCTGCGGCTCGGCGCCATGGTTCCCGCATAGCATTTGGGGAACGAGGGTGGCCGGCCGACGAAGGGGAAGTCCGTGTCTGATTCCGACTGGGAAGAGTCCTATGCGATCTGGGATCCACTTAACGACCGCGTGGAAGCGCACCAGGCGACGGGCAGAGGCATCCTCACCCAGATAAGGGAGTACCAGGCTGTGCCTGCCCGGCGGGTCGAATCCGAGCTGCAAAGACTGAGCGAAACCAAGCAGGTCATAGCCCAAGCAGCGCTCGATGACGCCGACCGGAGGGAATTCGACGTTATCCTCGGCCGCCTGTGGAACACCATGCAGTTCCTGCACGAAAACTCTCGCCGCTTTGTCACACCTTCCAGCGAGCAGATACAGCTGATTACCTCAGGCGGTGCCCTCCCTGAAGACCGCCGTGAAAGGATCGAGCACTACCGGCAGACGCTGATCCTTATCCTGCTGTCACGCCCGGTCGGCAAAGCCTTCTGGGACCTGGCAAGAATATTCGTTGAAGCCGTCGAGGCTGACCTAAAGGATCCCGAGGGACCGAAACGGGAACTGGCCCTCATGCGGCAAACCGCACGGAACGTCGCACCCGACTGGATTTTCAAGGACAGATCCGGCTATGCGTCCCTCGGTAAATACGCAAACCGGACGACCAAGATCCACGGCATTTACTCGGCCGGCCTGCCAGGTCTCGGAAAGCGAAGCTGACCGGCATTTCTGTACGGCCTGTTAATGGCCGCGACGGCATGGCCTAGTTGCCGTGACCCGGCTGTCCCGATCCAGTACGTTCCTGCAGAAGGTCCATGAACAAGCTCAGGTCACGCGCGCCTTGTCCATAATCGATGAGAGTCGTTGGTAAACGTGGACGGCAGGAGGCAAAAATTTTCGTCCATTTGCTGGTCTCGTAGATTCTGATTTCTATAACCTCGCCCCAGGACCAGAAGTTGAACCCGGCATAGATGTCCATGCCACCGGGAACCTCCTTGGCCCGCGAGAACCTCTTATGGCTTTGCGCAATAGAAAGAACCTCTTGGTGCAATACCTCCGGCTCAACGGTCAGCGTTAGCTCTTTGGCAGCCCTCGACCCGACCGATCCGGTCGGCCGACTGCTCTTCAACGTCTTGGCCATGGTGGCCGTATTTGAATCCGACCTCATCCGCCCCCGCACCCGCGAAGGCATGCAGGTCGCCAAGCGCTTCATTTCGCCGAGCAGTTCGGTCTGTCGCACTGCTTGCACCTGTGCTGCGCTCAGCGCCTCTGTCTGGATCTCGTGCGCCTTCATGGTCTCGCGATGCTCCACAACGGTTCATCTCTCTCTTTTCGGTTGGGTCAGGCCAACGGCGGCTTCCGATGAATCTGGCCGCTGTTAGCCTGCCGAAGGACCCACAGGTCGCCGTCCTGGACTTCCTTCTGCCGGGCGGACTGAGATGCACCCTAGTTCACATCCGTGCGCGGCAGGCTAAAGTCAAACTCCAGCAACGCTGGGCCGAAGCCAGTCGGGTGAAGAGCGCAGCCAACAGGCTCCGGATTCTCGCCTCCCAGTCGCCCAGATGCTGGAAAGGCCGACTACGAGATGGACTGCAACGCCGGATCCGAGATCATCCCGTTTGCGACGGGCGCCGAAGACGAACCGGTCGAGCACCACTTTTGCTTAAATCCTCATCTGATGATTGCGGGAGCCTCCGGCGAAGGCAAACTGCTAGAACGTTCAACCATTATGCCTGTGCCGGTTTCGGAACGATTTCTTGACGGCTGGGCACGCAATGAAGAACTGGCAGCCGGAGACCTCGTCTACGCTGGCGACGGGACCGCCACGCGCATCGCCAGGTTCTCCGATTGGCACTCCACGCCCGGCCACAAGGTACGCTTCGGCGATGGCCAAACCATCGTGGCCGGCCCTGACCACCTCTGGAAGGTTTCCACCGCTGACGGCCGGGCAGCCTGGGGGTCCCGCAAGGCAGGAGCAAGAGCGGCCCGAGAAGCCGAGCGGTCTGCTCAGGCACGGAGCCTGCGTGAACTCGCTGCAGAAATAGGGCCGGGCACCAGCGCTCCATTGGCCGACATTGCGAGACTCGCCGGTTACAACGAGCTCTCCTTGCACCAGATGGACCTGCCCATCCGCCACCTCGCCGATACCGTCGCCCTGCCTTCAAGGAAGAAGTCGAAGCAGTTCGACATGGCTCCGGTGGAGAAGTGGCTGTCTCGGTCTAAGGCACGCGCAGGCGGCATGGTTTCGTTCGCGGGCACCACCTTTCCCCCTTCCGATGTTGCGGGCTTGGGGCTGCTTGGGTGGATGACCATGCGCGAGATGGCGGACACCATCCTCGGGCGACCTTCCAGCAGGGCAGAACGGGAAGCAGCAAAGCTGATCCTGCGCCGCTTAAAGCCTGCAAGCAGGGATGCCTTCACCACATTTTCCACAAACGTTTACCCGGTGGATGAGGTGCTCACGATGTTGGCCGACAGGTTGACGTACCAAGCGAGGCGCTCCGATTCCGGACGCGAGGCCCCGCCACTGGAGACGATCCTTACCACCGCGGAGATGGCACGCTCGTACATCCGGGAGACGAAAAGCCGGCAGAGCCTGAACTACGCGGTCCGTCTGGCTGACCCCCTCGGAGGGCAGGAAGCCGAACTGGTGGTGGACCCATACGTCATGGGCGCCTGGCTTGGAGACGGACACACCAGCGGTGGCGGATTCACCGGCATCGATCCTGAAATTACCGATCAGATCGAGGCTGCCGGATATTCCGTCAACCACTACGCAGACGGCAGGAGCCACCTGATCGTCGGACTCGTCAAGGACCTCAGAGCAGCAAGTGTCCTGAAGAACAAGCACATTCCGGCAGTGTACCTGCGAGCCTCCTATAAGCAGCGACTGGCACTCCTGCAGGGGCTCATGGACACCGACGGCACGGCTAATGCCAACGGCACCTGCGAGATCGACCTGTGCCACAAGCCGCTAGCCGACGGAGTGCTGGAACTTGTCCGGTCACTTGGCATCCGGGTGAAGCAACGGGCCGATCCTGCAAAGATCACGGAGGATGACCCCGAAAACCCCGGCAACCAGCGCCAGCGCACGACCGGTACCCGGTACCGGATGAAATTCACAACCGATTTGCCGGTCTTTCGCCTGCCTAGGAAACTGGAACGGCTGCCCAAGCAGCTGCGGCCAACCCAGCAGTGGAACTACATCGAGTCCATCGAGGTGGGCGAGCCTGTGCAGATGCGCTGCATCCAAGTCGAGCACCCCGTGCACTTGTTCCTAGTCGAGGGATTTATCCCCACATAACTCGGTTCCATGTCCAGGTCTTCACGTTTGATCATGCTGATTGGGTGTCCGGCCAGCTCCGGATCCGTCACCGCTAGGAGAAAAGGCGCCAGGATGCCCTCAGAGCGCCTAAAATCTCCCAGACCTCCGGCAACCGGTGAATCGTTCTAAGTGGCTCTCAGGGACGCCTGGCGCCCCGTCTTGGGTGGGACCTGCAGGAAAGCCGCAATCTCGAAAGCCCCGTCCGGTCCCAAAAGCTCCGAGGAGGACCTGCCGCATCTGCTTCCGGCAGCGCTCTGCCGTTGAAGGGCTGCGCAGCAGCCCATCTCGGGCATCTGGCCGAAGCCGAAGCACTGCCGACTGGCAGCTGGGCTCCAGCCCTAACGCCTGGCGGAAGACCGCACGCAACCTGCACTTCAAGGCACGCTTGAAGTCGCGCGTAACACCGGGAACCTCGAAGAACTTTTTCCCGGCGATTGCGCCCTCGTGGCCTACGGGCTCGGCATCGCCGTCCTGGCCATCGGAATGCCCCTGCCGGCGCCGAACTCCATGTCACCCTCAGTGTCCTCTTCGGGTTCGTGATCATCGGCCGGATGGTCACCGGAGGCCTCGCCAGGCGCGCCCGCGTTCCCGAGTCGCTGAGGGTCTCGCCCTAGGCGATCGTTGATCTGCGCACCGACGTCGTGGACGCCACCCTGGTCCAGTTGCTGCGCCGGGACGGCATCGGGATCGACCCTGCCCAGGAGCGGGCGGCTGTCCGCGGATGGCTCCGGCTGCAGGAGATTGCAGCCAAGACCAGCGAAATCTTCGACTGATCGGCATTCTGGGCTTTCGGGCGGGGTGTGTACCCTGCACACCCACTGCACACCCAGAGGTGTGTAGGGCCAGAGGATAGAGGGGCCCCCTATATATCCCTCTCTCTCAACGTTTAAGAGAGAGAAGTATGTATATAGGGGGCCTCTGTCTACCTCTGCACACCCATTTCACCCTCATACACATATAGAGCCTGCAACGGACCATCCCTCACGGATTGCTGTTACCTCCCTCTATATAATTATGTGTTTCCGGTCGAAAAGTTCGATTTGGTGCGCAATGTGCCCCTGACTAGGGCTTTTACCCTTTTTGCGGGTGTGTAGTTGGGTGTGCAGGAGGTCGCCAAACGGTATGCTTCAATTTTGCCGATTTGACAACACATGCTACGCTCGGGAACGGCCCGTAGCGAAGCGGAGGCGGGTGAGGTACGAACCCGAAGGCAGCCGGGCCGGAGCGTAGCATGTGAGCCCCTGAAGGGGCTTTTTTCGTCTCCGGGGTAGGTTCAGCAGGCAGCGGGACTCAGGACCTGAATTTGGCCATCCGCTGTTTCACAATTTCCGTGTCGACCACCGTTTCGGGCAGCGGGCCGTCGGAGGTCACCCCGTGGAAGCCCTCGTAGTAGGAGCCGATCGCGGTTTCCAGGTCGGGGCTGATGGAGAGCAGGTGCCGGATGATGGCCACCCCGGCCGTGACGTTGTCTTCCGTGTCGGCCAGGTCCAGCGGCCGGCCGGCCAGCTCCGAGGCCCACTCCTGGTGCCGCGGCAAAGAAGGCGCCGGCGAAGCTCACCATCAATGTCCACAAAAACAAGACCGTCAAGTCGAAAACGGCCAACTACCTGGTGAAGCCCTCCTACAAAAAGGCCGCCGGAGTCACTGTTACCAGCGCCACGGTGCAGTTGGTCAACAGCAAAGGCAAAGCGCTAACCAAGGCGGCCAAAACCCTCTCGGTCAAGCCCGGCACCCACAAACTGAAAACGACCGTCAAGCACACCTACAAGGTGCGCGGCAAGAAGGTCTCCAAAACCGCCACCCGGACCCAGACATTCAAGGTGCCTGTCGCCGCGCCGGCTTATTCGCTCGACTCAGCGGAGAGCAAATACTTCTTTAAGCAAATCAACGCCAAACGTGCAGCCAAGGGTTTGCCGGCGCTGAAGAGGGATGCCGAGCTGGATAAAAGCATGCTTCGGTACGCGGGAAGCAACTTCAACAAAGCGTTGCACCCAGGGCTGGGCAACAACCTTACTGCTGTGAGTGGACATGGGTTTGAATACTCCGGTTTCTATGACGCGAAATACGCCCTCGGCCGTCTCTGGGAAGACCGATACAGCACCAGCATGCTGCTCTCAAGAGAGTTCGACGTGCTCTCCGTGGCCACGTATAAAAAGGATGGAAGCACGAAGCTTCGGTTGGTATGGGGAAAGTTGATGCCTGCCGAAACTCCGTAAGCCAGGCCAGCGCCAGCCGGCCTCCGGCTGTGTTGTCGTCAGGCCGCCGGTTCGATGAGCTCGGGCCCGTTGTTGCGCACACTGTCCACCCTCGTGCTGACAATCCTCGGGGTCAGCGTCGGCTCTGGCAGCGAGTCGAGCAGGTGCCGGACGTCGTCCTTGTCGGTCAGGTCCGGATCCAGCCACTCCGCAAAGCGGTCCGGCGGGATGATCACCGGGGAGCGGTCGTGGACGTGGCCCAGGGCGTCCTGGGCGGTGGTTGTCAGCACCGTGCAGCTGAGCAGCCACCGACCCGGGTCATCCTCGGGCAGGGACGGATCAGCCTAGAACTCGTACAGGCCGGCGAACCCGAGCATCGGCTCGTGCTCAGAGTACAGGTAGTGCGGGATCTTCTTCCCGTCCTCGGTTTTCTGCCACTCGAAGTAGCCGTCGGCCGGCAGGATTGCCCTGCGCTTGACGGCCGCCTTCCGAAATGACGGCTTCTCCAGGATAGTCTCGCTGCGGGCGTTGATCATCTTGTTGCCGATCTTGATGTCTTTCGCCCAGGACGGCACCAGGCCCCAGCGGGCTACCAGCAGATGCCGGTCGATACTGCCCTCGTCCAGCCGCTCGGCGATGATCGGCACGTCCTGTGTGGGAGCCACAGCCCTCCACCTCCTTGGCATCGAAATGGCTGAGGAGGTCACCGGTGGCCTTGGACATCACGTATCTGCCGCACATGAGGCCCATTCTGCCGGATACACCCCAGTGCCCGTGAGAAGAAGGAAGGACCCGGCACTGAGCCGGGTCCTTCCTGGGGTTGGTGTCAGTTCTTCTCCAGCTTGACCTTTGTCGTGGTCCCGAGCGCCGTGACTTTGTAGCTGATGACCCCGTCTTCGTACGAAAACTCCTTCGTGTCGTCCGTTGATGCCATGAGCGCATTGTCGGTGGCGGCGGCGTCCCGCTTTGAAGTCCAGGTGTACGGCTCGTCTGCGTTCTCCGGCGCTTCAAAGGTTCCAACCCAGTAGGTCGAGGTCGTGTCACCGCCGTCCGCGACCCACTCGACGGTCATGGCGTCTTCGTCGATGGTGGCCTGCTGGTACGCATCCTCGCTCTTGGAGTTGCTCTGCTTCCACTCTCCTGTCAGGTCCGGCGCCTCAGGAGTCTCCTCCGCCGGCGCGGGGGCTGCTGCTTCTTTGGTGGCTTTGGGTGCGGCGTTGCCGGCCGGTGCATTGTCTGCTTCACCGCACCCCGTCAAAGCGAGGGCGGCAGCAAGGGCAAGAGGAATGAGCTTTTTCATGGGCCTCATCCTTGCACGGCGCCCCGTCGTCCCCCTTTCCGGGCCAAGCTCGGTCGGAACGAAGACAAACTATTGCGCCGGGATCACTTCTAGGTAACGCCCTTGCCTTAGCTCTCGCAGCCG
Source organism: Arthrobacter sp. MDT2-34-1 (assembly GCF_059091365.1). Classification (NCBI taxonomy): domain Bacteria; kingdom Bacillati; phylum Actinomycetota; class Actinomycetes; order Micrococcales; family Micrococcaceae; genus Arthrobacter; species Arthrobacter sp. MDT2-34-1. Next base: position 578,878 of record NZ_JBNHGO010000002.1, read on the forward strand.
ACTCCGTCGCCGCCACCGGCACCTTACTCCCCCGCTGTCATGGCCGATCCCGGCCATCGCGTGGTTGCAGGCGGTTAACCGTTTATTATGAGCTTGACGCTTCATCGCCCCGTTCCTAGCGCGTGTGGAGAGTTGGGGGCTGCCGCACACATGTTCCCGAACAGGTGCAGCATTTGCGGCGCCGACCGCGATGGACCGGGAAGCCGGCCGGGGAGAAAACGATGAGCGAACGAGTGAACCCGAAAAGGACCGCCAGCTGGCGGCGGGTTTCGGCAACGGTGCTGGCCGGGCTGCTTACCCTGGGCCTGACCGCCGGCCTGGCACCCGCCGCGGCTGCTGCCCCGGCCGTCGGCAGCGCCTCCACCGCATCAACGTCCTCGTTGCCCGAATGGGAAGCCGGCCCGTCCATGTACCAGACGATGCTCAAATACATCAATCAGGTCCGGGCACAGAACGGCGCCGGTCCGGTCCGGCTGGGGCTCGCAGCGTCGGAGCTGGCGCAGGAGCAGGCCCGCCACAATGCTGCTAATGAACGCAACGACCACAACCTGACCTTCAGCGTTGACCCGCGCGTCATCGGCGCTGGAACTGCCAAGGAGAACGCCGGCAGCAGCTTCGCCGGGAACCAGTACGGAGTGGTCGACGACTGGATTCAGTCACCTCCGCACTTTGCCGCCCTCATTGATCCCGAAATGGAGATCATCGGCCTCGGGCTGGTCAACAACGGCCCCACTATTTGGGGTGTCGGCACTTTCTTCGGCGGCTACCCTGTGCCCCGTACTGACGTCTTCGACCTGGCAACCGACGTCATCGCCTACTCCAAGCTCGCCCAGATGGCGCCGGGCACACCTGTCATTGAAGGGGCTTCGGCCGTCGTTGGCCGCACCCTGACCGCGGCCCCCGGCACCTGGCCGGCTGACGTCGCGTTCTCCTACCAGTGGCTGCGTGACGGCTACCCGATCACCGGCGCCACCGCCAAGACCTACACGGTCGGCAACGCCGATGTGAACAGCGCCATCACCGTTAGCGTCACCGGGTCCAAGGCCGGCTTCCGCTCCGCTTCGGCAGTCAGCGAACGCCGGATCGGGATGGAGCAGACCCTGACAACCATCACCAGCCCCAAGATCAGCGGTCCGGCGGCTGTGGGCCGGGACTTGGTGGCCACCACCGGGGTATGGGAGCCTTCCGACGCTGCGCTCAGCGTCCGGTGGATGCGGAACGACGCCCCGATTCCGGGCGCCACCTCCCTGACATACCGCACCGTCAAGGATGACTACCAGAAGCGCATCTCCGTCGCCGTGACTGCAAAGTGGGGGTCGTTGGTCCAGGAGACCAGGGCCTACGGCCCCTGGGTTTATATGGACCCGGACTCGCTGACCTGCAACGCCGGCGACAAGTGGGACCCGTGGCATGAGGAGTGCCTGACTCCCGAGCCGGTGGTCATCCCGAACATCGTCAACAGCGAGAAGCCTTCCATCAAGGGAGCCGCTGTCGTCGGTGGGATCCTGAGCGCCAGGCCGGGCACTTGGACCTACAGTTCCACAATCACATACCAGTGGCTGCGCAATGGGGTGGCCATCACCGGGGCCATGGCCCCTACTTTCCAGCTCACCTCAGCTGACACGGGCAAGACCATCTCTGTGAAGGTCACCGCCGCCAAGGCGGGGCACAAGACAACCTCCGTCACCTCGGCCGCCACCCCGGCCGTCGTGCTGCCGAAGGTCGTCAACACGATCAAGCCGAAGCTCTCGGGACCTGCCGTGGTCGGCAAGACGCTGTCCGTCTCGAAGGGCGGGTGGACGAGCGGCACCGCCGTGTCCTACCAGTGGTTGAAGGACGGCAAGGCCATCAAGGGTGCAAACGGCCGCACCTTCAAGCTGAGCAACTCCGAGGCCGGCAGCCGGATCTCCGTCACCGTGAAGGGCACCAAGCCCGGTCACACCGCCACCGCGGTAACCACGGCCAAGACGGACAAGGTCTTGCGGGTCCTCTCCGCGAAGACTCCCGCGATCAAGGGTACCCCCAAGGTAGGCAAGACGCTCTCGGTCAACAAGGGCATCTGGACCTCCGGGACCAAGTTCTCCTACCGGTGGTACGCCAACGGCAAGTCCATCAAGGGCGCCACCAAGTCCTCATACAAGGTGGCTTCGAAGTATGAGGGCAAGAAGATCAGTGTTCGGGTGACCGGAAAGAAGTCCGGTTACGTGACGCGGTCGGTTGTTTCCAAGGAGGTTGCCATCCACCGGCCTCCCGCTCCTCCGCGCGGCGGTCGCGGTGGTGGTGTTATCTCCGATACCAGGTCCAACGGTGTTTGCCATCTGCCAAACGGAATGGGCGGCACGACCACCGTCCCCGGACCCTGCCCGTAAGCGGGAGTCGGGCGGCCACTAGCTGGCTAACAGAAGCAAAGCACAAGCAAAGCCAAAGTCATCATCACCCGAGCACCGGAGGTACCGTGAAACGCATTCCCCGAATTCTGCTGTCGGCCGGTCTGATCCTTGGTCTGTCCGCTGCCGGCATCCCGGCCGCCTCGGCAGCCCCGGCCGCTGTTCCCGCTGCCGTAACGGTTATCGCTCCGGCCGCCGTGAAGGCGCCGGCGAAGCTGACGATCAAAGTCCAGAAGACCAAGACCGTCAAGTCGAAAACAGCCAAATACACGGTGAAGCCCTCCTACAAGAAGGCCAAGGGTGTTACCGTCACCAGCGCGAAAGTGCAGTTGGTCAACAGCAAGGGCAAGGCTCTGACCAAGGCTGCCAAATCTGTCTCGGTCAAGGTCGGCACCCACAAGCTGAAGACCACCGTCAAGTACAGCTACAAGCTTCGCGGCAAGAAGGTCACCAAAACCGCCACGAAAACCCATACGTTCAAGGTCTCCGTCGCAGCGCCGCCCTACTCGCTCGACTCCGCGGATAGTAAATACTTCTTCAAGCAGATCAACGCCAAGCGCGCGGCCAAGGGCCTGCCGGCAATGAAGAGGGACGCTGAGCTGGATAGACGGATGCTTCTGTACGCGAAGAGCAACTTCAACAAAGCGAAGTACCCGGGGTTGGGCAAAAACCTTTCTGCTGTGAGTGGTCTTGGGTTTGAATATTCCGGTTTCTACGACGCGAAATACGCCCTCGGCCGCCTCTGGGAGGACCGGTCCAGCACCAGCATGCTGCTCTCACGAGAGTTCGATGTGCTCTCCGTGGCGACTTATAAGAAGGATGGAAGCACCAAGCTCAGGTTGGTATGGGGAAAACTGGCGACTGCCGAAATTCCCTGACCATCTCAGGTGCTTCAAGCTGCAGAAGGCCCCGGCAAATTGCCGGGGCCTTCCCTGTGCCCGGACCTGCTCAGGACTCGCAGCCGATACCGTCGCCGTCGCGGTCGAACTTGGGTTCCCAGCCGGGGTCGCCGGCATGGATCGGTGCCGCACCGGCGGCCTTCACGGCGGTGCAGTTCTGGTAGAACACGTTCCCGCCGGCCGGCGCCTGCTGAACGGGAGCCGGCTTGGGGGCCGGCGCGGGCTTCGGCTTCGGTTTGGGCGCGGGCTTGGCGGCCACGGGCACCTTCACTCCCCCGTTGTCGGCCGGGACCGGCTGGTCCGGGCACGAGCTGGTGAGGACGTTGCGGATTGCGCCCGCCTCGGCCTTGGTCATCCAGAGCCCGTACTTGGCTTTCACCGCCGTCTGCAGTGCGACGTACTCGCAGCGGAACGCCTTGTTCGGCGGCAGCCAGGACGCGGCATCCGAGTCCGACTTGGATCCGTTGGTGGGCCCGTCGACGGCGAGCAGGTTCAACGGTTCGTTGGCGAACGCTTCACGCTGGTTCGGGGCCAGCTGCTGGGCACCCTTCTGCCAGGCGTCCGAGAGGGCGACGACGTGGTCGATCTGCACCGCGGTGCTGGTGGCGTTGCCGCGGACGAAGTTGATGGTCGTGGCGGTGAACGGATCGGCCAGCGTACCGGAGAGCACAACGCAGCCGCCGGCCTTGAGCGCCTCGCCGGTCAGGTCGCGCTGGAGGATGTCGTTGCGGGCGTCGCAGCCGTTGCGGTCCGGGTCTTTCCAGCCCTTGCCGAACTGGTCCCGGTCGTACCCGGTCTTCGGGGCCCGTCCCTTGATCGCGATGGTGTCCAGCTGGGCGAGAGCGGTGCCGGCAGCTGCCGGCTTCGGCTTGGCCGGCTTCTCCTTGGCCTTCGGGGCCTCGGTCTTCTTCGGCTTCTCCGTCTTCGGGGCAGCCTTCGTGGTCTCCGGGACCAGGGACGGCTCGGGGCTGCCGGTCTCCTCGATGGTCGGAGCTACCAGGGGCTGTTCCGCTTCGGCGGTCGAGGTGCAGGCGGAAAGCAGGACGGCCAGCGCCAGGCCGGCGGCTGCGAGAGTCTTCTTTTTCAACATGTCCCTCCATGTGTACGGCAGAAGCCCTCCAATCAACCGCCGGACACACCGCAGGGCCGCGCACATACAGGCAGACGACCGAAAGGGAACCCATGTCGACCAGCCAGTGGCAGAGCGGCACGATCAAGCTGCCCACCGCCGAGTTCGCGCGCGTGCGCCAGTCCATGCAGGACGCAGACACCGCCATCAAGCAGGAGGCCTTCGACCTGACCCAGGAGTTCTGGAAGGGACTGACCCGCAAGCAGGCCACCGACATGGAGGCCTACCGGAAGGCCGTCGAAGACTTCATCGACGACAGGTACCGGAAAGCCGAGAAGCCGGTGCGGAGCATGTGGGGCGGGTGGAGCAGCATCACGGAACTCGACCCGAAGGCCGGAGCGGTCATCAGCCAGGCCCAGGATCTGATCGTGCCGCGCTGGCGCCAGGAAAAGCCCGCGCGCGTGCTGAAGTCCGACGTCAAGTTCCCGACCAACCGCTCACTCTCCTTCGACGTCGGCGGCGACGCCGGCGTCGTGTTCAACCGCGAGGACTCCTCGGTCACCTGGGATGTGCCCGGCAACAACCATTCGGTCGACCACGCCCGAGCCCACCCAATGGGCGAAGTCTTCTTCAGCGCCCTGGACAAGGTGAAGTGGACCCGCGGCACCGGCGGCGTCATCACCGGCAACGATGAGAACCGCGCCCACGAAGGACTCGGGAGCGTCGACCAGAGCGCCTTCGGCCCGATTGGCGCCCAGATGGCCCCATCAGTGTGCAGGCCCTACACCGACAGCAAAGGCAACCGGATCACGGACAAGAAGCTGCAGGAGATTTCCGCCCAGGTGTTCCAGGCGCAGATGGATGCCGAGCGGAAAGTTGCCCAGGCCCGACAGGCAGCGTTCAAGGCCGGCACCTCCGGAGGAGTCCAGGGCAGGGACCGGATCGGCCGCTTCGCGGAAACCCAGCGCCGCGAATCCGGCGTCGGGCTGTAGGCTTCAGGCCGCTGCCTTGGAGAAGGACGGGTACTGCCTGCGCAGATCCAGCACGGCCCGGCGAACAGACATCGTCGCGGGAGTCTCCCTGGCTCCGGGGCGGCGGTTCACGGCCCGGTACATCCACTGGCCCATCTCCTGCTCATCACGATCGGCATTGCTTGGCGTGGCTTTGCGGACGGTGTGCCGAGGCAGGCGTCCGTTGTCCCGGCACCACTCCTGCAGCCGCTTCAGCTGGCGGCCGGGATCTTTTCGGGCCGGCTCCAGCAGGCCGGAAATGGCTTCGAGCGCCTTGACGTCCTTGGCGGAGAGCTCACCGTTTTGATGGAGACGGCGGACACGGATGATCCGCTGGTAGACGGCAAACTCTTCCGGCACCCGATGGTCCGGCATCCTGCGGTGGCGTTCATGAAAGGTGACGATGGCGGCCGTCGCCATTGATAGGGCTTTGCCGTCGATGGCGCTCAGGATCTTCTCCACGACCTGCTTCCGGGCAGGTGTCAGCTCCCCCTGCTTGTACTGGCGAACGGCCCCGTTGAACCACCACCTCAGCTTTCGTTCATACTCGGACTTTTTGGTCGTCGGAAGCCTGCGGTGCTCGTCCAGGAAGTCGATCAGCCTTACGGCGTGCTGCCCGAACACCGCATCATCTGGCTTAGCGCCAGGCCGGCGCTTTTCCCGGTTGCTCATGGCTCGACGTACCGGCCGGCAGCGAAGTCGTACGCGGCCTCGAACAACGGGTGGCCGGGACGGATGTCGCTGCCGTCGAAACCCCGTTCCTCCCAGTCCGGCTGGGTGAACAGGCGCTGGCCCTCCGCAGTCGAATGGGCGTCCATCACTTTGAGCGCCTCGATGAAGCCCTCGGACGGGTCGTAAGTGTAGGAGATGTCGTCGTAAAGGACCGCGAGCCGGCCACCGAAAGCAGGATCCACTAGCCAGACCCGGTCCGGCACATTGAGCGGCTTCACGGGGTCGAGTTCTCCCTGCACGTCGCCGACCAGCTTGTAGCCATGCTTGGCGACCACGGCACGGGAGTCCTCGCCGTTCAGGAAGTCCAGCTCGATCGGTCCCAGTCCGTAGTATTCGACCTCCACAGTTTCTTCTCCGGTCGTCGCCGGCGGAGGCGAACGAGAAATCTCCCGGACCGGGAAGAGGCCGGGCGGTGGCCGGCTCTTCGTCCTCGTCACCTTCCTCGACCCCATTGAACATGGCCATCGCATCGAGGATCGCGGCGGTCGCCTCATCGGCTACGGGCTCCGCGGGGATCACCCGGTCGGCCTCGGCCAGGATCCCGAAGGTCGCAGTGACGGCCAGCTCGCCCTTGCGGGTCAGGGTCACCGGCTGGCGCCCGGTAGTGCATGGTGCGAACTCGATGTAACCCTCGGCCTGCAGCCACCGGTGCAGGGTCTCGGTGGGCTCGCCGTCGACGAACCAGTAGGTCCAGCCCGGCGTTTCCTCGGCGACCACCCGTCCTTGGTGGACTTCTAGCAGGGCCTTGGCGCGGGAGTCGAATTTCTCAAACATGGGTCCCATGTGTCCGGATCAGGCGCCGGCCTTGCCCGGTCAGAAGGTGAAGCTCGGTTCCAGCGCGCTCAGCGCTTCCTTGTGCTCCTGGGTGGACACGGCACGGCGGGACTCGTCGAGGAACTGCTCCAAGGCACCCTGCTCCGAACTGGCAGCGCCTCCGTCTTCAGGATCAGCCGTTGCACCCGACTGCACGGATCATCCCTTCTTCACGAAGTCGCTGGTGTCGTAGCGGTAGTCGGTCTCAATGCCTACGATCTGCCAGGAGCCGTCCTCACTCTTGGAAACAACGGTCTGCATGGTGCCCTTGACTTTGAGGATGTTCTCCCCGGCACCATCCTTGACCTTGTCGTCGAGGGGGCTGCCGTTGGCGGAGTCTGTGGCGGTGGCGTCATCGACCCGGTAATCGACATTGAACTTGCTCGAGTACATCAGGCCGTTTATCCCCTGCTGGTTGAACGGTCCGTGGCCTGCGTTTCGGTGGCCGGCCCGGCCGCTGCCGGCTCACCTGCCGGTGCGGAGCAGCCGGCCAGGAGCAGTGCAGCCAGAGCGAGGGTCAGCGGTGCCGTCTTCTTCATGGGGACCTTTCGGTTCCGGCCGGCGGAGACCGGCACTGTGATGCGGCAGCAAGTGCTGCGCCGCGGTGAAGCTTGAGTCGAACAATGTCTGCACTCCTCCTATGCGTTCTCGGCAGGGGTCGGCGGCGCGTTAGCGATGCTGGCCCGCGATCTTTAGGGCCGACTCAGCCCAAGCGTCTTCTCCACAGGCATCAGGCCTATCCTCCTCACGGTTCACACACTAGGATGAAGATGTGAGAACCGTTAGAGGAAGTGGTTCGATTGCAGATTGAAAAAACCACGGCGCCGGAAAAGCCTGACGTGGAAGAAGCGCGCGCTGCGCTTGTGGCGGCTGTCTCCACGATGCCGTCATCCCTTGTGCAGGAATGGGCGGCCAGGATTTTGCCCGCACTCGGGGACCTTCCGGGCCCGGAGCACATGGAGGAAATCTCCCAGGCTATCGAGTCGATGCAGCGGATACAGGCGAGCATCGCTTCCCTCGGGCCGGCAGTCGCGGCCCTGGAAGACCCCGTCATGCCCTCCATCGCCGCCGCCGTACAGGCGACAGAGAACCTGTGGCGGGAGATCGCCCGCGACTGGGGCTTGTTCTCGGGCTCCGACGTGGCCGTGCTCCTGGGCGCAGCAAAGACCAACCGTGGCTACGCCGGGAGCCTCCGGAAGGACGGGAAAATCATCGGGGTGCAGCGCGGACAGCCTTTCGTCTACCCAGGCTTCCAGTTCGACCGGAAGGCAGGGAAGGTCCTGCCCGTCATCCCGGAGTTGATCAGTGCCGCCACCGAGCTGGGTCTGGACAGTGAAGACCTCGTGTACTGGCTGATGGCGCCTTCGGGCTACTTCGAAGACGACCGGCCCGTCGACCACCTGCGGGACAGCGACCTTGTCGCCAAGCTGCGCAGCAGCGAGTCTGTTGATTGGTAGCGCCGCCGCCGAACCCGTTCACCGCCAAGCCCGAGGTCTTGAAAGCGGGAACCATGATCTACCGGGTCCACGACAGCAAGTTCCGCACAGATTCCTTCAACCCCGGCGGAGGCGGGGCAACCCGCTTCGCCTTCTTCGGGTCCCCCACGGTGCCGGTACTGTACGCGGCCGAACATGAGGACGTCACGGTGTGCGAGTCGCTGCTGCACGAGATGCCACAGAAGGGCGGCATCCTCCGGCCCAGCGCCTACCGCAACCGGGTCATGGGAAGGCTGGAGGTGACCCGCGACCTGAACCTGGCATCCTTTCGGGGCACGGGCCTGAAGGCGCTGCAGGTCGAGGCGGACGAGCTCACCGGATCCAAGCCCACCTCATACGGGGAGACGGTCCTCTGGGCCGAGGCCGCGCACCGCGCCGGCTTCGACGGGTGCATCTGGACCAGCAGGCTCTGCAACTCAGGGCCGGCCTACGTGCTTTTCGGCGACCGGGCGGCGGACGCCGTGAAGATCGACCCAGGGTTCGCTCGCGTCTTCGACACCGAAGAAGGCCTGGACTGGCTGGTCCGGTTCTGCGCGCCGCTTCATATCGAAGTGATCGTCCGCGGCACCTAGCGCATCATGCAACCGCGGTGCGGGGTGACATGCACCCGGTGCCGGGTGCAGCAGTGGTCCACGTGGTCGCAGCCGACGTACTCGTAATCGGCCTTCAGGTCGTCCACCGGCACGTAGTCGCGTGTCTCGCGGTTCGGCCCTTTGGCGTCATGGATCAGGCAGACGCGGCGCTTGGACCGCAGCCCTTCCATCACGAAGACGATGCCGGTGGTCTTGCAGCGGTAGCTGGCCCCAATGCTGAGGAAGAACTCCTGCGTGCCCTCAGCCATTGGTCCGCTTCTTCAGGAGCTTGTCCATTTCGTCCTGGCTGTAGCTCACGAAGCGGCCGTCTGCGCGGCGGACGACCCAGTCGTTGAGGTAGACGTCGATCTCTCCGTCCCGCGCCTGAATGATAATGTTGGGCGGGGTCGGCACCAGCATCATGCCGCAAAGCTTGCCGCGGCACCAACGGGCCAACTCCTCGCCGTTGTGGCCGGTGAACCGCACCGCTTCAACGGTCGGGGCTACCTGCTCAAAAGTTTCAATCTGCCTGACGGCCATGTGTCCCGAGAATGCTCCATCCGTCCCCGCGCAGAGTATGCGGAGGCCGCTGCCGGGTTATTGCCGGAAGTGGACGATGCCGACTTTTTTGCTCTGCGGGAATGATCGGTCCCTTAGAAATCCACGGCGGCCTGTCCTGAGGAGGGCTCAGTGAACCGCGATGCGGCGCGGCGCATCAAAATCCGGCAGCAGGAGAAAGCACATTAAGGAAATTTCACATAACGGTGCAGTGGCACAGCCCATTTTCCTGAACGAGCAAGCAGGTGATTAGCGGCGAGTTAGACGGCCAAATATCGTCTAATATTGCCGCAAATCCCCGGGAAGTCGTGTTCTAAAGTCCGGGGACGCTTCAATACCAATTTGGGGTGCACAGCGTACGGCGTAGTCAGGACGAGAAAAATGACGTCCCTTGGAGGTTCCGGCGCCGCGCCGGGGTCGGGTTTCACGGCGCCACGGTACACCTTCTGGCGGTCCCGTCGAGCAGGTCTTTGCGTACAACGGCACGGAAGCTCCACGTCCGAACTTGTGCACGTCGTGGCAACGACTAGTCTGTCAGCTCTTGCACATCGGCGGTGTAGGGGTTGCCCACGCGACCGGTGAAGGGGACGAACCAAGAGGACGGGTCGCGACCACGCATGCCAACATATGCGTAATTGAGACTGCAATCCCATACAGTGGCGGGTCGTAGAGGGAGTCGTGATCCCAGCCTTCGAAAAGAGTCTTCCACTCAGAGTCGCCACCGCGCTGGCCAGTGGGAGTCGCCGATGATTCGACGATCTAGCGCGCCGCCAAAGCATGGCTGGTCGCGGTTCGCGCTGTACCGGTACGTGAGCAGCCACGTCACGGAGACTCCTCGAAGCAGGACCGGTAGCCATGGGCCGTGGTCGTTCCCGCTACGCAGACGTGAAGCCACTGCCCGATTGGGAGTGAGGGGCGGAGGAAGTCGCTTCGCCGCAGACTACGTTCCGACTCTTCGAAGCGGGGACTTCAACCTCAATAGCTTCCAGTTCCGGACGCACTGCTGGAAACGCAAGCGTTAACGACTCAGCGAAACTGCACACTCTTGGCCTTCAGGTCGAAGAAGGCCTGCTGAGCCTGCGCGTCGCACAGGAGCTGCCGATGAAACAGGCTCTGGACGCTCACCGGCGTTTGGAAGCCGGAGGAGTGCGCGGGCGCGTGGTGCTGACGCTACGAGATGGCCACAGAGGGGCCTCGGTCCCGCGGCGCTGGGCCAGCGGGACCCCAACGATCCGGCAAAGCCTGATGGGGGCGCTGCTGGCTGTTCCACCATGAATCTCAGATCAAAGAGTCATAGGCAGGGCCGGCCAATCTCGTGCGTTCCTGTCCGTTCCGATAGCGGATGCCCGATGGCGTGAACCACCAGGCCGACGCCGCCGCAGCAAACGCTACCTCGCCCGGAATGTCGGCCGGACACTTAAATTACGCTCAGATCAGTTCGACCGAGGGACCCTCACCGGACATACCCGCCCCTGACCCGAGCAAATGCATGCACCTCGCGGAGCGTCCAGTAGGCCCTGCCCCGTGACGTGTCCGGCCGCCGTGTGACACAGTCCCGTACAGGTCTGCACTATCGCCTCGCGGCGAGGGACGGAGCTCCCTCCGACGAGCGAGCGCATAGTTTGTCTTGCGTGAAGGGTCACCCTCACTCAAATACAACGCATCCACTGCGCCGGGGTGTGGCGTCAACGCAGATGGACACTCGGTGGATGCCAGGAAGATCACGACGGCGTAGACCTCGGCCGTGCCGGTTGCCGGAAACCAAACGCCTCAGCGCCCACACCAATGGGCTCCGGAGGGCGGATCAGCAACGATATAAGCCGGTCCCGGAGACCTAGTGTGTCTCTGCCGCCGGTCCTCCAACCCGCGGCAACTCCGAAGCGGGGCCGCTGATAGAGTCGAACCGATGGGAAGTGAACTGACTGCTTCTGAACTGCCGGCTCCCGCGCTGTCTACGCTGGCTCTCGATTCCTCCACAGACGGCTTTGTCCGGGTGCGCGGAGCTCGGGAAAACAATCTGCGCGACGTTGATGTTGATGTGCCTCGCGATGCCATCGTGGCGTTCACCGGTGTATCCGGCTCCGGCAAGTCGTCTCTGGCTTTTGGAACCATTTATGCCGAAGCCCAGCGCCGGTACTTCGAATCCGTCGCGCCGTACGCCCGCCGGCTCATTCAACAGGGGCACAACCCGAAGGTGGAGAAGATCACGGGGTTGCCTCCCGCCGTCGCGCTTCAACAGCGCCGTGGCGCGGCCACAACTCGTTCCACCGTCGGTACCGTCACGACGTTGTCCAACTCGCTGCGCATGCTCTTTTCGCGTGCCGGCAGCTATCCGGCGGGCGCTAGCCAACTGGACTCGGATGCCTTCTCCCCGAACACTGCCGCAGGGGCCTGCCCGGAATGCCACGGCTTGGGCATCGTCCACACCGTCACTGAAGCTTCCCTGGTCCCCGACCCCTTACTGAGCATCCGCGACGGGGCCATCGCCGCCTGGCCCGGTGCCTGGCAGGGCAAGAACCTGCGCGACATCCTCATACACTTGGGGTACGACGTCGACACGCCCTGGCGGAAGCTGCCGAAGAAGGACCGCAACTGGATCCTTTTCACTGAAGAGCAGCCCGTGGTGGAAGTGACGCCTGAGCGAGACCGCGTCGAGAAACCGTATAAGGGCCGCTTCTGGAGCGCCCGGAGCTATGTGCTGCACACCCTGGCCGACTCCAAGAGCACCGCTATGCGTGAGCGCGTGCTGCGCTTCATGCAGAGCGGACCGTGCCCACGGTGCGACGGCAGCGGGCTCAGAACGGAGGCCCTGGCCGTGACCTTCGCCGGGAAGACCATCGCCGAGCTCAACGCACTGCCGATGAGCGAGCTGGCCGAAGTAATCCGGCCCACCACGGAGCTCATTGCCCCTGAGACCGCCTCGCGCCAGCAGTCCTCCGGCGAGGGCAACGAGGTGGCCGTTGCCATTACCCGGGATCTGTTGCTGCGGGTCACAGTGCTCCTAAACCTGGGGCTGGGCTACCTCGCCCTGGGTCGCTCCACACCCACGCTCTCCCCCGGGGAGATGCAGCGCCTCCGGATCGCCACCCAGCTCCGCTCCGGGCTGTTCGGCGTGATTTACGTTCTCGACGAGCCCTCGGCGGGCCTGCACCCGGCCGACGCCGAACCCCTGCTCGCGGTGTTGGACCAACTCAAGTCTTCCGGCAACTCCGTGTTCGTGGTGGAGCACAACATGGATGTGGTACGCCGAGCCGATTGGCTGGTGGATGTGGGCCCGCGGGCCGGGGAAGGAGGAGGCGAGGTGCTTTACAGCGGCCCGGTGGCCGGCATCGCCGAGGTCCAGGCTTCCTTGACCCGACCGTTCTTGTTCCCAGAGGGTTCCGCTGGTTCTGTTGAAACAGCCGAAGGCGGTTCGCTGATTGATAGTGCACCCGGCGGTGGTCCTGGTGGCGACACTCGCCGCGAAGCGACGGGCTGGCTGAGGCTGCGGGACATCAGCCGGCATAACTTGCGCGGGCTCGACGCCGATTTCCCGCTGGGGGTGCTGACCGCAGTCACCGGCGTGTCCGGTTCAGGCAAGTCGACCCTGGTCAGTCAGGTTCTCGCCGAGGCGGTGGGCGCCCGGCTGAATCCAGCAGCCGCCGCTGCGGACAAGCCGGCACCGGACGGCCCGGGCGTCGCAGCCGGTGTCCCCGCAGGGTCGTTGAGCTTGGGTCCCATCTCCGGGGTGGATCAGCTGGATCGGTTGGTGAAGGTCGATCAGAAGCCGATCGGCCGCACTCCGCGCTCCAACCTCGCCACCTACACCGGGCTCTTTGATGCAGTCAGGAAGGAATTTGCGGCCACGGACCAGGCGCGTGCCCGGGACTTCGGTGCCGGACGGTTCTCCTTCAATGTTCCCGGCGGCCGCTGTGAAATCTGCCAGGGGGAAGGGTTCGTGGCTGTGGAACTGCTGTTCCTGCCCGGCAGCTACGGGCCTTGCCCGGAATGTCACGGCTCGCGGTTCAACCCCGAAACGCTTGAGGTCACCTACCACGGTCAGAACATCGCCGAAGTGCTAGGCATGACGGTGGACGCCGCCGCCGAGTTTCTCGCCAGCGTCCCCGCCGCCGCGCGCAGCCTCCGGGCCCTGCGCGAGGTGGGATTGGGGTACCTGAGGCTGGGCCAGCCCGCCACCGAGCTCTCCGGCGGCGAGGCCCAGCGCATCAAGCTGGCCACCGAACTGCAACGCGCCCAGCGTGGCCACACACTGTATTTGCTGGATGAGCCCACCACAGGATTGCACCCTGCAGACGTTCGGTTGCTGATGGCGCAACTGCACCGGCTCGTTGCTACCGGCAATACCGTCATCGTGGTCGAACATGTGATGGATGTGGTGGCGGCAGCGGACTGGGTGATTGACCTCGGGCCGGGCGGCGGTGACGCCGGCGGCAGGATCATTGCTGCCGGAACACCCGCCGCGGTGGCGCGTTCGCAGAAGAGCCGAACAGCGCCGTACCTGGCAGCCGCCCGCCAGGGGCGAGCATGACAAGACGGTGCATGTCGAACACCCCCTGCCGCCGCTAAACATCCCCCACTGAGGGGGCCCAGTGGCCGCTGGGGATGCACTCCTGCCGGTGCGGCGATCCCATACCTGGAGGAGTGGTTGATTCGCCGTGTCCGGTGAGCAACTTCACCTGCATGGCAGTGTCAGCAGGCAGGCGTGGTCGGTCCGCTTGCAACCAACGGTCTTCAGCGTCTTCCGCTGCAAACCTGCGTTCTGGCCAAGGTGTTGCTGCCCCAGGCGTGCCCGATGCTTGCCATACTGTTCCAAACCCACTTTCTGGGCAGACCACACTCTGCCCAATCAGCAGCGGTCGGGACTTTGTACAGCTAGCGCGGCGGTAGAATCGGTCTCTCATTTATCAGCAGTCTGGACCCTCTTCGCATATTCGACGATCGCCAGCTCAGCGGCGCGCTTAATATGCCCTTCGCATACCAGCCGTGCCTCTACTGAATCCCTTTGTACGGCCGCAGCGTCTCGGATCTTGCACACGTCTTCGTATGACATCTTTACGCGCTCTGGATTGATGAAGGCGTAGTGCTTGAGGATGCCGATGCGAGTGTGAATGGTACTCAGGTTCGATGCCAGCACTTCGTTGTGTGCACCCCTCACGAGAAGGTCGTAGAACCGCTGCTTCGACTCTTCACGGGTCTCCAATGTCCCGTTCAGGTATTCCGCTTCCATCCTGTCAACGTGCGCGATGAGCTCAGAGGCTTCCTCCTCGCTGGCGTACTGAGCGAAGAGCTCTCCCATGAGCCCCTCCAACGCCGCACGCACCTGATAGAGCTGGCGAATATCCTCGACTGTCAGAACGGTGACAATCGGCCCCCGATTCGGGATCATCGTGACGAGCTTCTCTGACTCCAGTTGCCGGAGAGCTTCGCGAATTACGGTACGAGACACTCCGTACCTCTCACACAGCCGAGTTTCTTGCAATCGCTCCCCAGGATGGAGAACGTCGTCGGCGATCTCCTTACGGATGACGTCGACAACTTGCCGGCGAAGGGGCGCGGCTTCTTGCAGAATAAGGGGCGGATTCACAACACTCCTGACAAGCGGACGAGAATTAAGCTCATATAATACCATATTATACGGTGTCCCCAAGAGCGACGTCGAGCACCCATTTTCCAAACTGACCAGTGCGATTTCCCATTGATCGCACGGCCTCTGCGCCATCCTCCAACGAAGCCACACGATCGATGATCGGCCGGATAGCATGCTGAGTCACGAACTGCAGCATGTGCGCGAACTCGGGCCCACTTCCCATGGCGGTGCCGAAAATCGAGATCTGACGGAAGAAGATCTCTCGCAACGAGACCTCAACCTCCGCCCCCGTTGTCGCACCGAAGACGACGATTCGCCCACCCGCTCTGACTGATTCGAGGGCCGGTCCGATCATCTGACGTCCGACGCTTTCGATCACGACATCTGCCGGCCTCGCTAATTCACGCATGCGGACGCGATCCCCGAATATGCCGTGGTGGGCCCCGAGATTCCGTGCCCGCTCGATAGTCTCTTCGCTACGAGAGGTGACTGTGACTTCGGCACCAGCGGCCCGGGCCATCTGGATCGCCAGCAGGGCAGCGCCACCCCCCGCTCCGGTGATGAGCACGTGCTCGCCTGGCTGCAGCCGCGCCCGGGTAAATAGCGCCCGGAACACGGTCAAACCGGCGAGACCCAGTCCTGCGGCTTCCACTGCCGACAGATGCGACGGCACCGGGTGCAGCTGCTCCACCGGAATCGCCACGTAATCGGCGAAGGTGCCATCTTGCACCCCACCAAGGATGTTGGGTCTGGGGTCAGGTGGACTGTCGGTTTTCACCCACCCGAGCGACGGATTGATAAGTACGGTGCGGCCGAGCAGCGGGCTTAGAGCCCCTCCCCCTAGTGATTCGACGCGACCGACCGCATCCGATCCAAGAGTGAGGGGTCGGCCCCCTGACCTTTGAAGAGCCGTAAAGTAATCGTGACGGTTGATCCCTGCCGCAGATACCGCGACCAGGGCATCGCCACTTCCGATTTCAGGTTTCCTGACCTCTCGCAGCGCGAGACCTGCAAGCCCCTCGATCTCACCGTGGGAGATCGTTCTCACGCAGCGGCCCAGCCACCGTCGACGATGAGCAACTGCCCGGTTACATATCGAGCAGCCTCCGACGCAAGGAATACTGTTGGGGGGCCCAGCTCCTCGGGCGTGCCGAACTTCCCCATAGGAATACGCGAAAGCAGTTCCGCCCGGCGCTTCTCGTCCGCGAAAAGTTCAGCCGTCATCGCTGTCTCGACATACCCCGGAGAAACGGCATTGATCCGAAGTCCCGAGCCGGACCACTCCCGACTCAGAGCGCGCACGATACCCATCAGCCCCGATTTCGCAGCATTGTACGCGACGAGATTGGGCAGGCCGAGGACAGAAGTAAGCGAAGCAACAAAGATGTGGCTGGCGTTGTGCCCTCGCTCAAGCTGTCGACGTCCGATCTCCTGGCTCAACAGGAAGGGTGCAGTCAGGTTAACCGCGATCACTCGATGCCATGCCTCCTCAGGGAAGGTGACAGCAGCCTCTCGGTGCTGCGTCCCCGCAGCATGAACGACTATGTCAATCGCACCGTTCTCTTCAGCAAGGTCTACGAATTCAGTGATCCGCGAAGAATCACCAAGATCAAACGGGAGAACATGAGCCGTTCCCTCGATCGCTGCGGCCGCCTCCTTCAATTGCGTCTCACTTCGTGCGACGAGAGTCACCGCCGCGCCCGCTGCCACCAGACTCTCGGCAATAGCTCGACCAATTCCTCGACCAGCGCCAGTGACCAGCGCATGCTTGCCCGCCAGCGAGAAGTAATCCACCGCCATGTTTATGATCCAACCTTTCCAATTCGACACTTCAAACTGAATCCTCGAACAACAGAGGATTATCATATTATCGTCATACTACAGTAGCTCACACCCGATTTCGATCGTGCGCCTCTAGCAACCCCAGAAGGAAAAAATCGGCGTGTGGGTACCCAATATTTGACCGCTAGTCACGTCATATCGTATGGTCGTATTACCATCTCGTACCACACGACGACCGCCCTTGAATCAATGGAGATGAGGTTACCTTGTGAGCGTTGAGCCGAGTCGATGTGCTCTCGTTACCGGCGGCGCCGCTGGCTTGGGTCTTGCTACCGCGCGGGCACTAGCCGACCGTGGGGTACAGGTTGCGGTCCTAGATAAGAACATCAGCGAGGAAGTGCAGTCAGATCCTCGGCTGACGCCGATCCAGACGGACATCACCGACTCGGCTGCAGTCAAGTCCGCGGTCGCGAGCTCCATTGATCAGCTTGGCGGATTGGACACCCTTGTTCTGTGCGCTGGGATCACCCACAACAAACAATTTATCGAGGTCACGGAAGAGGATTGGGACGTCACGCTCAACGTGAATCTCAAGGGCTCGTTCCTCGTCAGTCAAGCCGCAGCCCCCTCGCTGGTCGAAAGCGGCCGCGGTCGCATCGTCGCCATTGCTTCTGACGCCGGCAAACGCGGCTTCCCGTTGATGCAGGCATATTGTGCCTCCAAGTTTGGACTAGTCGGACTCTGTGAGTCGATTGCCATCGAGCTTGCTCCCTCGAAGACCACGGTAAACTGCGTCTGCCCCTCGACCACGCCCACCACAGTGATGGGCCAGCGGATGCTCAAGCTCAGGTCCGAAGTGTCCGGCAGGAGCAGTGAGGACCTGCTCAAGGACGCTGCTCGGAGCTTCCCGCTGGGACGGTACGGGCAGGAATCCGACGTCGTTGGCGCCATTTTGTACTTTATCTCCGATGAGGCCGAATTCATTACCGGAGTCGCACTCGATGTGGACGGCGGCTATCACCTTGGCAGCAATCCCGGCGGGGTCTGAGGAAAGAGCAACAACGAGGAGGCTTTACTCTTTCCAGGGTGCCGGCAACTACGCGGCGCGCCGCTTCTATGCCCCTCGATGCTAATCCCTTCAAGGTCATCTATGACCCATAGGGCAGCCGCCTCCCAGGGGTCGTTCAGACGCCAGATCTTGTCGTCGAGTACTGGCGGAAGCTGGAGGAGAGATCGAACGCTCTTGCGGCGTGCAACTGTTCTTCGGGCATGATCTCGAAGACGACAATGAGCGTCTCGCGCCCGAGGCCTGGTACGAGTACCGAGCCGGTGGCCTCTGCGCAAGTTCCCCGGCTCCCCGCAGCCATCGCGCCCACTTTAGCCACGGACTCGGGGCGTCGAGGCCAGACTGAAGCGTTTTCAGCGCGCGCAGATCGGACGAAACTCTGGCCTATCGGAGACACTTTGGCAGCCGTTAGTTTCGCCCGATATATGTCTACGAAAGGGGCAGTTTCATGCAGAGAAGAGCCGTAGTTGCTGGGGGAGCAAGCGGGCTTGGCGCGGAATGCGCCCGCCGGCTCGAAGAGGACGGTGTCGAAGTCGTCACAATCGACATTTCCGCGAATGCGGACGTCGTTCTCGACATCACCGATCACGACACCGTCATGTCTGCCATGAAGCGGATCGGCCCAGCCGACATCCTCATCAACAGCGCTGGCCTCGGGGGCCGACAGATCGGCCGCTCTGGGAGCTCGAGCTACGAGAATGGGAGCAGATCTTCGCCGTGAACGTGACAGGCACCTTCAACACCTGCATGGCTTTCGTGCCGTGCATGCTGGAGTGCGGATGGGGCGCATCATCAACATCGCCAGCGTTGCTGGGAAAGAGGGCAACCCGATGATGGCCCCCTATTACGCATCCAAAGCGGCCGTGATCGGGCTCACCAAGGCGCTTGGCAAGGAGCTCGCCACGAACGGCATCCTGGTGAACGCCGTCGCACCAGGGCTGTTTGCCTCACCCATGAACGACGGTGAGTCTGAAGAGGCCATAGAGTACATGCTCACGATGATCCCGATGAAGCGAATCGGACAAGCTGTGGAAGTCGCCGAGCTCGTCGCCTGGCTCGCCTCCGACCGAATGAGCTTCTCCACGGGGGCTGTTTACGACATTAGTGGCGGGCGCGCGACCTACTAGTCGTGCTTGGTTAGGTCTGTTGGCGTCGGTTCGGGCCGCGCTGGTTTAGGGATGCGTTCCGACGAGCTTGCCGGCGTCCGGGACTTGCTCAGGGAGTACGTGCAGGAGGTGTTCGCGGCCCTGCCGCGGAAGGTCCAGCGGGGCCAAGGGAGTCTGTATCTGCAGGACTGACGCTGGAGGGGCAGGTGGAAGTCGATGCAGCGGGCGGCCCGGCTCGGGCAGGACTACCCGCAACTGCATCGGTTCTTCTCCTCCTCGTTCAGGCGCCGCCCCACCCTGGCCTGGTCGCCAAGGCCGTGGACCTGGTATTCGGCACCCTAGGGCAGGATCGGCAACTGCCCGATCGGCGTCAGTGCCAGCGCGGTGCCGATGCCGCCTCGTGCCCGCTGCACTGGCGCCTGTTCCTGCCCGAGACATGGGACGACACCGGCGCCTCGACCAACGAGGAGGCAGCGGCCGCCGCTGCCCGGCGGGCCAGAGGGCAGATCCCGGACACCGTGCGACACCGGTCCAAGTGGGAACCCGCTCTGGAGGAGACCGATGAACCGGCCCCCAGGGCCCGGTCCCACCGCGGCTGCTTTTCGATGCGGGCTACGGGCAGTTCACCGCGTTCCGGTCAGCCCTCACCGCACGCGGCATCCCATACGTGGCCGTGGTAATGCTGGTGCCTGCGTCCGTCCCGAGTCTGCTGGCCGGCCGTGATGGACTAAACCGGGCTCGGCCTCCCGGCCCGCGCACCGTCCGCTACCAGGAGGCCCGCCTCGGCGAAGGATCTGGGCATGGCTCACCCGGACTCGTTCACCGAAACCATCTGGCGCCAAGGCACAAGGACCGCCCGGCACCCGAGCGCGGCCATGACCCGACGGTTCGCTGCCCTGCGCCTGCGCCCTGCCAACCGCAACATTCCGCGGACGAATCCGCGATCCTGCCGGCCGAACGGCTGGTCATCGAAAGGCCGGTGGAAGCGTGCCGGGCACACGGTTTAATGGCTCTCCACCTGCCCGGCACCACCCCGCTGCGACGTTCGCAGAGGCTCCAGGCATGGATCACCCGGAGAACCTGGCAACGCGTGAGTTGTCGAACTAACGCAGATGAGAGAGGAACGTCTTGGTTCGGTCTTGCTGCGGATTGTCGAGGACGTCGGCCGCGGTGCCTTCTTCAACCACAAGCCCGTCATCCATGAACACGACCCGGTCCGCCACGTCGCGCGCAAAACCGATTTCATGCGTGACACAAACCATTGTCATGCCTTCCTTGGCGAGCCTCTTCATTACTTGGAGGACTTCCGCGACCAATTCCGGGTCGAGTGCCGATGTTGGCTCATCAAAAAGCATGAGCTTGGGTCCCATCGCAAGCGCACGCGCGATTGCCACCCGCTGCTGCTGACCGCCTGAAAGCTGCGCTGGGTAGTTGTTGGCTTTTGCGGACAGCCCGACTCGCTCGAGCTGTTCAAGCGCCTGCGCCTCTGCGTCGCGTCGCTTCACGTTCCGCACTTTTCTCAGAGCCACAGAAACGTTCTCCGAAATGGTCATGTGCGGGAAGAGGTTGAATCGTTGGAAAACCATTCCAACCTCAGTACGCTGTTTCGCAACTGCGCGAGCGCCGAGTTCGTGCAGTCTTGTGCCCTTTCGCCGATACCCCACGTACTCGCCGTCTATCTGCAACACGCCGCTGTCGATCTTCTCAAGGTGATTCATGCACCGCAGGATGGTGCTCTTCCCCGAGCCTGACGGTCCGAGAATGCAGACCACTTCACCTGCTGCGACCTCGAAGTCCACCCCGCGGAGTGCCTGAAACGCGCCAAAGGTCTTCTTCACGCCCTTGATATGAACCATCGGCAATCTAGTGTTCGTCATTTTGACGCCTCCTTTGAATCGTCCAGGCTCCCTTGAAGATCGAAGCAAGACTCCGGGGAGGTGTATGGGTTGTTCCAAAGCCCCGCCCAAGCTTGCGCTCGATGAAGTACTGCCCAATGCTGAGAATCGTCGTGGCAACGATGTACCAAAGACTGATGACGATCAACAGTTCGATAGTCCTCCCGTTCACCGAGTACACGCGCGCAGCTGCGCTCATCAGCTCGGTGTAGGAAATCACCGATGCGAGTGACGTGTATTTGAGCATCCCAATAAGGGTGTTCCCGGTGGGCGGGATAATCATACGCATTGCCTGGGGAAGCACGACGGTCGCAAAGGTTCGAAGCGGGGTCATGCCGAGAGCACTCGCCGCCTCCTTCTGTCCGTTATCGATACCGATCAGCCCACCGCGAACGATTTCCGAATAGTATGCCGCTTCGGCTAGCCCTAGGCCGAAGAGAGCAGCAATGAAAGGTGTGATGACATCATTTGTTTCACCGAGAACCACCGTCAATCCGGTGCCTGGAATTCCCAGGTTGATTGTCGGAAAAATCAACGCCAAATTGAACCAGAGGATAAGCTGCAGCAGCACTGGCACAGATCGCATGAACCAGACATAGCCAAAAGCAGCGGCTCGAGCGACCGGATTCTTGGAGAGGCGCATGGCAGCCAACGTCACGCCAAGGACAATAGCTAGCGCCATAGCCGCAACGGTCAACACGACGGTGTTCTTGAGACCATTCAGGATTGTCGGATCGAAGATGTACTCCCCCACCGTCGACCATTGAATGTTGGGTGTTGCGGACACCGACTTGATCAGTTGCGCAACGACATAGATGAGGATTATGCCGACGACCCATCGCCCTACGTGGTACCTACGAGCCACAGTAAGCTCCGGGTCGCCGACGGCATCCGGACGCCCCCCTCCCCGGTTGGGACTGGGGTGCCCAGTCACTGACGTGTCAACTTGGGGTGTCATTAAAGGGGCATCCTCACTGAGTGAACTCATCGATCGGCTTCTCGTTGATCGTGATCTCGTCCAGATAGTCGGCATCCGTGAATCCGAATTCCTGCCAGAGCTCTTTCTGCTTGCCGGAGGCTCTGATCTTCTCCAGTGCGGTTGCGAGTTCCTTCGCCAGCTCGGGGTTATCTTTGGCAATCCCAAATGCGTATGGAGCCGTGGGAACGGCGTCAGACTGAACGGCGTCAAAGTCTGGATTCATCCGAGCTGTGTAAGCCATGGCGGCAAGAGCGTCACCGAAGCCATCGATTCGTCCGGACCTTACAGCATTCTCTCCTGCTGCCTGGTCGGAGAACGAGTCGACCTTCAGCTCCGGCTTCCCGGCATCGGCGCATGCCTGTTTTACTTCGTCCATTGCCTTCATATAGACAGGGGAACTTCCGTAAGTACCGACGTTCTTACCGCACAGTGTGTCCTTGTCGCCCAACCCTGCCGGATTGCCCTTGAGAACCAGCCAACCGAAGTTCGCGTTGTAGTAGTCGACCAGATGCATCTGCGCTCTGCGCTCTTCGCTCTCCGAGAACCCGCCTTGGAATGCAACGTCAATGCGTCCCGAATTGAGGGCCGGAACCATTCCGTCGTAGCCCAACTCAACAAACTTTACTTCGTGACCAGTCTCTTCTGCCAGGGCCTCCATAATGCTCGGATCCATGCCGATCGCCTTGTCGCCGTCTTTGCCCCCAAACGGCATCAATGTCGGAATGTACCCGACCTGCAAGACCTTTGATGAGCCTGATTCACCTGACTCCGCCGCCGGCGCGCCGGAACCGCAGGCAACAAGCGACAGCCCCAGACTCAGCCCCAGACCAGCCGCGAACAATTGGTTTCTCTTCTTCAGCTTTGCCACGAGATCTCCTTTGATCACAATATTGAAATTCTTAATGCTTTCCTTAATACCACCGGTGGAGACATGAAGCCGATTTCCCAGGACGCGCATTCACGCAGTGTCGCTGCATGCGGGGCCACGGGGTCCTGGGGTCGAAAGGCAAACCGTCCGCCCACCGTCGACGACGAGAGCCCATGCACTCCGGCCTTCGTCGCGCAATAACGCTGCGTGTTCCAGCGCGGAACCGAGCCCCTTTATTGAACTGATTTTCACAATTGCGCCCAACTTGCTTCGGCGCAGATGGGCACCACCGCCTGCGTGAGCAGCCATAGCGCCCGCCAATTTTCGAGTCCACGCCGAGACCGTGATCTGCTCGGTTCTCTCAGACGTAATGCCCGCATTGATCAACTGGGACATCGAGCCCTCTGCACTTCCGCCGCCTGTGGCCCCGCGCACGGACACGCGGGCATTAGGAGCAGCTCCTGCCGCCCGCGTATCCATAATGTCCACTAATCAGTTCGCGGGCAGACGCGAGGGATCGAGACCGCGCTCGGCGGCAATCGAGTTGTTCAGCTCCTGCGTACCGTCGAGATCGTATGAACGGCCAAGTACGTACGGGAAGTAATCGTCGCGGTTGCCTCCGGCTAAAACCGTCGAGTCAACGCCCCAGGTCGTCGTACCAATCTCATAGTTCGCGCCATGGATGCCCACGACCGGGATGGAGCCGGTCGGATCAAAGTCACTGCTCCGCAGAGTGAGCTTACCCTTGCCTGGGAAGTTCTGGTCGATGTACTCAGGCGTGAGCATCCGGACGACGAGCGGATCGTATTCCAATCCCTGACCGTCGGCCGCGGCGAAGGCCTTCAATTCGAGGCGACGACCCGGCACCACGGATGGACCAGCATCGGTCCCGTCCATATCAACCTCAAGCTCGATCAACTTGACGCCTTTACGTGAACCTGCACCATATACGTGGTTGTCAGCAACCTCAAGCTCGAGGTCGCCGATCTTCTTTGCCTCACCCCACATCTCACGACCCACAATCACCGGCATGTCTCCGGTCATGAGGTGGGTGAGATGGTAGCTGCCCACGAAGTCACCATGACGGGCCGGAATGTCGACAATTGCCACTTGGAAGGTGGAGCGGACACTGGACCATTCGGCCACCGAAGCCTGAGCAAGCGGTGGGCCATCAACGAGGTCAAAGCAAGGAGGTAGAACTTCCCTAATGAAGTCTGTGGTGGTCTCGAACACCACGTTCGCACTTCGATATTCGTAGTGGGTCGGGTAGACGATCTTCTTGATCGCATCGACTTCGGCGTGCGTTTTGACAAAGCTGGTGCTCATACCTAACTCCCTATCCACTGGCCCAAAATGGGCGCACCCTAATTCCGTAAGACGATAATATGGTCTTACTCACCTTTCCGCAACCCTGTGATTCAGACCATAGCCAATTGACCGAGTGCTTACGATATGGGCGCATATGGCTTGCAGGGTGTCACTCTATCGATCTTGTAATACGAGAAGATGATGTTACGCTAATCCCCGTCCCGGACAGCGGACAACTACTTAGGATGCAAAGGAGAAGTGTCATGGCAGGACGAAGCGCGACTCTTCGCGGACACGAGATCCCACTCGACCTGCTCATCGGGGGCGAGTGGGTTCGCACAGAAGACAAATACGAGGTCACCAATCCGGCCGACGGCACGGTCATTACCGAGATGACCAGCGGAAAAGTCGAACACGCCAAGCTCGCAATGGACGCGGCGGCACGTGCCCAAGAAGAGTGGACCGCTTGGTCGCCGCGAGCCCGCGCCGACCTTATGCATCGTTCCCATCGCCTGATGCTCGAGCGCGAGGGCGCGTTCGTCGAAACAATGACCCTTGAGAGCGGCAAGCCCCTTGGGGAGTCCCGCGGCGAGTTCGCGCTCTCGGCGGCGTTCTTCCTGTGGTTCGCCGAACAGGTCGCGCACCTGCACGGCACTTATGCCGAGAGCTCTAACGGTGGTTATCGCATCGTTGTCGGTCACCGCCCCGTGGGCCCCGCCTACCTAGTCACGCCGTGGAACTTCCCGCTGCTTATGTCGGCGCGCAAGGCCGGCGCCGCACTGGGTGCGGGCTGCACGGTCGTCATGAAGACAGCCCGCGACACTCCCCTCACTCAGGCTCTTTTTGCCCAGGTGCTGCATGATGCCGGCTTTCCCGCCGGCGTCGTGAACCTCATCCACACGAAAGAGACCGGTCCCGTCTCCGAGGCGATTATGAAAGACCCGAAGCTCCGCAAGGTAAGCTTCACCGGTTCCACAGGCGTCGGCTCCCAGTTGCTCACTCAAGCTGCCCCCGGCGTCGTCAACGCCTCGATGGAGCTCGGGGGCGACGGCCCGTTCATCGTGCTCGACGATGCCGACGTGGATCTGGCGGTCCGCGAGGCTATCGCCTGCAAGTTCCGCAACGCAGGTCAGGCCTGTGTCGCTGCCAACCGCATCATCCTCCACCGAAGCATCGCAGATGAGTTCACCGAAAAGTTCGTCGCCGCGGCGAAGCAGCTCAAGGTGGGTGACGGCTTCGACCTGAGCGTCGACGTGGGCCCGGTGATCTCCGATCGCCAGCGCAAGCGCGTGGGCGCTCTCATCGAACAGTTCGTCGACGCGGGTGCCGACGTGTTGCTCGGCGGCAAGGAGATTGAGGGCCAGGGCTACTTCTTCGAGCCGACCGTTATGAACCTCCGCAATGACCGCTTCGATTTCTGCAACGAAGAGATGTTTGCCCCGGTCGCCGCGCTCTACACGGTCGAATCGACGGCGCAGGCCCTCGAGTTCGCCAACGACACCACCTACGGTCTCGCCGCGTACCTATTCACCCGCGACGTCTCACGGGCCATCACGATCGGCGAGCGTCTCGAGTTCGGCATGGTCGGCATCAACCGTGGAATCATGGCCGACCCCGCCGCACCGTTTGGAGGCACCAAGATGTCGGGTATCGGTCGTGAGGCCGGCCAGAATGGCATCCACGAGTTTCTTGAGCCCCATTACATGGCACTCAGCATTGACGAGAAGGGAGCCCTCCTGTGATCGAGGAAAACCGCAATGAAATCCATTTGGGTCTGTTCCGGCAGCCCGGAACCGTCATATTCGGCCCCAGGCAGAGACAGCACCTCCCGAGCCTTGCCGCCCGTCACGGCAAGCGAGTGCTTATCGTGACCGATGCGCGGATGACGACCACGCCCGAATTCACCGAACTCGTCGCGGCCTTCGAGTCCCACGAGCTTGAGGTGCACGTATACGGCGAGGTCGATGCCGAACTGCCCCGCGAGAACATCCAACGAGCGGTTGAGCGCTTCGGCGATGTCCAGATCGATGTTGTTGTCGGCCTCGGCGGCGGCAGCTGCCTCGACATGGCGAAGGTCACGGCGCTCACGCTTGCACAGGGTGGTGACGTGCGCGACTACTACGGAGAGAACCTTGCACCGGGGTCAGCTTTACCCATCATTACAGTGCCTACAACGGCAGGTACGGGTGCTGAAGTTACCTGCATCGGCGTCGTGTTCGATACCGAACGAGGTGTCAAGGTAGGAGTCGCGAGTCCATTTCTCGAGCCTGTCGCAACCGTGATTGACCCAGAGTTCACGTTGACGGCTCCCCCCGGGCTCACCGCTGCGACCGGTGCCGACGCCCTGTCGCACCTCATCGAATCCTTCACCGCCATCGCGAAGAATCCGACGCTGGAGGACATGGGGAAGCACCTGTATGTCGGTAAGAATCTATTGGCGGACATCTTTGCGCGCCATGGGCTCGTCCTGCTCAATTCCTCGCTCGAACGCGTAGTCGCTGACCCGAGCGATCTCGCTGCGCGAACCGACACGATGCTCGCAGCCTATTGCGCAGGTATGGCAATCAATACGGCGGGCACCGCTTCGGCCCACGCACTGCAGAGCCCAATCGGCGGCCTCACTCACACCCCGCACGGGTTCGGTGTGGGCGCCCTGCTCCCCTACGTCATGCGGTACAATTTGTCGGCGCGCATCTCGGTCTTCGCAGAGCTCGGCCGCCTACTGGGCGTCGCGGACATGGCGGACGACGAGCTAGCGCATGCCCAGGCCGGCATCGAGCGCATCGACGCGCTCCTCGAGGCGGTCGGCGTGCCAGGCGACCTCAAGGAGCTTGGAGTAGACGAGGTCGATCTCGAGTTCATCGCCGAGCAGGCGATGCTGTCGACGCGGCTCCTTGCGAACAACCCGCGCGAGATGTCGCAGGCGGACGCGCTCGAGGTGCTCCGCCGGGCGTATCACGGTGATCGCTCCTACTGGCCCGCCTCGTGACCGCCGGCAGCATCGCGGTCCTCGGCGCCGGATCAATCGGCGTCGCGTTCACCGTACTGTTCGCCTCGGGCGGCGCTGAGGTTCGCTTGTGCGACCCGATCCCCGAGGCGAGGGACCGCGCCGCTGCCGAGCTGCGCAAGCGCTTGGAGCTGCTATACGGCAGCGGTCTGCTAAAGGATGACTCCGATGCCGTTCTCGCACGGGTGTCCTTCGAGTCCGTAACCGCCACGGCCGTGAAGGGCGCGGCGCTCGTGCAGGAGTGCGCGCCCGAGCGGCTCGAGCTAAAGCGCGAACTGTTCGCGCAGATTGCTGACGCGGTCACCGACGAGGCAGTACTCGCTAGCTCGAGCTCGGCGATCGTGCCGTCACTCATCGCCGAGGGCCTACCCCGCGCGGACCAAGTGATCGTCGGGCACCCCGGCAACCCCCCGCACCTTATCCCGGTGATCGAGGTCGTGCCGACCGGGGCCACCCGTCCGGAGATCGTGGAGACCGCAATCGAGCGGTACCGCGACGCCGGCCTCGTCCCCATCCTCGTACGCAAGGAGGTCGAGGGCTTCGTCTTCAACCGCTTGCAGGGCGCGGTATTGCGCGAGGCGTACTGCCTGTTGCGCGACGGCGTCGCGAGCGTCGAGGACATCGACACCGTGATGCGCCAAGGGCTCGGACGTCGCTGGGCATTCATCGGGCCCTTCGAGACGGCCGACCTAAACACGCGCGGCGGTATCGCATCGCACGCCGAGAAGATGGGACCTGCGTACGCGCGCATGGGCGCCGAGCGTGGGCAGAACGATCACTGGACCCCGGAGCTCGTGGCCGAGGCCGCCCGCCAGCGCCGCGAGGTGCTGCCGGAGGACAAGTGGCAGGCACGCGTCGAGTGGCGCGACCGGCAGCTCCTCGAGTTCCGACGAACCTTCGATGTGCCGGAAGCCTCGACGACTGCGACGGTCAGCCCGGTCGCCAGCGGGCCGGCGGCGCCCTCGCAAACAGCATCTGGTGGTGCTGGTTTTTGATCGGCTCCAGCTGGTCACACGACACCAGGGCCTGACCCCTATGAACGGGAAGATCCGGAAAAGCTCTAAGGAATACCGCCCCTGTCACACACCGCATAGAGACCTGACCGCGCGTGGAACAGCGCCGTCAGAGATGGATGCCTCCGCCAAAGGCAGTGCCTGCACTTTCCACTCCTGCCTGCTGCGCCAGTCATCCGTTTCGCGGGTTACTACCGGCAGCCGGTGCCGGATCCGGACCTCATCCCCTCCTCGGTCTGGATCCGGCACTGGCGCCAGCATTGCTCTCAAGGAAGTCTTAGTGGCCTTCAAAATCCCTTGCCCCGTAAGCCGGTCCTCCACGGCGACACTCGATCACCGCTCCCCCGCCGCGAAAAATCTCATACAGATGCTGATTTCGTCCATTCGCGTATACCCCGCCCGCAAAATTGTCCCGCTTAGGTCGCTCTACCGCTACTGTTATCCCAATGCCAGCACACATTGTCGGTTACGCCCGCGTCTCAACCAATGAGCAGACCTGACCGCCCAAAGGACCGGTCTCGCCGCCCTCGGTGTCCCCGAAGACAAGATCTTCGTCGACCAGGGACTGACCGGCAGGAACAGGGACCGGCCCGGCCTGCGCGAAGCCCTCGCCGCCGTCCGCGACGGCGACACCCTGGTCATCACCAAACTCGACCGGCTCGCCCGCTCCCTGCCCGACGCCCGCGACATTGTCGAAGAACTCACCAAGAAGAAAGTGAAGCTAAGCATCGGCGCGTCCGTTCACGACCCCACGGACCCCGTCGGCCGCCTGCTCTTCAACGTCCTGGCCATGGTCGCCGAATTCGAATCTGACCTCATACGGTCCCGCACCCGTGAAGGCATGCAGGTCGCGAAGGCCAAAGGCCGGCTCCGCGGGAAGCAACCCAAACTCTCCAAGAGCCAGGAAGCCCACCTTGTCTCCCTGTATAAGGGAGGACAACACACCACCGCCGAGATTGCCGAGCTCTTCAAGGTCGCCCGGAGCACTGTGTACCGCATCGTCCAGCGAACGCTCTAACGAAACCGCCGTGCCAGCACTGCGCCGGAAACCGACTATGTAGGCATCGGACTGGACGCCGATCGCGCAACACCTGGCTCAGCAGAGCCTGACGACCCTGACAAATAACGCCGCAAGAACACCGGTATATTAGCGCCGGATCACCGAGAAGGTCGTCGCTGAGATGACCGAGTGGCAGAACAGGCCCCTGGATCGGGTCTACCCGGGGTGCGTTCATCGAGGCGATCCACGAGAAGGTACGAGACGGGGCAGGTCACCAACCGGCCCGTCTACGTTGCCCGGCGTGCCCGGCAGCATCGGGAACACTGGCTGGGACCTCGATAGCGCCTGCATCTGGAACTTCTCGTCCGCGCCTAGCACGACCGTGGACTCCGGCGGGTCCAGGTAGCGGCCGACGATGTCATAGGCCTTCTCCACGAACAACAGGGCGTTGGAGAGCTTGAACCGATCCGCGCGGTGCGGTTTGAGGCCGAGCGTCTTCCAGATCCGCCCGACCGTCGACGAGTTCAGACCGGTCCCATCTGCCATCCTCTGAGATATTAGGTCACGAATTACCGGTGCAGGACACTAGCAAGCCGATACGGCCACCGGGACCAACCGTTCATCAATGCCGGTCCCGCGGAAGACTGTCATGATCCTGTCCCTTGGGCGTATGTCCGCGGCCGCTTGCAGGAGAACCATAACCTCACCCAGCCGCACCAGGGCCAACCTGGTGTCCATCCCGGCAGGGGAATAGGCGGCCGGGATCTCGCTCACCGCTATGCAGACACCGTCAGTCGGTGCAGCCGTCGGCACCAGGGCATCCGTGTGGCATCGAGGGCAGGATTCCCGTGGCAGATGGCCGGACCATCCGCAGGATGAACAGGTGAAGACCTCGATCCGGGAATTCCCGGCCGTCCAATCACTTCTGGTCATGGTCAATCCCCCAGTCGTTCCAGCGTGGCGGCTACATGTGCGGACAGGACGCCGCCGTCGGCATGGACATAACCCCGCCGCGCATCCTGCACCTGGCGTCCGTCGGCCCGGCCGCCAAGCTGGTGGGATACTTCGCAAAAGTGTGCCAGCCCACCGGATACCCCTGAATGTCCGTAGGACAGCAGTCCGCCGTGAGTGTTGAGCGGCAGTTCCCCCGTGACATCGAAGGTGCCGGCCGCCGCCCATTCCCCGGACTTTCCGGGCGGGACGAGGCCGATCTCTTCCAGGATCATGGCCAAGGTGATTGTGAAGCTATCATAGATCGCAAAGACGTCCACGTCCCCTAAGGCCATTCCGGCCTGGTTCAGCGCACGCGAGCAGGCCATCTGGGCGCCGTTGTTGGCCAAGTCCAGCTCGGACAAGTGCTGGTGCAGATGCGCCTGTCCGATCCCCGTGATCGCCACGGCGCCATCCCGGATGTCCTCATCCTCCACGGCTCGCAGGACCACTGCCGCTCCACCGTCGGAAACGGGGCAGCATTCCAATAGGCGCAGCGGAGAGGCGATCACCTTGGAGGACAGGACGTCATCTTCCGTGATCGGCTTCGAAAAGTGAGCACCGGGTGTTGCGGCGGCGTGTCGTCTCATCTGGACAGACAGAGCGGATCTGTTCCCCTCCGGGAGACCGTATGTCTGGTCGTAGTAAGACGCCAGCAGCGCATAGTAGGCAGGCACCGAGCCGCCCAGTGGCACTTCGTAGTCCGGATGGGCCACCTGGGCCAACACTTGGGTCGACTCCGCGCGCGACAGGCCGGTGGCCCGATTCTCCCCGGCGGCCACCAGCACCGTCGAGGCCTGACCGCTCGCAATGAGGGCCACGCCCTGTGCGACCATGGCCAGCCCCGTGGCCCCGCCGACGTTCATGCCGAAGGCGGCAGCGGGACGGATCCCGAGCCGTTCGCTCAGGGTGTTGGCCGGCATCAAGTGGGGTGCCACGGTGGAGTACCCCACGATGACGCCGTCAACGGCATCTGGCCGCAGACCAGCCGCATCCATGGCGCCCAAAGCCGCCTCCACCTGGAGATCCTGGCTGGTCTTCGCCAGGTGCCTGCCGAACGGGGTGACGTGGACGCCAGCCACCGTTGCCCTAGCCGACAACAAGGGTCCCCCGCCTAGGGTGCGCGGATACCGGGGTGAAGGATGGATATGCGTTGATTAGGGCATCGACCCCCACGCACCGATCCCCGTCAAACAGCACGGGGTTTACCTCAACGGACTCGACCTGGCCAGGGTTGTCCTCCATGAACGCCATCATGCCGAGCAGGGACTCCGCGAGAGCGCGTAGATTGGCTGGTGGAATGTCCCGGTATCCCAGCAGCAGTCTGTGGGCGCGAAGGCGAGAGAGTTCGCCGACCACGTAGTCGATGCTCAGCGGGGGGACGAGGACAACCACGTCGGGGTCGACTTCGGCAAGCTTTCCACCCATACCAACCATGAGTACGGGACCAAAGGTGGAGTCGTTCCTGCCGCCGATGATCATCTCCAAGGACGAGGCCACCTGTTCGTACAGGACGAACCCGTCCAGCGGGATGCCATGTGCCGCTGCGGACTCCTCCACGGCCGCTGCAGCTGCGGTGATTTCGGCGAGGCCTGTTAGGGAGGTGTGGACCAATCCGTACTCGCTCTTGTGGGAAACGGCACCGGTCACGCCCTTTAGGACCGCCTTTCCCGGGAAACCGGCTATTAGCTCTTCGGTGATGGCCGAGCGGTTCCGGACAAAGGAATGAGGCG
This sequence comes from Arthrobacter sp. MDT2-34-1, assembly GCF_059091365.1. Taxonomy (NCBI): domain Bacteria; kingdom Bacillati; phylum Actinomycetota; class Actinomycetes; order Micrococcales; family Micrococcaceae; genus Arthrobacter; species Arthrobacter sp. MDT2-34-1. The sequence continues at coordinate 610,748 of NZ_JBNHGO010000002.1, forward strand.
CGAAATGTACGCCGTAGCGACTGAGGATGGCGAGGCTGTCTACCTCGTTCAGCAGGGACACCGTAGAGTCGCTCCCCGGTGCCTGCACGGATGCCGGCAATGCAGCGGAGGGATCCTCACTGCGGACCTCATTGGCGAACCGGGCCATGGCCCGGGAATGGTTAACCAGACCGCCCAGTGCGCGAACGGCCCGATGGGTCTCCTCGAAGGTAACAACACCTTGGGCATCGAAGAGTTCGCGGCTATGCCGATTGGGCAGGACGGCAACGACAGGCTTGCCGCTATCCCGTTGAGTCTTGGCGATGTCAACGGCGAACCGGTCGACTGCGTAGCCGGGTCCCGTGACCGGGAGGGCGACGATGAGTGACCCGATGGATTCGTCCGCGGCCATGAGGTCAGCGGATTGCCCGAGCAGGGCCGGCGTCGATAGTAATGCGGACGTTATGTCCACGGGATTAGCTGTTGCTGCGAAGTCCGGGAGGACCTCGGTCAGCACCGATTGGGTGGTGTGGTCTAGTTGGGGGACGTCTAGGTCGAACGTTGCGCTGGAGTCAGACACCAGCACGCACGATGCGCCGGAGCTGCTGAGAATCCCCAGGCCGGCGTTTTCCGGTCGGGCGTTCTTAAGCCACAGCGGTACAGAATCGACAATTTCCTCGAGGCTGTCCGCCAGGTGCATGGCGTGCCGTCGGAAGAATGCCTCCACCGTCCGGGACTCGGAGGCCATCGCCCCGGTGTGGGACAGCGCGGCCCGCTGACCGGCGTCCGACCGCCCACCGTAGAGAACGAAGACGGGGACGCCCTGGGCTGCGGCCTGTTTCGCGACCTCGCGCAGTCGACCGGTGGAGGGGATGTTCTCGATGTAGAGGATCAGGACCCGCACTTCTGGATCTGCCAGAGTCATCAGCGCGACATCGGCGAGGTCAAGGTCGCCGTCATTTCCCGTGGCGTGGGAATAGCGAACGCCGATCCCTCGTTCTCGGAGCATCCCGTAGGGGACCGAAGCCATCGCTCCGCTTTGGCTGACGATGGACACGGGGCCGTCTTTTGGGGGGTACACCCCGATCAGCGTGGAGAACGTCAGGATGGATCCGGTGTGGAAACTGGCCAGCCCCTGTGCGTTGGGCCCGACCAAGCGCATTCCGTGCTGGCGGCTGACCGCGAGCATCTCATCCAGAATGATGCGGCCTTCGGCGTCCCCGCCTTCGCCGAAGCCCGACGAGATGATGACGCACACCTTGACTCCCGAGGTCGCCGCCTCTTTGACGGCTTGCAAGGCCAGTTGCCCAGGGACGATGACGATGGCCGCATCGGCCTGCCCCCCGGCGGCCGCCAGTGTGGGGAAGCACTCCAGCCCCTGGATCACGGTCCGCTTCGGGTTGATCGGGATGATCCTGCCCTCGAAGCCATGCTTCAGCATGTAGGCAATGGGCCGCCCCCCGATCTTGTTCGGGGCATCCGAGGCCCCGTAGACGGCCACGCTCCGGGGTTGGGTGATGGCATCGGAAAACTCGAGTAGATCCACGATTCCTGGTCCTTCTGTTGGGTTGCTAAGGTGGCAGGGCGGCCTGCGTCCTTTAGCCCTCTGTGGTGGTGTGTTGCCTGCTGCGCTCGTTCTTCGCTCCGTCAGGGGCCGGGGATGCTGCTGAGATTCCCTCGCCCTCAGGGCCGAATCCTTCGTCCCCGTGTGCGGGTCCCGGCTCGCCATCCTGCCCAAAGTGGGCTGCGCTTTCGATCCCGGGACCGCCGATTTTGAACGCCTCTCGCTTGAGCAGGGCCTGTTTCCTCAGACGCATCCAGATCAGGATCCCGATGACGGCGACGATGACAATCAACAGGGTGAGGGAGATGGGCCGGTCCACGAAGATGCCGACCGATCCGCTGGAGATCACCATCGTCCGGCGGAACTCGGATTCGATGATCGGTCCCAGGATGAACGCGAGGATCAACGGGGTCACATCGAATCGGAATTTCTTGAGCACATAGCCGAGAATGCCGAAGGCCACAGCCAAGGCAACGTCGAACATGCTGTTGTTGGCGCTGTAGACGCCGCAGATGGCGATGATGATGACGATCGGCAGCAGGATGCTGGTGCGCACTCGGAGGATCTGTAGGAACACGCCGATCAGGGGTAGATTGAGGACCAGCAGCATGATGTTGCCGATGTACATCGAGGCGATGACGCCCCAGAAGATGTCCGGGTGCTCGGTGATTAGCCGCGGGCCCGGGGTCACGTTGTGCAGGAGCAGTGCTCCGAACATGACGGCCAGGACCGAGTTGGGGGGAAGACCCAAGGTGAGAAGGGGGACGAAGGCCGCGTTCGATGATGCGTTGTCTGCGGTTTCCGTTGCGGCGAGACCGTCGACTGCGCCCTTGCCGAATCGTTCCGGGTGCTTGGAGGCCTTCTTCTGGACACCGTAGGCGACGATCGAAGACAATGCACCACCGCCGCCCGGGAGGATGCCGATGAAGAACCCGATCACCGAAGACCGCAGGATGGCCGTCCGGGACTCCAGCCAGTCGCCCTTGGTCGGTAGGTTCCGTCCGAGCTTGGTGTTCTTCAGACCTGCCTGGAGCCCCCGGTCGACTGACATGAAGATCTCGGAGAATCCGAAGAGGCCGACGGCTAGGGGAATGATGCTGATGCCGGAGGACATGTCCAGAGATCCGAAGGTCAGGCGAGGGGTTCCCGTGATGGCGTCGTAGCCGACTGATGCCAGCACCAGTCCTAGTCCGGCCATGGTCAGGGCCTTCAGCTTAGACCCGGAGCCGAGGAAGGTCACCATCATCAGTCCGATCATGCCCAGCAGGAACATCTCCGGTGATCCGATGCGCACTGCGAACTGTGCCACGAGCGGGGCGAACAAGGTGAGGCCGACGATGGCGATGGTGCCGCCGATGAAGGAGCCGATGGCCGTGATTCCCAGAGCTCGGCCGGCCTTGCCTTGCTGGCGCATCGGGTACCCGTCCAAGGTTGTCATGACTGCCGCCGCATCTCCGGGGATGTTCAGCAGGATTGACGGAATTCGTCCACCGTACATGGAGCCGTAGTAGATGCCGGCCATCATGATGATGGCAGAGGCCGGGTCCATGGTGAAGGTCAGGGGCAGCAGAACCGCAATTCCCGCTGTTGGCCCGAGGCCCGGCAGCAGACCGATGACCGTACCCAATATCACGCCGAGCGTGACGTAGAGCAGGTTGATTGGATCGAAGGCAACGAGGAAGCCGTTGCCCAGCCCTTCAAGAATCTCCACTGGATTCTCCTCTCAAAAGCAGTCCTATGCGGATCACAGTCCGATGACAGGGGTGATACGCATCTCCAGGAGAACACCGAAGAGCAGGTAGACAGCGATGGATCCGATGACCGCGACCAGAATCGAGGTGAGCCACCTTTCCTTGCCGACAGACCTGAAGAGGACCAGACACAGGATGGTGGCCGCCGGAATGAAACCCAATAGGTCGTAGAGGGGCCAGAACAGCACCAGCAGCAGGACATAGGTTCCCGCCCGCACCGCACTGGACCATCGGGTGAGCTTGGGTGAGTCTCTGACAAACACCGCGGCGAGGGCACAGAGCACCAAGGTGATGAGGAGAACGGTCGTCGGCCACAGTCCCGGCCCCGGCTCACTCAACGAGCCGAAGGGGAGCTTGATCGCCTCCGTCAGGAAAGCTGCACAGACCAAGGCGACGATGAGCGGTCCCAGCCGCCCTCCCTGCCGGAGGAAGAGCATGCCGGCCTTGAAAAAGCGTGACGATCTGCCGGCCACCGCAACGTCCATGTCATTAGAAGTGGACTCGGCATCCATAACGGTGCTCACTGTCCACCAACATAGGGTGCATAAGCTTCGCTCTGTTCCTCGAAGTTGGCCTTCAGGGCGGCGCCGTCGACGAACTCATCGGCGATATACTCCTCACCGAGCAATTCGCGCACCTTGGGATCCTCCAGCGCCCCCTTAAGCACCTCTTCGTAGCGCGCCCGGATGTCCTCGGGGGTCTCACTGTGGAGACCCAGCCCATAGTACGAGGTGCCAAGGTTGATACCTTCGAAGCCTAGTTCCTCGATGGTCGGGGTGCTCTCCAGGAAAGCCGCTCGGTTGGGCGCGTCGACTGCTAGGGGCTTGAAGTCCCCGGAATCAAAGAAGGTTCGGATGTCGTTCGCGGCCACGATGAAGACGGCATCGATGTTGTTTCCGAGGAGTGCCGTCGTGGCATCGGCATTACCGTCATAGGGAACCACTGTGATGTTCAGGCCGTGGTCGTCAATGAGGCGCCGCAACTCGATGGCACCCTGTGACTGGGCACCGGGCACACCGACCCGGACCTCGCCGTCCCTCGCCTCGTTGAAGAAGGCCTCGCCGTCCGGAAACTCGGAGTCCACGTTGCCGGCGAGAACGTAGGGATACTCGGTAACCGAACCGACCATGCTGACGTCGTCCAGGGTGTAACCCACATCCTCCGCCTGGGGCACCACGGCCATGGAAGTCGAGGCTACGAGCTGAAGCGTCTGACCGTCCGGGGCCTCTCCCATCATCTCGCGCTGCCCCAGCGCGCCACTGGCACCCGGCATGTTCTCCACGACCACAGGAACGCCCAGTTCATCCTCGAAGTACGGAGCGATTGAGCGGGAGACATAGTCAGATGATCCACCTGCGGAATAGGGCACAATCAGACGTACCTTGCCGGTCGGGAAGTGCTCTGCTGCATTTCCCGACCCCGCGCAGGACGTCAGGGCCAGCAACCCGACGCTGGAAAGGGCAATTAATGAGATTTTTATGCGATTCTTCATCCGGTGATCCTTCATTTCTTGGACGGGATATTTAATTGAGGTCAGTTCGTCTGAAGAGAGCCGTGATATTTGCGGAAAGAATTCCGCCTTCTACTTGGCACAGGGCCTGGCCTGTCGAGAGGCTGACCTGGTTGTCCGCGGTACCCCGAAGTTGTTTGACCAGCTCGACCACGTGATGCATGCCCGCCGCGCCGCCGCAGTGGCCATGGGAAAGCAACCCGCCGTGCGGGTTGAGGGGAAGCTCGCCGTCAATGTTGAAGCGACCGCTCTTCGCGTCCTGCGTACTGGTGCCGGGAAGGCTGATGCCCAGTCCCTCAAGCTGAAGGGCAAGGGCGACTGAGTAGCTGTCATAGACCATGGCGAGATCCAGATCCTCGATGCCGAAGCCCGCCATTGAGCGCGCGGCTTCGAGGCTTCTCCGAAGGGGCGAGGAACGGTCGAACGCCGAGTACGAGATACTGTCGTAGTTCGTGGCGAAGCCGTAGCCGGCCACCTCGATCCCCACTCGGGCACCCCCGGCGCTGGACACCACCAGAGCCGCCCCGCCATCCGACACCGGACTGCACTCCAGCAACCGGAGGGGCCCGGCCACCTGGCGAGACTCCATCAGATCTTCGCGCGTCAATGGTTCCCGATAGGCGGCTGTTTCCGTAGCCATCGCATGATGTCGTAGTAGTTCGGGGAATTCCAGGAGCACATCCGCGTCCATCTCAAAATCGGCAAGGTATTTGCTGGCTAGAAGCCCATATGCTCCTACGTTGGTCAACCCAATGGGCTGCTCCCAGTCCGGATGCCGTTGTTCGGCAAAATAGCGGACGCTGCGCCGCCGGTCTTGCCCGGTACGCGGAACGTCGGCACCGATGATCAGCACAGTTTCGCAGTCGCCGGCATTGATCGCCCGGGAGGCGTCCGCAAGTGCAGCCAAGGGAGAGGCGCCACCCAGGGCCTTGGCATCGGCCAGCTTCAACTGTTCCGAAATCCCCAGATACTCCGCCACCGCCAATCCGTGGCGAGGGAAGGCTCCCACCATCGGGGTGAGCACGATCAGGCCGTCGACGTCGTCCCAGCCCAGGCCGGCATCACGCAAGGCCCGCTCGGTGACAGTCGCCCCTAAAGTCATAGTTGTTTCACCAGGATGTTTGCCGACGGCTGTTTCGCCGATGCCCACGATCTGAGGTCTAGCTTTGGGCACTCTGTTCACCGCCTTCGACTGCGAGAAGACGCACCAGAGGCAAATCGGAGTCCGCGTCGACCACGCCAGCCATGGCATAGCGATCTCCGATGCGGACGGTTTCCCCTTCAGCGATAAGGGCCGCAACGTGGACCAGTGGCCCTTCGTCCAGTCGAATCACGCAGATGTCGAATGGGATGTTCTTCTGGAATTCTTCATATGGGGTGGAATGCAGACGCGTCAAAGCCTCTATTTTCCCAATACCTTCCGAGTGTTTCTCCGACATGGATCCGACTGTCTTACAGGCTCGACAAATGATACCGCTGGGATGCTGATACTGATCGCAATCGGAGCAACGCTGGATAGCGATCTCGCCGCAGCTGAATCGGTCCCACCATTGATCATTCTGAGCGAATCTCATACTTCACCTCTCCACCTGCTGAACATTTTGTCTCAAGGGGCTGACCTAGGATTGCAAGATCAGCCAGTACAGCAGGCTGCAATTTCTCAAATACGTACAGTGACCGGGCGGATAGGAACTTACCCATCGCGGAGTGACCGAGGTGTCCACTGCGTGCTCGCTTCCTTTGTCGAACGAATTCATCCTGAGAGAGGGCGGCCGACCGAGCGATCGCTCGGTAGGACCAGTATCAAGCGGGCCACAGAAGCTGTCAAGGGTCTATGTGACACGCACCACTTCCGCGGAAGGATATGAACGACCAATCGTCCAGCCGCCGCACAATTTTCGTTGCCTCAACGGCAGTTGACGAAGGTACGAGCCTTAAGCGTTGGCCGTTTACTGGCTGCCGATAGTCCAGTTCCCAGTTTCCATCCGGGACTGATCATGTCGGCCATGCCCCAGTCCCGGATAGCCTTGACCAGACAGGTAGGCGTAGTCGATGCGCGATTCTGTCCGTCAGGGACGGCGGTACAGGCAGGATGGGTGACGGCCGGGGCGCCGGCGACGGCGCTGCCGGCCAGGAAGAACTCGGCGACGCTCGCGCCCTGGCCCCGACCCCTGCATCGGTCAGGCCGTCGCCGATCGCCCCACAGCCATGACCGTGATCTCGCGGTAGCGTTCGACCAGCTCCTCCGGTGTCAGTGGCCCTTCCGGCTGGAACCATTGGGCGACGCCGGTGCACATCGTGATCACGGCGGTGCTCGCCTCCCGGGGGTAGCGGGTGTTGAAGATCCCGGTCTCGGTGCCCCGGTGGACGATCGAGTCCATGAGCCGTTGCTGGCGGTCACGGGCTGCGATGTGCTGGGCACGGGCGGTGTCGTCCAGGCTTCGAATCTCGCTGTAGGCGATAAAGGCAAGCTCCCGACGCCGGGCGTGGAACAGGACCAGACATTCGACGAGAAGGTCGAACTGGCAGGAAACGGAGGTTCCCGCCTCGGCGAGAGCCTGATGGCTCCGGATCCACAGATCGGACATGGCGTGCGACATGAGGGCCACCAGCAAGGCGTGCTTGGACGGGTAGTGGTGATAGAGGCCCGGAACGGACAGGCCGGTCCGGGCGGCCACTTGGCGGATGGTCGTGCCGTGATAGCCCTGCTCCATGAAGCATTCGAGCGCACTGCCCAGCATCGGGGGCAAGTCTCCCTGGGGATAGTACCGCCAAGACGAACTCCCGGTGCCGCGGGAGAGCGAGGCCGCATTGGGATCCGGACCCGAAACCCCGGCGGAGTCGATTTTCTGAGGAGTACTCGTCATGACACCTTTGCCTGCCTCATGTCGGATAGGGAAATCGTAGACCCTTGACAGCTTCTGTGGCCCACTTGATACTAATCCTACCGAGCGATCGCTCGGTCGGCCACCATCTCACCGGATGAATCCGTTCGACAAAGGAAGTGAGCACGCAGTGGGCACCTCGGACACTCCGCGATGGATCAGCTCCTATCCCCCCGGTCTCTTCGCCCGCCTCCCCGTCCCTGCCGGATCCCTGGTTGAGGCGTGGAGGAGCCGGGTCCAGGCGAATCCGGACCGAGATGCGGTCGTGTACTTCGACGGTGCTCTCACTGCCCGGCAGGTGGACGAACTCTCCACCGCTTTCGCTGCCGCTTTGGAGGCTCGCGGAGTAGGTCACGGTGACCGCATCGGGATCCAGATGCAGAACATTCCGCAATACGCGATCTCCCTTCTGGCGCTGTGGAAGCTGGGGGCGATCGCGGTCCTGCTGAACCCGATGTACAGGGGGCGGGAGCTACGTCATCTGGTTGACGACTCGGGTGCCCGTGGGATCATCGCCGAGGATAAGCTCTATGCGGCGACGGCCGAGACGGTTGAAGGCAGTTCCGTCGAATGGATCGTGACCACCTCAGGGCTCGAGTACCAGACCCGCAACGACCCCCGCGTCTTCCGCAGCACGGTTCGGGAGGAGCCGTCTCCCCACGGCGACATGTCCCAGCTGATCCAGGAGTTTGAGGACCAGGCAGCGCAGGAACGCAAGCTGAACCTCGATGACGTTGCCCTGCTCACCTACACGTCGGGCACCACGGGCCCGCCCAAAGGCGCGATGAACACCCACGGCAACGTCCTCAACGTTGCCACCATCTGCGCGGCCTGGATGGGTCTGGAACCCGGGGATTCTGTCCTGGCGGTAGCCCCGCTCTTCCATATCACCGGAGCAGTGATCGATGCTGCCACGCCTCTGCTCCACGACATGAGCCTGGTTTTCGTCAATCGCACCGATCCGGCCGTGGTCATCGACGCCTTCGTCGAGCACCGCATCACCTGTACCACGGGATCCATCACGGTGTTCAACGCCATCTACCAGGTCGAAGGTGCGGCGGCCGAACACTTCATGTCCGCGAAGGCCCTGTACTCCGGTGGTGCTCCCATTCCACCGGCTACGGTCGAGAGCTTTCGGGAGCGGTTCGGGAAGTACATCCACAACATTTACGGCATGACCGAGACCACCTCGGCTGTGATCGCCGTGCCACCGGGCGTGCAGGCACCAGTCGATCCGAGCAGCGGCAGCCTGTCCATCGGGCTGCCCCTACCCAACATCGAGGCTCGGATCATCGACGCCGACGGCAATCCGCTGCCCCCCGGCGTCCACGGGGAGCTCGAGCTCTCCGGCCCTCAGATCGTCCCGGGCTACTGGAAGAACCCGGAGGCCACCGCCCATGCACTGCCCGGCGGCCGGCTGCGCACCGGGGATGTCGCCGTGATGGATGAGGACGGATGGGTCTACATCGTTGATCGGCTCAAGGACCAGATCAACGTCTCGGGCTACAAGGTGTGGCCCCGGGAGGTCGAGGACGTCCTGTATGAGCACCCGGCTGTATATGAGGCGGCCGTCGTGGGTCAGCCCGATCCATACCGCGGCGAAACCGTGGTCGCCTACGTCTCGCTCAAGGCCGGACGGACCCTGAACGAGGATGAGGTCATTGACTTCACCAGGCAGCGGCTGGCCGCCTACAAGTACCCACGCATCGTCCACGTCATCGACGAAATGCCCAAGACGCAGACCGGCAAGATCCGCCGCCGGGCCCTGCGTGAGAACCCCCTGAAGGGATGAGATGTGAGCACTGATCGAGGACTCAACGGAAAGACCGCAATCATTACCGGCGCCAGCCGAGGCATCGGTCTCGCCATCGCCCGGGACCTGGCGGCCCACGGGGCCCGGGTCTGCATCACGGCCCGGCGCCCCGAGCCGCTCAAGGAAGCCGCAGCCGGTTTGCCCGAGGGTTCCGTCATCGCCGTCGCAGGCCGCTCCGATGACCCGGAGCACCGGCTGGAGGTGCTCGACACTGTGGCAAAAACGTTCGGCGGCCTGGACATCCTGGTCAACAACGCCGGCATCAACCCCGTCTACGGTCCCCTCGCCGAACTCGATCTGGACGCAGCCCGGAAGGTCTTCGAGGTCAACGTCTTCGGGACGCTGGCCTGGGTCCAGGACGCCGTGCGCCACTGCGGCCTCGACTTCCGCGGCCGAAGCGGGACGGTTATCAACCTGTCCTCGGTCACCGGAGACACACCCTCACCCGGCATCGGCCTGTACGGCATCAGCAAGGCTGCCGTCTCCCACCTGACCCGCACCCTCGCCGTCGAGCTCGGCCCCGAGATCCGAGTCAACGCTGTCGCCCCGGCCGTCGTCAAGACCAAGTTCGCGCAGGCCCTCTACGAGGGCAAAGAAGACGAAGTAACCCGCGACTACCCGCTCGGACGCCTCGGCACGCCGGAGGACATCGCCTCGGCCGTAACCTATCTCGCCTCCCCCGACTCTGCGTGGGTGACCGGCCAGGTCCTAACCCTCGACGGCGGCTTGGCGGCCGCTGGCGGCAGGGCCTGACCGCACCCCGAAAGGACACAGCACTGATGACGACAACTCTTCCCGAGACCACGCACACCCTCGACTCCCTGGAGGAACTACGGCGACGCACCCGGACCTTCATACGTGACACCGTCATCCCCGCCGAACCGGCGCCGGGCCAGCGTCTGGACCAGGCCACGCGTCACCGTCTCCAACAGGCCGCCAAGGACGCCGGAGTCTTTGCCCCCCACGTCCCGTCCGGATACGGCGGGCAGGGAATTCCGATCCAGTGGTGGTCCCCGATCTTCCAGGAGGCCGGCTACTCGCCTATCGGGCCCTCGGCGCTGAACTGCATGGCCCCGGACGAGGGCAACATGCATATGCTCGAGCTCATCGCCACCGAGGAGCAAAAGCAGCGTTTCCTCGCCCCGCTGGCTTCCGGAGAGACCCGGTCCTGCTTTGGGATGACCGAGCCGCACCCCGGCGCGGGCTCGGACCCCGACGCCCTGCTCACCACCGCGCACCTGGCCGGAGAGCAGTGGGTCATCAACGGCCACAAGCGGTTCATCAGCGGTGCGATCGGCGCCGGGTTCTGCATCGTCATGGCACGGACCGAGGCGACCGAAACCGCCCCCGCTGGGGCAACTATGTTCCTTCTGGACATGGACCACCCTGGTGTACGGGTGGGGGAATCCATCCACACCGTCGACCGGACGATCGACGGCGGCCATCCGCACGTCTACTTCGAGGACTGCACCGTCCCCGCCGACGCGGTCCTGGGCGAGATCGGCCTCGGCTTCAAATACGCCCAGATCCGACTCGGCCCCGCCCGCCTCACCCACTGCATGCGCTGGCTCGGGCTGGCCCGCCGCTCCCTAGACATTGCCCTGGACCGCGCCGAGCGGCGCGAGATCTTCGGCGCCCCTGTGAAGAACCTCGGCCTGGCGCAGGAGCTCATCGCTCAGTGCGAGATCGACATCGAGACCTCGGACGCGATCATCACCAAGACCGCCGAGCTTCTGGCGACCGATCCGAAAACGGGCTCCGCCCTGTCCTCGATCGCCAAGGTGCACTGTTCAGAGGCTGTGTTCCGGGTCATCGACCGCTGCATCCAGATCTGCGGCGGGGACGGCGTCTCGGACGGGCTGCCCCTGGCCCAGTACCTCAACGAAGTCCGGCCCTTCCGGATCTATGACGGGTCGAATGAGACCCACAAATGGGCCATCGCCCGCCGCGCTTCCTCCCGGCGGCGGAAGGCCGTGGAGGCCGGGGAGCCTTATCTGGGCGATGCCGTGATCCGTGGGGAGTCCGGGGGCCGATGAACACGCAGACGCAGAGGAAGCCCGACGGCGTGGAGGTCGTCACCACTCCCGAGGAGGCCCGCTCTCTGACCAGCCCGCCGCTGCTCATCCTGGACACGGTGAGGGCGTTCCTCGACGATCACGGCCTCGGTTCCGGGCCCTTGGCATGGGAGCGGATCGGGGACGGGCAGTCGAACATCACCTACCGGATCTGTCGCGGCGAGGACATCTTTGTCCTCCGGCGGGGGCCCCGTCCACCGTTGCCGCACTCCACGCATGACATGGTCCGGGAAGCGCGGATCCAGCAGCTGCTGCATGCCGAGGGAGTCCCCGTACCCGAGATCCTGGCGGTGTGCGAAGACGAGTCTCTGCTCGGGGTGCCCTTCTATGTCATGTCCTACCTGGACGGTGCCGTCATGACTGACTCGGTGCCCACCAAGCTCGGATCCCTCGAGCAGCGGGACGCCACCAGCCGGGCCGTGGTGGACACCCTCACCCAGCTCCACCGGGTGGACGTCACCCAGGGAAACCTCGCCTCCCTGGGCCGGCCCGAGGGGTACCTCGAACGGCAGGTCAAGCGATTCGCCGGCCTGTGGGACACCAATACGACGCGCCATCTGCCCCAGGTCGGGAAACTGGCGGGTTGGCTGGAGAGGAACCTGCCGGACACCCAGGCGGTATCTATGGTCCACGGCGACTACCGCATGGGCAACCTGATGTTCGCCCACCGCGCGCCCGCCTCCGTAGTGGGGATCCTGGACTGGGAGATGGCCACACTGGGCGACCCGCTGGCCGACCTCGGCTACCTGACGGCCACCTACGCATGCCACGGCAGCACCCCCACGATCATGGAACTCACCCCGGTTACCCGGGGCCCCGGATACTGGACCCGGGAACAGATCGTAGACCGTTACGCGCAGCAGAGCGGACTGAGCATGGAGGCGCTGCCCTGGTACCAAGCGCTGGCGCTATGGAAGTCCGCGATCTTCTGCGAGGCCATCTACACCCGCTGGCTCAAGGGAGAACGCCCCGGCGATGAAGTCTTCGGCCCGTCCCTGGAGGCTGGCGTCCCTCTGCTGCTGGAACAGGCTGACAAGTACACACACCAGCGGTAGCCGCCTTCTCCTGCCGGCACATGACCTGCATCCCCACCCTCTAGGCATTCCAAGGAGGATTGCCCCATGCCCGAAGACAAGATCGTCATTCTCGACGGCGCAAGAACGCCCGTCGGATCCTACGCCGGTGCTCTGAAATCCCTGCCCGCCCACGAACTCGGCGCCGCCGCGCTCCGAGAGGCCCTGCGCCGCTCCGGCATCGCAGGAACCGACGTCGATGAGGTGGTAATGGGACAGGTCGGGCAGGTCGGTCCGGACGCCTACAATGCCCGGCGGGTGGCCCTCGCCGCAGGGCTGCCCGAATCGACCCCGGCCGTTAACGTCAACCGCCTGTGCGGCAGCGGTCTTCAGGCTGTGTGGTCCGCTGCCCAACAGTTGCGCTGGGGGGGTCCCGATTTCGTGGTCGCCGGCGGCAATGAGTCAATGTCCCGCATGCCGTTTTTGGACTTCGCCGCCCGCGGCAACCAGCGTCTTGGACACCGGGAACTGATCGACGGGACCGTCGCGATGCTCACCGACCCTTTCTCCGGCCGGCACATGGGGTGCACCGCCGAGAACGTCGCGAACAAGTACTCGGTGTCCCGTCAGGAGCAGGACGAGTTCGCCGCGGAAAGCCAGCGGCGGGCCACCCTGCCCGCGGCGCGCGCGGCGTTCACCGAGGAGATCGTCCCGGTGGAGGTCCCCGGCCGGCGGGCCATTATCGTCTCGGCTGACGAGCACCCGCGCCCAGGCACCACAGTGGACCAGCTGGCCCGGCTGTCCCCGGTCTTTGAGGACGGAGGCTCTGTGACCGCCGGCAACGCCTCAGGCATCAATGACGGCGCTGCCGCCCTGGTCCTGGCCCGGCAGTCCACGGTCCGCAAGCGCGGCCTCGGCGCTCTGGCCACCCTGGAGCACATGGTTGTGGCCGCGATGGAACCGGACCTCATGGGGTACGCACCCACCCTGGCGCTGGAGCGGCTGTTCGAGGAAACCGGCATGAACCCCTCGGACGTCGGCGTTATCGAACTCAACGAGGCCTTCGCCGCCCAGGCGATAGCCGTCATCCGGGACGCAAAGCTGGATCCCGAACGCACCAACCCCTACGGCGGAGCGATCGCCCTGGGCCACCCCGTCGGGGCCACCGGCGCCATCCTCACGCTGCGCGCAGCCAAAGATCTGATCCGCCGCGACCACGAATACGCGGTCATCACCCTATGCATCGGCGGCGGTCAGGCCCTGGCCGCCCTCATCCGGAGGTACGAAGCATGAACCCGCACTCTTTCCCCGCAGACTTCTCAAGGATCGGAATCGTCGGCGCCGGCACCATGGGCCGCGGCATCGCCGAAAGCGCCCTGCGTGGCGGCTGCACCGTCATACTGTGCGACACTTCGGCGGCCACCCGGACGGCCGCCGAGGAACGCATCCTCTCAGCACTGGGGCCGGTCGGCGAGCGGCTGCGAACTGTCGATGACATTACCGGCCTGACAAAGTGCGACCTACTGATTGAGGCCGTCCCCGAGAGCGCCAGGCTCAAAAGCACAGTATTGCGCACGATCGAGGAACATACCTCCGCTTCCACCGTCATTGCGACCAACACATCATCAATTCCCATCACGCAACTCGCGTCGTCACTAGCCGATCCCGCACGCTTCCTCGGCCTGCACTTCTTCAACCCCGTACCGAAGATGCCGCTGGTCGAAGTCATCCCCACCGACGCCACGGCGTTGGGCGTGACAGCCTCGATCGAGCGGTTCGTGCAGGACGTCCTCGGGAAGCGGGCGTTCGTGGTCGGGGACCGCCCCGGCTTCGTCGTCAACGCCCTGCTCATTCCCTACCTGCTCTCCGCCGCGCGAATGCTCGACGCCGGATACGCCTCTGCACAGGTCGTCGACGACGCCATGGTGCTGGGTTGCGGCCTGCCCCTCGGGCCACTCGCCCTATCGGATTTCATCGGCCTGGACGTGCTGTGCGATGTCGCCGACGCCATGCACGAAGAGACAGGGGACCCTGCCCTGCTGATCCCCGACAACCTCCGCCGCCTCGTGGCCTCCGGACACCTGGGGCGCAAAACAGGACACGGATTCCTCCCCCACACCAGTCACCGCCAGCCCACCTCATCAACCACCGTTTGAGGGGCAAAGGCGTTTGGGACGGTGCGGTGGCGAAATGCTGTGGTGACATGGCGGGCTCCGTCCGGCACCAAGGCGGTAGGAGCCATCTGGGCAGACACCAGATGGCTCCTACCGCCTCGGAAAGCTGCTCGTCGCTTTGCAACTCCAGACCGCTTCCCGCGAAGGGCAACAAGCATGAGGTTGAGTGACATCATCGAAAATAAAAACGGCGCGTGGTCGCCGACACGACTAGTCCTGCCAAGGGCGAGGGGTAACTTCACCCACAACTTCTACAACTACTTGGACCCCCAAAACTTCAGCGGGAATGGATTCGCGAAAAGCTGAATCGTCCCGACTCAGATTCACCTTAACGACCCAGTCGTCTTTATTACGGGCCAAACCGATGCCATTGACTATATGTTCTGCTGCAACCGTTCGATGGGGCTTCGGGCCGAAGCAATTGGCTTTAGAAGCTTTGCCATCGGATTGACTTCAAATCTTTACGTCACGCCTGCGGCCAGGTCGAACTTGTGCAGGACGGCGGCGAGGGGGGTGTCGTTCGGGGAAGGTGTCCCTATGTTCTTTGCCAAGGGGGGGGGGTCGGCCGCTTTGACCACGGGTGTCTCATAGAGAGCTCGGAGCGAGGCATCCAGGCTATCCACTAGCCGTCTCGTAGACGACTACGCGGATAGGGATCCCCTGCAGCCAGGTCCCGTATCCATCGAGGTGTGTCCAGGCCGAGCTTCTTGTCGGTCGTGACCCTCAGCTCCGCCGCAGCGATTTTCAACTTGCGCTCCTGAGCCGCGCTGTGATTCTTGCCCCTTTCCCTCTTGCACTCATCCCCCGGTCGCCGCGCCGGCGAAGCAGCGAGTGGGTAGGACTCGGTGCCCACTGCGTCGCCCTTAACGGCGTCCTGCCCAAGCCAAGCCTGCAGTCTGTCGATCAACTCTTTATCTGCAATGCCGTAAGCATCACCGCTTACGCCGAGCTGGTCCTTCAGATTGAATATCAGCTGGAAGAATCGCAGGTCCGGCTCGGTGCGCTTCCAGTAGGCAGCCAGCAAGGCTACGAGCCGATCAATGCGCTCTTCGCCGCGTTCCGAAGGCCCTTCAGATACACGATCAGTCATGTCCTTCTCCTTGTTAGTGCCAAATTACTGTCACTGGTCAGCAGCGTACCGCTCCGGACCTTTGGAGCTTGGCCGTGAAGGTTGACCAAGATGACAGCCGCATCGTGCCCCGGGAGGGCGAAAGCAGTGAGAGTAAAGGCACGTTTCACGCCATCTCCTTCGCTGGCGCCAAGGTCTGCAGCGCCTCGCCGTTCTGCGCGACCCGCGGCTCGAGGTGCAAGTAGTGGCTCTCCGTGATGCGCACATCGGAGTGTCCGGCCTGGAGGGCTGCCTCCTCGGCGTCTTTTATTTTTGCCAGCCGCGTAAGCGCCGTCTTCCTGAGAGTGTGGGGCTTCGACCAGTCCATCGTGGACTTTAATCCGGCGGCCTGCTTGGCACTGTCGAAACTCCGGCGCATTGCACTCATATGCACCCATGTGCCTTTTCTCGTCACGAACACGGCACCCTCTGGATTCAGCGCGGGACTATGGATTTTTCGGCGAACGATGATGTCACACACGAAATCCGGAAGTTCGATCACCAAGTCATCACGCCCCGACTTACGCCAATCCTGATAGAAGAAGCTTCCTGCGACGACTGCCCCGTCCTTGCCCCGTGACGGACGCTGTTCGACAAGCGTCGCGTGAATTCGAGCGGTCTTGTTCACCAGATAGATGTCATCGAATTTCAAAGCCAAGGCCTCACCGATACGAAGAGCTGACCCCAGCATTATTTCGAACAAATCCTGGAGGTGTTCGCTTTTGGCGGGACCGGAACGGCCCGGCCCGCTCCGCCAGTCTCGGATAGCGTTACGCAGCGCGAGCAGTTCCCCGTCCGTCAGTGCCCGGGGCTTACTCTTCGCAGCCTTCGGCAGCTTTACTGATTTGACCGGATTGGCGCTTACGAGGTCGTCCAGAACCGCGTAGTCGAACGCTTGGCTCAGAATCGTCTGGCACAGCCGGGCATTCGTATGCCCTTTACCGTTTGAGATGAGACCAGTCAGGAACTTCCGAAGCTCACTGGCGCGGACCTCTGCAATGGGTGCACTGCCGATCCCCGGAATTATGTACGTCCTTGCGTAATAGTCGTAGGCTGCGAGCGTCTGAGCACGGATTTCACCCTCCGTCTTGTCAGTGGAGATCGTCCGGGAGGCCAGCCACGCGTTGACCACCGCCTCGACCGAGGCGCCTCTGGCAAGACCTGCGCCGGTTCTCTGCCATTCTGCAATCCTCGTCCGCAGCCGGGTCTTGGCCTTGCCCCTCGTCGGTGCGAAAGCTTCGAGGGTCCTCGTCTGAGTACTGCTTTCCCGCACGGTCACCCATGCGCGGTAGTCATTGCTGCCGCGAACGGGCTTGAGGGAGACACCGATTTCGCCGTGGCCGCCGACGGGAATGCGCGCTCGGGCCATCAGGCAACCTTCCTGTCGCTGGCGTCAATCCACTCCTGGACTGTGGCCCGCTTGTAGCGGAGGCTGCCGCAGGGGAATTTCACATAGTCGGGGCCAAGCCCCCTTGAGGCCATATTTGCGAGGGTCTTCGGCGCAAGCTTCAGCCAAAGGGCAACTTCGGCCCGTGTCAGGAGCTGCTCGGGCAGGTCGGCGGACGAGCGCGCAATGCGTTTCGGATCGTTGCTGGATTTCATGGGGTCCTGTTCCACTCGGACAGCGGGCCTGTTGCCTGCTTTCCGACCATGTGTCCGGACCCGTGCGGAAACCTCTCCACACCCTGATCGCGCTTCTTGGGCGAGGCCCGAGCAGCTACCAATTCTTGGAATATTCTTGGATTTCGCTAATCCGGACACAAAGAAACCCCTCTCGACTGGCGTTTTGCCTAGTCAGAGAGGGGTTCGCGGAGCCCCCTGCCGGATTCGAACCGGCGACCCCCTGTTTACAAGACAGGTGCTCTGGCCAACTGAGCTAAGGAGGCGTGCTGGCCGAAGGGCCAGCGTGCCGGACAAAACCGGCTAGATAAGGGTAGCCCAGGCGGCGGCCCTGCGTGAAACCGCAGCAGCCGCCGCCCGGATGCCGTCCGGGACCAGCCCGGCGGATGGCTTAGGCGCGGGCGTCGAGGATGCCCTGGGCGAACTCCTGGAAGTTGCCGGAGTTCGTCCACTTCTGGCCGTCAACGAAGACCGCCGGGGTGCCGCCGACCTGGTATTCGTTGAACGTCTGGTTGACGAACGCGGTCCAGGGGCGGAATTCGCCGTCGTCAATGCAGGAGGCGACGTCGGTGGCTCCCGCGCTTTCGGCGATGCTCGTCAGGGTGGCGTTGTCCAGGCCGGCCCCGCCTTCCGTCGGCTGCTGCGCGAAGAGCTGGGTCAGGTAGCCGTTGAAGGCCTCGGGGTGGGAGTCGGCCACGCAGGCCACGGCGTTGGCTGCCCGGGACGAGTAGTTGGTGGTGGAAACGCGGTCGAGGAAGGTCGCCACCCGGTACTCCACGGTCGCCTCGCCGGAGGAGGTGAGGTCGGTCAGGTACCCGCCGTACTGTCCTTCGAAGTCCTTGCAGACCGGGCAACCCATGTCCACGTAAACCACGATGTTCGCCGGTTCGCCCTCGGGCGCGGCAGCAACGCCCGCCGGCACGATGGTGTCGCCCTCGGTGGAGGCTGGCTCCGGGATGTTGTTCACGTCGACCTGGATGGGCTCGGTGGCCGCCAGGCCGTCCTGCGTGATGGTGTACCCGCCGAACTCGTTGCCGTGGGCCGGCGCGGCACCGACGTCGGCGACCTGCCCGCGCTGGTTGGAGATGACAACCCCGGCGATCACCGCGATGATCACCAGGACAGCGACGACCACCCCGCCCTTGACCAGCAGCGAGTTCCGCTTTTCGCGCTTCTGCTGCTCTTCGCGTATCTGGCGGGCCTTCTCGCGGGCCGCAGCAGTGCGCTCGGCCTTGGTCGACTTAGGGCTGTTTTGGGTAGCCATGGATCCTCGCGTCTTGTTGGTCTGCTTCGCCCAGGCAGGGCACTACAGGTCTAGTTTAGTTGCAACTTCAATGTTCAGGCGGAACGAGTGGCCGCGTTCACGTTTGATACCTCAGCGCGCTCCGGGGGAAGCCTCGGGTTGCCATTCCTTATAAAGTCATGAACAGGACGGTATACACAAAGGAGAGGTCAGTTGGCGAATTCCGCAGAGATGAACGGCGAGGAAGCAGAAGGATCTCAGTTCGGGGAGTACGACCTGATCGTCGTCTCCAACCGCCTGCCGGTGGACCGAGCGCCCGAGGGCGACGGGCAGGGTCCCTGGCGGCGCTCGCCCGGCGGGCTGGTCACGGCGCTGGCCCCGGTGATGGCGAAGACCGACGGCGCCTGGGTGGGCTGGCCGGGAGTACCGGACGAGAAAGTGGACCCGTTCGACCACGACAACATGCATCTGGTCCCGGTGACCCTGAGCGCCGACGACGTCGAGTTGTATTACGAAGGCTTCTCCAACGCCACGCTCTGGCCGCTCTACCATGACGTGATCGCCCCGCCGGAGTTCCACCGCGCCTGGTGGGAATGCTACAAAACGGTCAACCGGCGCTTCGCCGAGGCAACCGCAGAGATCGCCGCCGAGGGTGCGACCATCTGGGTGCAGGACTACCAGCTGCAGCTTGTTCCCAAGCTGTTGCGCGAGATGCGCCCGGACCTGAAGATCGGTTTCTTCAACCACATCCCGTTCCCCCCGCTGGAGATCTTCGCCCAGCTGCCGTGGCGCCGGCAGGTGATCGAGGGCCTGCTCGGGGCCGATCTGGTCGGCTTCCAGCGCCCCAGCGACACCAGCAACTTCCTGCGCTGCGTGCGCCGCTTCAGCGGCCTGAATGTGCGCCAGCAGCAGGTGCAGGTGGTCAACAACGACGGCGGCGCCCGCCTCTGCAAGGCCGGCGCCTTCCCGATCTCCATCGACGTGGCCCACATCAGCGAACTGGCCAACCGGCCGGACGTGATCGCCCGCTCCGAGCAGATCCGGCAGGAGCTGGGCAACCCCGACACCGTCTTGCTGGGCGTGGACCGGCTGGACTACACCAAGGGCATCCGGCACCGGGTCAAGGCCTACGGCGAACTCCTGGAAGACGGCAAGTTGAACGTGGAGAACGCCGTGCTGATCCAGGTGGCCTCGCCCAGCCGCGAGCGCGTCGAGTCCTACCGGCTGCTGCGCGAGGAAATCGAAGGTTCTGTGGGCCGGATCAACGGCACGTTCGACACCCTGGAAAACACCGCCATCCGCTACCTGCACCACAGCTACCCGGTGGAGGAAATGGTGGCGCTCTACCTGGCCGCGGACGTGATGCTGGTGACGGCGCTGCGCGACGGCATGAACCTGGTGGCCAAGGAGTACGTCGCCTCCCGCAAGGGGGTGGACGGGGCGCTGGTGCTCAGCGAATTCGCCGGCGCCGCTGACCAGCTCAAGCAGGCCATCCTGGTCAACCCGCACGACATCGACGGGCTCAAGGACGCCATCATCCGGGCGGTCAACATCCCGCCGGCCGAGGCCACCCGCCGAATGCGGGCCATGCGCCGGCAGATCCTGCAGAACGACGTCGAACACTGGTCGCGGGCCTTCCTGAAGGCCCTGCAACAGCCGCAGGCCGATGACTGAGCGCCGCGACGACGGGCAGCCGCACCTGCCCGTGAGCCCCGGCGTCGGTAGGGCTGACGCCGGTGTCCCCGGTGTCGGCGCCCCTGACGCCGCCGCGCCTGACCCCGGCGCCCGCGATCTGGTGCCGCTGGAGCTGCGGGAGGCGCTGGAGCGGCTCGCCCGCACCGAGACGCTGCTGGTGGCGCTGGATTTCGACGGCGTGCTGGCGCCGATCGTGCCCCGGGCCGAGGACGCCCGCCCCCTGCCGGCCTCGGCAGCCGCCGTGGCCGCGCTGGCGGCACTGCCGGGGACGTCCACCGCCTTCATCTCCGGCCGGGCCCTGGCCAGCCTGCGCGCCGTCGCCTCCCCGGACGACAGGACCCTGCTCATCGGCTCGCACGGCGGCGAGGTCTTCACCGGCCCGGACAGCCCTCCCCTGGTGCTGGACGAAGCGCAGCAGCAGGCACTGGCGGCGGCCACCGCCGTCGTCGAAGAAGTAGTGGCCGCCCATCCGGGCACCCGGCTGGAAGCCAAGCCGGCCGGCGTCGTGCTCCACACCCGAACCGCCGACGACGCCGTGGCGGCGGCGGCCACCGAGCGCGCCCGCGCCGCGCTCCAGGAGGTCCCCGGGCTCTATCTCACCGACGGCAAGCGCGTGCTCGAGACCTCGGTGCTCAGCGCCGACAAGGGCCAGGGCCTCGGGCTGCTGCGCTCGTTCACCGGCGCGACCGCCGTGTTCTTCGCCGGCGACGACGTCACCGACGAACACGCCTTCGCCGTGCTGCGGGGCTCCGACGTCGGGGTCAAGGTGGGGCCGGGAGACACTGCCGCGGCCTACCGGGTGGACTCTCCGCAGACGATCGCGGCCGCGCTGGCGCTGCTGGCCGAACTGCGGGCCGCCGCACTGCCGGCCTAGCGCGGCAGGCCGGCGACCGGCTGCCTGGAGCGTGTGTCCCCGGCCGCCGCGCCCCAGGGGCTCGTTGACAGCCGTGGCATACTGAGGGCGTGAGCCGCCTCACACCGCCGTGCGGCGGCTCGAAAACTGAACACGCACCCATCACTACGGATCGTCGGGCACGTACCTGCCCGTGAAGGGAAAACAACCATGGCAACGGTAACGTTCGACAATGCCACGCGCTTATATCCGGGCACCGAAAAGCCCGCGGTGGACAGCCTCAAGCTGGAGATCGCAGACGGCGAGTTCCTGGTCCTCGTCGGCCCCTCGGGCTGCGGCAAGTCCACCTCGCTGCGGATGCTGGCCGGCCTGGAAGACGTGAACTCGGGACGAATCCTGATCGGTGACCGCGACGTCACCGACGTACCGCCGAAAGACCGTGACATCGCCATGGTGTTCCAGAACTACGCGCTGTACCCGCACATGTCCGTTGCTGACAACATGGGTTTCGCCCTGAAGATCGCCGGCGTGTCCAAGGAAGAACGCGTCGAGCGGGTCCGCGAGGCGGCCAAGCTGCTGGACCTGGAGGAGTACCTGGACCGCAAGCCCAAGGCGCTCTCCGGCGGCCAGCGCCAGCGCGTGGCGATGGGCCGGGCAATCGTTCGGAACCCGCAGGTGTTCCTGATGGATGAACCGCTGTCCAACCTGGACGCCAAGCTGCGCGTGCAGACCCGCACGCAGATCGCCTCCCTGACCCGCCGGCTGGGCGTCACCACCGTCTATGTCACCCACGACCAGGTGGAAGCCATGACCATGGGCGACCGCGTGGCGGTGCTCAAGGACGGCATCCTGCAGCAGGTGGACACCCCGCGCGCCCTCTACGACCGGCCGGCCAACGTCTTCGTGGCCGGTTTCATCGGCTCGCCGGCCATGAACCTGTTGGAACTGCCGGTGACCGACGGCGGTGTCCAGTTCGGCGGCCTGACGTACCCGGTGCCGCGCAACCTGTTGGACGCCGCGCACGGAAACACCGTCACGCTGGGGGTCCGGCCGGAGGACCTGGAGCGCGCCGAGGACGGCCAGGGGCTGGCGGTGTTCGTGGACGTCGTCGAGGAGCTGGGCGCCGACGCGTACGTCTACGGGCACACAGAGTTGGACGGCAAGCGCTACGACATCACCGGCCGCGTCGACGGACGCACCCCGCCGCCGGCCGGCAGCACCACCTACGTGCGGCCCAAGGAGGGCCACGTGCACCTGTTCGACACCGAGAACGGTCTGCGGCTGGGCGAGCATGCACCCGGCACGCCGCCCGCCTCGGTGGAGGACCTCAATACTCCGATCGAAGCCGGCAAGACAGCCGACTAGGCCCCGCGCCTAGGATGTAGTCATCATGGCTGACCAACATCCCGGCACCGGCGGTCCCGTCCAAGGGACCGCCGACGCGGCCCTGTCCGGCGGGGCCGCGTCGTCGATAGCGTCGCTGAGCATCACCGCGGCCACCACCGACGAGCGGCTGCTGGACCTGCCCTGGCACCTTGCGCTGGAAGACTGGCCGCCGGAAAACCTGGCCGCACTGCCCCGCGGGCTGTCCCGGCACGTGGTGCGGTTCGCCCCGCTTGGCGCGGGCGTTGTGGCGATCAAGGAGACCGGCGAAGAAGCTGCCCGACACGAATACCAGATGCTGCGCAAGCTGCAGCGGCTGGCCATACCTTGCGTGGAACCGGTAGCCGTGATGACCGGGCGGCTGCGCACCGACGGCACTCCGCTGCAACCGGTGCTGGTCACCCGGCATCTCCGTTTCTCGCTGCCGTACCGCGCCTTGTTTTCCCAGACGCTGCGGCGGGAGACGCTGACCCGCCTGATCGACGCGCAGGCACTGCTCCTGGTGCGCCTGCACCTGGTGGGGTTCTTCTGGGGCGATGTCTCGCTGTCCAACACGCTCTTCCGCCGGGACGCCGGAGCGTTCGCGGCCTACCTGGTGGACGCCGAAACCGGTGAGCTGCACCAGCGGCTCTCCGACGGCCAGCGCGAGCACGACCTCGAGATCGCGCGGGTGAATATCGCCGGCGAGATGATGGACCTCGTCGAGGGCGGCCTGCTCGAGGAAAGAGTGGATCCGGTGGCCACCAGCGAGCGGATTATGGACAGCTACCGCAAGCTGTGGGTGGAGCTGACGGCGGAGGAATCGTTCGACCTGGGTGAGCGGTGGCGGGTCAACGCCCGCATCCGCCGCCTGAACGACTTGGGGTTCGACGTGGAGGAGTTCTCCATCAACACCACCGCAGACGGGGCCACCATCCAGCTCCAACCCAAGGTGGTGGACGCCGGGCACCACCAGCGCCGGCTGCTGCGGCTCACGGGCCTCGACGTGCAGGCGAACCAGGCACGCCGTCTGCTCAATGACCTGGATGCCTACCGGGCGGACAACCAGCCGGAGCAGAGCGAGGAGATCAGCGCTCACAGCTGGGTCCGTCATGTCTTCGAACCGATTGTCCGCGCCATACCGCGTGAACTGGCGGGCAAGCTGGAACCGGCCGAAGTGGTCCATCAGGTGCTCGAGCACCGCTGGTATATCTCCGAAGCGCAGGACCGCAACGTGCCGCTGGCGGAGGCCGTGCAGTCCTACGTCGATACGGTGCTGCGGCACCGCCGCGACGAGGCCGCCATCATGCTCGATCCGGATGCGCGGACCGCCGCCGTCCTGGACGCGGCCGCGACGGACGAAGGCTGACAGCGCTCAGGCAGGCTGCCCTCCGCTCTTGCTGAAGACCGCCACGAGGAAGTCCGACGACGGGGTGAACGGGCGCAGGTCCCAGGTGGCCAACCGCAGGTCGGGGGTCAGGCCCGCCGCTGCGGCGTCGGAGAAGAACTCGTCGAAGTCGTAGCCGCGGCCGGCGCCGAACCCGGTCACGAGCCGGCCGGCGGGAGCCAGGTGGCCGGCCAGGTTGCGCAGCACCTCGCCCGACGTGCCCGGGGCGAGGAAGGTCAGCACGTTGCCGGCGCTGACGATCACGTCGAACGGCTCGGCGACGCCCTGCGCGGGCAGGTCCAGCTCCGCCAGGTCGCCGACCAGCCAGGTACAGTCCGGATGGTCCCTGCGGGCCGCTTCGATCAGCTCGGGATCGATGTCGACGCCGACCACCGAGTGTCCGCGGCGCGCCAGTTCGCCGCCCAGCCGGCCCGGCCCGCAGCCGGCGTCGAGGACCCTGCTGCCGCGGGGCACCATGGCGTCCACCAGCCGGGCCTCACCGTGCAAGTCGGCGCCTTCGGCGCGCATCTGCTCGAAGCGCTGGATGTACCACGCCGAATGGCCCGGGTTCCGGCGCTTCATCTCTTCCCACAACGTCTCTTTCCTCATGCCACCAGCCTACTGGCGGGCGCGTGGACGGCCGGCATGCGTTCCCCCGCCGCGGCTCACGCCGACGTGGCCTCGGAGATCCGCGCCGGCAACGCTTTGCCGGGATTCAGCAACCCCCGAGGGTCGAACACATCCTTCAGCCGGCGCTGCAGTTCCAGCACCTCGTGGCTCTGCTCGCGCCCCAGCCACCGCACCTTGAACTGGCCGATACCGTGTTCGCCGGTGATCGTGCCGCCCAGCGCCAGCCCGACGTCGATGGACTCGTCCAGCGCCTCGTTGAGCGCCGCCACCTTGGCCACGTCCCCGGGGCCGACCCAGAACGTCGGATGCAGGTTGCCGTCGCCCGCGTGCGCGACCACTTTCAGTCCGACGCCGTGGCGCTCGGCGATTTTCTGCAGTTCGTTGATGTAGTGCACCAGCTGGGACCGGGGAACCGCGACGTCCTCCCCCACCCGGTAGTCATCGTCCACCTCGGCGCCGCGGC
Organism: Arthrobacter sp. MDT2-34-1; assembly: GCF_059091365.1. Classification (NCBI taxonomy): domain Bacteria; kingdom Bacillati; phylum Actinomycetota; class Actinomycetes; order Micrococcales; family Micrococcaceae; genus Arthrobacter; species Arthrobacter sp. MDT2-34-1. The sequence continues at coordinate 635,873 of NZ_JBNHGO010000002.1, forward strand.
TGTGCCGGCGCAGATCCATCAGCCGGATTGCTTCGGCGGTGTCCGCCGCCTTGATCTCGGCGCCGAGCCCGGTGAGGACCTCGCGGATGATGCCGGCTTCCACCTCTGCCGCATGGCCGTCGGTCTGGATCAGCAGCAGCGAGCCGCCGCGGCTGCGCAGGTTGGAGCCCTGTTCCCGGTCCAGCTGCGCCATGGTGTTTCCGTCCAGCAGTTCCATGATCGCCGGCTGCACGCGCGCCCGTCCCACCGCCAGCACCCCGGCGGCGGCCGTTGCCACATCGGGGAAGAACGCCGCCACCGTTTCCAGGGCGGCCGGCAGGTAGCGCAGCCGCAGCGTCGCGCCGACCACCACGCCCAGGGTCCCCTCGGAGCCTACGAACAGTCCGGTCAGGTCGTAACCGGCCACGCCCTTGAACGTCCTGTGGCCGGTGCGGATCAGCGTCCCGTCGGCGAGCACCACGTCAAGCCCCAGCACGGATTCGCGGGTCACCCCGTACTTGGCGCAGCGCAACCCGCCGGCGTTCGTCGCAATGTTCCCGCCGATCGTCGAGCTGCGGTAGCTGGCCGGGTCCGGCGCGTACATCAGCCCGTACTCGGCGACGGCGGCATTCAGGTCGGCGTTAATCACGCCCGGCTCCACGCGCGCGATCTCGTCTTCCGGATGGATCTCCAGAATCCGGTCCATGGCCGCGAGGCTCAGCACCAAGCAGCCCCTGGACGCGTGCGCGCCGCCGGAGACCCCGGTGCCCGCCCCGCGGCACACCACGGGCACTCCCGCAGCGTGGGCGGTCCGCATCACGGCCTGCACGTCCTCCACACTCTGCGCGCGGACAACGGCGATGGGCAGCTGGTGGTCGAGGACCGGGCCTTGGTCGGTGGCGCAGGCAGCCAAGTCCGTGGGGTCGGTGCTGACCGATCCCGCCGGCAGGGCACGCTGAAGTTCCTCCAGAAAAGAACCCGTCACGCTTTCGGGGCCTCCGGTGGTCGTTCCGTTGCTGTTGCTGGTCACGCAGTCCCTCCCATGAACCGGACGTAGCGGCCAAGCACCTGCGGCCATCCCTCGGCGTAGGCGGCCCGCTCGCGCCCGCCCTCGGGCATGTTCTCCCAGCCGGAGTGGGTCAGGCGCAGTTCAGTGCGGCCATCGCCGACGTCCACGAAGTCGACCTCGACTTCCCCCGACGCCGCGGGGCTCGTGCCCGGGTGCCAGGTGCAGCGCAAGTGGCTGCTGGGAGTCCATTCCAGGATCTCGCCCCAGACATGAACCTCATCATCCAGCGTCGTTTCTGTCAGGACATGGTCCTCGAACTCCACGTGGCTGCCCTCACCCGCCACACTTTGGCGGTCCACCGGCCACCAGAGATGGATGAGATCGGTGAAGCCGCTGAAAGCCTCCTGGCTTTCCCGCGGCACGGTGACGCGGCAGTGGATTGGATCACCGCTCTTGGAGGGTTCAGGCTCTTGCTGCGCGTGGGAGAACAGGGACGAATTCATAGCCCCAGCCTAGTCGGGGCGTGGGGTGGTTGGTGGTTAAACGCGGGAAGGCCCCGCCATCGTTGGCGGGGCCTTCCCGTGTTCAAAGAATGTCCGGCGGCGACCTACTCTCCCACACCCTCCCGAGTGCAGTACCATCGGCGCTGTGGGCCTTAGCTTCCGGGTTCGGAATGGGACCGGGCGTTTCCCCCACGCTATGACCGCCGTAACCCTTCGTGCGCGCCCACCCCGGTGGGGGTTGGCGGCAAACCTGTTGGTTACAAGCTTGTGCTTGGAACTGTATTCAATTGTTTGTTCCCTTTTCCGACAACGGTTGTTGTCTGGGAACCACA